>NZ_AP024745.1:7722500-8360833 GCF_019704555.1 Actinoplanes sp. L3-i22
CGGCTCGGTGAGCACCTGCCGAGCCTCGTCCCACCGGGTCACCATCCAGAACGGAATCCCGGCCTCGGACTCCACCCGATGCACCGGACCGGCCTGCCGCAAGCGCCCGAGCGCCGCATGATCGAACAGAACCATCGCGCACCTCCCGCCCATGACCATATCGACGGGTGAAAATGGCGAACCGTCAGGCGGCGACGGCGGCGATCTGCTGGGAGCGCAGCCACGCCGTGGTGATCGTGGCGTCGTGCGGGCGGGCGATGCCGTAGCCCTGGGCCAGGTCGCAGCCGTACTCGTGCAGTTTGGCCAGGGTGGCCGCGTCCTCGACACCCTCCGCGATGATCCGCATGCCGAGGCTGTGCGCGAGTTGGACGGTGCTGTGCACGATCGCGGCGCTGCGCGGGTCGGTGGTGCAGCGGGACACGAACGCGCGGTCGAGTTTCAGGTCGTCGACCGGGAGCAGCTGCAGGTAGCTGAGGCTCGAGTAGCCGGTGCCGTAGTCGTCGACGGCGAGTTTGTGGCCCATCGCGCGGAGCCGGCCGAGCTGCGCCAGCGCGTGATCAGCATCGGTCATCAGGACGCTCTCGGTGACCTCCAGCTCGAGCGCGTGCGGCGGCAGCCCGTACCTCGCCAGGAGCTCCTCGACCTGCGCTGGGAAGGTCGGATCCCGCAGGTCCGACACCGAGAGGTTGACCGCTATCGACACCGCCAGGCCCTCGTCGCGCCAGGCCCGGCTCTGCCGGCAGGCCAGGTCCAGCACCGCGGCGGTGATGTGCCGCATCAGGTCCGCGCTCTCCGCCGTGTACAGGAACATGTCCGGATAGATCAGCCCGCGCTCCGGGTGCTGCCACCGGACCAGGGCTTCCACCCCGGCGACCTGGTGCCCCGGCGCCACCGCGACCTTCGGCTGGTAGTGCAGCACCAGCTCGCCGCGCCCGAGACCGGTGCGCAACTCCTCGAGCATGGTCAGCCGGGCCCGCGCCTGGTCGTCCAGGCCGGTCGCGAACGTCAGGCCCTCGTGACCGTTCTTGGCCGCGTACATCGCGACGTCCGCCCGGCGCAGCAGGGTGGGCCGGTCGGCGCCGTCGTCGGGGCAGACCGCGACGCCGACGCTCGCGTCGACATGCAGATCAACTTCGGGCAAGGCAAAAGGCTCCCTGAGCGTACGGAGGATCCCCTCGACAACCGCACCCGCCCCGCCCGCATCCCGCCCCGGCATGATCATCCCGAATTCGTCGCCGCCGAGCCGGGCCAGCAGCACGTCGTCGGGCAGCGCCGCGCGCAGCCGCTCGCCGACCATCCGCAGCAGGCTGTCCCCGACGTCGTGCCCGAAGCTGTCGTTGACCTCCTTGAACCGGTCCAGGTCGACGAACGCGACGGCGAGCGGGCAGACGGCCGGCAGCGACCGGTCCAGCACCTCGACGAACCGGCGCCGGTTGGCCAGCCCGGTCAGGTCGTCGGTGCGGGCCTGGCGGCGGGCCGTGCCGAGCGCCTCCGCGCTGCGCACGCTGAGGATCATGCGCAGCAGGGCGGCGGCGACCGCGATCCCGGCGAGGAAGCTGCTGACGTCGGGGACGGTGTGGTCGCTGATCGACTCGTAGACGAGCAGCGCCAGGCAGAGCAGGGCCAGCCCGGACGGCACCGCGGTGCTCACCCACACGCTGGGGACGTCGCCGGCGACCGGGCGTTCCCGGGCCGGCAGCCCAGCGGCGAGCGCGAGCAGGGCCAGCCCGATGGTCCAGGTCAGTTCGAGCATGGCCGGCCACGGGTCGGTGCCCTGCCAGATCAGCACCATGCTGAACGCGTCCCCGGTCGCGAACAGCCCCATCCCGGCGATCAGCAGCACCAGCGTCCGGTCGGCGCGCCACCCGCACAGCGCCCACGCGCCGAGCAGGCAGCCGGCCACCACGATGTCGGAGACCGGATACGCCGCGTTGACCACCACGCCGGTCAGGGTGGCCTGCGGCGACGGCTCGACGGTGGCCAGGATCGGGATCGAGACCAGCGCCGACACCGCACCGGCCGCGATCACCCCGTCCAGCCAGGCCGCCACGCCGAGCCGGGTCAGCCGCCGGCGCAGCAGCAGCACGAGCGCGGTCGCGAAGCACGGGTAGAACATCAGCCACAGCGCGTCGGCCGCGGTGACCAGCGGTTCCGGGTCGAGCTGACGGATCCGGAAGTACCAGTAGAGGTTGCCGGCGGCGTAGGACAGCATCCCCGCGGCAAGGAAACCCCAGGCCATCCGGTCCGGGCCGGGCGTGCGGGCGACCCGGACCGCGACCAGCACCCCGGGCAGCGGATAGGCCAGGTTCGCGACCACGCCGGCCAGCACCCCGTCAGCGAGCGCGACCGCCCCGGTGTCGTTGAGCGTGACGATGACCGCCTGGACAAGCAGCAGCCCGCCCAGGATCCACCACGCCGCCGACCGTCGCATATCCGCAGTATCGGGACCCACACCCCGATCTTGAGACGGATTCGCACCGGATCGGTGACTCAATGGCCCGGTCCCCCTGCCGACCGTGCTGTCGTGGACATCGCTGACCTGGACATCGCCGCCTTCACCTCCGCCTGGTACGTCCGTCACCCGGACGGCTCGCTGAGCGCGATCGCCGTGCCGAGCGCGGGCACCCGGGACCGGAAGGCCACCCTTCCCAAGAAGGTTGTGGCCGAAGGTCCGGAATAGCCCTCATCACCCACCCCCGAAGGCCGATCATGGGGAGCGAGGGGGTGCGCCATGCGCTGGATCGTCGCCGCGTCGATGGTGCTGGTCACGGCCGCCGGCTGCAGCAGCAGTGCCGACGAGACGGCCGTCGTGCAGCCGGATCGGGGCACCATCGGCATCGCCATGCCGACCACCAAGTCGGCCCGCTGGGTCGGCGACGGCAAGAGTATCGAGCAGCAGTTCCAGCTGCTCGGCTACAAGACCGACCTGCAGTACGCCGAGGACGACGTCGACAAGCAGATCAGCCAGATCAAAGCCATGCTCAGCGGCGGCGAGAAGGCCCTGGTGGTCGGCGCGATCGACGGGACCGCGCTCAAGGACGTGCTGGCCAGCGCCGCCACCGCCAAGGTTCCGGTGATCTCCTACGACCGGCTGATCCGGGACACCCCGAACATCACCTACTACGCCACCTTCGACAACTTCAAGGTCGGCGTGCTCCAGGCGACCTCGATCGTCAAGGCGCTCAAATTGAACAGCACCGGGGGCAGCGACAACGTCGAACTGTTCGCCGGCTCGGCCGACGACAACAACGCGACGTTCTTCTTCAACGGGGCGATGAGCGTGCTCACCCCGTACCTCAAATCGGGTCGAATCAAAATTGCCTCCGGCGAGACCGCTTTCAAGACAGTGGCGACGCTGCGCTGGGACGGCGCGGTCGCCAAGAAACGCATGCAGCGCCTGCTCGCCGGGCCGCTTCGCGGAAAAACACTGAATGCGGTGCTGTCACCGTACGACGGATTGAGCCGCGGCATCCTCGAAGCGATCCAGGAAGCCGGTTACAAGAAGATGCCCGTGATCACCGGCCAGGACGCCGAGCTGGACTCGGTGAAACTGATCGCCGCGGGCACCCAGACCGAGACCGTCTACAAGGACACCCGCGAGCTCGCCAAGGTGGCCGTGCAGATGACGAACTCCCTGCTGCTCGGCGGGGTGCCCGAGGTCAACGACGAGAAGCAGTACGACAACGGCGTCAAAGTGGTCCCGACGTTCCTGCTCCAGCCGGTGAACGTGGACCGCACCAACTACAAACGGGTGCTGATCGACGGCGGCTACTACACCGCCGACCAGCTGGCGGGATGAACCGATGATCCAGCGCTTCCTCGACCTCTCGGTCCGCACCAAGCTGACCGTCCTGGTCGCCGCCAGCCTCGCGGCGCTGGCCATCTGTCTCGGCGTGACCGTGGTCAACAGCAACACCGCCGACAACACCGCCCGCGACCTGGAGAACCTGAACACCGCCAGCGCCCTGGTCCTGCAGCTGGACCGCGAGGCCAGCGAGATGCGCGCCAACGGCATCCAGTCGATCGTCCGCAGCGACCCGGCCAAGCAGGCCGAACTGCTCAAGGAGCGGGTCGCCTCGGCCGACGCGCTGCTGGCCAAGCTGGCCGGGATCGCCCTGCCCAGCGGACTCGACGCGGCGGTCGGCCGGATCAAGGACGTGACCGCCGACTACACCGCGACGCTGACCCGGTTCGTCGCCTCGGCCGCCGTCGACCAGGCCGGCGCCCGGCTCGCCTGGGAGCAGGTCGGCGTCGACAACTACCTGATGAGCGCGGTGCTGGCGAACGAGCGGGCGCTGTTCCTGGACACCGTCGCCCGGGCCAACAAGAACGCCGGCGATCGCCGGGCCGCCGCCGAGCACATCCTCTGGCTGGCCGTCGCGGTCGCCACGATCGCCGTCATCGTGCTGGCCAACCTGATCGTCCGGTCGATCACCCGGCCGCTGCAGCGGGTCCGGACCGCGCTGCAGGCGATGGCCGGCGGCGACCTGACCGTCGCCGCCGACGTCCGCGGCCAGGACGAGGTCGGCCAGATGGCCCGCGCGCTCGACGAGGCGCAGGCCAACACCCGCCGGGTGGTCTCCTCGGTGGCCGGCTCCGCGCAGGCCGTCGCGGCCGCCGCCGAGCAGCTCACCGCCACCGCCAGCACCATGTCGCTCTCCGCCGAGCAGGCCTCCGCCCAGGCGCAGACCGCGTCGGCCGCCGCCAGCAGCGTCAACGACAACGTCTCGAACGTCGCCCAGGGCACCGACCAGATGGGCGTCTCGATCCGCGACATCGCCCACAACGCCACCGAGGCCGCCCGCGTCGCCGCCCAGGCCGTCGCGGTCGCCGACGCCACCACCGCCCAGGTCGGCAAGCTCGGCGAGTCCTCGGCCGAGATCGCCACGGTGATCAAGGTGATCACCAGCATCGCCGAGCAGACCAACCTGCTCGCCCTGAACGCCACCATCGAGGCGGCCCGCGCCGGCGAACTCGGCAAGGGCTTCGCGGTCGTCGCCGGCGAGGTCAAGGAACTCGCCCAGGAGACGGCCCGCGCCACCGACGACATCTCCCGCCGCGTCCAGGCCATCCAGGCCGACACGGCCGGCGCGGTCAGCGCGATCGGCGAGATCACCTCGGTCATCGCCAGCATCAACGAGTTCCAGGCGACAATCGCGACCGCGGTCGCCGAACAGACCTCGACCACCGAGCAGATGAGCCGCAACGTGGCCCTGGCCGCCGCCGGCGCCGGCGACATCGCCGCCAACATCACCGGCCTGGCCACGGCGACCCAGGTGAGCACGGAGGGGATCGCCCAGTCCCAGCAGGCGGTGACCGAACTGAGCACGATGGCCAACAACCTGCAGACCCTGGTCAGCCACTTCCGCTACTGACCCACTCAGTTCACCGCCTGATCCGGCCCCGGGTCGGCGGAGGCCGGCCCGGTCACGTCGCAGAACACGGTCGCCTGGGTCCGCCCGAGGTCAGCCCCCGCCGGAACGGACGGGAACGACAAGATCTCGCGGTGGCTCGTCGGCGTCCGGCACAGTCCCGCCTTGCTGTACAGGTCGAACGTGCCCCCGACAATCTTTCCCGCGGCATTGCGGAACACCAGGCTCACGCCGCGATCGACCAGGTCATGGCACGCGTCTGAGGTAGTCGTGACCGGGATGCCGCCCGTTTCCGCGGAGCCGGCCGCAGTGGCGTTGATCGCCGGGTAGGACGCGGTGTCCCCGGCCGGGATCCACTGGGTCCGGATCAGCTCGAGACCGGCCTTCGTGACCCGCGACCGGACGTTGGCGAAATCGCCGATCACGGCCCGTTGTCCCGGCCGGAGGATCGGGATCTCGAACATGTGCCGGTAGGTCTCCGCCTGGCCGATGCCGGCGCTGCCGTCGGCAGCGGTCGCGCGGAAGATCACCTGGGTCTGGTAGGCGACCTGCGTCGTCGCATTCTCCACGACCGCCCCGATCGTCACCTTGCTCGCGCCGTCGAACATCGTGAAACCGGCGTCGATCACCTTCAGCGTCCCGCTGCCGCCGGGTGGCGCCGTAATTGTCTGGCCACCGGTGCCCGCGATACCGATCGGCACCTGTCCCGGCGTTGGTGGCGCGGGAAACGGGCAGGACGCGGTGGCCGCCGGCTCGTCCTCCCGGCCACGAAGCATCACCCAGCCGCCGACCACGACCAGCGCCACGGCGATGATGACCGCGGGAATCCAACGTTTCACCCGTACACGCGCCCTTTCAACTCGATGATCTGCCGCGACTGATCGGCGATGAGACACACGACCGCCGTGCGCAGTCCCGCTCGGAAGTCATGTTCGCTCAGGAGGCGGACCGTACCGTCGGCCACCGAGACGCGCCACCGGCGCATCCCCTCCGTCGACACGGAGATCCGCCCGTCATCGGACTGCCCGGTCGCGGTGATCCGGTCACGTTCGCACGTGAAGCGGGTGTCCCGAACCGGGTCGTCCACAAACTCGAAGATGCCCAATTCGCTGCGAATGGCGCGCTGCTCGCGGAGATATTCCACCCAGAGAAGTTGGGCGATCTGTCCGAGACGACGTTCGAGCTCGGAATCGGCGACCGATCCGTAGAAGCCGGAGGAGAAGTGGATGTCGACGTCACCACGTCCACGAATCTCACCGTGCACACCACCACCCGGCGCGGAGGCATGGACCAGCACACGATCCAGCCGAGCGGACAACTCGCCCACGACCCACCTCCTCAGCTCGCGAAACCCAGATAGTCCTGATCGGTGATGTTCCACCGGTTCGCGTTCGCGAGCAGCGGCGACGGTGGCACATAGGAGCTCCGCTGATCGGTCACGACCGCGACCGCCGAGTCGAGGACCCGGGCGATCTTGTGTTCCTGTTCGTTGATCCGGGTGTAGAGCTCGGCGATCGCCTGTTCCACCGCAGTGATCACCCCGTAGGCAGTCGGTGCCGGAAACGCCACATACCGCTCCGGATCCTCGGGCAGCAGTGTCGCGCCGACGGAGGCGGCGCCGTCGGTCACCGCCAGTCCGACCGCGAGACTGGTGCCCAGCGGCGACAGCGGAACGGCGGCGATCGTCGCGAAAGCCGCGACGGTTGTCAGGACCGTGGTCAGGCTGTCCTTCCCGCACCAGCCCGGCATGTTCCGTAACGTGTCGATCGCGTCGTTCAGAATGCGAGTGATGTCGGTGCGGGCTCCACGCCAGATGCCCTGTTCGAGTTCGATCAACTTGATCGCGAAGACGATCGCGTTGTACGTGCTCGCGAGCTGTGTCGGCATCGGATCCAGGTAGTTCCGCTTGAACTCACGAGCCGCCGCGCCACTCCAACTCCCGAGGTGGGAGCTGACCGTGGTCGCTCGAGAGAAGTCCAGGTCCGCCGGCTTCAGCCCGATCTGGGGATCAGCCGTGCTCTGGGTCGAGGTCAAGCCCCTGGCCGCTTGTCGCAGCCAGTCGAGCAACAGATCGAAATCATCAGGTGCCGGCATGGACGACATGAACGGCCAGAACATATTGTGCACGCCCGCGAACATCGCCTCGATCGTGACTTTGTCGGCCCGCTGTTGAGCGGAATGACTCGTCTCGTCGGGCGGGATCGCCGCCTGCATGCAGGCGGTCTCGATCGCAAGCTCCCGCAATTCGGCCACACCGAGCGGCAGGGTCTCATAGGTCCACATCCATTGAGGCGCGCCCATGGTCAGAATTCACCTCGCCCCGGATCCCGCCGGATGGCTCTCAACTCTTCCGCAGCGCGCTCGTCGGCCTCCCCGTATACCTGAGAGGCCAGTTTCAGGGCATCTCCGGCGGCGCGAAGGTTCGCGCCGCCGTCGCGGAGCAGCTCCGCGAGTGTTTCGCGCAGATTCCGGAACGAGTGATAGACCGGACCGGTGTCACCGCTGTGGAACTCGGCCGGCCGCCTGAAGCAGGTGTCCAGCTGCTCCGACTGATGCAGGTCGTTCCGCGCCAGGTCGAACTGCCCCGCCAGCACGGGAAGGTCTTTGTCGCCGGCCAGCCACAAATGGTAGAGCTCGACGCCCAGTTCCTCGTGCTCCTTCGGCATTCCGACCCCCGTGATCTACTCCCCCGGTGCTGGCGCATTCACCCGAGTGAACGCCCCTGACCGGGAACCGGTTCACCTCAGCGCGTTGCGCTGGGTCGAGACCGTTCGCGAGCAGGTCCGGCGGGCCGGGTGTGGTGCCCGGTCAGGTGTTGATCAGGAGCCAGGAGCGGACGGCGGCGAAGTCGGCTTCGGTCAGGCCGGTGAACGGGTGGACGCGGCGGAGCAGGGCGCGGCCCGGATGGTGGGTGGCGATCCACCGCTGATCGGCCTCGGTCACCTCGTCGTCGAGCCAGACGAACGGGCGGCCGGCCGCCCACGCCACCAGAAAGCCGGTCTTCCAGTGCAGGTTCGGCAGCGGGTTCTCGTCCGGCCAGTCCACGACCGGCAACGGCGGCAGGCCCAGGCGCGGGCTGATCACCTCGTTGGCCTCGTCCATCCAGGTGGTGGCCCAGATCAGCTCGCCGCCGAGGGAGCGCAGGCGCGGGCCGTCCGCCGGGTCGATCCGGGACAGCAGGGGGTTTCCGCCGGCCGGCTCGCGGGGCACGCCCGGCACGACGCGGGAGCGCAGCGGGATCACCGTGCCGTCCACGTCGAGGAATATCAGGGCGCGAGCCGTCACCGGCCGCACCCTACCGGTCAGACGCGGACCAGGGCCAACAGTCGCTGGCCCCACCACACCGCGACGGCCAGGCCGATCCCGACGCCGAACACGCCGACCGCGCGCGGGTCGGCGATGAAGAAGCCGAAGACGCCGAGGACCACCGCGGAGATGCCCTGCAGCACCCGGATCCGGAACAGCAGCAGCGCGATGCCGACGCCGATCAGCGCCCCGCCGAGCCGGCTGGCCCACTCGAAGAGGCCGCCGAGCGAGACGGTCAGCGTGAACAGCACGCTGCCGACGCTCAGGATCAGCGACGCCACCAGCGGGAACTCCACGATGACCGGCGGGCTCAGGCGCCGGATCAGGACCGCGACCGCGGCGGCGAGCAGGGCGGCCGGCAGGACCGGCAGCAGCGCCCACTGCAGCGGCTCGCCGAACGGCGCGACCAGGTAGAGGCCGGCGGCGACCGCGTACAGCGCGGCCACGGTGACCCCGAACGCGTCGCCGGTCAGCAGCCCCGCCGACATCTGGCCGGCGCCGTCCCACCGGCCGCGCAGCCCGGCGTCGCGCGCGAGCGCCACCCCGATCCACGGGCCGGCGGCCAGGCACAGCACTAGCGCGAGCACGCCGGCGATGGCCAGTTCGCCCCAGCTGGACGCGGTCGCCCCGCGGGCGGTGAAGACGAAGTGGCCGAACAGCCCGACCGACGCCAGCCCGGGCAGCAGCAGTGCGAGCACCCGCAGGACGGTCAGTTGCGGGACTTTCGGCGCCGGTTCGGCGGCCGGCGCGGCCGCTCCCTCGGCCTCGGCGACGCCGAGCACGATCGCGGCGCCGGGCATCGTGGCCACCCGGATCGGCACGCCGAGCTGCTGTTCCAGGGCCCGGGGCACGGCCGGCATCGCGGCCGTCGCGCCGACCGCGTACACCTCGGCCAGGTCGGCGATCTCCACCGCGGCCGCCTTGAGCGCGTCCGCGGCGAGCTCCGCGACGCGCCGCAGGACGGGTTCGGCGGCGCGCTCGATCAGGGTCGTGCTGAGCACGACGGCCGCTCCGGGTGCGGGCAGCGGGACGGTCACGGCCGGCTGCTGGGAAACTGCTTCCTTGCCCGTACGGAGGACTGCCACGGTGCCCGCTGAGGCCCCTCGAAGAACCGCACCGACCCCGGCGTCCTGAGTGTTCAGCAGCATCGCGGCGAGCCGGTCGTCGACGGCCCGGCCACCGGTGTCCGGGTCGGCGACCGTCGCGAGCACCTCGGCGCCGCCGGGTTCGTCACGCAGCACGCTGGCCTCGACGGTCGCGCCGATGTCCAGCACGAGCACGAGCCGGCCGGGCGCCGACCGGCCGTTCTGGGTGGACAGCAGCGCGGCGACCGGCGCCTCGACCAGCTGCGGGCGGCCGAGCCCGGCCTGGTGCGCGACCAGGCGCAGCCAGGTCCGGCGGGCCGGGTCCCAGCCGGCCGGGACGCTCATCCGGACGTCGGCCGGCAGCACCCCGGCCATCCGTTCCGCCTCCGCGACGACCAGCTTCAGCGTGGCCACGACCAGGTCGGCGACCTCGACGGCCCGGCCCCGGACGCGGACCGTCCCGGTCCCCTCGGCCAGCGGCGCCACCACGAAGCCGTCCGGATCGTCCTCGGCCAGCCGCCACGCCGCCGCCCCCGCCGTGATCGTCCCGTCCTTGGCGACGTGCACGGCGCTGGACGGCTCGGTCGTCCCGTCGACGACGAGGGCCTGCCAGTGCCGTTCCGGCCAGGCGAGCACCGCACGGGTGCACGCGGTGCCGTAGTCGATCGCCAGTCGCGGCCCGGTCTGCATGGGCACAGTGAAACAGAAGATCACCGATTGGTCGATCGGCTCACGCCGTACCCGAGCATGGTTGAAGAGGGACCACAGCGGACCCGGCGGCGATCAGCGGCTGGGGGAAGCCGACGGAGTCGGCGCCGACGCCGGCGGCGAGGGCAGGACGGACGGCGACGGGGGCGCGGACGGCACCACCGAATCGTCCGACGGGGACGGCGACGGGGACGGCGAGCGGAACGGGTTCGACTCCGGACACCGGGGATATCCGCGGTGCCAGCTGGTCCAACTGGTCCCGTTCTCCGGGTCGTCGCAGTACTGACTGCCCAGCTGGATCGGGTTCCCGACCTGGTCGTAGAGCTGCGCGTCCTCGACCGGCCGCCCCTGCCCGTCGTAGACGAAGACGTCGCGCACGTTGTCGTAGCCGGAGTTGCCGCTGTAGGTCGCCTGCATGTACGGGCTGTTCCGCGCGTCGTTGTCCGCGCCGAAGAACCCGAGCGTCGCCACCAGGATCAGCACCGCGGTGCCGGCGTGGAAGGTGAACCGCGGCCAGAACGTCACCGGGGTCCCCCGCCGGCCCAGCCAGATCGAGCCGATGATCCCGGCAGCCGCCAGCATCAGCGCGACCAGTTCGCTGCCGCCGATCCGGGGCAGCAGGCCGATCGGCTCGGACCCGGTGTCGAGGATCTGGGCGACGACCATGGCGACCAGGTAGCCGCGCAGCACCCACCAGGCCGGCCGGAGCAGCACCAGGAACTCGCTGGCCTTGGCATATCCGAGGACCGGGCCGACCCGGACGTCGGCCGCCGCCAGCCACACCGCGCTCCGCTCGCGGACCTGGACCGCCCACTCCCGCAACTCGGTCACCTGGTCGCGGCGGGCCGGCGGCTCACCACCGAGACCGGCCGCGGCCAGCAGCTCGGCGGCGTACGCCGACGGCGACCCGAGCCGTTCCACCAGCGAGCCGTTGCCCTCGGCGAGGACCTCGGTCAGATGCTCGGGAAGATCGTCGAGCAGCTCCTCGCGGGTGCTGTCCGGCACCCCGCCGAGGGCCTCGCGCACCTGCGCGACATACCCGGCGATCTCGTCCTGTGCGGTGTCGTTCACGCGGTCCCCCGGTCCCCGAGCAGGTCGTTCATGGTCGAAGCGAATTCGCGCCAGGTCTTGCCGTTCCGCTCCAGCTCGGCGCGGCCGGCGGCGTTGAGCGCGTAGTACTTGCGGTGCGGGCCCTCGTCGCTGGGGACCACATAGGTGTTCAGGAAGCCGCCGCTGAACAGGCGGCGGAGAGTGCCGTAGACCGAGGCGTCGCCGACGTCCTGCAGACCGGTCGCCCGGAGGCGGCGCAGGATGTCGTAGCCGTAGCCGTCCTCGTCGCGCAGGGCGGCGAGGACGGCGAGGTCCAGCACTCCTTTGAGGAGCTGCGTGGTATCCACGGACCGCACAGTACTGCGCAGTCCGAAGTACCGTCAACGCCGCAGTACCTCTCAGGCGGACGCGTCGGTCACGGCTTCCTCGATGGACATCGCGGCGCCGGATCGCCACGCCGCCGCAAAGCCCCGATCGCCGAGCGCCTCCCGAGCCGCCGCACAGACCGCCTCCCGCCGCTCCCCGGCCCCCGCCGGATCCGCGAGCCGATGCCGCCGCCGCAGCTCCCCAGCCGCCGCCACCAGCCGCGCCGCCCGGGCCGGCTCGCTCCCGGCAAGCGCCACCGCCAGGCAGTCGAACGAGTTGGCCAGATCCTCCCGATCCCCGATCTCGTGCCGCAGCGCCATCCCCGCCCGGAACATCCGCACCGCCCCGGCCAGGTCCCCGTCCGCGAGCGCCGCCAGCCCGAGCTGATGCTGCGCCATCGCCTCCCCGAACAGGTCGCCGAGGTCCCGGCTGAGTTCGAGCGCCTCCCCCGCCGACTCCCGGGCCCCGCCCGAATCCCCCTGAGCAAGACGCACGTCGGTCCGACATTCCAGCCCGAGCAGCACCCCGCGACTGTTCCCGGCGGCCCGCTCCAACTCCAGGCATTGATCCACATACCCGGCCGCCGCCCCGGCATCGCCCTGCCGCAGCGCCAGCTTCGACAGATTCCCGAGCGCGATCGCGATCCCGGCCGGCTGCCCCAGCTCCCGGCAGACCTCCAGCCCGAACCCAAAGTGATCAGAAGCAGCCACATACTCACCGTTCCGGAGAGCCGCCACCCCCAGGATGTTCCGCGCCTGGGCCTCGGTCGGCCGATCCCCGAGCCGGATCGCGAGATCGAGGCACCGCGTCCCGTACGCCGCCGCGGTCACGTTGTCGTCCTGCGTGGCGGCCAGCACCGCAGCCGGGTAGAAGAGCTCCTCGGAGCCGGGCATCAAAAGCAGCCGGTCAAGCCACTCACGCCCCTCAGCGATGTGGTTGCCGTTCCGCCAGTACCGCCACAACCCCTGACAGATCCGCGCCGCCGTCCGCACGTCCCCGGCGTCCAGCGCCCCACCCACCGCATCCCGCAGGTTCGCATACTCGAGATCCAGCCGAGCCGCCCACTCCTGCTGATCGCTTCCGGCCATACCCTCGGCCGCCAAGGCGGCAAGATCGGCGAACCAGGTGGCATGGCGGCGGCGGACCGGCGCGAGGTCCGCCTCGTTCGAGGAGAGCAATTCCTTGGCGTACGTCCGAATCGTCGCCAGCATCGAGAAGCGTCCCGAGCCGGTCTCCACCGTCAGCAGGCTCTTCGCCACCAGCCGGGCGAGCCCGGCCGCCGCCCCGGGCAGCACCGCGTCGGCCGCCTCCTCGGTGCACCCGCCGGCGAACACCGCCAGCCCGGTGAAGATCCGCCGCTCGTCCGCGTCGAGCAGCGCATAGCTCCACCCGATCGCCCCGCGCAGCGTCTGCTGCCGCTCCGGCCGGTCCCGGGGACCGTGCTCACCCGGCATGTCCAGGCGCTCGTCGAGCAGCGCCCGGAGCCGCGCCGGCGAGTACGTCCCGGCCCGCGCCGCGACCAGCTCGATCGCCAGCGGCAGCCCGTCGAGGCGCGCGCACAGCGCGGCGACGTCGGCCCGCTCGGCCGCGGACGGCTCGAAGTCCCCGGCGGCGGCCCGCGCCCGCTGGGCGAAGAGCTGGGCCGCGTCCTCGGCCGGCAGCGACGGCACCCGGTAGACCTGCTCGCCGTAGATCCCGAGCGGCTCCCGGCTGGTCGCGAGGATCCGCAGCCCGGGCGCCTCGGCGAGCAGCCCGGCCAGGGTCAGCGCCAGCCCGGGCACCTGCTCCAGGTTGTCGGCGACCAGCAGCATCTCGCTCGCGGCGACCGCCTCGCGCAGCCCGTCCACGAGGTCCACCCCGGGTACGTCCTCGACCTGCAGCGCGGCGGCGAGCGCGCGGACCGCCTCGTCGGTGCCGGTGGCGTCCGCGAACGGCACGAACACCACCCCGTCCGGGAAGCCGTCGGCGACGTCGCGCGCGACCGCGACGGACAGCCGGGTCTTCCCGATCCCGCCCGGCCCGGCGAGCGTGACCAGCCGGTTCTCGCGGAGCAGCGCGGCCGCCCGGTGCCGTTCCGGGCGGCGGCCGACCAGCGCGGTCAGCTCGGCGGGCAGTCGCACCTTGCGGCTCGGGCGGGCGGTGACCGCCGCGGTCAGGGTCCAGCCGCCGGCCCCGTCCGGGATCACCTCGACGCGCTCGCGGAGCCGGTCCAGGGTCCGCACGGCCGCCGCCGGCAGCCCGCCGCTGCGCCGGACCACCTCGCTGACCAGGGCGGATGACGGCTCGCCGGCCAGTGCGGCGCGCAGCCAGATGTGCACGGTCGCCGGGGACCACGGCTCCAGCCGGGCCACGCCCAGCTCCGGGACCGGCAATTGCGCCGGGGCGCCCGTGGTGGCGTACGCAATCCCGGTCTTGATCTGTTGAATTTCCGCCTCGGGATTGGTGTCCAGGTCGGCGAGGATGAGCTGGGCCGGGGTGAAGCCGCGCAGGCGGGCGATCCGGCCGACCTCGGTCAGGAAGCGGGTGTGCCCGGCGCCGGGCTGGCCGGTGATCCGCAGCGCGCCGTGGCCGTGCGCGGCGAGCCGGGTCAGGAAGTCGTGGACGGCGGTGAGCGCGGTGTCCCGCTCCCAGAGCCGGGACGAGCCGGCCTCGGCGGGCGTGTCCGCGTCGTCGGCCACCACCCCGCCCCGGC
Organism: Actinoplanes sp. L3-i22; assembly: GCF_019704555.1. Lineage (NCBI taxonomy): Bacteria > Bacillati > Actinomycetota > Actinomycetes > Micromonosporales > Micromonosporaceae > Actinoplanes > Actinoplanes sp. L3-i22. Next base: position 7,737,080 of record NZ_AP024745.1, read on the forward strand.
CACGGCGTTTGGCCAGGTAGTTGCGCCGGTCGGCGGCGGCGATCAGGGTGTCGGGCGCCGAGCCGGTAGCGACACCGAGGCTGACCGACAGGTGCAGCGGCGGGTCGGTGCCGAACGGCACGTCCCGGATCGCGCCGCTCAGGCGCAGGGCGAGCCGCAGCGCCTCCGGGGCCGGCGTGTGCGGGAGCAGGACGACGAACTCGTCACCGCCGTACCGGAAAACCGTGCCGGCCGTGCCCACCGCGGACATCGCGCGTTCCGCGATGGCCCGGAGCACCTCGTCGCCGCGCTGGTGACCGTAGACGTCGTTGACCGTCTTGAAATGGTCGACGTCGAAGAGGAACAGCGAGCAGCGGCGGTCGCCGCGGACCGCGTCGCGCAGCGCTCCGGCCAGGTCGGCGCGGGTCGCGGTGCCGGTGACCGGGTCCAGCGTCAAAGTTCCGCGCACACCTTTCAGAGTGCACGCCCATCGGCGACCCGTTCCGCAACCTGAGAAATTCCTCCGGAACCCGCCCGCCGCACCCCGACCTGGCTCGGCCGAAAGGGCGGAAGCCCTGCTCAGGGCTGGACGGGAGCCCGTTCCGTTACCGATCGTGGAGCACCTGAACACAGTAGGAAAGGACCACCTGGTGCGCCCCTCACGGATCTCCCGGGCAACCGCCGCGGCGATGCTCTTGATAGTTCCCGCCGTACCCGCCTCCGCCGCGGGCCGCGGCACTCCCGCTGGCGGCTGGTCCGGCTCCTGGCTGAGCACCAGCACCACCGGCACCGGCACCTCGCTCAAGGACGTCCGCCGGATCGTCGGGGCGGACTCCGGCGCCGCCGCGTCGCTGACCGGCGCGGGCGTCGGCGTGGCGCTGCTCGACACCGGCGTCGCGCCGGTCCCCGGAATACCCGCATCGCAGCTGGTCAACGGGCCGGACCTGTCGTTCGAGTCGCAGTCCGACGAGCTGCGGTACCTGGACACGTACGGTCACGGCACGCACATGGCCGGCATCATCATCGGCAACGACACCGCCAGCGGCAGCGTCGGGCTCGCCCCGAAGGCCAAGCTGACCTCGATCAAGCTGGGCACCGCGAACGGCGCGGTCGACGTCTCGCAGGTCATCGCGGCGATCGACTGGGTGGTGCAGCACCGCAACGACGATCCGGCAAACCCGATCAAGGTCCTCAACCTTTCGTACGGCAGTGGCGGCAACCCGGAAGCGTGGACCGATCCGCTGCAGTACGCGGCGGAGCAGGCGTGGAAGGCCGGCATCGTGGTCGTCGCCGCGGCCGGCAACGACGGCAACGCGACCACCACCCTGGCGAACCCGGCGACCGACCCGTTCGTGCTGTCGGTCGGGGCGACCGCGACCAAGGGCACGGTCGCGACCTCCGACGACGAGCTGGCCGCGTACACGAACCTGGCCACCCAGGAGAAACAGCCGGACGTGCTGGCCCCCGGCGAGTCGATCGCGTCGCTGCGCGACCCCGGCTCGAACATCGACAACACCTACCCCGGCGCGCGCACCGGCACCACGCTGTTCCGCGGCAGCGGCACCTCCCAGGCCGCCGCGGTCACCTCGGCCACCGTCGCGCTGCTCCTCCAGGCCCGCCCGTCACTCACCCCGGACCAGGTCAAAGACCTGCTCAAACGGGGCACGGCGGTGTCCGGCAAGGCTGCGGCCCTCGGCCTCAAACAAATCAACTTGGGTACGGCGTTGGACCTCGCCCCGTCCGTGACCAGTAAGCAGACGTGGGCCCCGTCGAACGGCAGCGGCAACCTCGACGACGCCCGCGGTGACAGCCGCGTGGTCAGCAACAACATCCCGCTGAGCGGCGAATTCACCATCTTCGGGCCGTTCCACAGCGCGAACTGGGCGGCGTTCACCGCGGCCGGCCAGGCCTGGAAGGGCGGCGTGTGGATGGGCATGCGGATGGCCGGCGACGGCTGGACCGGCACGTCGTTCGCCTCCCGCACCTGGGCGGCGGCGGACTGGAACGGCACGCCATGGGGCGGCGCGACGTCGTGGGACGACCCGGCGTGGACCGGGCGGTTCTGGTCCGGGCGCTTCTGGTCGGCGGGGTCGTGGACGGGCCGTTTCTGGTCGTCCGAGGACTGGTCCACCGCCACCTGGGGCTGATCGTCCTTCGATCCGACCTTTGCTCGACCTGCCCTTTGCTCGATCTGCCCTTTGCTCGATTCGGCCCGGCGGCCAGCGTGTCGCCGGGCCGCGCTGTTTGTGCCGCCCACCATGATGGGGCGATGAGCGAACGTGAGGTGCTGGTCGGCGGGGTCAACGAGGTGGTCCGGCTCGGTGACCGGGTGCACCGCCCCACCGGCCCGTGGTCGCCCCGGATCCACGCGCTGCTCGAGTTCCTGGCGGCGGAGGGTTTCACCGGAGCTCCCCGGTTCCACGGAACCGTCGACGGCCTGGAGGTCCTGGACTTCCTGCCCGGCGAGGTGGGGAACTATCCGCTGAGCCCGGCCGCGGCCTCGATCCCGGCGGTCGAGTCGGCGGCCTCGCTGCTCCGGGCGTATCACGACGCGACCGCCGGCTATGCCCGGACCGCACCGCGCGACGGCTGGCAGGTCCCGGCGATCGAGCCGGTCGAGGTGATCTGTCACGGGGATTACGCCCCGTACAACTGCGTCCTGGACGGCGACCATGTCGTCGGCATGTTCGACTTCGACCACGCCCGCCCCGGCCCGCGCCTGTGGGACGTCGCCTACGCGGTCTACCGCTGGTCCCCGCTGACCGCCCCCGGCAGCGCGGACGCGCTGGGCTCCCCGCCCGAGCAGGCCGCCCGCCTGCGCCTCTTCTGCGACCGGTACGGACTGGACGCGCCGTCCCGCGCCGCCCTGCTCGACATGGTGGCGCACCGCCTGGACACCATGGTCGCCCACATGCGCACCGAGGCCGCCGCCGGAAACACCGCCTTCGCCGGCCACCTGGCCGCGGGCCACCACCTGCAGTACCTGGGCGACGCCGACTACATCCGCGCCCAGCGCCCTCTGTTCGAGGAGGCGCTCACCCGCGGTTTCAGTATTTGAGGTACTGGCGGGTCAGCTTGGCGACCTTCTCGACCAGGGCGATCCCGGCCGGCATCGACTTGTTGTTGTGCGAGAGCACCGCGACCGAAACGTCCACGTCGTCCCCGTCGGTGACCCGGCCGATCGTGTTGATCGCCCACAGCCCGCCGTCCGCGGAACGGGTGTCCCAGCCGTTCTTGACCGTGAACGTCTCCCCGGTCTTGGCGATCGCCGGCACACCCCAGTCCTGGGCGGCGTTGACCGTGTTCATCAGCTTGAACGCGGCCTTCCGCGAGTCCGTGTCGAGCGGCCCCTTGGTGTCGACGAACTCGGAGAGCAGCTTGACCTGGTCGTCGACGGTGGTGCGGGTCAGGCCCCACGAGGTGTTGACGACGGTGTCGCTCAGCCCGAGCCGCTTGTTGCACTTGCCGACCGCCGTCTTCCCGCCGATCCGGGTGAACAGCGAGGTCGTGGCATTGTTGTCGCTGAGCTGGATCATCGGCTTGGCCAGCGTCATCTCGCCGGTGCTCGGGTCGCGGCCGGCGTCCTGGTCCTTGAGCAGCATGCAGGCGAGGATCTGGGCCTTGACGATGCTGGCCGTGTCGTAGTGCTCGTCCCCGCGATACGCGAACGTCTCGCCGGTCTTCTTGTTCAGCACCGCCACCGAGAACTCCGGCGAGGTGGCGGTCAGCTTCTTCAACGCAGCGGTGAGCTGGCTCGCCCGCTTGACCTGCGCCGCCTTCGCCAGCTCCGCAGGACTCGGCCCGGTCGGCGTAGGCGACGCGGACGGCTTGGAGTCGCCGATGTTCAGCGCACTCGGCAGCACTCCCCCGCCGTCGGAGCCCCCGTCGCTCAGACCTGTGTAGATCAGGCCCCCACCGCCGAGAACCACGACCGCCGCACCAGCCAGGATGCCAACTCGGTATCGCTGCACCCGTGCATACTGCCGCGTACCAAGCCTCTCGACAAATCGCCACACTCTGGGCACTCAGTCGATCACCTTCCGTGACCAAAAAGCAGCCCACCCAACAGCCCAGCGCAGCCCAGGCGCCCAGCGCCCAGCGCCCAGCGCGGCGCAGCCCAGCCCAGCCCAGCCCAGCCCAGCCCAGCCCAGCCCAGCCCAGCCCAGCGCGGCGCGGCGCAGCCCAGCCCAGCCCAGCCCAGCCCAGCCCAGCCCAGCGCGGCGCGGCGCGGCGCAGCCCAGCCCAGCCCAGCCCAGCCCAGCGCGGCGCGGCGCGGCGCGGCGCGGCGCAGCCCTGCCCAGCCCAGCCCCGCCCAGCGCGGCGCGGCACGGCGCAGCGCGGCGCAGCCCAGCGCGGCGCAGCCCAGCGCGGCGCAGCCCAGCGCGGCGCAGCCCAGCGCGGCGCAGCCCAGCGCGGCGCAGCCCAGCGCGGCGCAGCCCAGCGCGGCGCAGCCCAGCGCGGCGCTGGGCCAGCCACCACGCCAGCCCCGACGCCGACCGCGCCCAGCGCGCCAGCCCCGACACCGACCCCCAGCACGACCGAGCCGGCACGCCAGGCCCAACGCCGACGGCGCCCGCGCCAGAGCCGCTGCGGGGTGGCTGTCCCGGCGTTCATGTTCCTATTAGGATCTCGGCGTGACGATCGACAAGCTCGACACCGGGGTGCCGCACCCGGCCCGCCGCTACAACTACTGGCTGGGCGGCAAGGACAATTTCGCCGCCGACCGCGAGTCGGGCGACCTACTCGCCAAGTCGTACCCCGCAGCCCGAGTCGCAGCCCGCGCCAACCGCGCGTTCCTCCAACGCGCAGTCGGCTTCCTGGCCGGCGAGGCAGGCATCCGCCAGTTCCTGGACATCGGCACCGGCCTACCCAGCGCCGACAACACCCACCAGGTAGCCCAGCGAATCGCCCCCACCAGCCGGATCGTCTACGTCGACAACGACCCGATGGTCATGGCCCACGCCCGAGCGCTCCTGACCAGCACCACCGAGGGCCAGACCCGCTACCTGGAGCAGGACCTCCGCAACCCCGCCCAGATCCTCGAATCGGTCGAGATCCTGGACCTGTCCCAGCCGGTAGCCCTGATCCTGGTCGCAGTAGTCCATTTCCTCCCCGACCACCCCCAGTCGGTAGAAATCGTCCACACCTTGATCGACGCCCTCCCTCCCGGCAGCTACTTGACAATGACCATGGCCACCACCGACTTCCTGACCCCGGACCTAAAGGCCAACTGGGACGAGTCCCTCCGCTCCGGCCGCTCCGACGTCTACCCCCGAACCCACCCCCAGTTCGAGGAGTTCTTCACCGGCCTGGACCTGATCACCCCAGGAATCTCCGCCATCAGCGAATGGCGCCCCAACCCCGACTCAGACGAACACCCAACCCCAGTCGAGGCCTCCCTCTTCGGCGCCGTAGCCCGCAAGCCCTAACTCACCCACCCCACCCGGCACCCCCAGCAACCGCACCAAACATTCCCCTCAGCCCCAAAGACCCCCACCTCCACCCGCCCGCACTGCCCCGCCCGCGCCCCACACCCGCGCACCCCGCACCACACCCGCGCACCCCGCACCACGCCGGCGCACCGCGCACCGCGCCGGCGCACCGCGCACCGCGTTGCGTCATCCGCACGGCCCGCCCCGCGTTGCACCGCGCAACGCCGCCCCGCACGCGGCATGGCGGGCCGCGCACCACGCCGGGCCGCGCCCAGACGCCGCGCTGCAACCGCACTGCGCTGAGCCGCGCCACTCCGCCCGGCCAACCTGCCCCGCCCGAGCCTCGCGCCTCGGCCGTGTCGCCTCACCTCGCTGACCGCTATCGTTCGTCGGATGGAATCACCGCAGGAGCAGGCCACACTTCCGGAATGGGAGCGCCTGCGGCTGCTGCGCGCCGAATCGGAATTCGAATCAATAAAGAAGAACCCGAAAATCGCGTACGCCCTCTGGTGCATCACCGGCATCTTCGGCGGCCACCGCTTCTACCTGGGTGACACCGCCCGTTCCATCGTCATGCTGTTCACCCTCGGTGGCCTGGGCCTCTGGACCTTGTTCGACGTCTTCTTCATCGCCCGCCGAGTCCGAACGGTCAACCACACCCGCCGAACCGCAGTAATGGCCCGCTACGGAATCCACGAGGCATAGCCACCGACCGCGCAAACCACCAGTTGTGCAAACCATCAGCCACGCAAACTACCCGCCGCGCGAACCACCGGTTGTGCAAACCACCCGCCCCGCAGACCGCCCTCCCCCCGGTAAGACCCCCGGTAGCCGACTCCCGCATCTCAATCTCCGGATGCACCAGCACCAGCACCAGCACCAGCACCAGCACCAGCACCAGCACCAGCACCAGATCTATCGTCCAAGCCAGCCGGCGACAGCGGTGCCATTGGTTTGATCGCTCGTTCCGACGATCACCCCCTGACTCGGCGTGCCGCGAGGCAGACGAACAGCAGAATCAGGCCGAACAGCGGCAACCAGCCGACCCTGGCAAGCACCCACACCGCACTGTCCGGCGTCGTGTGCAGACCCGTCAGCGGTCCCACCAGCGTCCGCGCCAGAACCGTCCCGGTGATCATCGCGGTCTGGTGCCACAGGAAGATCGTCATCGCGAACAGGTTCACCATCACGACCGTCGCCCACCACGCCGGGCGCCGCATCAACCGTCGCAGCGGCTCCCGCACGAGGCCGGCGAGTCCGCACTGGGCCAGGCCGAAGGTGACCGCTGCCAGGCTCGGCGGCGCCAGGTTGGAGAACCCCGCACCGGGAACGCCGACCATCGAAGCCGGATAACCTGCCCAGAGCACCAGCCCCACGGTCGCAACCACGCCGCCGATCAGCAGAGCCCACAGCGCACGCCGCGACATCCTCCCCCATCGCGCACCGAGCGCGAACGGCACCAACCATCCGGCAGCCAGGTTGATCCACCCCACCCAGGCAGGCGCACCGAGCCCGAGTCGGAGCAGGTCGACGACCACCACGACCGCAAACGGCACCACCGGGTGCAAGCGAACGACCAACGGTGTAGCCGCGGTCAGCGCCGCGAACACGAGCAGGAACCACATCGGGGACAGCACCAGCTTCACCAGCGTGCCCACGGCTTCCCCACTGGCGCCGAGGGCCAGCAGGAAGCCGGCCACCACCGTCCAGACGACGAGCACCAGGAGCACCGGGCGAAACAGTCGTTTGAGTCGGTGCGCGACCCAGTCCTCATACCGAACAGCCCGCCGCGACCAACTGCCGGCCGCGACCTGGCCGCCCACCAGGAAGAAGACCGCGAGGGTCTGAAAGACCCAGGAGACCGGGGTCAGCGCTTGCATGTGCTGCAGTGGGCTGACCACCTGGACCCGCCCCTCGTCGAAGACGAGTGCGGTCACCAGCCAGTGCCCGAGCACCACGCCGAGGATGGCGATCGCCCGCAGCGCGTCGATGGCTCGATCCCGGTCGGGCCTGGTGGCGGCCTCGATCCGGCGAGTTGTGAGATGGGTTGCGACGACCATGGCGGCAAAGGTAATCAGCCGGCGGCCGGGCCGCGTCAGACCACGGTATGAATCTCGAAGTACCACCCTGGTCTGATGCATTGGCCCATCCACTTGCGGCACGATTGGCACCCGGACCGGCCGATCAAGGCTCTAGCGTTGGCACGGCAATTCAGTGAGGAGCAATTTGATGACCACCGTCGACCTGTATTTCGACGCCGCCTGTCCGTTCGCCTGGATCACGTCCCGCTGGATCCTCGAGGTGCGCCCGCTGCGCGAATTCGACCTGCGGTTCCGTCCCATGAGCCTGTATGTGCTGAACGAGAAGCGCGAGCTCCCGGAGTGGTACCGGGAGCTGGTCGACCGCTCGCTCGGCATGGCCCGGGTGGTGACCGCCGCCGCCCAGCAGCACGGCGAGGACGTGCTCGGCGACCTCTACACCGCGCTCGGCACCCGCATTCACAACCAGGACAACAAGGACTTCGCCGTGGTGATCCCGCAGGCGCTCGCCGAGGCGGGCCTGCCGGCCTCCCTGGCGGAGGCCGCGGAGTCGGCCGAGTGGGATGAGGCGCTGCGCAAGTCCCACCACGAGGGCATGGACCCGGTCGGCGAGGACGTCGGCACCCCGACGATCCACATCGACGGGGTGGCGTTCTTCGGCCCGGTGCTGAACCGGATCCCCCGTGGTGAGGAGGCCGCCCGCCTCTTCGACGCCGCCCGGACGATGGCGAGCTATCCCGGCTTCTTCGAGCTCAAACGCACCCGCACGGGCGGCCTGCACTTCGACTGACCGCATTTGCGGTGCCGGCCCGAGACGGCCGGCACCGCCCACACGCCGTGCCTGAGCCTCAGCCACGCCCACGCCTCGCGGCCGCGCGCGCAGGCCCGCAGCGCAGGGCCGCGGCACAGACGCAGGGCCGCGGCACAGACGCAGGGCCGCGGCACAGACGCAGGGCCGCGGCACAGACGCGAACGCAGTAGAAGACCCATGCCGTTCCAGGCTTTCTGGCGGATCATCCTGTGCATGGAGATCAGCATCAGCAAGGCTGGAGTCGAGATCGTCGACCGATTGGAGCCGCTCTGGCTTTCCCTGCACGAGCACCATCAGAAGGTCGTTCCGGACGCCGTCTACCAGCCACGGGACGCCTCGTGGACGGCGCGCCGCTCCGCGTATGTCGAGTGGCTCGCCTCGCCCGGTTCCTTCGTCCTGCTCGCGGAAGCAGAGCCTTCGGAGGGCGTCGCGCCGGAGGCAAAGCCGGACGGAGAAGCGATGCCTGACAGGGCCGTGACCCCGCGGGCCGGGCTGCCCCAGGGCGATCACCGCTCTGCGCCGGCGGGAAATGCCCTGGTGGGAAATGCGCTGGTGGGATATGCCCTGGTGCAGGTCCGGCCCGGGCCGGACGACACCTGGGTCACCGGCAACCGGATGGCCGAGTTGCAGACACTGTCGGTCGCTCCGGGGGCGCGCGGTCAGGGCATTGGCACCCGACTCCTGGACCGAGTGGACGCTGAACTGGACGCGGCCGGGATCGGCGACCTGTTCATCGCGGCGCTGCACGGAAACGACGATGCCATCCGCCTCTACCAGCGCCGCGGCCTTCGACCGGTCGCCATCCACCTGGCCCGTTTCGCCGCCGACCAGCGGCCTGAATGACGATCCGATCGGACGACCGCCGCGAGAGGCGGCTCAAGAACCCGGTCTCAGTAGAGAACTCAGAGCCCGTCTCAGCAGCGAAAGCTCAGGGCGGATCCAGCAGCGAGAACTGAGAGCGGATCCAGCAGCGACCCGGGCGCTGTGCCCCGCCGCGGGGCGGGATCTCAGTGGGAGGACTCCGCGAGCTCGGCCCGAGCCCGCCTCGGTAACACCGATCTGATCGGGAGTTCCAGAGCCCGGGCCGGCACCCGCCGCAACCCGAGATAGGTGAGCAGCCCGACCGGCAGAATCAGCCAGAACGAGATGATGCGATAGAGAAGGACAGCCGCGGCGGCAGTGGCCGTCGAGGCACCCAGACTCAGCGCGGTGACCAGGCTCGCCTCCACGAACCCGAGCCCGCCGGGGCTGATCGGGATCTGCCGCACCACCTGCGCAACGAGGTAGGCAGCCCCGACGGTCCGCCAGCCGGCCGGCAGACCACATGCCTGAGCGGCCGCGACCAGGCAGAACGCGTCCGCCGCCCAGTTCAGCGCCGACCACAGGACGGCCGCGGCCCCGTCGCGCGGCCGGATGGATCGGGCGGCCGTGACCGCCGCCGTCCACTCCTGGTGAACTCGGGACCCGAGGCGCCGCAAAGCGGAAGGCGCCTCGACACGTTCGCCTTCGACCTGCGACGACGACTGCTGCGACGACCGCGCTGAGTGCTGCGGCGAGGACTGCTGCGACGACCGCGCTGAGGGCTGCGGCGACGGTTGCCGTGGGGATTGCGGCGACGACCCGGCCAAGGACTGCGGCGATGACAAAGCCGAGGACTGCGGAAATTCGGGTTCGGGTGACGGCGATGGGCCGGGCCGCGAGCGGAACGCGGTGACAAGTGCCGTCACCAGCACCACCGCAGCCGCGATCGCCTCGTAGGAAGCGCCATGCCACCAGCTCAGGAACGGCCGCTGCCCGAACGCGAGCGCACAAACCGCGAGCAGCCCGCTCATCGAAGCCACCACGGACAGCACCGCAACCGTGGCAGCGGTCGCCCCGCCGGCCCCGCGCCGACGGTACTGCTGCACGGCGTAGGCGGCCGACATCGCCGACCCGGCGGGCAGCGCAAGGCTGATCGCCGACCGGCTGTACGTGATCGCCAGCGCCGCGATCCGGGACACGCTCACCCCGACGGCCCCGAGCAGGTGGCGCTGTTGCAGGGCGAAAGCCGCTTGGGAAACGACCTGGGCGGCGAGCGCCGCGACCACCCAGAGGGCATCCGCCGTACGCAAAATGGTCCAAATCGCACCCGGAGCCGGAAGCCGACCGCGGACCGTGAGCCACACGGCGGCCGCGGCGATGGTGATCACGGCGAGCCGTGCCAGCCATCGCCAAGCACGCCGCCGGTCGGCGGCATCCCCCCAGGCGCTCACGCTCTCAGCCTCGTCTTTGTTTGCACTCTAGGCAAGTTTGCACTTTGAGAAGTGGGTCACGTCGCACTAGGGTTGCGGTGTGGAGGAAAACCTCGGGCTGCGCGAACGCAAGAAGATGGCCACCCGGATGGCGTTGCACGACGCTGCCGTCCGCCTGGCCGCCGAGCGCGGCGCCGACAACGTCACGATCGACGCCATCGCCGAAGGCGCGGGGGTTTCGCGGCGAACGTTCACAAACTATTTCGCGAACAAGGAAGAAGTCTTCTACTACCGCGACGCCTACCGGATGCGGCGGCTGTGCGAGTCGATCCGTCAGCAGCCGGCCGCCGATCCGTGGACGGTGCTCACCGGCGCGGCGCAGGGCCTGCTCACCGAGGCTTTCGCCGACGCGGACACCTCGTGGCTGACGCAGCGCCGTGAGCTGCACCGCGACCCGAGCCACCTGGCCCACCAGATCGCGGCCTACACGGCGATCGAGCGTGACCTGGCCGCCGAGCTCGCCACCCGCGTCGCCGGCCCGGATGCGGAACTCCGCGCACGGGTCCTGGTCGCCACGTTCATGACCGCGCTGCGGACGAGCGTGCAGTACTGGTTCGACAACCCGGAAGTCTCGCTCCCCGACACTTTCCGCAAAGTCGCCGACATGGTCGCCCCTTCCGGCTTCGCCAAGGCGATCTAGCGGGGGCGGACGAGCCCCGAGTCATAGGCGATGATCGTCGCCTGAACCCGGTCACGAGCGCCGATCTTGGAAAGTAACGCGTTCACATGCGCCTTGACCGTGCCCACGCCGATCCCGAGCGCGTCGCCGATCTCCGCGTTGGACAGTCCCTGCGCGATCCGCAGCAGCACGTCCCGCTCACGCGCGGTAAGGCCCGCCAACCGGCGATCAACATCCGGAGCAGCGGAAACAGCCCCGGTAGCGAACGCGTCGATCAAACGCCGGGTGACCGCCGGGCTGAGCATGGCCTCGCCGGCCGCGACCGTGCGGATCGCGGCGATCAACTCGGCCGGCCCGGCGTCCTTGAGCAGGAAGCCCGAGGCCCCGGCACGGAGCGCCGCGAACACATAGGCATCCTGATGAAAGGTGGTCAAAACCAGGACCTTGGGGGGTTGCGGTCCGGCGGTCAGCCGCGCGGTCGCGGTCAGACCATCAACCCCGGGCATCTGTACGTCCATAAGTACTAGATCAGGTGCCAGCCGCTCGGCACTCGTCAGCGCGGAGGCGCCGTCCCCTGCCTCGCCGACCACCTCCAGGTCCGGCTGGGAGCCGACGATCGCGGAAAGTCCCGCCCGAACCATCACCTGATCGTCCACGATCAGCACGCGAACTACGATGACCGCACCTCCTGATCCGAAACGGTCGCTGTCGAAGTGTCCAGGCCGTCGAGAAGCGCCCGCATCGCGGTCAGCGCGTCCCGGGCCGAGACCAGCACACCGGACAGGTCACCCTGATCCGCCGCCCGGGGCAGCGCGGCGGCGGGCTGAAGAACCGCGGCCCGCAGGCCGTCGGCGATCCGCGCCCGCTCGGCCCGGGCACGCAGTGCGGCCAGCGCCGTCGCCGACGCGACACCCGCCTCCTCGTGCTCCCGGCGACGGTCCCGGCGGGCCCGGGCGGCCCGGCCGGCGGCGCAACTGCCGAAGATCGGCCCGGCCAGCACGACGGCGGCCACCATCACGAGCACCGCGACCATCACCACGAGGAACACCGCCCCGGAGAGGCCACCCGTCAGCTCTTCAGGATCATCTTCGGTCAGCATGAGCGCCGTGACGAGGACGGCGAGAGCCGCCGACGAGGAGAACGTGGCGATCACCGCGGCGAGCCACATCAGCCGTTCCCGCGCGCCCCAGGCCGCGACCGCGTAGACCGCCACCACCTCGGCACCGGCGCTGAACAGGAACACCCACGAGTCGTCCGAACCGACCGTCCCGACCGCGACCAGCAGCGGACCGAGCCACGTCGTCGCCACCACCGCGAACAGCACCCACCACGGCCGGTGCCGTCGCCACAGCAGCGGCACCACGTGCACCACCAGGGCGGACGCGACGAGGGCGACCGCGGCCGGACCGATCGCCGGATCCTCACCCGGCGCCAGCAGCCCGCCGAGCGGCAGCACCAGCGCGAGCAGCGCAAGACCCGCGTCGACCACGGCCTGGCTGCGCAACCACTCGATCCTCCGGGAAGAGCTTCGGGGGTACGGCAATGAAGCACGCACCCGCCAGCCGCCCCCGTCCCGTGGTCCGGCCTCGAGCGTCCCGCCGAGCGCCTGGGCACGGTCCCGCATCCCGCTGATCCCACGGCCACCGCCGAGCCCCGGAGCGCCGGTCACCCGAGCCGCTCCCCCGTTGTCCTCGACGACGAGATCGGCGGTGTCCCCTTCGTACGCAAGTCTGATTTTGATCTGGGCCTTGGGCGCGTAGCGCAGCGTGTTGGTCAACGCCTCGCGGACGATGCCGTGCACCGCGGCGGCGAGCGCCCGGGGCGGCTCCCCGCCCGGAATCTCCACGATCACGTCCTGGCCCAGTTCGCGGAAACCCGCGGTCAGCTCGGCCAGTGGCGGCGCCTCGTCCTCCTCGGCCTGAGCAGGCAGGACGGCAACCAACCGGCGCAGCGCGTCGAGGGTGTCCCGGCCGGTCCGCGCGGCGAACGACAGCGCCTCCACCCTCAGTTCGGGACGCTGCTCGGCGAGCAGATCGGCCGCCTGCGCATTGACCACGATCGACGTAAGGTGGTGCGCCGTGACATCGTGCAACTCGCGGGCGAGACGACGGCGCTCCGCCTCAGCGGCCTCCCGATGTGCATTCTGAGCTGCGGAAAGACGGCGAGCTGCGGCGGCTCGCTCAGCGGTCCACCGGCCCCGGATCCGCCCGAGCGCGGCGACCACCCCGTTCGCGACCGCGGCGACCAACACCTCGTAGACGGCATCGGCGCCGGCGCCGTCCTGGACCGCGCCGAGCGCGCCCTGCCAGGCGATCAGGCCGCCGAGCACGATCAGCATGGTCCGCGGCGGGCATCGCGCGGCCACGCTGAACAGGGCAATCAGGTCGGCGATCCCGATCGGGAACAGCACGAGCTGGTCGTCGGCCGGCACCACCGAGGTCGCCACGGCCAGCGCCGCGGAAACCACGATCAGGCTCCACACCGGACGCCGGCGCCGCAACCCGAGCCCGGCGGTGACCCCCACGGTGGCGATCATGACCGCTATCAACCATGCAGGTGAGACGGTGTCCCCGCGCAGCAACGGCAGGCCGGGCCAGACGACGAGCTGCGCCAGGGCGAGGACGGCGGGCAGCAACCAGGTGACCATGGTGGGATCACCTTAGGTCAGGACGTCTATATCGTTGGTTAGGGATCAGATACCGACTTCCGTCGGATTCGCGATGGGGTCGCCGCCGAGCACAATTTCGGCATGCCTTTTCATCTCCTCGCCCGCACTCCCGGAAATCGCTGGTGGCGAACTGTCCTGGGCACGTTCTTCCTGGCCGCCGCCGCTCTCGTCATGGGCATCGGCCTCTACCTGGCGGTGCTCATCCCGGCGGATCTCGCCGGCCGGCCGGTGAACGCGGACGGCGATCCCAGCTTCGGCCCGCTCAGCGACCTGGCGCTGATGTTCCTGATGGTCGCCACGCTGCTGCCGGCCACGATGCTGGCGGCCCGCTGGTTCCAGCGGCGGCCACCGGGCACGCTCTCCTCGGTCGACGGGCGGCTGCGTTGGGGCTGGCTGTGGCGGTGCATGGGCGTGGCGACCGCGGCGATCACCCTGTTCCTGCTGGTCGGGCTGTTGCTGGAGGACGGCCCGGAGAGTCTGGGCACCGACGGTGACCTGGTCGGCTGGCGGCCGTTCCTGATCTCCATGCTGGTGTTGGCGCTGGTCGTGCCACTGCAGTCGGCGGCCGAGGAATATCTGTGCCGCGGCTGGCTGCTGCAGGCGGTCGGCACGTGGGTGCGGTCGCCGTGGCTGCCGATCGGGTTCCAGGCGGTGGTGTTCGCGTCGTTGCACGGCTGGGGCACGCCGTGGGGCTTCGCCGACCTGACCGTCTTCGGCGCGGTCGCCGGGTGGCTGGCGATCCGCACCGGCGGGCTCGAGGCCGGCATCGCCCTGCACGTCTGCAACAACCTGTTGAGCAGCGTCCTCGCCGCGGCGTTCGGCGAGCTGACGCTGGACGAGACGGCCGCCGACATGCCGTGGCAGTTCGCGATCGTCGACATCGTGATGCTGATGTCCTACGGCGCGGTCATCGGCTGGATGGCCCGGCGCCGGCAACGCGTCCTGGCCGGGCCATCCCTGGTCACCGTCTAAATGCCGCGAGGCACGATCATCCCGAGGAGGTGCAGCGGTGCGGCGTCGACCTTCGCAAGATCGAGAGCTTTGCCGTACGCGGTGACGTGCTCCACCGTGACCGGGCCGCAGACCAGGGGCAGGTCCGGGCAGGTCGCGTGGAGCAGCGACTCCAGCTGGCACGACGCGATCGCGCCGGGCAGCCGGCCGGGGTGCGCGGAGATCGGCAGTCCGTCGGCGACCGTGCGGGTCGCCGGGCCGGCGTCGAGCAGGCCGCCGCCGACGATCAGCACGTCCCGGCGGTCACGCATCCGGGCCAGGGCACGGCCGGTGTCGAAGCAGTGCGGGAACGAGTCGTCGACCAGCACGGTGCCGGGCCGCAGCCGGTCGACGTCAACGGTCCGCGGGCCACCACTGGTCGCCGCGATGATCACGTCCGCGCGGTAGAAGCCGTCGCCGGCGATCTCGATCGTCCCGGGGTATCCGTTCTCGCGCAGTTCGGCGGCGAGCCGCGCAAGGCGCCCGGCGGCGGACGGCAGGTCACAGAGGATCAGGGCGGCCGGCGGTTCGGTTGCCTCGGCCAGCAGCAGCGACAGCGAGGAGGTACCGATCGAGCCCACCCCGACCACGGCCAGCACCAGACCGGAAAGATCCCGCCCCGCGGCGGACTCAGCGCTGAGGTCCCGACCGGAGAGACCGCCGCCTGCCTCGGGCTCAGCGCCCGGGTCACGGCTGGAGAGACCGCCGCCTGCCTCGGGCTGAGCGCCCGGGTCACGGCTGGAGAGACCGCCGCCTGCCTCGGGCTGAGCGCCCGGGTCACGGCTGGAGAGGTCTCGTTCCGGGTCCGGCTGCGTGTTCGGGTCGCGGCTGGAGAGATCTCCTCCGGCCTCGGGCTGAGTGCTCAGGTTGCCGGTGGAGAGGTCTCGTCCCGCGTCTGGCTGAGCGGTCAGGTTGCGGCTGGTGGCGAGGGCGGCGAAGGTGGTGCGGACTACTGACGCGGCAGTGACCGCGTGGCCGCTGGTCACCTGGACATCCCGGGTGACCAGCCTCGCGACGGCAGTGCCGTAGCCGGTGTGCGCCGGGATCATGCCGGCCAGTGACACGCTTCGGGCGCCGTGATCAGCCGCGTGGTCGGCGGCGGCCGCGGCGTCTGCGGCCAGGCCGGGGGCGGTCAGCTCGTCCGCGAACCGGGGCAGGCAGACGAAGCCGGACCGTCCCAGTGCGGTGTCCACGGTCTCCAGCAGACGGGATCTGCCGTCCGGGAAGAGCAGCTCACGGATCGTCTCCCGGGACATTTGCGGCAGCATCCGCCGCACTGATTCCGGGAGTTCACCGGCGATGGCCGCGAGTTGCGACGGGGCCGGCAGGTAGCCGACGAGCGCGGCGTCCAGCTGCCCCACCAGCACGCCGTTCGGACCAGGCTTCGCCGCAGTCCGCAACGCAGCATCCGCCTCTGCGTCCGCCCTCGGGATGGTTCCGGACTTCGCGTTCGGCCGCGATGGCTCCTCAGCGTCCGCATTTGGGTCAGCGGCAACGCCGAACTCGACGTCCGCGTCTGCGGCGGCGTTGGTGTTGGCGTTGGTGTTGGCGGCAGCGGCGGCGTTGGTGTTGGCGGCAGCGGCGAGTTCGGCGTGGACCTGGGTGGCTAGGGCGGTGAGGGTTGGTTCGGGGAGGCGGCCACGGACGGTGAGGCGGAGGCCGCCGTCGACCGGGCGGGCGGCGAGGAGCACGTCGGTGCCCGGCGGGACGGACATCTCCGCGTCGGTCTCGTCCCAGGTCAGGCGGAGGGTTTTGCCCTGTAGCGGGCCGAGCGCGCCGAAGTCCAGGTAGGTGAAGAAGAACTGCCATCCGTGCGGCGCGATGAAACTGCGGCCGCGTGCCTCCGTCATTGCGGCCGCCATCGACTCAAGGTGCGCCTCGAATCCACGGGGCTCGGCAGGAACATCGGATACCGGGATGGGGCGGACGGCTACGGCGGTGGCGCAGGGGCCGAAGATCCGGGACAGGTCGGGTAGGGCGTGATCGCGGCCGGTCACTGCTACACCGATGGCCGGGTTCGGCCGGTTCAGGATCTTGCTCAGGGCGCGGTGATAGGCGGTGAGGACCGGCATCACCGGCGTGGTTCCTCCGGTGGCTGCCAGTTCGCGCACGCGTGACATCAGTGCAGGTCCAAGCGTGATCCCGGCCGTTGCGGTATCGGCACCTCGGCCGAGCGGCGGCCCGTCATACGGTGCGACCGCCGGTTCCTGGCTGCTCAGCAGGGCGACGTAGTCCCGGAACGAGGATCGGAGCGGCGGCAAGGGCACCTGGTCATAAACGGCCAGGAGTTCCCGCACCAACAACGCCACGCTGTACCCGTCCCCGACCAGGTGGTGAGCGTGCAGCACCAGGATGTGTTCCTCCGCCCCGGCCCGCAACAGCCGCATCCGGACCAGCGGCCACCGAGCCGGATCAAACCGGTGCTCCCGCTCCGCGGCCAGCTCTTCGGCAATCGACCCCGGTTCCGGGACATACTCGACAACCAGCCGCTCGCCCACCGCATCGCCCGACGACCCCAGCGATCCCGACAAGACCGACGAGGCCACTGAGGCCAACGAGGTCGGCGAGACCACTGAGGGCGACGAGGTCAGTGAGGTAGACGGGGCCAATTCGACCTGGACCGGCGGCCGGCCTGGACGGAACACCGTGCGCAACATGGCGTGCCGTCTCACCAGCACATCCACGGCCTCCTGGAGCCGCGCGAGATCCAACGGCCCGGACAGCCGAGGCGCGGCCAGCCACGTCGCCCCGGCTCCGACCGCATCAGCCAGCAGGAACCCTCGCTGGCTCGGCGTAAGCGGAAACCCTGCCGGATCTGCTGCGGAAACATCGGAGGCCACGACACCACCCAGCGCGGAAACTTCGGACACAGCGGCGTCGCCCAGCGCGGAAACATGGGGCACAACAGCATCGCTCAACGCGGAAACTTCGGACACCGCGGCGTCACTCAACGCGGAAACAACCTGCGGCCCCGCGATGGCCACGGGCGCCGCGGCCGCGGCATCGATCGCGGCGGCGAGGGCGGCCACGGTCCGGTGCCGATAGATCACCGCCGGCCGCGGCAACACCGCGATCTCCTCCTCCAACGCCGCGAACATCTCCAGCACGCCGATCGAGTCACCCCCCAGCGCAAAGAAGTCGTCCTCACGCCCCACGCCCACCACGTCGAGCTGCCCCTCCCAGACCCTGGCAAGCACCCGCTCAGTCGGCGTCCAAGCAAACTCAACCGCCGCCGAAGCGGAACCAGCCGCCAGTGCAGAGGGAGCAGACGCCCCCAGCGCAGAAAACGCAGGTGCCGCCGTCGAAGCGGGACCAGCAGCCTCCAACGCAGAGGGCACAGGTGCCCCAAGCAGAGCGGGCGCAGGTGCCCCAAGCGGACCAGAGCCGACCCTCGCCCCGAGCGCAGCCCGATCAATCTTGCCGGTGACAGTCAGCGGCAGCGCCTCCACCACCTCAACCCGCGCCGGAACAAGATAAAACGGCAAAATTCCTTCGAGATACGACCTCAGCGACGCCCCATCCCGCCCCGACTGCACCCACGCCACCAGCCGCTTCCCGTCCACCCGCACCGCAGCCGCGACCACCTCCGGATGCCCGCGAAGTACCGCCTCCACCTCACCCGGCTCCACCCGATACCCGTGCAGTTTCACCTGGTCATCAACCCGCCCCCGGAACCACAGCACCCCGTCCGAGTCCCGCACCCCGAGGTCCCCGCTCCGGTACCACCGCCCCACGAACGCCGCCGCTGTCTGTTCCGGATCATCCAGGTAGCCGTCCGCCACCCCCACCCCGCCGATCCACAGCTCCCCGACCTCACCAACCGCGCACGGCACCCCGTCCGCCCTGGTCACCTGGACGATCGCGCCACCCACCGGCCGCCCGATCGGCAACTGCCGCACGTCGTCCGCCGGACGCGCGTCGACCACATGGCACGTCGCGTTGATCGTCGTCTCGGTCGGCCCGTACAGGTTGGCGATCCGCTGACCCGCTCCGACCAGGTCGAACCACCGCCGCACATGCGCCGCGGAGAGCTCCTCACCCCCGACATGCACCCACCGCAGGGCGGAAAGATCCACCGCCAACTTCTCCGCCGCCGAAAGTAGCCGCTCCCACAGCGTCGGCACCGAGCTCCACACCGTCACGGCATCCTCGGCAACCCGCCGGACCAGCACCTCCGGGTCCCGCAGCGTGTCCCGGTCCCAGCACACCACGGTCGCCCCGACCATCAGCGGCGCCAGCAGCTGCCGCACCGACGCGTCGAAACAGATCGATGCCGTCTGCGCGAGCCGATCCCCGGCCCGATACCCGAAGACCGAAATTGCCCACTCCAGGTAGTTGGTCATGGCACGGTGCCCGATCGGTACGCCTTTGGGCCGCCCGGTCGACCCGGACGTGAAGATCACGTACGCGTCGTCGCCCGGCCGCGTGACGACCTCCGGCGGTTCCCCGGCCACCCCGTCCCACGGATCGATCAGCGTGAAGCCGTCATGAAGGAAAGTTCCGTCACTGACGACCACGTCCACCCCGGCCCGGGACAACTGCCCCGCGAGCCGCCCCGGCGGATGCGCCCCGGCCAGCGGAACCCACGCCGCGTTCGCCTTCAGAATCCCCACCAACCCGACAACCGTCGCCGCACCCGGCGCCGTGACCAGCCCGATCCGCCGCGCCCCGAACCCGGCCAGCCGCACCGCCAGCCGATCCGACGCCTCGTCGAGCTCGGCATAGCTCAGCGATCGACCATCAGAAGAAACGGCAACCCCATTGGGCGTACGACGTGATTGCGCCCGAATCCGCGATGCCACCGAAATCGTGCGCTCGGGCGCGGCCAGCCCCGTGACCTCAACCAGATGTTCCGCGGCGAATCGCTCGACGGTCGCCGAACGGAACAGCGCCACCGGGTAGTTCCAGGAGAAATGCAGAGCCCCGTCGACTTCGAAGCACACCAGTCCCAGCCGGGTCGCCGCCGACGCCGTTCCCGCCGTGGTGGCGACCACGTTCGCGACGGCCCCGCCGGTACCGGGAAAGCGCGCGAAACTGAAGCTGGCCGGACTCACCGTTCGCGGCCCACCGCCCTCGGCAGCCAGCATCCGCGCGAGATCCACGGTCGAGACGGTCCCGTGCCGCTCACTCTCCAGCCAGGCGTCCCGCAGCTGCTCGGCGAGGCCCGGGCCGACCCGCGCGAGCACCGGCAGGGTGTCCGCGAACGGGCCGACCATCCGATCGATTCCGGGCAGGCGAGCGGTGCGCCCCGCCCGGGCCACCAGCACCGGGACGTCGTCCTGCCCGCTCCACCGCGCCAGGCACCGCACGTAGCCGGCCAGCAGCAGGTGGAACAGCGACACCCCGGCGTCCCGGGCGGCCGCCTCGAGCCGCCCGGTCAGCTCGGCGCCGATCGCGACCTGGTGCACCGCGTACGGCGGCGCGGGATCGTCCCCGGGATCGCCGTCGAACGGCAGCGCCAGCCCCGGGTAGCCGCGCAGCGAGTCCCGCCACCAGTCGAGATCCTGCTGGTGGGGCTCGCCGCGCAGCGCCTCGTGGTCGGCGAACGTCGTCTCCGGCGCGGCCGGCAGCGCGGCGCCCGCATACCGCGCCCAGAGCTCGTCCCCGAGGATCGCCAGGCTGAAGCCGTCCGCCACCGCGTGGTGCGCGACCAGGATCAGATGCGCCGTCCCGGACCTCTCCACGGCCAGCACCGCCCGGACCGGCGCCTCGGTCGCCAGGTCGAACGTCCGGTTGCGAAGTTCCGCGTCGAGCTCCGCCACCGGCTGATCAAGCTCGGTCACGCTGAACCAGGCCGGCCAGTCCCCACCGGCCGCCTCGAACCGCTGCCCCTCGGCGTCGAGCCGCGCTCGCAGCATCGGATGCCGCCGCTCCAGCTCGGCGAAGGCCGCCGCGAGCCGCCCCGCGTCGATCGGCCCGGCCAATGTCTGCCGCACATAGGCATAGGCGGGGATCTCCGGGTAGAGCCGCCCGTTGGTCCAGAACGCCCGTTGCACCGGGCTGAGCGCGAACGTCCCCGCTTCCTCGCCGAGATGCCCGGCCAGTTCCGCAATCGTCCGGAATTCGAAGAACAGTGTCGTCGACAGCGTCCGCCCGAGCCGCGTCTCCAATTCCTTGACGAGGTCGACCGCGGTCAGCGAATCCAGCCCGAGCGAAAGAAACGGCTCGTCGATCCCGATCGATAGCGGCTCTTTCGCCAATGCCCCCGCCAGCAGTTCCCGAATGACCGCGACCAGTTCATGGCCGCCTCGGCCCACGGTCGCGCCCAGCCCCGCCGGAGCACCACGGTTGACGGAAATTTCCTTCGCAACCGCGGCTCCACCGCTGACGGCGGCATTCGACTCCGGAGCACCACCCCGGCCGACGGAAATTTCCGCCGCCGGGACGCCGCCGTCTGTCTTCCGCCGCACCGACCGCGCTCCCGCGGACCGCGACCGGGGTGGGCTGACCAGCACCTGGGCGGCGTTCAACGCGACGGCCGACCACAGCACCTCGGGCAGGCGATCGAGCGGGAGCGCGTCGCCGCCGACGGCATGTCCCGCGGCCAGGCCACCGCCGGCCAAAACCGGAAGATCAACCGCGATCGACGTACGGCCGGAGGCGCGCTCGGCCGCCGCGAACGCATCGAGGTACGCGTTCCCGGCGACGTAGTCCCCGACCGCACCGGCCAGTCCCGGCACGACCGCGGAAACCGACGACAACAAAATCACCAGCGGCTGCGCACCGACCTCGGCCTCGGTCGCGGTGCCGGTCGCAATGCCGACCGGGGTCGCGGCCGGGATGACGGTTGGGGTGGCGGCCGGGATGACGGTTGGGGTGGCGGCCGGGATGGCGGCCGGGATGGCGGCCGGGATGGCGGCCGGGATGGCGGCCGGGATGGCGGCCGGGATGGCGGCCGGGATGGCGGCCGGGATGGCGGCCGGGATGGCGGCCGGGATGGCGGCCGGGATGGCGGCCGGGATGGCGGCCGGGATGGCGGCCGGGATGGCGGCCGGGATGGCGGCCGGGGTGGCGAGAGCGTTCCGGAGAGCGCGGGTCAGCAACTCGGTACCACTGACCTTGGCGGCGATACCGGCGGCCAGGTCCGCTGAGGACTTCGCGCGCAGGCTGCCCGGGCGGGCCACTCCGGCGGCGTGGATCACGACGTCGAATCGCCGGCCGGCTACCAGGGCGGTCACGTCCTCCGCTACCGCGACGTCGGCCTGCCGATATTCCGCGGTGGCACCCAGTTGGCGAAGCTCCTCCAGCAGCTGGGACGGCTCCGATGAGCGGCCGGCCAGCAGCAGGTGCGGGTGCCCGCGTCGAGCCAGGTGCCGGGCGATCGCGGCGCCGGCCGCGCCCGCACCGCCGGTGATCAGGTACGTGCCGTCCGGGGGCAGGACCAGCGGTTCCGTCGCGGGTGCCGGGGTGAACGTCCGGGTCAGCCGCTGTCCGTTGCGCCAGGCCACGATCGTCGCGGGGCCGGCCGCGGGCGGATCGGCGGCCTCCCGCTCGATGACAGCCTCTCGCACGTGCTCGGGAGTTTCCGCGGTGACGTCCAGGATGCGTACGCCAAGGTCGGGGTTTTCGTCGGCCAGGGCCATCGCCAGGCCGGACCAGACCGCATGGCCCGGGTCGGGAGTTTCCGCACCGACGCCGGTCGCGTAGAGATCCTGGGTGACGATCAGCAGGTGGCCGGAGGTCGGCAGGGTTGGCACGACTTCGATCGCGCCACGTTCCTCCTGGTCGGCGCGGACCACGGTCACCCCGGGCCGGTCCGCGAGCCGGTCCGCCAGCCGGTCTGCGGGGGCAGCGAGGGGCTGGTGTGATCCTGGGATGGGAGTCGGAGTCCGGCTCGCGGGATCCTGGTTGCCGAGCGGCGCTTCGATCCAGGTCGGCAGCGACAGCGTTGGCGGAATTGGATCAGTCACCCAGTGCCGGCGGCGCTGGAACGGGTAGGTCGGCAGCTCGATCCGGCGCGTTCCCGCGTCCAGGAGCGTGCGGTCCAGCGTGGCGCCTCGACGCCACAGCTCGCCCGCGGTGGTCAGGAGGTCGCGCTCGCTGTACCCGGCCGCCAACACCTCGATCCGACCAGCCTCGAGCTGATCAGCTTCGACGGTCAGGCCAGCACCGACGGTGACGACGATGTCGTAGCCGGCCGTGGTCAGGTCGGCGAGAAGCTGCCCGACCTGCGGTTCTGGTGCGGCCTGAGTCGGCTCCCAGGACGGGATCCGGTGGCCGGAAGCCGGGTCGAGCAGCGGGATCCGCGCGGAAGGAGTCTCCCGCGAAGGGTGCTCCGTCGGGGCGTCGGCGCCCGGCGGGCCGGCCGCCAGGCGGAAGGCGCTCGCCGTGCTGAGGGTCCCCGCGGCGGCCAGGCGGAGGGCGCTCGCCGTGCTGAGGGTCCCCGCGAAGGTGGCTGCGGCCAGGGAGGCGGGGCCGACTCCGGTGACGGCGTCCGGCCGTACCCCCGAGGTTGTCAATTGCGCGGCAAGCGCGAGTCCGAAAGCGACCGTGACCACATCGGACGTCTCGGGATTCTGGCCGACGGTGGCGCGGAACTCCGGATCGGCGGCGGACAGGTCGGCGATCTGGCGGGGAGTGGGCGCGGTGAAGAGCAGGACGGTCCGGGGCGCGCGGGTCGTCGGCTGGTGAAAGGTGGTCGAGGTCAACCGGTCGGCCAGGTCACCTTCGGTGACGATCGCCAGCCGGTAGGGGCCGTCGTCACGCGCTGTTGATGCGGTCGCGCAGACGTCGGCTTCCCGGAGCGACGGATGGGCGCGCAGGTGGTCGGCGAGGTCGTCGGCCGCGGCACGCAGACCTTCCGGCGATCTCGCCGACAACGTCAGCAGATGCGGGCCGCTGGGGTCGGGGGCGCGGAAAAGAGCAGATGGGGGCACCGGGAGAACGGCATGCCCGGCAGGAGCAGGCGCGGCAGGAGCAGGGGCAGCAGGGGCAGGCGCGGGAGCGGCGAGGATGGCGTGGGCGTTGGTGCCGCCGAAGCCGAAGCTGTTGATCGCCGCGACGCGCGGGCCCGGCCACGGGCGGCGTTCCGTCAGGACCTCGAAACCCGCCGCGACCAGGTCGAATCGCGGGTTCGGACGGGTGTGGTGCAGGGACGGCGGGAGCTCGCCGTGCTGAATGGCGAGGATGACCTTGATCAGCGCGGGCAGGCCGGCCACGTTGAGCAGGTGGCCGATGTTGGTCTTGACCGAGCCGACGAGGCGCGGGCGACCGTCCGGGAAGGCGTGGGCCAGGGAGCGGGCCTCGATCGGGTCGCCGACCGCGGTGCCGGTGCCGTGCGCCTCGACGTAGGTCACCTCGGCCGGGTCCACCCCGCACGCACCGTAGGCATCGATGATTACCTGCTGTTGCCGGAGCGGGTTCGGGGCCATCAGGCTGAGGGAGCGGCCGTCGTTGTTGACGGCGGTTCCGCGGACCACCGCGAGCACCCGGTCGTCGCCGGCGTCGGCGAGACGGGTCAGGACCAGGGCGGCGCCGCCCTCGCCGGGGACGAAACCGTCCGCGTCGGCGTCGAACGCCCGGCAGCGACCGGTCGGCGAGAGTGCCTGGGCGCCCGTCAAGAGGCGGTGGGCGGTATCGGTCAGGTTCAGGTTCACGCCGCCGACGACGGCGATGTCGCACTCGCCGGCGGTCAGGCTGCGGCGGGCCAGGTGCAGGGCGACCAGGGCCGAGGAGCAGGCGGTGTCCACGGCGAGGGCGGGGCCGTGCAGGTCGAGCAGGTGGGCGACGCGGGCGGCGGTGAGGTTGCGGAGGGTTCCGGTCAGGGCGTGTGCCTGATCGAGATCGGACTCGTCGAAGAGCTCGGAGTAGGCGCTCTCGCCGACCGCGGCGAAGACCCCGATCCGGCGGGTGTGGCGGCGGGGGCCGGCGTAGCCCGAGCGTTCCAGCGCCTCGTGGGCCAGTTCCAGGAAGATCCGGGCGTGTGGGTCGAGGTAGCGGGCCTCGTTCTCGCCGATTCCGAAATATCCGGCATCGAACTGGGCCGGGTCGGCGAGGAAGGCGCCGTGGCGGTCGGCGGCGCGGAAGGCGCCGTCGCTGGCAGGGGTGCGGAAGGCGCCGTGGCCGTCGCGGTCGGGGGTGCGGGTGACGCTGTCCCGGCCGGCGATCAGGTTGTCCCAGAACTGCTCGGGAGTTTCCGCGTCGGGGAATCTGCAGGCCATCCCGATGACGGCCACGTCGCCACCGGTCGACGCGGCCGGAGCAGGCGAGACTGCGGCCGGCACAGCCGAGACCGCGGCCGGCGCCGGCGAGACCGCCGCAGGCCCCACCAGGGCGGGCGGGACCGGCGCGGGCGAGGGAACCGGGTCGGGCGCGGTCGCTTCGAGGGCGAGCAGCCGATCGGCAAGCGCGGGGATGGTCGCACAGTCACGCAGCGTCGACGGGTTCAACGGACGCCCCACGGCGTCCTCCAACTCGGCCAGCACCTCCATCGCCGACAACGAGGTCCCACCGATCGCCAGGAAGCGATCATCGGGCCCGAGACGCTCGGCCGGCACTTTCAGGACCTTGGCCCAGGCGGCGCGGACCACGTCTTCGGCCTGGGCGCGCGTGTGCAACGGCCGTACCGTCGCAATCGTCGCGGAGGTCTCCCCGAGCGGCCGATCGTCGGCGCCCACCCCGACCACCGGCGGGATTTCCGAAGGAAATTTTCCTTCAACGATGCGGTCGCGCAGCAGGTGGCGGCGGAGCTTTCCGCTGGTCGTGCGGGTGAAGGCGCCCCGTGGAACAATCTGGACGGCGACCGCGTCGTAACCCAGCGCCTCGGCGACCCGGACCCGCGCCAGCTCAGCGGATTGCGGAACATCCCGGACCGCGGGCGCGGAAAGAAACACCACCACCCGCTCCCGGCCACTGACCGGATCGGTCGCGCCCACCACCGCGACCGGCCCCTCCACCAGCCCGGGAGTCGCCGCCACGACCTCCTCGAGGTCGGCCGCATGAAAGTTTCTCCCGTGGACGAAGACAACATCCTTCGCCCGCCCGGAGACGCAGAGCCGGCCGTCGCGGAGGAACCCGACGTCCCCGGTTCGGAGCCAGCCGTCGACCAGAGTTTCCGCGGTGGCGGCCGCGTCCCGGTGATATCCGCGCATCACGTGCGGCCCCCGGACCTGGATGTGCCCGACCAGACGGTCCTCCAGAGGCACCCCGGCGTCGTCCACGATCCGGATCGAGCACCCCGGCACCGGATGACCGAGATCCATCACCTCCGCCTCCGACGCCGCGCCACCCGCGAGCGCCACCTCGGGCGACGCCTCCAGGGCGACCCCGCCCGCGAGCGCCACCTCGGACGATGTCTCCAGGGCGACCCCGCGCGCCAGCGCCGCCCGACTGAGCCGAACCGGCCGGGCCAGCTCCCCCATCGGCGGAAACGCGACCGCCAGCGTCGCCTCAGCCAGCCCGTAGACCGGTTGCAGAGCCCGCGGATCCAACCCAGCCCGGATCATCCTGTCCGAAAACGCCCGCCACACCACCGCCGAGATCGGCTCCGCCCCCACCATCACGAGCCGGACCGAACCGAGGTCGAGCGAGTCGAGAACCGAGTCCGGAACCCGCCGCCCCACCAGCGCCAACGCGAAGTTCGCCGCGGTCAGCACGGTCGCCCGATGGGCGTGCGCCGCCCGCAGCCACGTCTCCGGCCGCTTCGCGAAGGTCATCGGACTGATCCGGACCTGCTTACACCGCGCGAACAGCGGCCCCAGATGCGTGCCGATCAGCCCCATGTCGTGGAAATAGGGCATCCAGGTCAGAATCACATCGTCCGGATTGGTCCCGGACGCCCGGGACGCCTGCTCCAGGTTCGCGAACAGGTTGCCGTGGGTGAGCTCGACACCCTTGGGCGTCCCGGTGCTGCCCGACGAATACTGCAGAAACGCCAGGTCAGAAGCGTCCACCGCGACCGGTGAGCGCAGCGGCGGCCCGACCCGCAACTCACCGAGCGTCAGCCCCGGCGAGGGCGACATCGCCGGGGAATCCAGCTGCCGGGCGACCGCGGAAATCCGCTCCGGCTCGGGCGGCAACGGAACCGGCACGATCCCGGCCACCACCGCGCCCCAGAACAACGGAAGGAAATCTTCTTCCGCCACGATGAGCAGATAGTCACCCTGCGTGAGCCCGGCCGCGAGGAGACCGCCGCCCACCCGGAGGGCGTCCGCATATAGCTCCGCGTACGTGATCCGCCGCTCGGCGCCGTCGCCATCGACGAACACCACCATCTGCGACGGTGCATGGGTCGCGGCCGTCACCAGGACGTCGGTCAGCGTCATCGTCGCACCCTATCGGTGCCGCTCAACCCACACGAGGTAGCGCTGAGTGACGAAACCCTTGCGACGGTACAGCGTTATAACTATGCATCCGCCCGCGAAAAACCCACCCGCCAGGGGCAGAACGGACGTTCCGTACATCACACTGAGCTACCCCGAGCCGGGGCCGGAGCATGATCAGCGGGTAGCCTCCCGCACCATGCGTGGATCCACCATCGCAGCTGTCGCCACGTGCACCCTACTGGCGATCACCGGCTGCGCTAACAGCGAAGAAGCTCCTACGACCGCCACCGCGGCCGGGGCAGCGAACATGGCCGGCCTGGACAAGGGCACTGCCGGAGCGTGCACGGTGGCCTACGACGCCACCCATGGCCAGAATGGACGTGATCTCGACCTCGCCACCGCGAAGCAGATCGTCATCTACGGCAAGACCGCGAAGAGCACGATCGTCACCGCGGCCACCGACGTGCTCAGCACCGTCGTGGCGCGGGCGCAGGCGGCGGCCGGCAATCCGGACGAGGACGTGCTGACCGCCGAGGTCGGCACCGCGATCCTCAAGGTCCAGACCGTCTGCCAGGACACCGACGCGGTCAAGGCGAGCATCACGACGCCGAGCACCGGCGGCGAGGGCGCGTCGGCCGAGGCCACCTCGACCACCGACAGCAAGGTCAACTGACACAGCCGTCATCTTCCGGGCCGGGGCGCTGAATCTCAGCGATCCCGGCCTCATTTTTTGTCGTACCCCTGCCCTACTGTCCCTCGCATGGTCGAGGTCGAGGTGCGCAGCCGGGTCACCGGCACGTCCGACGGGCTGCCACCGGTGCTGGTGCGGCTCGCCGAGGAGCGGGTTCGCGCGCGGGAGCTGATCCGCCGCGCGGTCGAGGAGCAGATCCGCCTGGTCGGAGCGGATGCCGCGCGATGCCGTCAACTTCTCGACCGACAATTCTTAACCCCTGCTGACGTACGGATCCAGGCCCCGACCGGCGTGATCCGGCTCCCCCGGCAGTCGCCTCCGGGTGCGCCGGTCCCGACGGCCGAGGTGGCTCGCGCCCAGCGGGCGTTCGCCGAGGGCACGTTCCTGATGTTCGCCGGCGGCCGGCAGGTGACCGGGCTGGACGAGGAGATCGTGATCCGCCCGGGCGAGCCGGTCACGTTCCTGCGCCTGGTCGCCCTGGTCGGTGGCTGACGTGGAGCCGCTGATCGAGGAGTTGTCGCCCCTGCTCGAGCAGGCCCGCGTCGCCGGGGCGCGCGGCGACCGGGCCGCCCTGCGGGAGGTCGCCGACCGCATCCGGCTCCGCGTCGAGCAGGCCGACCACCTGCGCCCCGGCGACCTGGAGTGGAGCCTCGACGGGCTCGGCCCCGAGCTCGACCCGATCTACGACACGGCCTTCCCACCCGGCGCCGGCGACGTCGTCGAGCTGCTGACCGCGCCGTGGCCGACCGCCCGGCGGAAGAAGCTGCTGGCCGTCGCCCTCCGGCGGGACTACTACAGCCGGGTCGTGCTGGACGAGGTGGCCGAGCGGGCGCTCGCCGACGTCGATCTGCCGGTGCTGCGAGCGGTGCTGCTGCACCGGTTCGGCGTCGTACAGAATCGGGGTCTCCTGGTCCGGGTCCTGGCGACCCTGCACGAGCACGGCCAGCTGGACGAGCGGCTGATCGACCGGGCGTTCGTCCTCGATCAATATCTGGGGCTCCAGCTCTTCGCCGGGCCGCTGACCCCGTTCGTCCGCGCGGTGCGGGACCGGGTCGACGCGCTGGTCTGGCAGCTGGTCACCGGTCCGCACCCGGTCGCGCCCAGCCGGTTGCCGTTCCTGCCGCCCCGCGGCCTGCGCTGGGTCCGCCTGGCGATGGGCTGGTCCGGTGACGCGGCGACGGCCGCCGGGTTCGGCGCCGCCGCGCTGACCGACGAGGAACGGGCCGAGCTGTTCGACCTGCTCCGCGACCGGACACCCGACGAGCAGCGCCGCGTCTACGCCTGGCGGCTGCGCGCCGGGGACGCCGACGCGCTGGTGCCATTGGCCGGCCTCGACGCGTCGGCGCGGCTCGTCCGGCTGGTCCGGGGAATGCCC
The DNA here is from genome assembly GCF_019704555.1 of Actinoplanes sp. L3-i22. Taxonomy (NCBI): domain Bacteria; kingdom Bacillati; phylum Actinomycetota; class Actinomycetes; order Micromonosporales; family Micromonosporaceae; genus Actinoplanes; species Actinoplanes sp. L3-i22. Next base: position 7,766,238 of record NZ_AP024745.1, read on the forward strand.
GAGAACGACGCGTTCCGGCAGGACCGGGCCGACCTGCTGGCCGCGATCGAGGCGGCCGGTCTCGACACCACCCGGCGGTTCCTCCAGCTGCAGCCGAACGAGATGGTCGCCGCCGTCCTCGGCGACAACCGTGCCGCGGTCCTGAAACGGGTCAAGAACAATGCCTTACAGGGCATCGCGGCGTACGGGATGATGCCGCTCGCCCCGGGCGAGTCCGTTTTGGATCGCTACCTGGCCCTGCGCGCGTCCGCGAAGAAGGGCGTCAAGCTCGGCCCGAACCGCCGGCACAGCCACGCCGCCGCGATCGGGATCGCCCTCGACCACCTGGCCCAGGTCACCGGCTTCCCGGACGCGAGCCGCCTGGAGTGGGACTGCGAGGCCCGCCTGGTCAGCGACACGCCGACGTCGGCGCGCGCCGGGGATTACGACCTCGCGCTCCGCTTCGACGGCGCCGACCCGGTGTTGACCGTCAGCCGTGGCGGCAAGGCGCTCAAGTCGGTGCCGGCGGCGGTCCGCGCCGATCCGGCGTACCAGGAGTTGCGCGACCACCAGGAGCTGCTGCGCGATCAGGCCCGCCGGATGCGTACCGGCCTGGTCGAGAGTCTGGTCGCCACGTCCGGCTCGCTGCAGCCGGAGGAACTGGCCCGGTTGCGGACGTTGCCGGCCGGCGCGGCGATGCTGCCGGCCCTGCTCTGGCGGGACCACACCGGCACGATCGGCCTGCTCGACGACGTCGACACCACCGGGCCGGTCACCGCGGTCCACCCGGTCGAGCTGCTCGACCGGGGACTGCTCGCCCACTGGCAGCGGGAGATCGTGCACCGCCGGCTGCGGCAGCCGGTCAGACAGGCGTTCCGCGAGGTGTATGTATTGACCCCGGCCGAGCAGACCTCCGTCGACGTGTCCTACCGGTTCGACGGCCAGACCGTGCACGGCAAGGTCGCCGCCCAGCTGCTCTCGTCCCGTGGCTGGTCCCTGCACGGGGAGTATGGACAGTTCGGCGCGACCCGCCCGGCCGGCGACGGTCTGGTGGCCGGGCTGCGCTGCGACATGCACGGCTACTTCGGGATGGGCGACGTCGTCGTCCACGGTCTCAGCATCCTGCGGGGTGCTGTGCCGATGCCGCTCGCGGAGGTTCCGGCGGCGGTGTTCTCCGAGGTCATGCGGGATCTGGACCTGGCCGTGTCGGTGGCCGGCACCGAGCCCTACGGGTCCGCGACGCAGGCCGAGTCCCGGGCTCAGGTCCTCGCCGCGCTGATCACCGACCTGGGCCTGGAGCGGGTCACTGTGGAGGGGACGTCGGCGGTGGTCCGGGGCGGGCGGGCGACCTATCGGGTGCACCTGACCAGCGGGAGCATCCACGTGGAGCCGGGTGGTTACCTGTGCGTGGTGCCGGCCGGCTTCGGGTCGACCGGGCATCGACGGCTGTTCCTGCCGTTCGCCGACGAGGACCGGATGACCAGCGTGATCCTCAGCAAGGTCCTGCTGCTGGCCGAGGACGAAAAGATCACCGACCCGTCGATCGTCGCCCAACTGGAGCGCCTCATGACCACCTAGAAGAAGGCTTGAGCAGAAAGCCGGCACCGGCAGACGAGCCTGCGGCCGGCCGGCTCGCGGGCGGGTTCCGGCAGAGGTTGCGCAGCGGGCGGTCGGGTCACGCGTCGGTGCGCCGCCACGGGCGGTCGGCCTGGGTCGGCTTGGCGTCCGCGGCGACCTCGACGGCATAGGTGGGCCGCTCCCCCGGGACCGGGCCACGGTAGATGTGACCGGTCAGGTGGCACCACGCCGGCAGGTCCAGCGGCGCGGCCGGGTCCGTGGCGATCAGGTGCACCACCGCGCCCGCCGGCAGCGTCGCGATCATCTTCCGCAGCTCGATCAGCAGCAGCACGCACCGCCGGTCTCCGCCGTCGAGCACGGCCGGACTCACCTGAGCTTCCACCCCTGGATCATCCCTCGCCGCGAACAGCTCCCGCCGATGGCATCGGTCACCAACCCCGGCCCGCCCCGCCACTCCAGCCACCGGCGCTACCTGGCGCTCCCACCGGCGCGGCGCGGCAGCGCGGGCGGCGCGGCGGCGCGGCAGCGCGGGCGGCGCGGGCGGCGCGACGCGGGGCGGCGCGACGCGGGGGGGCGGCGCGACGCGGGGGGGGCGGCGCGACGCGGGGGGGGCGGCGCGACGCGGGGGGCGGGCGTGTGGCCTCAGCTGGTGGCGACGACGGTTCGGGTCATCGGTGGGCGGTTCCAGAGTGCGAGCAGCTCGTTCGCCAGCTCCATGATCATCAACGGGTGCCGATTCCTGGCGTTGATGGCGGCCGCCTTCAGCGTGCGCGGGACCGCGCCAGCGTCCAGCAGCACCCGCCAGTCCTCCGGGCCGAGCTCCAAAAACTCCAGATCGGTCAACCGAGTGATCTCCAACGGATCAGCGAGCGTCCCGGGATACGCCGAAAGGGTCCGCAGCCGGGGCAACCCCACAACCGGCGCAAGGCGGATCGGCTCCCCCTTCCACACCCCGATGGTGAGCACCTCGAGATCGGGATGCACCACCCCCTCGACCCCGTTCACGCTCGCGTAGTTGACGGTGGCCACCACCGGCGCCAGGTCAACGCCAGCCCTCGACTCCGCACGCTTACGACCATGCACGATCAGCTCAGTGAGCGAGTCAGCGACCAGCGACGCCCCCACGTACTCCTCATGACTGATAAGGATCACCTGCCCCAGATGCCCACCGGGACCGGGAGTCAGGTCGATCGCATACCGATCGCCACCCCCGTTGCCGGCGAACGCGATCCACCCGGGCGACCCGGCCACCCCTTGAACCGCCGCATCCGGCCCGGTCACCACGGCCTCCGAAGCCGCGAACACCCAGGGACACGGCCGCGACGCCGCATCCGCGACGTAGACGTCGTCGATCGACAGCAACTCGAACCCCATGACCGAGGCCACCCGAGCCGACGCCTCGAGGCCCTCGACAGGATCCTGCCCCCGATACACCTGGTAGATCGCCTTCAGCTCAGCCGGCAGCACCACACCGAGCCGCTCCTCAACCGCAGCGATCTCCGACGCACTCGCCCCGACGAGAGCACCCCCGGCGCCGCCCAAATCGCCCAAATCGGCCTCCAAAGAGCCACCCACCGCCGAGCCGGCCTCCGAAGAGACGCCAACCGCCGAGCCGGCCTCCGAAGAGACGCCAACCGCCGAGCCGGCCTCCGAAGAGACGCCAACCGCCACCCGAAGCCGCTCAACCAACGCCCTCCCCAACAGCCCCGCATCCGCCGCCCCAGAACCCCGAACCGCCCCCTCCACCACAGGCAAACGACGCCAAGGCTCCGGAACCGCCCCCTCCACCAGCAGCAGCGCCCCGGGATACATCCCCACCCCGACCTCCACCGCCGCCCCGAAGTCGATCAGATGCAGCCCACCCTCATCGAGCACAAAGGCAACCTGCTCCAACCCGGCCTCGCGCAACGCCCCCATCACCCGCTGAGCCGCCGCGAACTCCACCTTCCACCGGCGCTCAGCAACCGGCACACTCCACGACCCCCGCCCGACATACCCCGCCACGAAGTCGCCATCGGAATGCATCAACTCGACCAGCGGCGCCCAGGTCGCAAAGTCATAGATCAAGGCCATCGCCGAATTATCACGGATGCAGCGCCGGACTGAGCAGCCGCAGCGCCGCCGCCACGGTCTCCGCCATGGCGCTGCGCGCCGGGGTCAGATACCGCCGCGGATCCACCAGATCCGGCCGGTCCCCGAGGGTCGCCCGAACCGCCCCGGTGAACGCCGTGTTCAACGCCGTCCCAATATTGATCTTCACCATCCCACCCCGGACAGCCGCGCTCAGTTCGTCATCGGGAACGCCGGACGACCCGTGCAGCACCAGCGGCACCCCCACCGCGTCCCGCAGCCGCACGATCAGCCCCTGGTCCAGCCGCGCGGTCCGATCGATCATCGCGTGCGACGACCCGACCGCGACCGCGAGCGCGTCCACCCCGGTCGCCGCGACGTAGGCCGCCGCCTCGGCCGGATCGGTCCGCACCCCGGGCGCGTGCGCCCCGTCCTTGCCACCGACCTCCCCGAGCTCGCTCTCCACCCAAAGACCGGCGGCATGGCAGGCTGCGGCGACACTCGCGGTCAGAGCAACATTTTCGCCGTACGGCCGTTTCGACGCATCGAACATCACCGACCCGAACCCGTTCGGCGCCGCCTCGTCCAACAGTTCCCTCGACTCGACGTGATCGAGGTGCAGGGCGACCGGCACGCCCGCGGCCATCGCGACGGCCCGCGCCGCGGCGGCGATCGGCGCCAGCCGCCCGTGGTGGAAGCGCACCGCGTTCTCACTGATCTGCAGAATCACCGGGCAGCCGGCCGCCTCCGCCCCGGTCACGATCGCCTCGGCATGCTCGACGGTGATCACGTTGAACGCGCACGCCGCTCCCCCACGAGCCCGCACGTCCGCGACCAGTTCCCCGGTCGGCGTCAGCATCCGGCACGATCCGAGCCGAGCAGGGATCCCGGCCGGGCGGCAGCGGCCCCGGCCGACACGAGCATCTCCTGGTAGACGGCCGGATCGAAGGCCCCGGCCACCGGGCTGGCCACCGCGGCCGCCCCCAGCGCCACCGCATCCACCAGCAGCGACGGCCACGCCGTCCGATCCCGGAGCCCCCGAGCCAGCGCGGCCGCGCACGCGTCCCCGGCCCCGGTCGGGTTCCCGGCCACCGGCACCGGCGGCGCGCACCGGAACTCCGCGTCCGGCGTGATCGCCCGCAGTCCGGCCACCCCGTCGGTGACGACGACGGCTCCACTGGTCAACGCTCGCAACGCACCCACATCCCAGTCAGGAATCAGCGCGGCGAGTTCCGACGCGTTCGGTTTGGTGACGGCCGGGCCGGCGGCCAGACCTTCCCGCAGGGCGGGGCCGCTCGTGTCGAGCAGCACCGGCACCCCGGCTTCGGTGGCGGCACGGGTCAGTACGCCGTACGCGTCAATCGGTAGTCCCGGCGGAAGCGAACCGCAGAGGGTGACCACCGAGGCGCGGCCGATCAGGCCGCGGAAGTGGTCCACGAACCGCAACCATTCGGCGGGCGAGACTATCGGCCCGGGTTCCCAGAAGCCGGTCGCGTCCTCCCGGTCGACGACCGCGACGGTCCGCCGGGTGCCGCCGGTGATCGGGCTGAACGACGCCGGCACCCCCTCGGCGTCGAGGAGCCCGGCGACGACGCCCCCGGTCGGCCCGCCGAGCAGCCCGGTCGCGAGGACGGGTTCGCCGAGTGCGTGCAGCACGCGGGCGACGTTGAGCCCTTTGCCGCCGGCGCGTTCGGAGACCGCGGTGACCCGGTGGGTGTGGTGCGGGACGAGGGCGTCGACCGGGTACGTGAGGTCGAGCGCCGGATTGAGCGTGACGGTGACGATCATGTCGGGCTTCCGTCGCAGTGAGGATCTGCCCCGCCTCGGGCTGTCCACGGGACGGCCCTGGCGACCTGACGGCCGGACTGGTTACCGGCTGGGCGGCGATCGTTGGCTCGATTCCAACTGATCGAACGTGCACGTGTCAATAGTCGATCGTGCGCGTATCGTGCTCCGGGATTGTCCATATGAACATCGGAGGGCGCGCATGCGCGAGTTCGACGTGCTGGTGATCGGTGACGCCAACCCCGATCTGTTGCTGCGCGGCGACGTGCGCCCGCGGTTCGGCCAGCAGGAGCAGCTGTTGACCGGCGCCGATCTGGTGCTGGGCGGCTCGGCGGCGATCACCGCGACCGGCTGCGCCCGCCTCGGACTCCGGACCGCCCTGCTCACGGCCATCGGCGACGACTTCTTCGGGGCGACCGTCCGGGCGCAACTGGCGGCCCGCGACGTCGAGGTGATCGCCGCGCACACGCCCGGCGTCCCGACCGGCCTGACCGTGGTCCTCAACGAGCCGGACGACCGGGCGATGCTCACGCTGCCCGGCACGATCGCCGCGCTGCGCCCCGCCGACGTCACCGACGAACTGCTCGAACGGACATCGCACGTGCACGTCGCGTCGCTCTACCTGCAGCCCGTGCTGGCCGCCGGGCTGGCCGCGATCTTCGCCCGGGCGCGGCAGCTCGGGGTGACCACGTCGCTGGACACGAACTGGGACCCGGCCGAACGCTGGGCGTGGGTGCCGGAGATCCTGCCGTACACCGATGTGTTCCTGCCCAACGCCGCCGAGCTGAACGCCGTCACCGACGGCGCGGGCGCGGAGAAGTTGCTGGTCAACGGCGTGACCGTGGTGATGAAGGACGGTGCCCGCGGCGCCCGCGCGTGGTGGCCGGGCGGGGCGTGCGCCGCCCCGGGCCGCGCGGTCGAGGTGGTTGACGCGGTCGGCGCCGGGGACAGCTTCAACGCCGGCTTCCTGGCCGCCCGCCTGACCGGCCGGCCGATCGAGGAGGCGGTGGCCTGGGCCGCGATCGCCGGGTCGCTCAGCACCCGCGCGGCCGGCGGCACCGCGGCCCAGGCCGTCCCCGCGGAGCTGCTCGCGCGCCCTTAGTGCCATCGTGATGCCATTGCCTTGCGCGTGGCATCACGGTGATGCCATAGTGGCGTCATGGAACTGCGCCCCTACATCGAAGCCGTGCGTCATGAGCTCTCGCTCGCGGCCGCGGCCGGCGGCGACGACGCCCGCGAGCTGGCCGAGCGGCTGACCGCGCCGCTCGAGTCCGCGATCCGGCTCGCCCTGCTGGACGCCCTCTCCGAGGCGGCCACCGAGATCACCCGCGATCTCGCGCCCGGCTCGGTCGACCTGCGCCTGCGCAACCGGGAGCCGGCCTTCGTGGTGACCCCGGCCCCCGCCGACACCTGGACCGACCAGTCGGCGCCCACGCCGGAGCCGGCGCCCGCACCCACGGTGGGTGAGGACGAGGCCACCGTCCGGATCAGTCTGCGCCTCCCCGAGCACCTGAAGGGCCGGGTCGAGCAGGCCGCCACCCGCGCCGGCGTCTCGATCAACACCTGGCTGATCCGGGCCGCGGCCGCCGCGGCCGACGGCGACGCGCCCCGCCCCGCGGTGATCAGCCCGGCCACCGGCGGCCAGCGCTACACCGGCTGGGTCCGCTGACCCCCCTCGAAGGACCCCCTCGCAGGAGAACGGAGCTTCCCATGCCCATTTTCGACACCACCGGACCGATCACCGCCGTCGTCGACGTCGTGATCGGCGACCTCCAGGTGGTCGCGACCGACCGCCCGGACACCGTCGTCACCGTGCGCCCCGCCTCCGCCGCCAATGACCGGGACACCCGGGCCGCCGAGCAGACCCGGGTCGACCTCGTCTCCGGCATCCTGACCGTCCGTGGCCCCCGCCAGCCCGGCCTCGGCATGTTCGGCAAGGTCGGCTCGGTCGACGTGCTGATCGAGCTGCCGGTCGGCTCCGGCCTGGACGTGAAGCTCGGCGTCGGCGGGGCCCGCTGCACCGGCGCGCTCGGCGCCTGCCGGCTGCGCACCGGCGCCGGCGACCTGCAGGTCGAGCAGGCCGAGACGCTGTCCCTGGTGACCGGGATGGGCCTGGCCCGGGCCGAGTCGGTCACCGGCGACGCCACCCTGACCACCGGCTCCGGCCGGCTGGAGATCCGCTCGGTGGCCGGCCCGGCCGTGCTGAAGAACGGCAACGGCGAGACCTGGGTCGGCCACGCCGGCAGCGAGCTGCGGATCAGCTCGGCGAACGGCGACATCGGCGCCGACCAGGCCGCCGACGGCATCACCGCGAACACCGCGAACGGCAACATCCACGTCCGCGAGCTGATCCGCGGCGCGGCGACGCTGCGCAGCGCGGCCGGCCGGATCGAGGTCGGCATCCGGTCCGGCACCGCGGCCCGCCTCGACGTGCACACCCACTACGGCAAGGTCCGCAACGACCTGACCGCCGCCGACGGTCCGGCCGAGACCGACGAGCGGGCCGAGGTGCGCGCCCGGACGGCGTTCGGCGACATCCTGATCCACCGCTCCTGATCCACCCCTCCTGATCCACCGCACCATCCCCGGCCGGGGAGCCCGTGCCCCGGCCGGCGATAGCCCCTGCCCAAAAATGGGAGACGCGAATGACCGCGACAGTCACCACCCGGCCCGCCGTCTCGGTGGCCGGCCTGCGCAAGACGTTCGGCACCAAGACCGTCCTCGACAACATCGACCTGACCGTCACCGAGGGGACCGTGTTCGCCCTGCTCGGCCCGAACGGCGCCGGCAAGACCACGATGGTCCGGATCCTCGCCACCCTGCTGCCGGCCGACGGCGGCTCGATCCGGGTGGCCGGGCACGACCTGGCCCGGGACCCCGACGGGATCCGTGCAGCGATCGGCCTGACCGGCCAGTTCTCCGCGTTCGACCGGCTGCTGACGGTCCGGGAGAACCTGCGGCTGATGGCGAACCTGCACCGGCTCGGCAAGGCCGAGGGCGGCCGCCGGGTGGACGCCCTGATCGAGCGGTTCGACCTGGCCGAGTCGGCGAACAAGCCGGTGTCGCTGCTCTCCGGCGGCCAGCAGCGCCGCCTCGACCTGGCGATGACCCTGGTCGGCAACCCCCGGCTGATCTTCCTGGACGAGCCCACCACCGGCCTCGACCCGCGCAGCCGGCACACCATGTGGCAGATCGTCCGCGGCCTGGTCGCCGAGGGCGTCACGGTCTTCCTCACCACCCAGTACCTGGACGAGGCGGACGAGCTCGCCGACCGGATCGCGGTGCTCGACCACGGCCGGATCGTCGTCGAGGGCACCCCGGACGAGCTGAAGCGCCGGATCCCGGGCGGGCACCTGCGGCTGCGCTTCGCCGACCCGGCGGCGCTGCAGGCGGCGGCCTCGGTGCTGGACGGCACGCAGCGCGACGACGAGGCGCTGACCCTGCAGGTGTCCAGCGACGGCGGCGTGGCCTCGCTGCGCACGGTGCTGGCCACGCTGGACCGGGCCGGCGTCGAGCCGGCCGACCTGACCATCCACACCCCGGACCTGGACGACGTGTTCTTCGCCTTCACCGGCGCGCCCGCCACCACCCCTGCCGAGCACGAGGACGAGGAGACCCGATGACCACCCTGGCGCACACCATCACCGACTCGCGGACCATGTTCCAGCGGCAGTTGCTGCACCTCAAGCGCTACCCGTCACTGACCCTGATGCTGATCGGGCTGCCGGTGATCTTCCTGCTGCTCTTCGTCTACGTGTTCGGCGGCACGCTCGGCGCCGGGCTGGGCAGCGGCGGCGGCCGGTCCGCGTACGTGAACTACCTGTCCCCCGGCATCCTGCTGTTCACCATCGCCGGCGCGGTGGCCGGCACCGCGATCTCGGTGGCGATGGACATGAACGAGGGCATCGTCGACCGGTTCCGCAGCATGGCCATCGCCCGCGCGTCGCTGCTGACCGGGCACGTCCTGGGCAGCCTGGTGCAGATCTTCATCGCCCTGTTCTTCGTGCTCGGCATCGCGCTGGCGATCGGCTTCCGCCCGAACGCCACCCCGGTCGAATGGCTGGCCACCGTCGGCATGCTGCTCGCGATCTCGTTCGCGCTGACCTGGCTGGCGGTCGCGCTCGGCATGGTCGCCGACAGCGTCGAGACGGCCAGCAACACCCCGATGATCCTGAGCCTGCTGCCGTTCCTGGGCAGCGGTTTCGTCCCCACCGAGACGATGCCGGCCGGCCTGCGCCAGTTCGCCGAGTACCAGCCCTTCACCTCGATGATCGAGACCCTGCGCGGCCTGCTGCTCGGCACCGGCATCGGCAACAGCGCCTGGATCGCCCTGGCCTGGTGCACCGGCATCTCGGCCCTCTCCTACCTGTGGGCCAAACGCAAATACAACCAAAGAGCCACCCATTAAAAACACCATTGCGACGGTACGGCGGTAGCCCCGCCCCGAGGCCCAGCCGGAACCTCCCGGCTGGGCCTCGCACCCGCGGTCAGTCCCGCCCCGGGCCACCCCACCGGTCCTCGTGCCGGGCGAGCCGCAGTGGCCGCCGGCTCCGCCACCCGTGCCGTTCCAGGTCCGGGACCTCCGGCACCCGGCTCACCGGTCCCAGGCACAGCCAGGCGACCGGCCGGATGCCGTCCGGGATGCCGAGCAGTCCCCGCAGGAACTCCTCGCGGTAGAACGACACCCAGCCCACGCCCAGGTCCTCGGCCGTCGCGGCCAGCCACAGGTTCTGGATGGCCAGGCACACCGAGTAGAGCCCGGCGTCGGCGATCGCATGCCGCCCCAGAACCGCGGGACCCCCGCGCTCCGGGTCATAGGTCACCACGATCGACAGCGTCGACTCCAGCACCCCGTCGATCTTGATCCGGGCGAACCGGGCGGCCGCCTCCGGCTCCAGGGACGCGGCGAACACGTCCCGCTCCGACCGCACGTGCTGGTGAAACGCCTCCCGCAACCCCCGGTCCCGGACGACGACGAAGTCCCACGGCTGGGACATGCCGACACTGGGCGCGGCGTGCGCGGCGGTCAGGATCCGGTCCAGCACCGCCGCCGGCACCGGCCCACCGGTGAACTCGCCCCGGACATCACGGCGGCGGTGAACGATCTCGTACAGGTCGTGCGTCATGGCAGGCTCCCGCTGCGCTCGGCCCCGGGCATGCCGGGGCGATCAGGCGCGAGGCCGGTCTTCGGACTCCCGGATCGTCACCTCACCGCCCGCCTTCCCAGCCGTCCCCGGCCAGTGGCTACGCGCGAACGCGTATGGGCGGCAGCTCCCCGGTCACCGCGGCGGGCCCGTGCCGGATTCCCACCGGCTTCCCAGATTCTCCCCACCAGCGGCGGGGCACCTCGCAACAGTTCATGCCGTCGCCGACCCTATCGCCCCCGCAGAGCCGCCTCCGGGGACCGCCGGTCCCGGCCGTAAAATCCGGCCGATCACCACCCTGCCGGGAAGGCCGCATGCACCTCTACGGCTACGACGAACAGCCAGTGACCCCTGTCGACGAGTGGCTTGATCCGGAGCGTCTGATGAAGACCTTCGGCGTCGACCGCGCGGCCGCCGATCGCATCATCGAGGAAGAACGCGATCGCCCTTGTCCGTCGAGCACGGAATTGGCGGTCGACGGGTCGTACCTGTTCGAGGAAAAAGCATTCTGGCCGGCCCACCTGTCCTATACCGTCGGCGAGGAAACGGCTGCCGAGCCGGCTTTCGGTCTTTCCTGGGCCGACATCGAGAGCATCGGTCGACCGCTGATCGAGCGTCCCGATCGGTGGCCGGCATTTACCGTGCCCCTTCCGCGCGGCGGGGTGATCCTCATCATCCACCGGACGCAGGTGCCCCGGTCCTTGGGCCGAGGCGGCAGATGGGTGCGGCGTAAAGCGGAACACCACATGGAGTTCTGGCTCGCTCCCCCGAGCGGCGACGGCATGCTTCTGGCCGATGTGTCGGCTGAGCGCCTGGGGCCGGGCCTGCGCTGGCCGGAGCTCAAAGGCATCGCTCAGGCCGGCGCGCCGGATCGCCGGGAGATCGCCCGCCGGCTTCTGCTGCTGGCGCCGATCCTCGGCGACAAGGAGCAGAGCGACGAAGCCGTCGCCTGGTTCGCCCGGGCATTGTCGCTCATGGGCGGACTCGACCGGCTGTCAATGCCGGTCCGCCGCGCCGCCGACGGACTCGCGAACGGCAATGAACTGTTCGGATACGCGAGCTGGCGGCACGACGACGACATCTGGATCTGCGACGGCATCGACAGCGCCAGAAATCCGGCCGGCCACCTCGCCCTGCCGCCCCGGGACCTCCGGCGAGCCGGCGAAACGCTGCAATCCCTGGTCGAGAATCCCTAGGATTCGCCGGCGCGGGCCACAAAGCCGCGAGATCAGCCCGGTGGTCCAGCCGACACCGGTCGGCTGGACCACCGCATGGTCAGGCGGGGCAGGTCACATCGTGCGCCGGGCGGGTGCCGTCGGTCAGGAACGCGGTCACCCAGGCGTCGCCGCAGGGGTTTCCGTTCTCCAGGTAGGAGCCGTGGCCACCCGCGTCCACGGCGACCATCCGGGCGCGGTCGCCGAAGGCGGTGCGCAGGTTCAGCGCCTTGCGATAGGGCGTGGCCGGATCCCGCAGGTTCTGCACGAGCAGCACGTTCGACGGACCGTCCGGGGTGACCCGCACCGGCGGCTCGACCGGGGCGGGCGAGAACGCGCAGGTGTAGATGTTGACCGGCATGCCGGCCGTGAGCGGGAACGCCTGCCGGTTCGCCGACACCCCTGCGGCGTACGACCGGATGTCCCGCGGCCAGCGCACGTCGTGGCAGATCGTCGCGTTCAGCACCGCGAACGTGTTCTGCAGCGCCGCCTCGGGCGCGGCCCCGGTCGGCGGCAGCGGGCCACCCGCGAGCGCCGCACTCATCAGCCCGGCCAGCTGCGGGAACCGCGAATCCGAGTAGAGCCCGTTGAGCAGGTTCGACCGCAGCGTGTTCCCGTCCAGCACCGGCGGATCGGCTCCGGTCCACGGCAGCGGTTCCCGGTCCAGCGAATCGGCCAGCCGCAGGTAGGTGCCACGCACCGCCGCCGGGTCGACGCCGAGGTGGTACTGGCCGTCGCGGGCGGCGGCCCAGGCCGCGAAGTCCGGGAACCGGTCCTCGACCCCGATCGCGTAGTTCGCCGCCCAGCCCCGTTCGACCAGCTCAGGATCCGGGTCGTCGTTGCTGTCGAGCACCACGCGATCGGTGTGGGCGGCGAACATCGTGGCGTAGACCGCGCCCACGTAGGTGCCGTAGGAGACGCCCCAGTAGGAGATCCGCCGCTCGCCGAGCGCCTGCCGGATCGCGTCCAGGTCGCGAGCCTCGTTCCGGCTGCTGATGCTGTCGTAGACCGGCCCGCCGTTGTCCGCGCAGGCCGCGGCCGCCCGCCGGGACCAGTCCACGGTCGGCGTGATGTCGCCGCCCGCGCCGGGCCACGGCATGATCCGGGTCTGGGTGATGTCAGCCGGCTGCAGACCGCACGAGACCAGCGCGCTCGCCCCCACCCCGCGCGGGTCGAAGGAGACCAGGTCGTAGCGATCGAGAACGGACTGCGGCAGCTTGCCCACATAGGCGCTGGGCCGGTTGACGCCGGAGTTGCCCGGGCCGCCGGGGATCAGCACCAGCACCCCGCGGCGCAGGCCGGGCGCGGCCGTCCGGAGGCGGGAGATCGCCAGGTCGAGGCGCGGCCCGCCGGGCCGGGCGTAGTCGACCGGGACGGACACCGTGCCGCACTCCTGGCGCGGATCGACGGCAGCGGACGCCGGGCAGGCCGACCAGGCCGGGCCGGGTGGGGTGGCGGACCAGGCCGGCACCGGCACCGCGAGGCCGGTACTGACGAGAGCGGCGATCAAGACCGTTTTCATACGGTCGAGCCTCGTCACCCGATCGCCCGGGGTCGATAGACCTGGCTCCCCGCCGATGGTCGGGCTAACCCCACCACGGACCTCAGGACGCGATGATCACCTCGGTGCCGGTACGGCGGATCGCGTCGATGCCGGCCGGGTCCGCGCTGGCGTCGGTGACCAGCGTGGCCACGTCGGTGACCGGGCAGATGCCGGCCAGGCAGACCTTGCCCACCTTGGAGCCGTCGGCGACCACGATCACCCGGTCGGCGCGGCGGATCATCGTGGCGTTGGTGTTCGCCTCGATCTCGTCGTGGGTGGTCAGGCCGCCGCGGGCGCTGATCCCGTCGACGCCGACAACCGCGACCGCCATGTTCAGCCCCTGCAGCGCGTGGTCCGCGATCGGCCCGACCAGCTCGTACGACTGGGTCCGGGACACCCCGCCCGTCATGATCAGTTTCAGCCGGGGGCGCAGCGCCAGCTCGGACGCGATGTTGAGGGCGTTGGTCACCACGGTCAGGTCGACGCGCTCGGCGAGCAGCCGTGCGAGCAGGTGCGTGGTGGTGCCGCCGGTCAGACCCAGGGTGAGCGGGCCCTTCGGGAGCAGCCCCGCGACCGTACGGGCAATGAGGGTTTTCTCTTCCCGGTGTTGACCTGTGCGGTAACGGACCGGCAGCTCGTAGGCGACGTCGACGGCGACCGCGCCGCCGTGGGTCCGCGAGAGCAGCCGCTGGTCCTCGAGGATCTGCAGGTCACGCCGGATGGTGGCGGCCGAGACGGCGAACTCGTCGGCGAGGTGGCCGGCGTCGACCGACCCGGTGGCGGTGACCCGTTCGAGGATGGCCGACACTCGGTCGGCGCGACGCAGAGACGACATGGAACCTTCCGAAGTCCGGTGATCAAACGCGCATTCAATATAGTTCGTTTCCGAGCGATCCTTGCACGAGCGTGCAGGCGGCCCCGAGACTCCTCCCATGACCGTGATCGCTTTCCTGGGCGCGGGCAGCGTGGTGTTCACCCGCGAGCTCCTGGCCGACATCCTCTCCTTCGACGAGTTACGCGGCGTCACGCTGGCCCTGCACGACATCGACCCCGAACGACTGGAGACGGCGGAGCTGATCGCCCGCCGTACCGCGTCGCAGTTGAATGCGACGCCGAAGATAACCGCCCACCTGGACCGGAGGCAGGCCCTGGACGGGGCCGACTTCGTGATCAACGCGATCCAGGTCGGGATGTACGCCGCGACCGTGCGCGACTTCGAGATCCCGGCGAAGTACGGCCTGCGCCAGACCATCGCCGACACGCTCGGCGTCGGCGGGATCTTCCGCGCGCTGCGCACCTTCCCGGTGCTGGACGGGATCGCCGCGGACATCCGCGCGATCTGCCCGGACGCCTGGCTGCTCAACTACACCAACCCGATGGCGATGAACGTCGCCTACCTGGGCGCGATCGCCCCCGACCTGAACGTCGCCGGGCTCTGCCACTCGGTCTTCTGGACCGTGCACGACCTGGGCGCACTGCTCGGCGTGCCGCACGAGGAGATCGACTACACCGGCGCCGGGGTGAACCACCAGGCCTGGCTGCTGCGCTTCGAGCATCGAGGGGAGTCGCTCTATCCGCGGCTCGACGAGCTGCTCGACCGGGACCCGGAGTTGCGGCGGCGGGTCCGAATGGACATGTACCGGCGGCTCGGCTGGTTCCCGACCGAGACCAGCGAGCACTCCTCCGAGTACGTGCCGTGGTACCTGCGCCACGACAGCGAGATCGACCGCCTGCGCATCCCGGTCGGCGATTATCTCGGCATCAGCGCGGACAACGTCGCCCAGTACCACCAGACCCGGCGTGGCCTGCTGGCCGGCGAGCCGCTGGATCTGACCCGCGAGGCCACCGAGTATGCCCCGCAGGTCATCCACAGCATGGTCACCGGCACCCCGCGCCGCATCCACGCAAACCTCATCAACAAGGGATTGATTTCCAACCTTCCTGAGGGGTACGCCGTGGAGGTCCCGTGCCACGTCGGAGCCGACGGGCTCCACCCGGAACCGGTCGGCGACCTGCCGCTGCAGTGCGCCGCGCTCAACCGGACGTTCGTCAGCGTCGGCGAGCTGACCGTTCGCGCGGCGGTCGACGGCGATCCCCGGATGGTCCGGCAGGCCGCGATGACCGATCCGAACACCGCCGCGAGCCTGACCGTGGACGCGATCTGGGAGCTGTGCGACGAGCTGACCGCGGCCCACGGCGACCTGATCCCACCGGCGCTGCGCGGCTGACCGGCCGGCGCCGGGCGGCCGCGGTGATGATCAAGCGCGCATCCTGGAATGCTCGTTTGCTGCGCGCATCTTGCAAAGCGATCACAAACGAGCATAATCCACGAGCATGAATAACACGCTCGCCGAGGTCGCCAGCCAGCCCGAGGTGTGGCGGCGGACCGCGCCGCTCGCCTCCCTGGCCCGGCAGGAACTGGCCGCGCCGGGAGAACGGATGTTGCTGCTCGGCTGCGGCACGTCGTGGTTCGTCGCACAGAGCATCGCCGAGCTACGGGAGAGCGCCGGGCTCGGCGAGACCGACGCGGTCTGCGCTTCCGAGTACGTGCCGCGCCGGCGTTACGACCGGGTCGTCGCGGTCACCCGCTCGGGCACGTCGACCGAGGTCCTGGCGGCGCTGCGGCAGGTCCCGGCCGGGACGCGGCGGATCGCGATCACCGCGGTCCGCGGGGAGCCGGTCGACGACCTGACCGACGCCCAGCTCCGGCTCGACTTCGCGGACGAGCGGAGCGTCGTGCAGACCCGATTCCCGACGTCGGTGCTGGCGCTCGCGCTCACGACGTACCGAAGCAAGGCTCTTGATCTGATCGTCGCCGACGGCGACGCCGCTCTCGCCGCGCCGCTGCCCGCCGACCCGGCGGACATCGACCACCTGGTGTTTCTCGGCACCGGATGGACCATCGGGATCGCCCACGAGGCGGCCCTGAAGGTCCGCGAGTCGGCGCAGGCCTACTCGGAGTCCTACCCGGCGATGGACTTCCGGCACGGGCCGGTCGCGGTGGCCGGGCCGCGGAGTCTGATCTGGTCGTTCGGCGACGTGCCGGTCGGCCTCGACGACGTGGCGCGGCAGGCCGGCGCCACCGTGCACCGGGACGATCTGGACCCGATCGCGCAGCTGGTCCTCGCCCAACGATTCGCCCTGGCCCTGGCCGCCCACCGTGGCCTGGACCCGGACCGCCCCCGACTGCTCACCCGCTCCGTAGTACTGGCCTGACCGCTTTTGATTTTTCGCTCCGTCCTCACCTGACCCGCCACTGTTGCCGCGGAGGTGTCCCGATATGAGACCTGGACTGTTGACCGGCGGCGCGGCCGCCCTGTTGCTGCTGACCGCCTGCATGGGCGGCACCGCCGAATCCGGCAAGGACGCCGCCGCCGGCTACGACCCGGCGGCGACCGTGGAACTGACCTGGTGGACCGGGCAGACCGAGGAGGCGGAGAAGGTCGCCGAGTCGCTCGCGGCCGAGTACCACACCGCCCATCCGAACGTCACGATCAAGACCTCGCCCGGCGCCCCGACCACCGACGACCTGCTCACCAAGCTGTCCGCCGGCTTCACCGGCGGGAACTACCCGGACATCTCGTACGCGTTCGGCAGCTGGGCCGGGGAGCTCGGCGGCAGCGGCAAGACACAGGACCTGACCGCTTTCGTTCAGGACCCGGCGTTCCAGTGGACCGAGATCCCGGAGGCCGCCCGGCTGACCGCGACCGCGGGCGGCAAGGTGATCGGCGTCCCGGCACTGGTCGACAACCTCGCGCTGATCTACAACAAGCCGTTGTTCGACAAGGCCGGCCTGGCCTATCCGACCGATCAATGGTCGTGGGAGGACTTCCGGGCCGCGGCCAAAAAACTGACCGATCCGAAGACCAACACCTACGGAACCGCCTATTCGGTTTCGGGCAGCGAGGACACCACCTGGCACCTGTGGCCGCTGCTCTGGCAGAACGGCGGAAAGATCCTCGACGGCACCAAGCCCGCGTTCAACTCCGACGCCGGGGTGAAGGCCCTGGAAACGCTGCGGCAGATGGCCGTCGACGACAAGTCGATGTATCTGGACCAGACCGACGAACGGTACTGGCGCCTTTTCAACAGCGGGCGGATCGGCATGATGATGTCCGGCCCGTGGTCCCTGCTCGACCTGAAGGAATCCAAACTCTCCTACGGCGTCGCGGATCTGCCCGGTGTCAACGGCGACCACCAGACCGTTTCCGGGCCGGACCTGTGGGTGCTCTTCGACCACACCGACGTCAATCGGGCCGGCGCCTCGCGCGCCTTCATCAGCTGGCTGACCAGCAGCGCGATCGACGCGAAATGGAACCTGGCGGTCGGTAACCTGCCGCTGCGGACCACCGAGTCGACCACCCCGGAATTCGCGAACTACGTCAAGGAGTACCCGGGCGGCGACAAGTTCTTCGCGAACCTGTCCAACGCCAAGCAGGCCCGCCCGACCGTGCCCGGATACGAGGAGATGTCCCGCAACGTCGGGGACGCGATCGCCTCCGTACTGCAAGGAAAATCGCAGCCCAGGGAAGCGCTCGACGCCGCCGCCAAGAAGTCCGAGAACGCGCTGGTGAACTGATGGCGGCACTGACCTTCGCGGTTCCCCGGACGGTCCGGGTGCCCCGCCCGAACGCGCGGCGGCACCTGACCGGCTGGGCCTTCGTCGGCCCGGCCACGCTGATCGTCGTCGGACTCTCGCTCTTTCCGGCGGTGTGGGCGTTCTTCATCTCCCGGGCCAAGTGGAACGGCATCACCGCCGGGGTTCCGGTCGGCTGGCGCAATTACCAGCAACTCGCGCAGGACCCGGACATGCTCGCCGCGGCCCGGCACACCCTGCTGCTGACCGCGCTGTTCGTGCCGGCGTCGATCGTGCTGGGCATCATCGTGGCGATCGCGCTCAATCAGCGGATCCGGCTGATCGGGTTCTATCGCACGTGCATCTTCGTGCCGTACGTCGCCTCGGCCGCGGCCACCGGCATTCTCGCCTCGTTCGTCTTCAATCCGCAGTTCGGCGCGGCCAACGACGTGCTGCGCCATCTCGGCATTCCGCAACAGCAGTTCCTGGAGAGCCCGTCGCAGGCGCTCTACGTGATCGTGCTGATCGCGCTCTGGGGCGAGGTCGGCTTCACCACGGTCATCTATCTGGCCGCGCTGCAGGACATCCCGAAGGAGCTGGTCGAGGCGGCGACCATGGACGGCGCCGGGCGCTGGCGGGTGTTCCGGCACGTCACGCTGCCGGAACTGCGGCCGGTGACGGTCTTCGCCGCGGTCTGGCAGACGATCACCGCGGTCCAGCTGTTCGACCTGATCTACACGACCACCCGGGGCGGGCCGTTGAACAGCACCCAGACGGTCGTCTATTACATCTACGAATTGGCATTCCAGACCCAGCGATTGGGGTACGGCGCGGCGGCGGCCTATCTGCTGTTCGTCGTCACGTTGCTGCTGACCCTGGGAATCATCTGGTACAGCCGCCGGCGCGGTTCGGAGGTCTTCTAGTGCTGCGGAAACTTCCGTTCAGTCCCTGGCATCTGCTGCTGATGCCGCTGGCATTGTTGTTCGTATTACCACTGGTCCAGATGGTGCTCACCTCGTTCATGAGCAACGCGGAGATCAACCAGTTCCCGCCGAAACTCATCCCGACCACGCTGCACCTGGAGGGCTGGCGGGCGCTGCTCGCCGAGACGAACGCGGTGCGCTGGCTGCTGAACTCGATCCTGGTCTCGGCCGTCTCGGTGGTCGCGCACCTGGTGCTCTGCTCGACGGCCGGCTACGGCTTCGCCCGGCTCAAGTTCGCCGGGCGGGGCATCGCGTTCGTCGTCGTGGTCGCGACCGTCATGATCCCGATCCAGCTGCTGATGATCCCGACCTACCTGATGTTCGCCCGGATCGGCATCGTGGACACCCTCGCGGCCGCGTTCGTACCGTGGCTGGCCTCTGCCTTTGGCATTTTCATGATGCGCCAGTTCTTCCTGTCGCTGCCCGCCGAGCTGGAGGAGGCGGCCCTGATCGACGGGTGCGGCCGCTGGCGGACGTTCCGCAGCATCGTCCTGCCGCTGGCCCGGCCGGCGATGGCCACGCTGGCCGTGTTCACCCTGCTGTCCAGCTGGAACGACCTGCTCTGGCCGCTGATCGCGATCTCCGACGACAGCCGGTTCACGCTGCAGGTCGGGCTGGCCACGTTCCAGGGCACCCGGCACACCGAGTGGTCCCAGTTGATGGCCGGCAACGTGCTCGCGACGATGCCGCTGATCCTGGCGTTCCTGCTGGCCCAGCGCCGGTTCATCGCGACCATGTCGTTCAGCGGGCTCAAGGGCTGACCGGAATTGTCCGGCCCGGTGGCCGGCGGACGGCTGCTCCGCCAGGTGCGGGCCACCCGGTACCGGGCCTGCCCCGCCTGCGGGCGGGGACGAGGCCCGGTGAGTGGTTCCGGGCAGGCGGGAAGCTCGGGCACCACCTGCGGACGCGACACCGGGGCACCGCCGGCCGTCGCGCGACGGCGGGCTATCGGGCGGACAGGACCTCGTCGGCCAGCCAGCGGGCGACGCCGATCGGGTACGGGTCGGGCACGCTGAGGACGAAGTGCTGGAAGCCGGCCTCCACCGCCTCGGCGATCTTGGCTCGGGTGGCGGCCGGGTCGTCGTAGGAGACGCCCAGGTGGATCGAGCGGGTGATCTCCGCCGGGTCGCGGCCGATCTCGGCGCAGTAGCGGTCCAGCAGGGCGCTGCGGGACGCGACGTCCTCGATCGGGCCGCCGCCCGGGATGTTCCACAGATCGGCGTGCTCGGCGACGATCCGCAGGGTGGCCGAGGCCCGGCCACCGATCATGATCGGCGGGTGCGGCCGCTGCACCGGCTTCGGGTTCCCGAAGGCCCCGGTGACCTGGACATACTTCCCGTCGAAGTCGAACGGCTCCGGCGACGTCCACAGTCGTTTGATCACGGTCAGGCCCTCGTCCAGGCTGCCGACCGCGTGCTCCACGTCGTGGAACGGCAGGCCGTGCGCGCTGTACTCCCGGCGGGCCAGCGGGTGGCTCGGGCGGGAGCCGACCCCGATCCCGAAGTCGAGCCGGCCACCGGAGACCACGTCGACCGTGGTGGCGATCTTGGCGAGCAGCGCGGGCGGCCGGAACCGGTTGCTGGTGACGAGCAGGCCCAGGCGCAGTCGCCGGGTCTGGGCGGCGAGCGCGGAGAGCAGCGTCCAGCCCTCGAGGATCGGGCCGCCGGGGTCGCCGCCGATCGGCATCAGATGGTCGAAGAGCCAGGCGTGCTCGATCTCCGGCACCGCGTCGGCCTCCTGCCAGACACGGAGAATGTCCTGGTAGTCGACCTGCTGCGGGGCTGTCATGATCCCGAATGAGGGCATGGTTGTCTCCTGACGTGACGAACCGGAACGTGGTTCCGCTCAATGATACGGAACCACGTTCCGCTTTGCTTCGCAACCGCGGGAATCGAGTGACCGGCGACACGCGGTCGGACTACTACGATCGTAGTAGATTGGCAGGCATGAGAAACGTGGTGATCGTGACGATCGGGACGCGGGGCGACGTCGTTCCGAGTGCCGCGATCGGCGCCGCGCTCGCCGCGCGAGGCGACCGGGTGACGATCGTGACCCACGCATCGCTGCGCGGCCTGGTCGAGAAGGCCGGTCTCGGCTTCGCGGCCCTGCCCGTCGAGTTCGGCGCCGGCCCGCTGTCGTCGGCGCGCTTCGCCAGGGTGCTGGCCGGGCGCTGGGTGGCGATCGGCCGGGCGATCGCCACCGCGGCCCGCGACGCGGACCTGCTGGTCCTCGCCCCGATGGCGATGCTCGGTCACCACGTCGCCGAGGCCCGGGGGATCCCGAGCATGGGCGCGTTCCTGCAGCCGCTGGAGCCGACCCGGGCGTTCCCGCCGCCGCCGCTGACCACCCGGTCGCTGGGCGGCTGGGGCAACCGGTTCGCGGCGCGGGCCTTCCGCGGTCTCGGGCAGCTCCCGTTCGCGCGGGCCACCGCCGAGTTCCGCCGCGAGCTGGGCCTGCCGCCGCTGGGCACCCGGGCGATGTTCCGCCGGCTGGACGAGGAGCGCTGGCCCGTGATCCACGGCTTCAGCCCCGCCGTCGTCCCGCCACCACCGGACTGGCCCGCGCACCGCCCGATGACCGGCTACTGGCAGCCCCCGCCGACCGGAGCGCTTTCCGCCCGGGTCCGAACCTTCATGAACGACGGCGAGCCGCCGATCTTCCTCGGGTTCGGCAGCATGACCGCGCCCGGCCTCACCGACGCCGTGCGCGCAGCGCTGAGCCACCTCGGCCGGCGGGCCGTCGTTCAACGGGGGGCGGCGGGCCTGTCGGCCGAGGGCCCGAACCTCCTGGTCATCGACGAGGAGCCGCACGACGAGCTGTTCCCCGGGATGGCCGCGGTGGTCCATCATGGCGGCGCCGGCACCACCGCGGCGGCGTTACGGGCCGGCGTGCCGTCGGTGGTCGTGCCGTTCACCGCCGATCAGCCGTTCTGGGGGCACCGGATCGCCGCGCTGCGGGCCGGTCCGCCGCCGGTGCCGGTCCGCGGGCTGACCGCGCGGCGGCTCGTGTCGGCGATCGACGCGGCGCCGGCCTTCCGGCCCGGTGCACAGGCGGTGTCGCGGCAGCTCCGGGCCGAGGACGGGGTCGGCGCCGCGATCACGGAGATCGGGAAAGTATGGTGACCGTGTGCCGCACCCGACCGCCGTCCGGATCGCCGACGCGGCCCTCGAGGTGCTCGGCACCGGGGGCATCCACGCGCTCAGTCACGCCCGCGTCGACGCGACCGCCGGGCTGCCCAGCGGCTCCACCTCGAACTACTTCCGGACCAGGGCGCGGCTCGTCGACGGCGCGGTCGAGCGGCTCCGGCAGATCGACACGGAGAGCTTCCAGGCCAGGCTCGCCGCCGGCTTCCCCGGGTCCGTCGACGAGCTCATCGCGGCGTATGTGGCGTTCACCGACGACGCCCTGGGCCCGTCCCGGGTCCGGACCGCGGCGCGGTTCGTCATCTTCGCTCAGGGCGTGGTCGAGCCCACCCTGCTGGAGCAGCTCAACGCCGACCGCAGACTCCTGTCCGAATGGACCGCCGCGGCCCTGGTCTCGCTGGGCGTCCGGCAGGCGACGGAGGTCGCGCCGCTGCTGCTGGCCGGCATCGAGGGCCTGCTGCAGCACCACCTCTCCGGCTTCACCCCGGGCCCAGCCGAGCCCGACGTCCGCCGCCTGATCACCGCCCTGACCAACAGCCGCGCCTGACAAATCGGCGCCCACCGCCGGCCTGACCACCACCCCGACCAACAGCCGCGGCGGAAAGGGCCGGCACCCACCGCCTGGCCACCGCCCCGACCAACAGCCGCGGCTGAGAGGTCGACGCCCACCGCCCGGCCACCGCTCGGCCGGCGGACGCGACCGACAGGTCGATGCCCGGGACGATGTCCGCCGCCCGGTCATGGCCCTGGCCGACGTTCAGGTCGGACAGGCCGGCGTCCCGGCTGCTGTACGCAGCGCGTGCCCAGAGGCAGCTCCCCCGAGACACGACCGCCGTCCTCGCACAGCTGAGCCCGCCGGCCGGCGGCCGCCGAGACCCGGCCGCCGTCCTCGCGCAGCTGAGCCCGCGGGCCGACGGCAGCCGAGACACGGCCGTCGTCCTCGCGAGGCGAAACCTGCGGGGCGGCGGGCGGCAGCGGCCGGCGTTGCTGGAGGTTGGGGGTGCCGGAGCCGTGTCACCAGCTGTGCAGGGTGCCGTCGGTGAGGCGGTTGATCGGGAGGGCGGCCGGGCGGTAGGGGTATTGCGCCGCCAGCTCCTCGTCGATGTCGACGCCGAGGCCGGGGGTCTCCGGTGGGTGGAGGTAGCCGGCCTCGAAGTGGTAGCCGTGCGGGAAGACCGCGTCGGTCTCCGGGGAGTGCGGCATGTACTCCTGGAGGCCGAAGTTCGGGATGGCCAGGTCCACGTGCAGGGCCGCGGCCAGGCAGATCGGCGACAGGTCGGTGGCCCCGTGCGAGCCGCTGCGAACGTGGTAGAGGGCGGCCAGGTCGAAGATCCGGCGCAGGTGGGTGATGCCGCCGGCGTGCACGACCGTGGTGCGGATGTAGTCGATCAGCTGGCCGGTGATCAGCTGCTGGCAGTCCCAGACGCTGTTGAACACCTCGCCGACCGCGAGCGGCGTGGTCGTGTGCTGCCGGATCAGCCGGAAGCCCTCCTGCAGCTCGGCCGGGACCGGGTCCTCCAGCCAGGTCAGCGCGTAGGGCTCCAGGCTCTTGCCGAGGCGGGCGGCCTCGATCGGGGTGAGCCGGTGGTGCACGTCGTGCAGCAGCCGCAGACCCGGGCCGAACTCGGCGCGGACGTCGGCGAGGACGCGCGGCATGTGGTCGAGGTAGAGCGCGGTGTCCCAGACCGACTCGGCCGGCACCGCCGCGGACGCGGGCTCGTAGGTCTCCCCCGGCTTGCCGACGCCGTAGACCGACTCCAGCCCCGGAATGCCGGCCTGAACCCGCACCGCCCGATACCCTAAACCGACATATCGCGATATTTCCGAGAGCAGCCCCTCCTCGGTGTCCGCGTTCGCATGACCGTAAACGGTCACGCCCTCCCGCGACCGCCCGCCGAGCAGCTGATAGACCGGCAGCCCGGCCACCTTCCCCTTGAGATCCCACAGCGCGGTGTCCACCGCCGCGATGGCGGTCATCGTCACCGGCCCCCGCCGCCAGTAGGACCCCTGGTACAGGTACTGCCAGGTGTCCTCGATCCGAGCCGGGTCGCGCCCGAGCAACGCCGGCACCACGTGCTCCCGCAGGTAGGCGGCGACGGCCAGCTCCCGGCCGTTGAGGGTCGCGTCCCCCACCCCGTACGTACCCTCGGAAGTAATGATCTTCAAGGTCACGAAGTTGCGGCCCGGGCAGGTCACGATCACCCGGGCGTCCACGATCCTCACTCCGGGTCCTCCTTGACCCGGGCCACCAGCTGCGTCGGATTCACGAAGCGCAACGCCACCACCAGCAGGATCAGCATCATCACGCAGTAGATGACGGCCATCGCGTCGACCGACTGCTGGGCCCGGATCCCGGCCGCCGACATCGAGTAGAACAGCGCCACGACCAGGGTCTGCGAGTCCGGCCCGGCGGTCAGGAAGGTCAGCTCGAACATCCCGACGGTCCGGACCACGACCAGGATGGACGCCGCCAGGATGCCCGGGACGAGCAGCGGCGCGAGGATCGAGGTGAACACGTGCCGGGTGCGCGCGCCGCACATCCGGGCGGCCCGTTCGACGGCCGGGTCGATCTGCTCGATGAACGGGGTCATCGTCAGGATCACGAACGGGACCGAGGGCACCAGGTTGGCGAGCACGACGCCGGAGAGGTGACCGGCGAGGCCGTACTTGTAGAGGACGGTGGCCAGCGGGATGCCGTAGGTGATCGGCGGCATCAGGATCGGCAGCAGGAAGAGCAGGTAGAGCAGGCGGCTGCCGGGGAACTTGCGGCGGGCCAGCACGTACGCCGCGGGCACCCCGACCAGCACCGAGATGCCGGCCACCAGCAGGCAGACGACGAGCGTGACGGTCAGCACCGGCAGCAGCGTGAAGTCCGTCCACGCCTGCCCGTACCACCGGGTGGTGAACGCCTCCGGCAGCCACGTGTCGAACCACCGCACGCCGAACGAGTTGACCAGCACCGACCCGATCACGCCGGCCAGCCCGACGAAGAAGATGACGACCAGTCCCCAGACCACCCAGGCGCCCGGCCGGGCCACGATCCGCCGGCTCATCCTTTGCCTCCCGCGGTCGAACCGGTGTAGAGCAGGCTGCGCAACCCGAGCACGACGCTGATGACCACGAGCTCGACCGCGCCCATGATGATCGCCGCCGCCGAGGCCGCCGCGTAGTCGTAGTGGACGTAGGCCGCCTCGTACGCCGCGATGCTGATCACCCGGGTGCTGCCGGACGGGTCGCCGACCAGGATCGCCGACGGGAAGACGCTGAACGCGAGGACGAACGTCAGGCAGAACGTGGTGGCCAGGCCCGGCGCGAGCAGCGGCAGCGTGATCCGGAAGAACCGCTGTGCCCAGCCCGCCCCGAGCGTCGCCGCGGCACGTTCCAGGCTCGGATCGATCCCGGACAGGTAGGAGAGCACGAGCAGGAACGCGAACGGGAATCCGGTGATCACCAGCGAGAAGAACACCCCCCAGTAGTTGTGGGTGAGCGTGACCGGCTGGTCGACCAGGCCCAGCGTCAACAGGAACCGGTTGAACCACCCGGTCGGCCCGAGGAAGTTCAGCAACCCTTCCGCGGTGAGCACCGTCCCGAGCGTGATCGGCACGACCAGGACCGTGGTGAGCAGCCGCTTGCCGCGGAACCGGCCGCGCATCCGGTACGCGATCGGCACCGCGGCGAGCACGTTGAACAGCGCCGCCGGCAGGGCGATCGCGAGCGTCGTGCCGATCGTGTCGCGCTGGTAAGCATCGGTGAAGAAGGCCCGGTAGGCGGCGAGCGCCCCGCCCTGCGCCGGCTGCAGCGACACCGCGATGCCGTAGCAGAACGGGTAGACGAACAGCACGACGACGAACACCGTGGCCGGGACCAGGAGCAGCAGTTGCGGGTCGACGCCCCGCTCGGCGAGCCGGTGCCGGATCGCCAGGGTGGCGGTGGTCATGCCGGAAACACCAGCAGCCGGTCGGGCGGGAAGGTCACCGACACCTTGTCGCCCGGCGCCAGGCGCTGTGACGTGCGCAGATGCAACGTCAAGCCGTCGGCTGTCCGGGCTTCGGCGGCGATCTCCCGCCCGTGGTACTCGGCGACCTCCACGGTCACCTCGACTCCCGAGGGGTCGAGCACGATGTCGTCGGGACGGATCGCGGCCACCACCGGATCACCGGGTTGGACCGGGCCGGCCGGGCTTCCCGCCGTACCTCCGAATTGGTCGATTTTGATCTCGGCGGCCGAGAGAAAGATGCCGGGCAGCAGGTTGCGGAAGCCCATGAAATCGGCGACGTGCCGGTTCGCGGGCCGGGTGTGCACCTCCTCCGGAGTGCCGATCTGCTGGACCCGCCCGGCGCGCAGCACCACCAGGCGATCGGCCATCGACAGCGCCTCCTCCTGGTCGTGCGTCACATAGACCGTGGTCAGGCCCAGGTTCTGGTGCAGCCGGCGGATCTCGGTGCGCATCTCCAGCCGCAGTTTCGCGTCCAGGTTGCTGAGCGGCTCGTCCATCAGCACCAGCGACGGCTCGACGACGACCGCGCGGGCGATCGCGACCCGCTGCTGCTGACCGCCGGAGAGCTGGCCGGGCAGCTTGCCGGCGTGCTCCTCCAGGTGCACCAGGCGAATCGCCTCGTCGGTCCGGCGCCGCGCCTCGGCCCGCGCCACGTTCCGCATTTTCAGACCAAAGGAAATATTCTTGCGTACGGACATATGCGGGAAAAGTGCGTAGTTCTGGAAGACCATCCCGAACCCACGGCGCTCCGGCGGCAACGTGTCCAACCGGTCCCCGTCCCGCCAGATGCTGCCGGCGCTGAGCGGGAGCAGCCCGGCCAGGCAGTTCAGCGCGGTCGACTTGCCGCACCCGGACGGGCCGAGCAGCGCGATGAACTCGCCCCGCCGGATCTCCAGGTCGAGCCCGGTCAGGGCGTCCGCACCGGCGAACCGGCGGGTCACCCCGTCCAGGCGCAGCGACGCGAACGTCGTCATTTCTTGACCTTGGCGCCGCCGACCTCGCGGTCCCACCGGTCGAACGCGGCGACCAGGGCTTTCGCGTCCAGCGGGACCTCGATCGGGTTGTTCGCGATGAGCTTGAGGTACTCGGGCCGGCCGTACTCCCGGATCGCCTGCTGGCTCTCCGCGGGCGCCATCTCGATGGTCACGCCGTCGACCGCCGGGCCCGGGAAGAAGTAGCCCTTGTCGTACGCCTTGGCCTGCTGTTCCGGGGTGAGCATCCAGGCCAGCAGGTTGAGGACCGCGGACTGCTTGTCGGTGGAGACGCCCTTCGGCACGACCGCGTAGTGCGCGTCGGTCACCCAGTGGAAGCCGTTGAGCGTGCCGATCTCGGCCTCCTTCGGCACCGTCCCGAGCACCCGCGGGTTGATGTCCCAGCCGGTCGTCGACGCGATGATCTTCGCCGAGCCGTTCGCCAGGTTCTTCATCGTCTCGCTGGTGGTGGACGGGTAGAGCGTGACCGTCTCGCCGAGCTGCTTGAGGTAGTCCCAGGTCTTCGCCCAGCCGTTGACCGGGTCCTTCGGGTCGGTGTCGCCGAGCAGGTAGGGCAGGCCCATCAGGAACGTCCGGCCCGGACCGGAGTTGGACGGGCGGGCGTACTGCACCGCGCCCGGGTTCGCCTTGGCGTAGGCGAGCAGGTCGGCGGTGTTCCGCGGCGGGTCGGGCACCTTGGCCGGCAGGTACTCGATCAGCGGCCCGGACGGGTAGTAGGTGACCGTCACGCCCTGGTCGCCGGCCAGTTTCTGCATCGCGGCCGCGCCGTGCAGGTAGTTGTTCATGCCGGGGAGGCGGCTCGCGTAGGTCGGCAGCAGCGGCACCCACAGCTGCTGGTCGATCCCGGCGGCCAGGCCGTCCACCCCGGTCAGCACCAGGTCGATGTCCACCCGGTTGGCCGCCTGCTGCGCCTTGATCTTGCCGACCAGCTCCGGGGCGGTCGCCTTGGTGTAGGTGACCCGCTCGATCACCCCGCTGTTCTTCGCCACGAAATCGTCGATCATGCCCTGGGTGAGCTGCAGGTCCCCGGCCACGTCCAGCACGTTGAGGGTGACCGCCTTGGCCGGCTTGTCCGGGACCGGGCCGGACGCGCTGGTGGCCGGCGTGTTGTTGTCCGGCGGGCTGCACGCGGCGACGGTGACCGCGGCGGCGGTGAGGGTGAGGAGTTGGCGGCGACTGGGCGACATGGTCGTTCCCTTCTTACCGAACTGGACCGGTTGATCCACGCACGATCAACTGGGTGGGCAGCACCCGGCGGGTGGCGCCGTCGTCCCGGTCGGCCATCAGCTCCAGCAGCAGATCCACCCCGACCCGGCCGATCTGCTCCTTGGCGATCGCGACCGTGGTCAGCGGCGGGCCGACCAGCCCGGCGACCAGGATGTCGTCGAAGCCGACGACGCTCATCCGCTCCGGGACGGCGACGCCCCGGACGTGGAACCGTTGCAGCAGCCCGAGCGCGACCAGGTCGTTGTAGGCCAGGACGGCGGTGGCCGCGGAGGCGAGCACGAGGTCGGCGGCGGCCGCTCCGCCGTCGACGGTGGGCGCGACGTTGCCGGCCTCGACCAGGGTCATCTCCCGGGCGGCGGTCGCGGCGCGCAGGCCCCGCAGCCGGTCGCGGTTGGACCAGGAGGTGCGCGGGCCGGCGACGTACGCGATGGTGCGGTGACCGAGCGCGTGCAGGTGCGCGACCGCCTGCCGCATGCCGTCGGCGCTGTCCGCGGTGACCGACGGGAACGGCGTGATCCGGCGGTTCAGCACGACGATCGGCTTCTCCCCGGCGAACGACCGCAGGTCCTCGTCGGGCGCCCGCGGCGAGCAGAGCAGGAACCCGTCGACCTGCTTGGCGAGGGCCCGGATGGCCGGCACCTCGACCGCCGGGTCCTCGTCGGTGTCGCTGAGGAAGACCGCGTAGTCGAAACGGCGCGCCTGGGTCTGGATCGACTTCACCACCGACGGGAAGAACGGGTTGGCCAGATCGGGCAGGACCACGCCGATGTTCAGGGTGCGCCCGGTGATCAGGCTGCGGGCCACCCGGTTGGGGTGATATCCGAGCTCCCGGGCCGCGCTCTCGACGCGCTCCCGGGTCTCCGGCCGGACCCGTGCGGGATCGGCCAGGGCCCGGCACACCGAGGACTGCGAGACCCCGGCGAGCCGGGCGACGTCCTTGATGGTCACCGCCACGACAAACCCCTTGATCATTCGATGTCGATCGATCAATGGAGTCAGTCTGGAATCGTTTCCAGAATATTGTCAAGAAGTTGCGCACAGACGGTCAGACCGGTGTGGCAGGGTGTGGCCCATGTTGTTGCTCGCCCGGCTGGCCGGGTTCTTCGCCGCGCACGGCATGTGGTCGATCGCCGACGGAGGCGGGCCGATCACCCCGCTGCTCGGACACGAGAAGGCCGACGGGCGGCGCGGCGGCGCCCGGTTCGCCGACGAGGACCTGGAGCTCGCGGTCAAGGCCGGGCAGGCCGCCCTGGCCGGGAACGCCGAGCTGGCGGCCCGGGCGGTGCTGGTCTTCGACGGCTATGTTCCGCTGCCGAGCGGGCGCACCGACGCGCTGATCATCGAGGGCGCGGAGTACGAGCCGGCGCTCCGCACGCTCCGGATGGCGGTGCCGTACCGGCCGTCGCCGTTCGCGGTCTTCCGCCCGAAATTCCTGCTGGCCGACGGCGTCGAGCGGGACGGGTTCGCGGCGCTGGGCGACGCGTTCTACGCGGGTGTCGACTCCCACGAGCAGGCCGGCCCGCTCTGGAACGCGAGTCTGGATCAGTCCATCTAGTTCTCCGGCAGGGACGTGGCCAGCTGGGCGCGGCTGCTGACCGCGAGCTTCTGGAAGACGTGGGTCAGGTGGGTCTCGACCGTGCGGCGGGTGACGTAGAGCTGGTCGGCGATCTGCTTGTTGCTGTGCCCCAGCGCGGCCAGGACCGCGACCCGGTGCTCGGCCGGCGTCAGCGCGCCCGGGCCGGTGATCACCGTCCGGCGCGGGCGCCCGCCCGCGGCGAGCAGCTCCTGCCGGGCCCGCCGGGCGATCAGCCGCATCCCGCCGTGATCGGCCAGGTCCAGGGCCTGGACCAGGGGATCCCGGGCGGCCGCGCGCTGGTTCGCCCGGCGTAGCGCGGCGCCCAGGTCGGTCAGCACCCGGGCGTACTCCAGCCGCATCGGGGACGCGGCCAGCAGGTGGGCGGCCTGGGTCAGCAGCGGGACCGCCTCGACCGGCGGGACCGTGCGGGCCAGCGCGCGCAGGCCGGCGCCGCGCGGACCGGCCAGGCCGACCCGGGCGGCCAGGTCCAGGTGCTCCTCGGCCAGCCGGCGGGCGGCCGGGAAGTCCCCGAGCGCGGCCAGGGCCAGGCAGTCGTCGACCCGCCAGGCGGCCAGCCCGGGGTGCCGCGCGCCGAGCGCCTGCCAGATCGCGGCGGCCGCGGTCAGGTCGGCGTGCGCGTCGGCCGGGCGGTGCTGGGCCAGGCGCAGGCGGGCCCGGCGCTCCAGCAGCAGCGCGGTCCGCAGCTTGCCCGGCGCCAGGCTGCCGAGCCCGGCCACCGCGGCGGCGCTGGGCCGCGGCCGGTCCGGGCTGCCCCAGCCGGCCGCCTCCGCGGCGGCCAGGGCGGCCTCGGCGGACGGCAGGTCGTCGGCCTCGGTCAGCGCCTCCACCAGCGGGAACACCGTCCAGACCAGACCCGGTGCGGGCGGGTTGGCGAGCTTGAACTCGAACGCGAACCGGGCGTCGGCGACCGCGTCCCCGACCCGCCCGGCCGGGACCAGGGCGTGCGCCCGGACGAAGCTGCCGTGCGCCAGCGCGGTCATCCAGCCCCGCGGGCGGACCTGGTCGATCAGCGCGTCGCACAGCCCCCGGACGATGTCCAGCTCCTCCGTCGCGACCAGGGCGAACTTCAGCACGGTGGCGAGCAGCGACCCGATCTCGGCGTCCAGGGCCGGGCGCAGGATCGCGGCGGTCTCGGCGGCCGGCCGGCCCTCGATCGCCGCGAGGTGCCCGTGGTGCACGCCCCACACCGGCGCCACGTCCGGGCCGGTGTGCCGCAGCGTGCGCCGCCGCGCGTCGGGGACGGTCGCGGCGTCCAGCCAGGCGGAGCAGACCAGTTCCGCCTCGATCTCGTCGAGGACCGCCGGGGCCGCGCCGGGGGCCGGATCGGCGTCCAGGATCCGGTGGCAGAGCCGCAGCGCCTGATCGTGGTAGCCGGCCATGCCCAGCGCCCGGGCACCGGCCAGGGTGATCCCCGCCTGCTGATCAGGATCGGTCGCCCGCTCCACCGCCGAGGCCAGCAGCGGGTAGGCCTCCGGCTTGACCTGCTCGGCGGTGACCAGGCCGAGGCGACAGAGCAGATCGGCTTCGGCGTACGCCTCGATCGGCCCCTCGGTCAACGCCCGGCGCAGGAAGGTCGCCGCGTTCTGCGCCGCGCCCCGCCGCCAGGCGCGGTCGGCAGCCGTGCTCAGCGCGCTGACCGTAGCGGGCTCACCAGCGGGTTCGGTACGCAGCAGGTGGAGCGCGACGGTCTCCGGGTCGGCCCGGGACGCGGCGAGCAGCCGGGCCGCCCGGCCGTGCCACAGGGCCCGCTCGCCCGCCGGCAGCCCGGTGTAGAGCGCCGCGGCGACCAGCGGGTGGACCAGCGCGTACCCCTCGATCCCGCCCTCCAGGAGCCCGGCGGACCGCAACCGGTCCGCCAGGAGCGAGGCGTCGGAATGATCCAATCCGGCCAGCTCGCGGGCCTGCCGCAGGGACGCGCCGCGCCCGAGCACGGCGAACGCCCGGGCCAGCGAGGCGGTCCCGGCGGGCAGCCGGGCGAGCTGGCGGTCGACCGCCCGGGCGACCTGGTCCGGGCCGAAGTCACTGAGCCCGGCGGCGACCTCGTCGGACGGTTCGAGACGTTCCGCGGCGAGGTGGTCGAGCAGCGCGCCGAGCAGGAACGGGTTGCCGGCGGTGGCGGCGTGGCAGGCCGTGATGAACGCCGGACCGGCCGCGGGGAGGCGGTCCAGCACGATCGACCGGACCGCCTCCGGTCGCAGCGGGCTCGGCCGCACCGGCGCGCCCGCCGCGGCCAGCAGCTCGGCCAGCAGGTCCGGTTCGGCCGGCGGCTCGCCGGAGCGGACCGCGCACAGGATGCCGAGCGGCAGCCCGGTGATCCGGCGGGTCAGCTGACCGAGCCAGCGCAGCGACGGGGCGTCCGCCCAATGTACGTCGTCGACCAGCAGCAGCGTCGCCGCCCGGGCCGCGAGTCCGCAGGTCAGCCAGGTCAGTCCGTGCGCGGCGGCGTGCATCGCGTCGCCGGTCGGGGCGTGCGTGGCGCCCTCGTCGTCGAGCGCCCGGCGCGCGGGGGCGGCCGCGCCGACGGCCAGCGCGTCCCACTCCGAGGTCTGTCGCAGCGGCGCGAACAGCTGCCGGGCGATCCCCCAGCCGGCGTCCCGTTCCAGCGGGCCGCCCCACGCGGACAGCACCCGCAGGCCGGCCGCCGCCGCGTCGAGGCCGGCGGCGGCGAGCAGACTGGACTTGCCGATCCCGGCCGGGCCCTCGACGACGATCACCGCACCGGTCCCGGAGCGCACCTCGCCGAGCCGGTGGTCGAGCATCGCCAGCTCAGCATCGCGTTGCACGAGGGTGCGCGGCATGGCGCTGACCGTACGTGGTGGCGGCCCGCCGCGAAACCTCGTGGTCGGAACCACGATTGAACGGATCCGCCGCGCGTCCAGCATCAGGGCATGGAAACCACTGAGTACGCCCTCGGGCACACCGACGAGGAATTCGAACGGGTCCGCGCGCAGGCGCGGTTGTGGTCGGCCGACACGGCCCGGCTGCTGGATCGTCTCGGGCTGGCGGCCGGCGCCCGATGCCTGGACGCGGGGTGCGGGCCGGGCGAGACGATGCGGCTGATGGCCGAGCGGGTCGGGCCGACCGGCGAGGTGACCGGCATCGACCTGGACCCGGTGATCAGCTCCTTGGCCCCGGGCCGGGTGATCATCCACGACCTGACCGCGGACGAGCCGGTCCCGGGCGGGCCGTACGACCTGGTCCACGCCCGCCTGCTGCTGTTCCACACGCCGCGGCGGGCGGAGGTGCTGCGGCGGCTGTGGGACGCGGTCGCGCCCGGCGGGCACCTGCTGGTGCAGGACTACGACCTGGGCGCGGTCGGGCTGAACCCGTCGCTGGACATCGTCGAGGAGATGACCGCGCTGGTGGTCGCGGCGTTCGGGGCGGCCGGGTGCGACGTGCGGGCCGGCAGCCGGTTGCCGTACCTGATGGCGGAGGCCGGCATCGGCGCGCCGGACGGCACCGACGTGGCCGGCCGGCTGGTCCCGGCCGCGGCCGGCACGCCGATCCTGGAGAGCGTCTACCTGAGCCTGCTCCCGGTCGCCTACGCGAAGGGCCTGATCACGCCGCCCGACGCCGAGAAGGCGATCGACACGCTGCGCCGGGAGACCGCCGCGAACCCCGACCGGTACGTACTGCTGCCCCTGCTCAACGGGGCCTGGAAGCGCAAGGGAGAAGCACGATGAGCATCGTCCTGCACGACATCCCGGCGGCGGTCCGGGAATACCTCGACGACCTGGTGATCGTGAAGATCACCGCGGTCGTCCCGACCGACCCGGACCAGAACGTGCTGACCACGGATCAGGTGGGCGCGTTCACGGTGAGCGCGTTCAACGGCGGGGTCCCGAACGGCGTCCGGGTGATCAACGTGCTCTACCACGTGGCGATCGCCGACGCGGCCGGCACGAAGGGCGTCGTCGCCAAACTGCTCGTGCCCGACCTCGCCGTCGGCGAGACCTTCGCCGACCAGGAGGCGACCCGGCCGCTCAAGCCCGGCACCAGGCACACCGACTACTTCGTCCGGCTGCCCGACACCGACCTCGGCCAGGGTGACACCAGCGAGCTGCCGCTCACGCTGATCTGCCTGGACGACGGCGACGCGAAGATCAGCTGCCACGTCCACGCCGACGTGGACCGGGACGCGCTGTTCCCGAACAGCGAGAGCCACAGCACCGGGCAAGGTCTGACGGTGCTGTGAACACCTTCGACGTGCAGCGGCTCCGGTGGCACTTCGACTTCGCGCGGACCGGCCGGGTGGTGACCAACAACGCGGCCAGCACCCAGCCGCCGCGCGAACTCGTCGAGCTGTACCGGAGCCTGATCCCCTGGTACGAGAACGTGCACCGCGGCCAGTCGGCGGCGTCCCGGTACACCACCGAGCTGTTCGAGCTGGCCTACGACACCATCGCCGGCTGGCTCAACGCGCCCGGCCGCGGCAGCATCGTGACCTGCCGGAACACCACCGAGGCGATCAACACGGTGATGTATTCGCTGCTCACCGAGTTCCGTGACGGCGACAACGTGGTGACCACGGCGCTGGAGCACAACTCGAACTTCGTCCCCTGGTACGCGATGTGCCGGGAGATCCTGCCCCGCTTCGGGCGGCACGTCGAGTACCGGGTGGCCCGCTTCGACCCGGTCACCGGGCAGCTCGACCTGGAGCACCTCGCGTCGCTGGTGGACGCGCGGACCAAACTCGTCGCCTGCACCGGCGCGTCCAACTTCCTGGGCACCAGGCCCGATCTGGCGGCGGTCCGCCGGATCACCCTGGCCAGCGGATACCGGCAGCCCGACGGCGATCACCGCAGCCTGCTGCTGGTCGACGGCGCGCAGCTCGTACCGACCGCCGCGATCGACGTGCGGGCGCTCGGCGTCGACTACCTGGCCTTCTCGTTCCACAAGCTGATGGCCCCGTTCGGCGTCGGCGTCCTCTACGGCCGCGAGGAACTTCTCAACACCACAAGACCGTTTTTGTACGGCGGTGACATGGTCGCCGAACAGGGCGTCACCGCCGAGCACGTGCGGTACAACCGGCTCCCGTGGAAATACGCGGCGGGGACCCCGAACATCCTCGGCGTGATCGTCTCGGCCCAGGCGTTGCGGCTGCTCGTGGACCTGGTGGCGCCCGAACCGGCCGGCTATTTCGGCACCGGGCGGCCGTTGGGCCGGGCCACGATCGAGCGGGCGATGGACCGGGTCGCGGCGCACACCCGCGCGCTGACCGGGCGCGCGCTCGACGCCGTACGGGAAATCGATGGTTTGAAGGTCTTTGGCCCGGAGTCGGCGGCGGACCGTGCGCCGCTGATCTCTTTCGGTCTTTCCGGGTGGAGCCCGATGCGGCTCGCGGAGGAGCTGGACCGGCGCGGCGTCGAGTCGCGGGCCGGCTGCCACTGCGCGACGCTGGCGCATCGGGCACTCGGCCTGGACCCGCCGGCGAGCTGCCGGTTGAGTTTCGCCGTCTACAACACGGCCGGCGACGTGGACCGCGCGACCGGCGCGCTGCGGGAGATCGCCGCCCGGCGGCTCAGTCCGGCAGCAGGTTGAGCGGGCGCTCGAAGAACGTCTCCAGGACCACGACGGTCTGCGTGCCGGAGACGCCGTCGATCGCGTAGATCTCCCGCAGCGCGGCCTGCAGCTGCTCGTTGGTCGCCGTGCGCAGCTTCACCAGCAGCGACGACGCGCCCGCGACGACGTGCGCCTCCTGGATCGCGGGGATCGCCAGCAGCGCGTCCCGGGTCGGCGGATCCCCCATCCAGGAGGCCGCGCTGATCATCACGTAGGCGGCGACGCCGCGCTCGACGGCGGCCGGATCGATCTCGACGGTGGTGCGGCGGATCACGCCGCGGTCGCGCAGTTTCCGGACCCGATCATGGGCCGAGGCCGCGGAGAGGCCGACCGCGCGGCCCAGCTCGGCATAGGACCGCGTCGCGTCCTCCTGCAGCCGCGTCAACAGCTGCCGATCGATCTCGTCCACATCGACCCCCTGATTGCGTTCGGCCAAATATGCCCTTGACCTTATCAGGTAAGGCCAAGCTACTCTCTGGACGTGATCGCTACGGAGTTCAAGAAGCTCGACGACCGGTTCCGGTATGTGGACGGCGACTACGTCCTGGAGCGCCTGCACACCGGCTGCCGCAAGACCGAGGGGCCCGCCTGGTTCCCGGCCGGCCGCTATCTGGTGTGGAGCGACATCCCCAACGACCGGCTGATGCGCTGGGACGAGACGACCGGCGCGGT
Organism: Actinoplanes sp. L3-i22; assembly: GCF_019704555.1. Taxonomy (NCBI): domain Bacteria; kingdom Bacillati; phylum Actinomycetota; class Actinomycetes; order Micromonosporales; family Micromonosporaceae; genus Actinoplanes; species Actinoplanes sp. L3-i22. The sequence goes on from NZ_AP024745.1 coordinate 7,802,300, forward strand.
CGGCGTGTTCCGGCCCGGGTCCGGGTACGCCAACGGCAACACCGTGGACGGGCAGGGCCGCCTGGTCACCTGCGAGCAGGGCAACCGCCGGGTCACCCGCACCGAGCACGACGGCACCGTGACCGTGCTCGCCGACACGTTCCAGGGCAGGCGCCTGAACAGCCCGAACGACGTCGTGGTCCGGTCCGACGGGACGATCTGGTTCACCGATCCGGGGTACGGCATCGACAGCGACTACGAGGGACACCGGGCCGACAACGAGTTCGGCGGCGCGTGTCACGTGTTCCGGCTCGACCCGGCCACCGGCGACCTGCGCATCGTCGCCGACGACTTCGCCCGCCCCAACGGCCTGGCCTTCTCCCCCGACGAGCGGCTGCTCTACATCGCCGACACCCGCCAGGAGCCGAGCCACATCCGGGTCTTCGAGGTCGCCGAGGACGGCACGCTCGACGGCGGCGGCATCTTCGCGACCTGCGACTTCGGACGTTTCGACGGGATGCGCGCGGACACCGCCGGCCGGATCTGGGCGGCGTCGTGGGACGGCCTGCACTGCTTCGCGCCGGACGGGACCCTGATCGGCAAGCTGCTGACCCCGGAGCCGGTCGCGAACCTCACGTTCGGCGGCCCGGCGCTCAACCAGCTGTTCCTCACCGCCGGAAGGTCGGTCTACTCACTCCGGGTCACGTTCAACGGGGCCCGCTGACCGCCGCCTCAGGGATGCCCGGCGCCGGGCGCCGGCGCCGGGACGGACCAGACGCGGCCGGTGCGCTCCCCCGCATCGCCGCCCCAGGTCTGACCGACAACGAGCAGGCGCGGACGCTCCTCGCGGCTGACCACACAGGCGAACGCGCCCCGGTCGAACAAGACCGTCGCCAGCACCTCCCCGCCCTCACGAACCCGCAGGCAGCGCTGGTTGCCGACATCCGCCAGCCAGACCGCGCCGGCCGCGTCGACACAGATCCCGTCGGGGTGATCCCCCGGCGTCGCGGCCCACACCCGACGATCATTCAAAAGACCATCAAGACCGATTCGGTACGCCGTGAGCCGCTCCGCGTAGGACTCCGCCACGATCAGCGTGCCGCCGTCCGCGGTGACCGCCATGCCGTTCGGGAACGCCAGGTCGTCCGCCACCGGCACCACCTCGCCGTCCGGCCGGACCAGCACGACCAGGCCGGGGGCGAACTCCCCGCCGGGGAAGTCGAAGCCGATGCTGTTGACGTAGGCGTTGCCCCGGCCGTCGACGACGATGTCGTTCCACGGCTTCCGCGAGACCCCGCCCAGCTCGGCGTGCGTGACCAGGGACCCGTCCGGCTCCCGCCGGAGCAGCCGCTGCCGGGCCGAGTCCACGATCAGCAGCCGCCCGTCCGGCAGGAAGTCGATGCACATCGGGAACGACGGGACGCTCGCCATCACCTCCGGCCGGCCGTCGCCGCCGAGCGCGATCACCTGGTTCGCACCCCAGTCGGAGAACCACAACCGGCCGTCGTGCCAGCGCGGCGACTCCCCGAACGCCACGCCGTCCAACAGGACCTCAGGCTCGCTCGTCATCGTTCCATCAGACACCGGTCGCGCTCGTACCGCTCGATGATCCGCAGCGCCAGTTCCGGCCACAGCTCGGCGACCGCGCCGAGCGGCTGGTACCACTTGCCGATGGCGAACGCGTGCGCGAGCGGCGTGGCGGCCCCGGCCCGGCCGGCCGCCCGGCCGATCTCGATCAGCGCCCGGACCCGATCGCCCGGGTCGGGCAGGCCGAGCGCGATCCGCTGGGCCGGCTCGATCAGCCCGGCCGCCGCCATCGCGCGGGCGATCGCGGTCAGCGCCGCCGGCCGGCCCAGCGGGTCGGAGATCCCCCGGGCCACCCGCTCCGCCTGCGGGTAGGCGCCGACCGTGGCCATCGCCGCGGCGACCGCCTCCGGAGCCAGCGTGTGCGGGCTGATGTTGGCCAGCAGCCGTTCGGCCCGGTCGCACTCGCCGGCCGCGGCCAGCCCGGTCGCCACCCCGGCCCAGGCGAGATCCCGGGTGAGCGGGTCGGTGGCCTCGCCGGCCATCCGCTCGGCCCGCCGGTGGTCGCCGGTCGCGATCACCGCCTGGACCACGGCGGACAGCAGCAGACCCCGGCGGTACGGGTCGAGCACCCGCCCGAGGATCCGCACGGCCTCCCCGAGATGGGCCTCGGCGCGGGCCCGGTCACCGGCCGCGGCCTCGGTGCGCGCGAGCGCGGCCAGCGCCTCGCCGCGCAGGACGAAGTTGCCGATCCCGCCGAGAATCCGGTCGACCTGGTCGTGCTCGCCGGCCAGGGCCAGCCGGACGGCGATCGCCAGGTACGCCTCGGCGCGCCGGGCGGCACGGCCGATCCGGGCGGCGACCTGCCGGGCCTGGCCGGGCTCGCCCGCCGCGATCAGCGCCCGTACCGCGCCGACCTGGGCCTCGGCCCGCAGCTCCGGGTCGACGATGCCGTTCGCGATCCGGGCCGCCTGCACGCCGTGCCCGGCGGCCGCGACCGACCGGACGATCGGCATCAGCGGCTCCGGGACGGCGAGCAGGCTGACCCGGCTGCCGAGCCGCTCGGCCCGCTCGACCTGGCCGAGCGTGACCAGGGCCCGGGCCACCTCGACGTCGGACGTCGCCCGGGCGGCGGGATCGTCGATCCGCCGCGCGATCCGCTCCGCCTCGCGGAGCAGGTCCTCGGCCGCGTCCGGCCGGCCGGCGCCGGCCAGGGCACGGGCCACCGCGGTCAGCGCCCCGGCCTGGTCGCGCGGCTCGGGCAGCTCCCGGGCGAGCCGCGCGGCCCGGTCCCGATCGCCGATCGCCGCGGCCGCCTCGGCGATCACCAGCAGCGCCTCGGGCTCACGGCCGGCCCTTTCCCGGCCTTCTTTGCCGGCCCATTCCAGGCCTGCCCTTTCCAGCCCGGCCAGGATCTCCCCGGCCCGCGCGGAGGCGTCCCCGGCGTGCATCGCGACCGCGACCGTGGCCAGCGCCTGGACCCGCCAGTACGGCTCGGTGATGGTCCCGGCGATCCGTTCCGCGTCCGGCAGCAGGTCGCCGGCCCGCTCCCCGGACCCGGTCGTGGTCATCGCCCGCACCAGCTCGGCCCGCAGCCGGGCCCGGTGGAGACGGTCCGGATGCCGGTCGACGGCGGCCTCGGCCTGGCGGATCATCCGGGCGGCCCGGTGCCGCACGCCCCGGGCCGCGATGGTCACCGCGATCCGGGCCAGCGCCAGGGCCTGCCGGCGCGGGTCCGCCGGCGACGCCACGATCCGCTCGGCGCGCCGCAGGTCACCGGAGGCCGCCACGACTCCGGCGATCGCGATCCAGACCGGTTCCGCCGCGTGCCGGTCGGTGAGCCCGCGGGCGGCCGTCTCCGCCCCGTCCGGATCCCCGGCCAGCGCCGTCGCCTCGGCGATCGCGGCCCGCACCTGCTCCCGGGCGGCCGGATCGGCGACCCCCGCGGCGATCTCGGCGGCCCGCCCGGCCGCCCCGTCGCGGACCAGACCGGCCACGATCGCGGTCTGTGCGGCGGTCCGGCCCGCCGGGTCGGAGATGCTCTCGGTGATCATCTCGGCCCGCTCGTACAGTCCGGCGGTCGCCAGCACCTCGGCGACCGCGCTCAGCGCGGCCTCCGACGCGCGGCTGTCGGTGAGGCTGCGGGCCAGCGCCTCGGCCCGGACCGGCTGGCCGAGCAGCGCCCAGACCGCGGGCAGCCCGGCCGGGATGTTGGTGTTGCGCTGCTCGATCCGCTCCAGGTCGATGCCGAGGCAGGCCATCGCCTCCAGATCGGGCTCCGGGCGGCCCAGGCACAGCTGGTGCGCCGCGCGGATCTCGCCCAGCGCGACGGTGTCCCCGCCGGTGGCGTCGAGCAGCCGGTGGTGCCGGTCCGGATCGGTGGCCAGCTCGGCGGCGCGGCGCTGGTCGTCGCTCGCCCGCAGCACCCGGAAGTAGGCGCGCAGCAGGTAGTCCGGGGTGTCGGCCGGCCAGCCGCGGTCGCGGTAGGTGTCCGCCCAGGTGTGCAGGCGGTCGCGATAGCCCGGCATCCGGGGCTCGAGATACTGCTCGGCGGTCCGCTGCAGTTCCTCGTGCCCGAGCAGGTAGCCGTCCTGCCTTCCGAAGGTGCGGCCGGTGGCGGTGTGCAGCACGGTCACGATCTCGGCCAGGTCGGAGCCGGTCAGCTCGCGCAGGTCCGGGCCGGTCAGCCCGCCCCGCGCGGCCGTGATCAACCCGAGCACGTCCTGCTCCAGCGGCGAGCCGCGGAGCAGCCGCAGCAGCTCCGACTCGCTCAGCCGCTGCAGGTCACGGGCGTGCGGCGAGGCGCCGAGCAGGCGGACGATCCCGGGATCGCGCAGCGGGTGCCAGTCCCGCACGTCGTCCGGGATCGGCGGATTCGCCCGCCCCGCGACGATCACCCGCATCCCGGCCGGCGGCTCCCGGGGCAGCAGCCCGGCGATGCTCTGCGCGTCCCGGCCGGTGGTCACGCCCCGGTCCTCGTCCGAGCCGTCGACGACCAGGACCAAGCGGCCGCCGTCCGCCCGGCACTGCTCCGCGGCCTGCGTCAGCAGCTCCAACATGATCGACTCGCGCTGGACCGCGCCGACGACGGTCGGCAGCTCCTGCCCGGTCAGCGCGCACAACTGCTCGGTCAGCACGGTGACGAAGGCGTCCCGGTTGTCCGCGAGCCGGGCGGTGATGAAGAACGAGATCAACCGGACCCGGCCGGCCCGGACCGGCTCCGGCGGGCGCAGGACGAAACTCGAGAGCAGCGCGGATTTCCCGGCCCACGGGCCGGCCCGCCACCAGACGTACGGCCCACGATCTTCCTGAAGGCAGAAGGCGGCGAGCTCGCCCAGCTCGGGACCGCGATCCAGGAGCCGCGGCGGGGCGATCCGCTCGACCTGGCGCAGGTACGCCGACCGCACCGGCCGGGCACCCGGGAGCGAGCCGGACTGATAGACGTTGACCTGTCCGGCGCGCGCGATGCCGATTCCACCGTCGCGGCCCAGGCCGTACCACCGTGACGCTGCGCCGGGGTCGGAGGGTGGTGCTACCGGCCCGGCTGGCGAGGGTCCCCGACGTACACGTCCCCGGCGACCTGCCCGAACGCGAAACCCCCGGCCCGCGCGTCGGCGTGCACGTCACCACCGATGAAGATCCGGGCGCCGCCGTTCGCCGCCAGCTGCTCGACCAGGTCGGCCACCGACTGCCCGAACGCGTCGTCCCGGCGGGCCGCGGCGGTGACCGCGAGCTCCAGCTGCTGACGGGTCAGCTCGCTGACCTCCCCCTGACCGGCGGCGGCCCGCGCGGCCTCCTCGTCGAGGTCGGTCAGCACCGGGTGCGCGCCGAGCTTCGCGGTGACCGTCTCGGAGAGCTTGTCCATCCCGGCGTCGATCACCGTGTCCACATCGGCGTCGAGGCGGCCGGCCACCCGCCGGGCCTTCTGGACGGCCCAGGCGATCACGTACCCGGCCACCAGGCTTCCTTCAATCACCATGCCCTCATGTTGCCGCCGGACCGGACCGGTGTGCCGTACCCCGGGTGCGGCGGTCCAGGGCCGAGACCAGCGAAACCAGCGTGACAACGGTCACCGACAGGACCAGCGGGAGCCGGCCGCCGACGCCGATCAGCGCCCCGGCCAGCGCGGTCCCGGCCGACCCCGCGGTGATCTTGACGGCGCCGATCCAGACGAAGACCTGACCGCGGGCCCGCGCCGGGGCGAACTCGCTGCGCGCGGCCAGCGTCGCGGCGAAGAAGTGCGCGTTCAGAACCCCGGTCACGAAATAGGCGACCACCGCCGGCGAGAAACCGGGCGCGAGCGCGACCCCGCCGAGCGCCACCGCCACGACGAGTCCGAGACGGGTCATCAGATGGTCGGCGTCGCCGCGCAGCGGGCGGATCATCACGACCGCCGACCCGGCCAGGTTGCCCAGACCGTAGGCGGCGGTCAGCACCCCGGCCAGCGCCGCCGCGACCCCCACGCTCGCGACCGCCGTGATCGGCAGCGCGGCCAGGGCGAACGCCACCGTGACGGTCATGTACAGGGTGCGGCGCAACGGACCGGAGGCCAGCATCAGCAGCAGCGTCCGCGCCGGTCGCGGCACCTCGGACGGGGCGCCCGGCGGCGGCGCCCACGGCAGCATCCGGACCAGGATCGCGGCCAGCGCGGTCGCCGCCGCGAGCAGCAGCGCGGCGGCGGTCGGGCTCGCCCAGGCGGAGACCGCGGCCACGATCGCCGGGCCGACCGTGCCGCCCAGACCGTAGGTCGCCACGTCCCAGCCCTGCGCGCGCCGCTGCGCGGTCCGGTCCGGGCCGGCGATGGCCGGCAGGCGACTGCTGATCCCGCCGGTCAGCAGCGGCCCGACCAGACCGGAAGCGATCAGCAGCAGCCCGGTGACCACGGCCGGGACGTGCGGGAACACCAGCACCGCGGCGGCCAGGGTGGCGCCGTGCGCGACACAGGCGGCGGCGATCACCGTGCGGCCGTCGCGGGCGGTGTCCAGGCGGCGGGCCACGAACGGGCCGAGCAGGTGCGGCGCGGTGACGCAGGCGCCGAGGAGCCCGGCGAGCCAGCCGGGAGCGCCGCTCACGGTCACCATCAGCACCACGGCCACGACGGCTCCGCCGTCCGCGGACCGGGCCATGGTCGCGGCGGCGACGTACCGCGCGAGGTCCGCGGGGCGATTCGGGGGTACGGCCGTGTCCGCGCCCCCTGACCTGCCGGAACTCACCGAGTCGAGCATCAGGAACTGTCCAATCGTGGGGTGGTTTGTGTGTTGCTCTTGGAATGGACCGCGGCCCGGCGATCATGGGTCCGGGTCTTCGTCGGCCAGGACCGCAATCGACACTCGCGGCAACCGTGAACCCCAGCCCACCCGACCCAGCTGGCCGCTACGGCTGCACCAGACGCCCTCCACAACCCTGAACACCAGCCCACCCGACCCAGCTGGTCGCCACGGCTGCACCAGACGCCCTTCACGACCGTGAACACCAGCCCACCCAGCCCAGCTGGTCGTGAGGGCTGTTCAATCGCGCTGGGACAGCCCTGCGTGCCAGCCGGGAGTTCGCGGCGACGGTGGGGCGCGCCCACGGCGTACCTCCGAAGCCACCGCAATCGGCAACTTCCGCCAGTGGCGGCCGCAGCGGTGACCGACAGCGGGCGGTGCCTGGCAAGCAAACAGCGAACAGGCCGCAGCCGCGCCCAGCCGGCGGCCGCCGAGTCGGCAAACGGCCGCCGAGTCGGCAAGCGGCCGGTGAGTCGGCCGCGGCGACGGTGACGGCGCTTGGCAAGCCGATCGCGGGCGGGTCGCGGCCGTGATCAACGGCGGGCGGTGCCCGGCAAGCAGGCCGTGACCAGGGACGGAAGCCGTCCGGCAAGCCGGAAGCCCCGGTTCGGGTTATCCACACTGGCCGGTTGTCCACAGGCCGTCCGCGTGATCATGGCCCGGGCCGCGACAATGTGCTTGGGCAGGCCCCCGTGGCGGGTGGGGACTCCGACGTGGGCGGCTGGGGGCTGGTCACCGGGCAAGATCCAGAGCCGTCAGCACGGCGCTGACCTCGGCCCGGGCGCCGTCGTCCAACCCCCGCAACGGCCGCGGCAGACACGACCGCCGCGCCAGCCCCAACTGCTCCGCGATCGCCGCGGTCACCCGCAAACTCCCGTACCGAGCAAATAATTCAAACAGCGAACCGAGACGCCCGGCCGCACCCGGCACCGAGCGCGCAACGGGTACCGCCGCCGCAGGCAGCGTCCCACCAACCACCGAGTACCAGACATCGCACCCGTTCGCGAGCCCGTCTGCCGCATGCACATCCCCGGAGATCCCGATCGCAACGCCGACCGGCAGCAGTTTCCGCAGCTCCTCGACCCGCTCCCGGGTCACCGGCCCAGGGATCTTGAGGGAGGCCACCTTCGGCAGTTTCGCAACCGCCGCGTACAGGTCATCGGTGAACGTCACATGCGTCGTCCCCGGGTTGTCATAGACGATCAGCGGCACGGAAAGTTCCGCGGTCACATCCTCGAACAGCCCGTACACGTCGTCCGCGGTGAGCGGCTGATACGTCATCGGCGCCAGCAGCACCGCCGCCGCCCCGGCCGCCTGCGCGTCCGCGGCGTACGCCAGCACCTGCGAGGTCCGCAGCGCGCCGATCCCGGCGAAGACCGGCGTCGGCCCGGCCTCGGCGATCGCGACGCGCAGCGCGCGGGACCGCTCGCCGGCGCTGAGGTACGGATAGCTGCCGGTCGACCCGAGCGCGGTGATCGAGTCGACCCCGGCCGCGGCCAGTCGCGACACCAGTCCGGCGTAGGCGGTCTCGTCGAGCCGGTCGTCGGCGAGCGGGGTGAGCGGGAAGGCGCTGAGCCCGGTGAACATAGTGGTGCCTCTCTTAGCGGAGCGCGGCCAGATCCGCGGCGAACGCGGTGGCCTGAACTGGCGTGATCGTCGAGGTGGTGACCCGGATGGCCGGTTGCCGGGCGGCGAAGTCCCGGCCGTCGCGCACGGCCCAGCCCCGGGCGGCGAGGGCGGCCACGAAACCGTCGCCGGGCACCGGGATCCACACGTTGAGCCCGTCCGGCCGGGGCAGTGCGATCCCGACGTGCCCGAGCTCGTCGACGAGCGTCCCGGAGCGGGTCGCGTACGCCGCCCGGGCCCGCGCGAACCGGCTCTCGTCCCACGCCGACGCCACCACGTGCTGCAACAGGTGGCTGACCCAGGTCGCGCCGCTCTCGAGCCGGGCCGCCGTCACCGGGTCGGCCAGCACGAACGCCGTCCGCAGGTCCGGCCCGAGGAATTTCGACACCGACCGGACCAGCGCCCAGCGCGGATGCCCGGGCGGGGTGACCCGGTGATAGTCCCGTGCGGAGATCATCGAGAAGTGGTCATCCTCGACAACCAGGATTTCGGGGTACGCCGTGAGCACCGCCCGGAGTTCACCCGCCCGCCCCGCCGTGAGACTCGCCCCGGTCGGGTTGTGTGCCCGCGGCGTGATGATCACCGCCCGCGCCCCTCCGGCGAGCGCCGCCGCCAGCCCGGACGCCGACATCCCGTCGGCGTCGGTCGGCACCGGCACCGCCCGCAGCCCGTTCACCCGCAGTGTCCCGATCGCCGCGAGGTAGCACGGATCCTCGACCGCGACCTGGTCGCCGCGGGTCAGGTGGGTGGTGAGCAGCCGTTCCATCCCGTCGGCGGCGCCGTTCGCGAGCACCAGCCGATGCGGGTCGGGCAGGTCGCCGGCGAGCCGGTGGAGCCGGTCGTCGACCGCGGGCGCGCCGTAGAGGACCGGCTCGTACCCGGCGATCGCGTCGGCCAGGGACGGCAGCAGCGCCGGGTCCGGGTTGCCGCCGGCCAGGTTGACCAGGTCGCCGCCGGCCGCTCGCCCTTCACCGTCGACCTCCGGCAGGCCGAGCACGACGGTCCCGCCGCGCCGCCGGGTCTCCACCACGCCGGCGGTGGCGAGCTGCGCGTACGCCGCCGCGACGGTGTTCCGGTTGACGCCGAGCCGGCCGGCGAGGTCGCGGATGGCCGGCAGCGCGACGCCGGCCGGCAGCTGCCCGGCGTGCACCAGCCCCCGCACCGACCGCACGATCTCCGCCGCCGAGTTCCCTTCGATCACCCCGCCCACGCTACCAGTTATGTCCTAGGACATAAATCTCCGCCAAGTTGATCTACCCTGTCGCGATGCAACTCCGGGAAGCACGCCTGCTCGCCATACCGTTTGCCCTGCTCGCAGTGCTTTTGCGCCTCGCCCAGGGGCTCTGGGTCCACCCGTCGACCCGGGACACCGGCCGGCTCCTGCAACTCGCCGTCTCCGGGGCGGCGTTCGCCGTCAGTCTCTTCCTGCCGGTCCTGATCTACTGGCTGATCACCCGGCAGTTCTGGAAACGCCCGGCCGCCTGGTCGCCGGGCTTCTCGGCGGGTCCGTCGCTGTCCCAACGCGGCATCTTCACGATCATGCTGGGCTGGCAGGCCGGCAACGCGCTCGACTTCGCCCGCGAATCGAGCCTCGGGTGGGGTGGCCTCGTCTTCCTGGCGGCCGCCCTGGTCTTCCTCGCGGGCGCGATCGCCGCCCCGATGATCAACCGCCACTCGGTCCGGCTGGATCCGGACGGGATCACGTACCAAGGGTTGCTGCGGCGCCGCCGCACCCGCTGGGACGAGCCGTTCCGGGTGCCGACCGGCGGGCTGCACATCGACCCGGCCTACCTGTCTGTCAGCCTCAACTTCTACCGCACCCACCCGGAGCGCCGGGCCGAGCTCGCCGAGGTCACGGTCTGATCCGGGCGGGCACCGGTGATCTACGCTGCGGCCGTGTCCCCTCGCACCGCCCGGCTGCTCGTCCTGCCGTTCGCCCTGGCCGCCTGCGCCCTGGACTTCGCCACCCACCTCTGGATCCAGCCGCTGGCCTGGCGGCTCGGTTCCGGCAACCTGGCCTTCGTCACCGCCATGGCGATCCTGGCCGCCTCCGCCTTCCTCCCACTCGGCCTCTATCTGCTGGTCGCCCGGCGGGCCCGGAAACCGCCGGCCGTCTGGCAGCGGCCCGGCGCCGGCCCGGTGTTCTCCGCCGGTCCCGCGGCCCGCGTGTCGCTGATCTGGGTCGGATGGGTCATAGGCAGTGTCGTGCCCACCGAACGGGTGCCGAACGAGGCCCGCGCCCGGCTCGTCGAGATCGACCCGGTCGTCACGGTCTTCCTGGTGATCGGCCTGTTGACGCTCATTCTGCTGGTGGTGACGGCGCTGAGCGACCGTCCCGTCCTAGAGCTCACCCCGGACGGAATCACCGGCCGCGACCTGCTCCGCCGCCGGCGGGCCGGCTGGGACGACGAGCCGTTCAAGACGCCCAGGTGGCTGCACATCGACCCGGCGTTCCTGGCGTTCACGCTCGACTTCTACCGGACCCGGCCGGAACGCCGCGCCGAGATCGGCACCGAAGCCGGCGCGGCGGCCCTCGCGGCGGCGTACCGCCCGGCCTGACCGGCTCATTCTTCGGGCAGGGTGGCCGATCAGGGCAATATGAGTGTCGGGTTCCGGCCGGGGGTGACAGGCCGGCGGCTGGCGGGCCAGCCGGTCGAGCTGCTCGCGCACGCCTTCGACCGCAGCCCCGTCCCGAAGCTCGTGCTCAGCCTCACCGGCGCCGACCAGGGCACCTTCACCGCGGTCAACGACGCGTTCTGCGACCTGGTCGGCTACCCCCGGGACGCGCTGCTCGGGCACTCCTGCCTGATGCTGCTGGACGAGGACGGCCCGGGCCCGGTCACCGCGCTGTTCGAGGCGATGGTCCGCGGCGAGCTGAGCGTAACCGCGATGGAGCGGGTGCTGATCCGCCGGGACGGCTCGCGGGTCTGGATCGTCAGCCAGAACGTGATGGTCCACGACGACGCCGGCCACCCGTTCCTGGTCGCCGAGATCGTGGAGAGCAGCGCCCGGCCCGCGCTCGCCGACAGCGAGGCCCGGTTCCGCACGCTGGTCGACTCGTCGCCGATCGGCATGGCGGTGCTGAACACCGACGGCGCGTGGGTCCGGGTGAATCCGGCCGTCTCCGCGATGCTGGGCTACACCGGCGCCGAGCTGGCCGCGCTCACGCTCGGCGCGGTCACCCACCCGGACGACCGGGAGGCCTGCGCGGCGATGCTGCGGGGCATGGCGAGCGGCGCGACTCCGGCTTTCCGGCAGGATTTCCGGTACGTGGGCAAAACCGGTCACCTCCTCTGGTGCCACCTGACCGTCACCCCGCTGCGCTCGGCGTCCGGCGCCCCGTTGCAGCTGCTCGCCCAGCTGGCCGACGTGACCACCGAACACCGCACCCGGGAGCTGCTGGTCACCGCGGCCGACCGGCTGCGCACCACGATCGCCGTGCAGCGGGAGATCAGCGCGGTGGCCGCCGACCGGGACGCCCTGGTCCAGCTGATCGCCGACCGCACGTTGCAGGTGCTGCCGACCGGGGACACCGCGGCGGTCCGTCTGCTGGACGCCGAGGCCGGGCTGCTGCGCTCGGCCGCCGCGGTCGGCCCGCCGCTGCCGGACGTGCCGGTCACCGACTCGCTGGCCGGGGTGGCGATCACCAGCGGCGCCGCGGTCCGGTGTGACGACACCACCGACGATCCGCGGGTGAATCCGGGGATCGCCCGGTCCACCGGGATGCGCTCGCTGGTGATGGCGCCGCTGCGGGCGCCGGGCAGCGGCACGTTCGGGGTGCTGGTGGTCGGCAGCAGACGGCCGGACGCGTTCTCCGACGGCGACGATCAACAGCTCACCCTGCTGGCCGACGCGGTCGGCAACGCGCTGCGGCACGCCGAGGACACCGCGATCCGGCAGGATCTGCTGCGACGGACCACCGCGGCGGTCGAGGCCCTGGAGCGCGAGCAGGCCGCGACGCTGACCGCGATGGCCCGCCTGGAGCGCAGCGAGCGGCAGTTCGCCGAGGTCGCCGACAACAGCCCGATCGCCCGGATCGTGCTCGGCGTCCGGGGCGAGCAGCGCGGCCGGATCCTGCTCACCAACCCGGCGTTCTGCCTGCTGTTCGGCTACACCGACGGGCAGGCCGCCGGCATGCGCTTCGAGGTGCTGGTCCCCGGCGGGCCGAGCGAGGAGCTGGAGCGCAACCTGGACATCATGGCCGCCGGCGAGCGGATCCGCGGGGCCCGCGAGATCGTCCTGCAGCGCTCGGACGGCACCCCGCTGACGGTGGCCGCGCACACCTCGGTGATCGCCGACGAGCACGGCCCGGCCACCGCGGTGGTCCAGTTGCGCGACGTGACCGCGGAGCGGGCCGCCGACGAGGCGACCGAGCGGGAGGTGCGGCGGCTGCGGGCCACCCTGGCGGTGCAGCGCGAGGTCACCGCGGCGGCCACGGACCGGGATTCGACGGTACGGGTCGTCGCCGCCCGCGCGGTCGACCTGTTCCCGGCGGCCGACGGCGCCGCGGTCGAGCTGGTCGAGGGCGACCAGCTGGCGTACGTCGCCACCGCCGGCACCCTGTCCGCGTTCACCGGCACCCGGATCCCGCGGGCCGGGTCGCTGAGCGGGATCGCCCTGGCCACCGGCGCCCCCGCGCACTGCGCGGACACCGCCGACGACCCGCGGGTCAACCGGGCCATGTGCGAGCAGCTGGGGATCGGCGCGATGCTGATCGCGCCGCTGTACGCGGACCGGGAGGTGATCGGCGTCCTGAAGGTCTCGGCCGCCCAGCCCTACGTCTTCGGCGAGACCGACGAGCAGCAGCTGGCCCTGCTCGCCGACAGCCTGAGCGCGGCGCTGCGGCACGCCGACGACGCCACCCGCAACGCCGCCGCGCTGCGCGAGCTGGAGATCAGCGAGCAGCGGTTCCGGCTGACCTTCGACAACTCGCCGCTCGGCCTGACCCTGTGCAGCCTGCGGCCGGCCGACTTCGGGCGGTATCTGCAGGCCAACCCGGCGATGACGGCGATCACCGGGTGGTCCGCGGACGAGCTGACCGGGATGACGTTCGCCGATCTGACCCATCCGGACGACGTGGCCGGCACCCACGAGTTCGCCCGCCGGATGATCGACCGGGAGATCGACACGCTCACCGCCGAGCGCCGCTACCGGCACAAGGACGGCCGGGTCATCTGGGTGTCGGTGCGGGTCGCCGTGGTCACCGACGAGTTCGACCGGCCGCGCTACGTGGTCAACCAGGTCGAGGACGTCACCGCGGCCCGGGAGGCCGACGCCGAGCTGCGCCGGACCGCCCGGTTGTTCGAGCTGATCCCGGCGGCGGTCATCGTCCGCGATCTGGACGGGACGATCCGCTGGTGGAACGACGGCGCGACGCGCCTCTACGGCTGGCCTCTCGCCGCGGCTTCCGGCCGCTCGGCGCACCGGTTGCTGCACACCACTTTCCCGTACGGAGGGAGCGCGCCGGAGCAGGAGGACGCGCTCCGCACCGGCGGCTTCTGGAACGGCCGGCTGGATCACGTGACGGCGGACGGCCGTACCGTCAATGTCCTGAGCCGTCAGGTGTTGCACCACCTCGACCCGGACCACTCCCAGGTCCTCGAGGTGAACGCGGACCAGACCGCGGCCCGGGAGGCGGAGCAGGCCCTGGCCGAGAGCGAGGAGCGGCTGCGCGCCCAGTTCGCGAACACCGGCGTCGGGCAGACCATCTCGGCCCTGGACGGCGCCCTGATCAGCGCGAACCGGGCGTACGCCGCGATGATCGGCCGGGCCGACGCGGAGCTGGCCGGCCTGCACGACCGGGACCTGCTGCACCCGGACGACCTGGTCGCGCACCGGGCGCTGCTGGCCGGGCTGTTCGCCGGCGACAGCGAGTCGTACACGACCGAGGCGCGGATCGCGCACGCGGACGGCCGCTGGGTGCCGGTCGAGGCGACCATCTCGCTGGTCCGCGACCGGGACGGGAATCCGAAGCTGATCGTCGGCGTGCTCACCGACATCACCGCCCGCCGCGCCGCCGAGCAGGCCCGGGACGCGGCATCCGCCGTGCTGGCCGAGCGCAACACCGAGCTGGAGGCCGCCAACCAGCTGAAACTCGACATCATCGGGATGCTCGGCCACGAGATCGGCAACCCCCTGACGTCGATCCGGGGGAACGCGGAGATCCTCGTCGACGACTGGGCGGCGCTGACCGACGAGCGCCGGGGCCGGGCGATCGACGCGATCGCCCGGCAGGCCGGAAACCTGGACGAGATCGTCCAGGAGGTCCTGGCGATGGTCACCATCGAATCCGGCAAGATCCGGGCGGACCGGCGGCCGCTGGACGTGCGGGCGGAGATCGGCCGGGCGCTGTGGGCGGCGGACGCCGCCGCGGTGCCGGTGTCCGGGCCGGCCGCGCGGGTGCTCTGCCACCCCGGCCACCTGCAGCAGATCCTGGTGAACCTGCTGACCAACGCCCGCAAGTACGGCGGCGGCGCCACCGCCGTGCGGGTCGCCGGCACCCCGGAGCGGGTGGAGATCACGGTCGAGGACAGCGGTCCCGGTGTCCCGGAGGAGTTCCGGGACCGCCTCTTCGAGCGCCTGGCCCGCGCCGACCGGGATGCGACCTCGGTCAAGGGCACGGGCCTGGGCCTCTACATCGTCCGCGGGCTGGCGCAGGCCAACCACGGCGACATCCGGCACGAGCCGAACCCGGCGGGCGGCTCGCGGTTCGTCATTTCGCTGGAATCACCAGGACCTGACCCGGGATGATCCGGTCCGGGTTGGACAGGATGGCCCGGTTCAGGTTGAAGATCTCCGGGAACCGGCTCTCCTTGCCCAGCAGCGCCTTCGCGATGCCGCTGAGCGTGTCGCCCTTCTTCACCGTGTAGAGCCGCGGGATCGTGCCGACCGGCGTCTTCGGCGGCAGGTGCAGCACCTGGCCGGGGAAGATCAGGTTCGGGTTCTTGATGATGGCCCGGTTCTGCACGAAGATCTGCGGCCACCGGTTGGTGTCGCCGAGCTGCGCCTTCGCGATGCCGCCGAGGGTGTCCCCCTTCTTCACCGTGTACGTCGTCGGCGCCGGCGGCTGCTGCTGGGGCGGCTGCTGCGGCGCGCCACCGGAGAGCACCCCGGCGAAGCGCAGCAGGTCGGCCAGCTCGAACGTGCCGGCCGTGGCCGACGCCAGCGACGGCTTCCAGCCCGGCTGCCGCAGGAACGAGTCCTGGCTGCGGCGGACGAGTCCGATCAGCACCTCGGCGACCAGCGTGCTGCCGACCGGGCCGAGCCGCTCGCCGCCGTGCGCGTGGTTCGCCTCGGCCAGGACGTAGAACCACAGCGGCGTACGGGACTCGAAGCCCCCGTTCGTCAGCGCGGTCACCTGCTCCGGGCTGCCCGCCGCCGCGATCACCTCGTCCTTGGTCATCACCGGCAGGCCGAGCGCCTGCGCCACGGCCTGCCCGGTCGGCAGCCGCAGCCGGTAGCCACGCAGCAGGTTGCGCACCGCCAGGCGGCCCGCGTCCGGCGGCGTCTCCGGCGATCCGTCCACCTTGCGCAGGGCGAACAGCGCCCGCTCCCCGATCGCGGCGACGTTGGTGTCGAGCTTGCGGGCCTTCATCACGCCGGCACTGCCGATGATGTTCTCCCACTCGATGATCCAGTTGTCCGGCAGCCGCTCGAAGGTGCCCAGCTCCCCGCTGAGCGCGGTGAACGTGAAGAGCAGCTCCAGGCTCGCCTGCCGGCCGCCGGGCCGGGTGTTGAAGTTGACGTTGAAGTCGTACTCGGCGCGCACCATCGTGTGGCCGAGCCGGTAGCCGGCCACCGAGAACTCCAGCGGCATCCGCAGCGGCTCGGCCGCCGGGTCGAACCACCGGTTGCCGTGGTCGACGATGTCGTCCACGACGGCCGGCTCGGCGATCCGCTTCAGGAAGTCGTGCACCACGATGTACTGGTAGTGCTGGCGCAGGATCCGGCCCGCCTCGTTGAACGAGAACCCCTGGTCGACCAGCTTGTTGTGGGCCTTGAGGAAGGCCACGTGCAGCTGGGCGATGATCAGGTTCTCGTCGTTGCGCGGGTCCCCGGTCAGGGCCGCGCGGTCGTGCTCGATGTCGTCCGAGGTGGGCTCGCGCGGCAGGTCGTTGTCGTCGCTCTTGCCCGGCGGGCGCCGGAACGGCAGGTTCGGGTTGTTCAGCGAGACGACGTTGCCGAGCAGCATCTTCGACGCGTCCGCCGGGTTCCGCGGCGCGGGCGCGCCGTAGACGCTGTCCAGGTCCAGCTCACCGGTGCGCAGGTTGCGCAGGGCGTAGCGGATGTCGCTGAGCGACAGCGGGGTCATACCCGGGTCGAGCAGCTGTTCCATCGTCGCCGAGGCCCCGGACTCCAGGGTGATGTCGTGGTCGACGAACTGCCCGAAGTACGTGTACGCCGCCGGGATCGGGCTGTCCTGGCCGGCCACGTCGGCGTCGACCATCGTCGCGCCGAGCTTCTTCAGCAGGTCCGGCGTGTTCGCCGCTTCGGGCAGGAGGTTCGCGTCGTCGTCCTGCAGCGTCGGGAACAGGAAGTCGAAGTGGTGCGATTCGACCGGCTTGGTCACCGCGAAGAGCGACGCCGACCGGGCGCTGAAGCCGGCGAGTTCGCCGTTCGCCTTGGCCAGTTCTTCGTCGGTGACGATTTTTCCGTGCAGGAGACGCGGCATGGCCGCCCCCTTCCCCCTCGGAGGTGCATGACCGATGCACGAGTGGTGCAACGCCGCACACCATAAGCACGAATTCCAGATACATGGAGTCACCAAATAGACAATTGGCAATGGTCAGACATTCGCGACAAAGATCCACCACATCGACGCTCCTGCAACAAACCTGCAAATGAGAATCGTTGACTGGCCTCTTCCGGTGGTGGGAGATTCGGTCACGGCAACACTTTCGTTCCCCCGTACCGCCGGCATTTCATCCCCAGAAATCAGGCCGCGGCGCAGGTCAGAGCCGCGCCGTCATGCAAACGACTGCAAATAGAGCAGCGCCTGAAGAATGCCCGGCGGTATCTCTTTCCGACAGGGAGAAAATCGCATGGCACCATCCGTACGCGCGCGCCGGATGCGCCGGCTGGCCGGCGCCTCCGCACTCGCCGCACTGGTCATTGCCGGACTCGCCGTAACCGTGGCGACCGCCGAGGCAGCGACCGTGTTCAGCGCGGACTTCGAATCCGGATCGACCAGCGCCTGGTCGAAATCGGGCGGCACCTGGTCGGTGGTCACCGACGGCACCCAGGTCCTGCAGCAGTCCGACACCACCAGCGAGCGGGCCCGCGAATTCGGCGGCACCGCGTCCTGGACCAACTACGCCGTCCAGGCCCGGGTCAAGGCCACCGCGTTCGGCTCGACCAGCGGGGTGGTCGCGCTGACCGCCCGGGCCGCCGGCGCGACCAAGATGTACCGGCTGTCGCTGACCGGCGGCAACAAGGTCCAGCTGGAAGCCATGAACGGCAGCGCGATCACGGTCCTGGCGAGCCTCGCCCAGACCATCTCGACCAGCACGTTCTACACCCTCAAGCTGACCGTCAACGGCACCACGATCAGCGGCTCGGTCAACGGCACGAGCGTCGGCAGCGCGACCGACTCGTCGATCGCGAGCGGGCGGATCGGGCTGCTCACCGAGTACGCGGCCGGCCGCTTCGACGACGTCGTCGTGGACGACAGCGCGGGCGGCACCGCGACCAGCTCGCCGACCACGGCGCCCTCGTCGTCCTCGCCCTCCCCCACCCCGTCCACCTCCACCACGCCGACCACCGGCGCCGTCTACGTGTCCCCGAGCGGCACCGACGGCGCGGCCGGCACCCAGTCCGCGCCGACGACGCTGACCTCGGCGATCACCCGGATCGCGGCCGGCGGGACGATCTACCTGCGCGGCGGGACCTACAACTACGCACAGACCGTCACCATCGCGGCCGGGAACAACGGTGCTTCGGGCTCGCTCAAGACTCTCTCGGCGTACCCCGGCGAAGTTCCGGTCTTGAATTTCTCGGCCCAGACCGAGGACTCGGCGAACCGCGGCCTGGCCCTGAACGGCAACTACTGGCGCCTGTACGGCCTGGTCGTCGAACGCGCCGGCGACAACGGGATCTTCGTCGGTGGCAGCAACAACATCGTCGAACGTACCGTGACCAGGTTCAACCGGGACAGCGGCCTGCAGATCTCGCGGATCGCGTCGGACACGCCGAACGCGCAGTGGCCGGCGAACAACCTGATCCTCAGCTCCGAGTCGCACGACAACGCGGACTCCGACGGCGAGGACGCGGACGGCTTCGCGGCGAAACTGACCGTCGGCAGCGGCAACGTCTTCCGTTACGCGGTGTCACACAACAACATCGACGACGGCTGGGACCTCTACACCAAGACCGACACCGGCGCGATCGGCGTGGTGACGATCGAGGACTCGCTCTCCTACGACAACGGCACGCTGACCGACGGCTCGCAGGCCGGCGCCGGCGACCGCAACGGCTACAAGCTGGGCGGCGAGGACATCGCGGTGAACCACGTGGTGCGGCGCAGCATCGCCTACCAGAACGGCAAGCACGGTTTCACCTACAACAGCAACCCGGGCTCGCTGACCATCTCGAACAACCTGAGCATCGACAACGGCGAACGAAACTTCAACTTCGACGCCGGTACGTCGGTGTTCCGCAACAACACGTCGTGTCGCTTCAGCAGCGGCACGAACGACCGGATCATCGGTGACTCGGACAGCTCCAACCAGTTCTGGTCCGGCACCAACGGCTCCCGCTGCGCGTCCTACAGCGGCGCCCTGGCCTGGTCCTTCTCCTCCACCGGCACCCTGGTCGTCACGATCGGCGGCAAGACCGTCTCCCTCTGACCCTCGCGAACCCGGGCCGGCGCGAGTTCAGCGCGCCGGCCCGGCCCGTCGTCAGGCCCCGGCCGTGCCCGCCGGAAGGGCGATGATGTCGGCGGCGGCCGGGACGTCCAGCCCGGGGAACGTCGCGCCGTACTCGGTGAACTCCACCTTCCCGGCGCGCGGCGCGCCCGGATAGATCAGCACCAGCGGCACGGGCTCGCCGACCGCCGAGACGAGCAGCGTCGCGCCGTATCCGGCCGACGAGCGCAGACCGACCGCCGGCCGGTCCCCGACCTTCGCCGGTTTCAGCTGCTCGAGGTCGCCCTCCAGAGTGACGAGCTGGTCGCGGGCGAAGGACCGCCCCAGCGCGTCGAAGTAGGTGAGCCCCGGCGCCGGCTCGATCCACGAGGCGGCGAGCCGCGGTGCCAGCCGGTGCGCCGCAGCCGCGCCGATCACCGGAACCAGCGCCTTCTCCGGCACCTTGAAGAACGTCCGGCCACCGGACACCAGCACCTGGATCTCGCTCCCGGCGATCGTCATCCGGCCCAGTTGGTTCGCCCCGGAAACCTTGAGGTCGATCGGGACCGGCGTGCCGTCCCCGAACTTGGAGCCGCCCCGGAAGACTCCGGGCAGCTCGCCGGAGGCGTGGAACGACGTAGCCTCGGCCAGCGACTTCCTCGCCTGGCTGAGGATCTCGGCCGGGGCCTTGCCGCTGATGCCGTTGTCGGACGTCGAGGAGACCGCGGCCGGCTTGTCGGCCTCCGCGGCGGTGCAGCCGGCGAGCAGCAGCGAGCCGACGGCCACCGCGACGGCGGCCGATCTGATCATGTTCACGTGTGGTGTTTCCCCCGGTTGCGGTAGATCGAGCGATGGGACTGTATCGCTCTGCCCCGCCGGCCCGGGATCAGGTGTTCGGCACCACGATGATGTCGCCGCTCGCCGGGCGCATCAGGCCGGTGAAGCCTTCGCCGTACTCGGTGAAGACCACCTTCGCCCCGCCTGCCCCGGTCATCGCCAGCGGCACCGGGTCGCCGGTCGTCGACACGTACAGCGACGTGAAGCCGCCGCCCGCGTCGTGCAGCACGATCGCCGGATGCCCCTCGTAGGTGGTCGGCCGCTCGTCCTTGGTCACCGCGCCCAGAGCTTTGACCAGCTGGTCGCGCTGGAACGGGACCGTCAGCGCCGCGAAGACGGTGTATTCCCGAGCCGGCTCGACCCAGGACTCCGCGAGGTACGGCGCGAGCCGATGCGCCTCTTTCGCCCCGACGGCGCCGGCCAGCAGCCGCTCGTCCACCTTGAAGTAGGTCCGCTTGCCGGAGACCAGCATCTGCACCGGGCTCCCGGTCTCCGGCGTCAGCGTGCCGAGCCGGTTCTCGGCGGACACCTTGAGGTCGTAGCCGGCGGTGCGACCGGTGATCACGATGGTCCCGGCCACGTGGAACGACGAGGACTTGTCGAGCGCGTCCTTCGCCTGCCCGAGGATCTCGCCCGGTTCCAGCGCGGCCACCCCGTTGTCGGCCGGCCCCTGGTTCTTGCGCAGGTCACACCCGCCGAGCAGCAGCACCACGGCCACCGCGACGGTGACCTGTCTGAGGATGTTCATGTGTGGCGTTCCCCCGTGTGCGGCGATCGAGCGATGGGACTGTAGCCCCGGCGGCGATCTCGGCGCGCGCCCGATTCCGGCTCCACTCAGGAACGGTTATCTTGCTGCAATGAAGCGCACCGCCCTGGTCACCGGGGCATCGTCGGGCATCGGTCTCGCCACCGCCACCGCGCTGGTCGCGCGCGGCTACCGGGTGATCGGCACCAGCCGGGACCCGGACACGGTGAAGCATCCGGTGGACGGTGTCGAGTACGTCGCGCTGGACCTGAACTCCGACGACTCGATCGCCGCCCTCACCGCGACCCTGCACGGCGTCGACATCCTGGTGAACAACGCCGGGGAGAGCCAGTCCGGCCCGTTCGAGGAGCTGCCGATGGCGGCGCTGCGGCGGTTGTTCGAGGTCAACGTGCTCGGGCCGGTGCGCCTGGCGCAGCTGGCGCTGCCCGGGATGCGCGAGCGCGGCTACGGCCGGGTGGTCATGGTCGGGTCGATGCTGGCGTCGTTCCCGCTGGCGTACCGGTCGTCGTACGTCGCCTCGAAGGCGGCGATCAAGGGGTTCGCCAACGGGGCCCGGCACGAGTACTCGCCGTACGGCGTCTGGCTGACCACCGTCGAACCCGGCTCGATCAACACCGGGATCAGCGAGCGGCGCACCAAATACATCGCCGCGGACTCCCCGCACCGCGCCGAGTTCGAGAAGATGCTTGCCGCGCTGGACCGCAACGAGAAAGCCGGCACCTCCGCCGAGCGCGTCGCGGCCACCATCGTCACCGCGATCGAGGCCGAGAAACCCAAGCAGCGGTACGCCGTCGGCAGCAACGCCCCGTTCGTCTTCGCCCTGCGCCGGCTCGTCCCCGTTGGGGTGGTGGAAAAGATCACTCACCGTAAGCACGATCTGAGCCGGTAAGCTCGTCGGGTGCCGGACACGGGTGGGTTGCTGCTGGTCCTCGATGGCAACAGCCTGCTGCACCGGGCCTTCCACGCCAGCGACGGATCCCTCGAGCCCGCGCCCGCGCTGCGCGGCCTGATCGGCTACCTCGCGCGCGCCGCCGCCCAGCTGCGGCCGGACGCGGTGCTGGTCGGCTTCGACTGCCCGCGCGACTCGGCCCGCCGCGTCGACCACCCGGACTACAAGGCGCACCGGCCGCCCAAGCCCGCCGACCTGACCCGGCAGCTGGAGCTCGCACCCGACCTGCTGCGCGCGTGCGGCGTGGGCACGGTCGTCCCGCCGGCCTGGGAGGCCGACGACGTGCTGGCCAGTTCCGCCGCGGCCGCCCGGGAGCTGGGCTGGAGCTCGGTGCTGATGACCAGCGACCGGGACGCGTTCGCCCTGATCGACGACACCACGTCGGTGCTGCGCATCCGCAACGGCGGCTTCGACCGCTCGGTCCTGATCGACGCCGAGTCGCTACCCGCCCTCTACGGCGTCCACCCCTGGCAGTACACGGATTTCGCCGCGTTGCGTGGCGACCCTTCCGACAACCTTCCGGGGGTACGTCGTTTCGGCGCCCGAACCGCAGCCCGCCTGCTGGAGGCGTTCGGCTCGGTCGACGAGGCCTGGGCGGCCGACCCCACTACCCTGCGTGACGCCGTCGGCGAGCAGGCGGCGGTGAGTTTCCGCGCCCCCGAGGCCCGGGAGATCGTCGCCCGCAACCGCCGCCTGATGGGCATGCGCCGCGACCTGCCGATCCCGGCCCTCGACTCGGCCCGCCTGCCGCTGGACTACCTGGTGATCCGCCGCGCCCTGCGCGAGCACGGCATCAACCTCGGCCCGTCCCTGTGGGCCCTGACCGGCGGCGACGCCCCACTCGAAGCCCTGCCGGAGGCCCCGCCGGAGCCGGTCCCGGCCTGGGCGCACACGCTGAAGCCCCGGGTCCTGCACGGCTCGATGTCCGGCCGCCGCGACCCGATCCCGGGCCAGACCGCCCTCTTCTGACCCGGCGGCCCCGGCCCGCCCCTGTCCGCCCATTTCCCTGTCCGAATTCGCGAGGTCACGGGCCTGCCTGGTGGGCGGCCCCGCCCGGGATTAGCGTCGACCGTGACGAACGGGGGTTCGCACATGCGCGAGGTCACTCTCACCGCCGGGACGGTCGAATACGACGACACCGGCGGCGACGGCCCGATCCTGGTCTTCCTCACCGGCATCTTCGTCAGCACCACCCTGTGGCGGCACGTCGTCGCCGCCCTCGCCGACGGTCACCGCTGCATCGTCCTGGAGGTCCCGCTCGGCGCGCACCGCGTCCCGATGAACCCGGACGCCGACCTCAGCTCCCCCGGCCTGGCCCGCCTGGTCGCCGACTTCCTCGACGCGCTCGACCTGCGCGACGTCACCCTGATCGGCTGCGACTGGGGCGGCGCGCAGCTGGTCGCCGCACACGGCCTCGGCAAACGCCTGGCCCGCCTGGTCCTGCTGCCCCAGGAGTCCTTCGAGAACTTCCCACCCGGCCTGCCCGGCCGCACCCTCCACCGCTCCTCGAAGATTCCCGGCGCCACGTTCCTGGCCCTGCAGACCCTGCGGATCCGCGGCCTACGCCGCTCCCCGATCAATTTCGGCCTGATGTCGAAACGCCCGATCCCGAACGACATCCTGGACGCCTGGTTGCGCCCATCCCTCACCGCCGGCCCGATCCGGCGAGACCTACTGAAATATTTACGTACGACGAGAGCCGGCGAATACGTCGACGCGGCCGCCCGCCTGACCACGTTCGACCGCCCAGCCCTGGTCCTGTGGGCCCCCGAGTCCCGCATGATGCGCCCGGAGAACGGCGCCCGCCTGGCCAGAGCCCTCCCGAAGGGCCGCCTGATCGAGGTCCCGGACAGCTACACCCTGCTGCCGGAGGACCAGCCCCAGCTGTGCGCCACCCACCTCCGAGACTTCATCGCCGCCACCTGAACCCGCACCGCCCGGCCACCGAGCCCTGCCGGCCCACGCCCCGTGCCGGCCACGCACCGTGCCGGCCACGCCCTGCGCCGGCCCACGCCCCGTGCCGGCCACGCACTGTGCCGGCCACGCACTGTGCCGGCCACGCGCCGTGCCGGCCACGCCCTGCGCCGGCCCTCCGCTCCATGCCGGCCCTCCGCCAGGGCCAGAAGCAGACCCCGCCCTCCCAGAGGGGGCTGACCGCCTCAGGTTCCATTGTCCCGGAAAGCCTCAAGATC
This sequence comes from Actinoplanes sp. L3-i22, assembly GCF_019704555.1. Taxonomy (NCBI): domain Bacteria; kingdom Bacillati; phylum Actinomycetota; class Actinomycetes; order Micromonosporales; family Micromonosporaceae; genus Actinoplanes; species Actinoplanes sp. L3-i22. The sequence continues at coordinate 7,826,281 of NZ_AP024745.1, forward strand.
ATGACGGCCGCCTGTGGATAACCCAGCAGTGTGGACAAACGACGTTCTCCCAGGCCAGCCTGCTACGGTCTGGTGCCGCAACATCGGCCCAGCACGCGCCAACGCCCCCGGACCGCGGGCCGGACGGGCCACCGCTCGGCAACGAGCCGGCGCCCAACCACGAGCCAGCCCCCGACAACAGGCCGGCGCCCGACGACAAGCCGGCGCTCGACGACAGGCCGGCGCTCGACGACAGGCCGGCGCTCGACGACAGGCCGGCGCTCGACGACAGGCCGGCGCTCGACGACAGGCCGGCGCTCGACCGCGGGTCAGGCCCCGGCGACAGGCAAGCGCTCGACCGCGGGCCAGCCCCCGACCGCGAGCCAGCCCCCGACAACGGGCTAACGCTTGACGGCGCGGTAACGACGCAACAGCTCAGTGATCCGATCCGGATCGGCAGCCCCGTTCAACTCACTGAGCAGCTCATCCGGGCAGACCTCATAGTGGTCTCCCCACCACCGGCGCCCCTTGTTGTCATAGATCCGGTAGCCACCAGGCACCCCACGCGCCACATATCGCCGTCCGGCCATGAACGAACGCTATCCCGCAACCGTGGAACCTTTACGCAAGCCGATGCCTTTCGAAGGGTGACAAGGCATCGACCAGCGGAGGGCACTCGGTGACGGAACGCATCAGGCAGTTGCTGGACGACGCGGTCGCCGGCCTCGAACCGGCGCACCGTGACCCGCTGGCGGCCGTGGTCCGGCGCGGCCGAGCGGCCCGGCGAAAGACCGCAGCCCTGGCCGGGATCGTAACGTTCGCCCTGCTCGCCGGCGGTCTGGTCGCCGGCCAGCGGCTGATCGGCGCCACCCCGCAGCCGGCCGCGAACGGCGGCGTCGAGCAGTCGGCCACGCCGCGGGTCGTGAACGGCATGGTCGTCGCCGGCGCGATGCAGCTCCCGATCCCGGAGGGCTGGAAGGTCGTCAAGGCCAGCCCCGCCAACAAGTGCGTGACGATGGCCCGGACCATCCTGCTGATCGGCTCCGGCAACCGCGGCTGCCAGAACGCGGCGGTCGAGGTCTCCCGGGCGCGCAGCCGCAATCCCGGCGGAACCCTGATCCCCCCGGCGGACGGCACCTCCCCGCTCGACTCCGGCCTGATCACCCCGCCGGTGTCGATCACCCTGGCCGGTGGCGAGCCGGGCTGGCTGGAGTCCGGCCTGGACTCTGCGGAGATGAAGACCGGCCGCTACCCGGAGCTGAACTACTCCAACGCCCTGCTCCTGCCCTGGTCGCAGGTGCTGGTCCAACTCCGGATGGACGGCACCGGCGACCGCCCGATCATCGAGTCGATCCGGACCAGCCCGCGCCGCAGTGGGGTCCTCACGCTGCCCGCGAAGGTCGGCGCGGTCGTCCTCGTGCTCTCCGACCGGCAGGCCAGGGTGACCGCCCCGGGGACCGTCGACCAGGTGCTGCGGCTGCTGCGCCGGCAGACCGACGTCGTGCGGGACGCGGACGCCTGCGCGAGCCCGGGTCAGGAGAGCATCCGGCTGGTCGTGGACCCACCCGATCCGGTCGGGGCGAGCCCCGCGTCGTCCGGATCCCCGGTGTCGCTGTGGGGCACGAGCACGGCGGACGCCACCACGGTGATCATCGCGACCGGCGACGGCTGCCAGGAGGCGGTCTCCTCGACCGGTGGACGGGTCCGGCTGAGCGCCGCGACGCTGGGCCAGCTGACGAACCTGCTCGGGCTCGGTACGCGGTGAACGACCCGTTCGGCGAGTTCGTCGCCGCCCGATACGCCGCGCTGGTCCGGTACGGCGCGCTGCTCACCGGCGACCCCGGGCACGGCGAGGACCTCGCCCAGGACGCGCTGGTCAAGACGTACCGGGCGTGGCGCAAGCTGCACCCGGAGGGCGATCCGGAGGCGTACACCCGGCGGGTGATGACCCGGGCGGCGTGGCGGGCCGGCCGCCGGTTGTGGCGTTTCGAGATCCCCGCCGCGGTGCTGCCCGACCGGCCGGCAGAAGGCGACTTCTCCGAGCGCCAGGGCACCGCCGACGTGGTGCTGGCCGCGCTGCGGGCGCTGCCCGGCGCGCAGCGGGTGGTGCTGGTCCTGCGCTACTGGGCCGGGCTCTCCGAGCAGGAGATCGCCGTCCAGCTCGGCTGCTCGATCGGCACCGTGAAGAGCCGGGCCAGCCGGGCGATCGCGGCGCTGCGCCGGGCCGACGGGCCGCTCGCCGACGCGTTCATCCTGACCGAGGACCGACGGCGGTGACCCGGGGGAACCGGGTCGCCGGCCTGGACGGGCTGCGCGGCCTGGCCGCGCTGTACGTCGTCCTGCACCACTGCTACCTGCTCTGCTACCCCGGCTACCCGGCCAACACCGGCCCGGCCTGGGGCGGCTGGCTGATCCACGGCCGTCTGGCCGTCGTCGCGTTCATCGTCCTCTCCGGCTTCTCCCTGGCCCTCGCCCCGGCCCGGGACGGCTGGCGCCTCGGAACGGGCTTCGCCCGGCGCCGCGCGCGGCGGATCCTGCCCGCCTACTGGGCGGCGCTGCTGGTCAGCCTGGCGCTGGCGACGCTGGCCGGCCCGCTGCCGATGATCCACCCGGCCGACGGCCGGTCCGCGGTGGTCTACGCGCTGCTGCTGCAGGATTTCGTCGCCGCACCCGCCCCGAACGGCGCGTTCTGGTCGATCGCCGTCGAGGCCGCCCTGTACCTGGTGTTCCCCCTGTTGCTGCTGGTCCGCGCCCGGTTCGGCGCGGCGGCCACGATGGCCGTCGCGTGCCTGCCGGTGATCATCGCCGGCCCGGCCGGCACGACCGGTTTCACCTGGGAGATGGCCCCGCTGTTCACGCTGGGCCTGCTCGCCGCCGGGGTCGCCGCCCGCCCGCCGCGGCTGCCCTGGTGGTGGCTGACCGCCCTGGCCGCCGCCCCGGTCCTGACCGTGATCGCCTGGCGCGGCCCGGTCTGGACCGAGCGGCACTACTTCTGGATCGACCTGGCCATCGCCCCGGCGTTCGCCCTGCTGCTGATCGCGGTCGCCACCGCCCGCTCGGCCGTCGCGACCCGCCTGCTGACCGCCCGCCCGGCCGCGCTGCTCGGCCGTTGCTCCTACAGCCTGTATCTGATGCACGTCCCGGTGATCGCCCTGATCACCCACCACGTGCACCGATCATTCCCGGTCACGGTAGCCCTCGCCGCCCCCGCCGCGGTGCTCACCGCCACCCTCTTCGCCCGAGTCTTCGAGCCGCGCACCGGGAAGCAACCTGACCGGAACTCAGCCGGCGGCGGCTCCCGCCGATCGGAGGTGACGCGACCACCACCGACCGCGGAGGAATACCCATGCGTTCCGTACGATCCTCGCTCCGCCGCCGCGGTGGCCTGATCGCCACCGGCGCGGCCGCCACCGTGGTCGCGATCGTCGCCGCGCTGATGCTGAACACCGGCTCGGCCGCGGCCACCTGGAAGACCCTGGCCGGCACCCCGACCTGCGACTGCGTGCTGCAGAACAGCAAGGACAACACGTACCGGGCGGTCTTCGGCTACGTCAGCACGGCGAACTCGGCCGGCTCGATCGCGGCCGGCGACAACAACCGGGTCGTGGTCAGCGGCGGCAGCACGAAGAGCACCGCCGCGGACGTCACCACGCGTTTCGAGCCGGGCACCCACAAGGCCACGTTCGCCACCGGCTGGCTGAGCAAGGACACCGCCGCGACCTGGAACGTCGGCGGCAAGACGGTCACCGCGAACTGGCACAAGCCGACCTGCGGCACCGACGTCAGCCTGCCGGCCGGCGGCAACGGCACCGGACCGCTGATCGCGCTGATCATGGCCGGTCTGGTCGCCACCTTCGTCTTCTGGCGCAAGCGCCGTAGGGCGGTCTGACCGATAATGATGCGCAGCGTACTGGCGATCGGGGCGCACCCCGACGACATCGAGCTCGGCGTCGGCGGCACCCTGGCCGCGCACCGGGCGGCCGGCGACGCGGTGACCATGCTGGTGGTCACCGGCGGCCAGAACGGGCCCGGCGAGGTCACCGGGCGGCGGGCCGAGGCCGAGGCGGCCGCCCGCAACCTGGACTGCCGGCTGCTCTGGGGGCGCCTGCGGGACTGCGCGGTCGTCGCCGACGCGGACACCATCATGGTGATCGAGAACGCGATCCGGGAGACCGAGGCCGACGTCGTCTACGTGCACGCGCCGGACGACTCGCACCAGGATCATCGCGCGGTCGCCGCCGCGACGCTGTCCGCGGCCCGGCACAGCCGTCGCGTGCTGCACTACCGCAGCCCGTCCACGATCAAATTCGAGCCTTCCCTGTACGTCGACATCTCCGCCCACCTCGACCGCAAGCTCGCCGCCCTGGCCTGTCACCGCAGTCAGGTGGAGAACTCGGCGATGGTCGACCCGGAGGTGGTCGCCGCGTCCGCCCGCCACTTCGGCGCGCAGGCCCGGGTGCGGTTCGCCGAGGCCTTCGTCCCGTCCCGGTTCGTCTGGGACCTGGCCCCGTTGCCGCAGCTCACGATGGCCGAAATGCCCGCCTACGAGGAAGAGGCCGAGATGCCCGCCTACGAGGAACAGAGCGTGCGATGACCGCCGGCGGACGCCACCGGCCTCCGCGGACGCACTTCCGGGTCGCGCTGGCGGTGCACCTCGTCGTGTTCGCGGGGGCGCTGGCGCTGTTCGGCGTCGACCGCACGCTCGGCTGGGTCGCCACCGTGCTCAACCTGGTCTTCCTGGTCTTCTTCTTCCGGCACCTGGGCTTCGCCGTGTCCGCCGCCCGCTGGGCCGAGCGGGACCTCAACGCGCCGCTGGTCGGCGTGGAGACGTTCACGCCGACGGTCGCCGTGCTGGTCGCCTGCAAGGACGAGGAGCTGGTCGTCGACGGCATGCTCACGGCGCTGCTCGGGCTGGACTATCCGGCGCACGCGCTGACCGTCGTGGTGGTCGACGACGCGTCCACCGACGGGACCGGCGCGCGGCTGGACGCCCGGGCGGCGGCCGACCCGCGCCTGCGGGTGCTGCACCGCCGGCCGGGCGCCGGCGGCGGCAAGTCCGGGGCGCTCAACGACGCGCTGGCGCTGACCGACTCGGAGATCGCGGTGATCTTCGACGCCGACCATCAGCCGGAGCCGGACGTGCTGCGCCGCCTGGTGCGCCACTTCCGGGACGAGAAGGTCGGCGCGGTGATGGGCCGCTGCGTCGTGCGCAATGGCGTGGAGTCGTCGCTGGCGTCGACGATCTTCATCGACTATCTGTCCGGTTATCTGGTCAACGAATACGGACGGCAGGCGCTTTTCGAACTGCCCGCGTACGGCGGCGCGAACTGTGCCGTCCGCACGTCGCTGATCCGCGCGCTCGGCGGCTGGAATCCGGACACCGTCACCGAGGACACCGATCTGACGTTGCGGCTGCTGCTCGACGGGTATCGGGTGCGATACGACCCGTCGGCGGTCGACTTCGAGGAAGCGGTGCTGTCCTCGCAGCGGTTCTGGAAACAGCGCTACCGCTGGGCTCGCGGGCATCAGAAATGCCTGCGCGATTACTGGCGGCCCATTCTGCGCACCCCGCACCTGACCGCGATGGAGAAGCTGGAGACCATTCTCTTCCTCTGGGTCTACCACGTCCCGGTGCTGTGTGGCCTGGGGCTTCTGCTGATCGCGCTGCACGCGTTCGGCATCGGCGACTCGTCGGCGATCCAGATGATCTCGCTGTCCGCGCTGCTGTTCGCCGGGCCGTTCTGCGAATTGGCGGTCGGCCTGGTGCTCGGGCGGGTGGAACGGCGGGCGGTGTGGACGCTCGTCGGTTTCATCCCGGCGTTCGGCATGTCGATCCTGACCGCGACGAAAGCCTATTTCGAAGGCATGTGGGGCACCACCTACGCCTGGGTGAAGACCGCGCGGTCGGGGGCGACATGAGCGACCGGTTCACCCGCCGGCTCGCGGCAGAGGCAAAGACCAGAAAGACGACTTCGACGGTACGGCGTAGGCAGCTCGTCCTTTTCGAGATGTTCGCCGCCGTGGCCGGCTGCGTGGGTGGCTACGTCCTGCTGGTCGACCACGCCCGGCATTTCGAGGTCTCGCTCGCCGCCCGGATCATCGACCTGATCGGGGTCGACCGGATCTCCGGCGTGCTCGGCGACTCGTTCGTGGTCTTCGGGCCGGGGATGGAACCGGTCGTCGCCGAGATGACCGGCTCCTGCACGATCCTGAGCAGTGTCCTGGCCCTGGCCGCGCTCGCGTCCGTCGCGCTCCGGCAGCGGCCCCAGGTGCTGCCCGGGTTCCTGCTGGCCAGCCTGTTCGTGCTGGCCGCCAACCAGGTGCGCCTGGTGCTGTCCCTGCTGGCCGGCCGCTACCTGGCCGTCGACGCGCTGATCTTCTTCCACGACTGGATCGGCGCGGTCATCAACTTCGCGTACACCCTTTTCGGATTGCTCATCATGATCGGACTGACCATGTACGACGCACAGCGCGCCGAGCAGGACCGTTCCGGCCGGCACACCGCCGACCGCCCCGCCGCGTGGGCCAAGCCGGGCCTCGGGCACCGGGTGCCGGTCGCCAAGGAGGAGCCCGAGCCGGGCCTGCGGGTGGCCGCGTTCGTGCACCGGCGGGTGCTGCCGAAGGCCCTCTCGAAGCGCCTGGCCAAGCGTCGTGAGCAGCGCCGGATCGACTACCGGGTGGGGCACGAGAACGTCGCGCGCCGGGCCGAGATCATCCGGGAGCTGGCGGCGAAGGGGCTCGGGGTGCACACCGCCACGTTGCTGGCGGTGGCGTCCTACGAGACCGACACCTCGGTGCTGGACGCGCTGGCGTCGGCGGTCGCCGAGCGGCAGTGGGAGCCGGTCCACTCGGGCGACGTGATCGCGCTGCGCCTGTGGGCCCGCGCCTGGCTGATGCGCTCCCCCGCCCTGCCCGCCGCCACCCTGCCCAGCTCCACCGCGCCCGCCGGCACCCTGCCGACGTCGCCCGCATTCCCCGCCGCTTCCATGCCCGAAATTTCGGGTATTTACGGCCAAGGTCCGGCTGGACACCGCGTCGCGGCGACCGGCCGGCTCGTCGCCGTCACCGGGGCCGGTGGCCCCGCCGGGGTCGCGGTGATCCACGCGCTGCAGGCGGCCGGCGAGGAGGTCCTCGCGCTGGACGCCAACCCGGACGCGGTCGGCCTGCGCCTGGCCGGCCGGGCCGCCGTGCTGCCCCGCGCCGACCAGCCCGGATACGCCGAAGCCCTGCTCGCGATCGTCGCCGAGCACCGCCCGGCCGCGCTGGTCTGCACGGTCGCCGAGGAGTACGCGGCGCTGACCCCGCTCACCGGCCACCTCGCCGAGCTCGGCACCCGCACCTGGCTGCCGGAGCACGCCGACGTCTGCCTCGACAAGATCACCTTCGCGACGACCCTGCACCAGGCCGGCGTGCCACACCCGGTGACCGCCTGGACCGCGGAGACCGCGCACCAGGTGCCCGGCCCGTGGGTGGTCAAGCCGGCCCGCGGCCGCGGCAGCCGGGACGTCGTGCTGGTCGACGACCCGCGCGAGCTGTCCCACGCGTTCGCGTCGGTGCCCGGGGCGATCGTGCAGACCCGGCTGGGCGGGCGCGAGTTCACCGCGGACGCCCTGGTCGACCGGGACGGCCGGCTGGTCGCCTGCGTGCCGCGCTGGCGCGAGGAGACCCGCGGCGGCATCTCGGTGCAGGGCACGACGTTCGGGTCGGTCACGGTGACCGAGGTGGTGGCGGCGACGCTCCGGGCGGTGCGGCACACCGGGCCGGCGAACGTCCAGGGCTTCGTCTCCGAGCACGGCGACGTGACGATCGTCGAGGTCAACCCGCGCTTCTCGGGTGGGTTGCCGTTGACGCTCGCGGCCGGGGCCGATGTGGTGAACACGTACCTCCAAGGGATGGTGAATCCGGACGACGCGCTGCCCTCGCTGGGCTTCCGGGAGGGCCTGCGGATGGCCCGCCACTTCGCCGAGGTCTTCTACGACGCCCCGGCGCCCGAGCCTGTCTCCGCTGCTCCCGCCGCTTTCGCCGCCCCCGCCGCCTTCCCCGCTCCCGGCACCGCCGCCACACCCGGCGCCTTCGCGGCGCCGCCGATGCCGGATATTTCGGCTTTTGCGAACCACGCGCCGACCGGCGCGCCCGCTGAGCTGGGCCTGGGGCTGGCCCGATGACGCGCCGCATCCTGGTGCCGTTCGGCACCCGCCCCGAGGTGATCAAGCTGGCCCCGGTCGTCCAGGCGCTGCGCGCCGAGGGCCACGACGTCACCACCGTCGACACCGGCCAGCACCGGGACGCCGCGATGAGCGGCGACGTCCAGCGTGCCCTCGGCCTGCTCCCGGACGTCCGCCTGACCCTGCCGGACGGTCCCAGCCGCCTGGCCGCCCTGATCACCGGGGCCACCCGGGTGCTCGCCGGCCACCCGGTCGATCTGGTGCTGGCGCTGGGCGACACGCACACCGTCCCCGCCTACGCGCTCGCGGCCCGCGGCGCCGGGATCCCGTTCGGTCACCTGGAGGCCGGCCTGCGTAGCTTCAACCCGCGCAGCCTGGAGGAGGTCAACCGCCGGGTGGCCGCCGCCACCGCCCAGCTCCACTTCGCCCCGACCGCGCGAGCCGCCGCGTTCCTGGCCGCCGAGGGCGTCCCCGACCAGCGGATCTTCGTGGTCGGCAACCCGGTCGTCGACGCCCTGCGCCTCCAGGGTGTCCGCCCGGTACCGCCGGTGGACCGCACCGGCGTCCTGGTCACCGCCCACCGCGCGTCCAACGTCGACGACCCGGACCGGCTCCGGCGCCTGGCCGGCGTCCTCGAGCGGCTGACCGGAATCGGTCCGGTCCGCTTCCCGGTCCACCCCCGGACCCGGGACCGCCTGACCCGGCTCGGCCTCCTGCCCCACCTCACCGCCCTGCCCGGTCTGACCTGCGAAGATCCGCTTCCGTACGACGATCTGCTGCACGCCCTGTCGACCAGCCGCGTGGTGGTCACCGACTCCGGCGGGCTCCAGGAGGAGGCCGCCTACCTGGGCGTCCCGGTCGTCGTCCTGCGCCGGTCCACCCCGCGCTGGGAGGGGGTCGAGGCCGGCACCGCCGTGCTGACCGGCATCGGCTCGGACGACGAGGCCGCCCGCGCGGTCGCCGCGGCCCACCGCCTGAGCGCGCCGGCCGAGCTGGCCCGGATCGCCGCCCTGCCCTGCCCCTACGGCGACGGCCACACCGGCACCCGGGTCGCCCGGCTGCTCGCCGACCCGGCCCTCGACCCGCTGCTGGCCCTGGACGAGCCGGACTACACGGACGGCACCTTCCCCTGGACGGCCGGGAGCAGCCTGGCGGGGACCGCGTGATCGGCCTGGGCCGGCGACCCGCCGCGGTCGTCCTGGACCTGGACGACACCCTGTATCCGCAGGCCGCCTACCTCTACGGGGCGGCCCGCGCGGTCGCCCGCGCGGGGATCGCCGCCGGGCTGGACCCGATCCGCCTGAACCGCGCGGTCCGCCGCGAACTGCTGGCCGGTTCCGATCGGGGCGGGACCATCGACCGCGCGCTCACCGGCTACGGCCTCCCGCCCGGCCGCGCCGCCGAGCTGATCCCGGCGCTGGTCGCCGCGTTCACCACCTACCGTCCCCGGCGGCTGCCCTGCTACCCGGGCGTCCAGGAGGCGCTGGCCGAGCTCCGGGCCGGCTACCCGCTGGCCTGCCTGACCGACGGCAACCCGGTCATCCAGCGGGCCAAGCTGGACGCGACCGCGCTGGCCGGCGCGTTCACCACGATCGTGATCACCGACGAGCTCGGCGGACGCGCCGCCCGGAAGCCGCACCCGGGCGGCCTCCAGAAGATCGCCGCGGACCTGGGCGTCGACCCGGCGGACCTGGTCGTGATCGGCGACCGCCCCGGCAAGGACGTCGCCGTCGCGGCCGCCGTGGGCGCCCGCTCGATCCGGGTCCGGACCGGCGAGTACGCCGACGCCCCCGACGACCCGAGAGCCACCGCCGTGGTGGCCGACCTCGCCGCCGCCGCGGCCCTGCTCAGCTGACCGGATCCGGTCAGCCGGGTCCGGCGTTCTCGTGCGCCACGAACCGGTCAGCCCGGCCCGGCGTTCTCGTGCGCCACGAACCGGTCAGCCCGGCCCGGCGTTCTCGTGTGCGACGAGCCGGTCGGCCAGGTCCGAGCGGCGGTACAGCACCGAGCGGCCGTGCCGCGCGCTGACCAGCAGGCCGGCCGCCCGCAACGCCCGTAGATGCTGGTTCACCGCGGTCGTCGTGACCCCGAGCCGCACGGCCAGCTCGGTCGACGACGCCGGCGTCGCGAGCTGCACCAGCAGCCCGGCCCGAGGCGCGCCGAGCAGCCCGGCCAGCGCGCCCGGCGCGGGAAGCGGTTGCGGCTCCCACAGCGTCCCGAGCCCGCGCGCCCGATAGATGATCATCGGCGGCTCGTCCGGCAGGATCGGCGCCGACGCGCTGCTCGTCCACATCGACGGCACTAGCGTCACGCCACCGGTCGCCGCCCGCGTGTACTGCACCCGGGACCGCACGTGCACCTCGACCGTGTCGCCGACCATCCGCACCCGGCCGGCCAGCCCGGCGAACATCCGGGCCAGGCCGTGCTGGGCGATCTCCCGCCCACGGAAGGTCACGTCGCCGTCCAGCAGCGCGCGCATCCGCGGCCAGTGCGGCGCGAAGCAGACCTCCCAGTAGCCGGTCAGCGCGTCCAGGATGCGGTCCAGCACCGCCGGGCCGCGCAACGGCGCGGGCAACCCGGGTCCGTGCAGCAGCCTCAGGTCACGGTCGACGACATCATCCGGCGTACGGCGGATCGCTGCCAGCTCGTCCGCCAGCGGCGTGAGCGGCGACCACGGCCGGGGCGTCAGGAAGTCCGGCGTCCACAGGTCGTCGTTGACCAGCTCGACCAGCAGATCCGCGGCGAGCCGCCCGCGGACCCGCTGCAGCTCGCGGATCCACGGCAGGTGCAGCGGATAGCGCCCCGGATCCCGCCACGCGTGCAACGACAGCACCAGCTCGTTCAGCGGCGAGATCGCGAACCGCACCTCGCCCAGATCCGGCCCGGCCAGCTGATACCGCACGACCATGAAGCGGAACGCTACATCAATCGCGGCGCCGGCCGGTCGATGACAGAACTGACCGCGTGACCATCACCGCCACCCGTCTGACCATCACCGCCACCCGGCTGATCGGAACCGGTCCGGTCGAGCGCGCCCTGACCCTGTCCATCGCCGCCTCCTCGCTGGCCAAGGGCGTGCTCTTCGGCGTCAGCGCGCTGTTCTTCACCACCGTCATCGGACTGTCCCCGGCCACCGTCGGCCTCGGCCTGACCGTCGCCGGCGCCGCCGGGATGGCCGCCGCGTTCGGCGCCGGCCACCTGGCCGACCGGGTCGGCGCGCACCGGGTCCTGGTCGCGGCCACGCTGGTCCAGGGCGCGGCGCTGGCCGCCTACGGCTCGGCGGCGTCCGCGGTGACGTTCACCCTGATCGCGGGCGCGGCGGTCGGCGCCCAGGGCGCGCAGCGCACCGCCCAGGCGACCCTGCTCGCGCTGCACTTCACCGGCCCGGACCGGGTCGCCGTCCGGGCCCGGCTGCGGGTGGTCACCAACGTCTTCGTCGGGCTGGGCTCGGCCGCCGCGACCGCCGCGCTCGCCCTGGGCACCGCGACGGCCTACGTGATCGCGATGCTGATCGCGTCGGCCCTGGTCCTGGCCTCGGCCATCCCGCTGCGCGGCCTGCCGGCCCCGATGAGGTCCGCCGATCGGTCGCGGTCCGCCCGTTCCCCGCTGCGAGATTTCCGGTACGTCGGGATCGCCGCCCTCTACGGGGTCCTGACCATCCAGTTCGGCCTGCTCACGGTCGGGATGCCGCTGTGGGTGACGCTGCACACCCGGGCGCCGGCCACCACCGTCGCCCTGTTGCTCGTGCTGAACACGGCGCTCGTGGCGGTCTTCCAGGTCCCGGCGGCGCGGCTGGTCACGGACGTGCGCGCGGCCGGCCGTACCGTAATCGTGTCTTCGATCTTCTTGGTCTTGACCTGCATTCTGTATGCCGCGGCGGGGCCCTTGCCGGCGCTGCTGGCCGTCGGCGTGCTGGTCCTGGCGCTGCTCGCGGCCAGCGCCGCCGAAGTGTTGTCCGAGGCCGGTGCCTGGTCGCTGGCGTTCGAGCTGGCCGACCCGCGCAACGCGGGCGCCTACCAGGGGATCAGCCAGACCGGCTTCGCGGCCGGCACCATGCTGGCCCCGGCGGTCGTCACCGGGACCGCCATCGCCCACGGCACGGCGGGCTGGCTGGCCCTGGCCGCCCTGTTCCTGGCCGCCGGCCTCGGCACCCACCGCCTCGCCACCCGCCCCGTCGCCACCAGCTCGTTCGCTCACCCTGGTGGCGCAGGCGGGACCGATGCTGAATGATCCGCGGGCGCGCTGACGGTGCGGTTCCAGTCGATCCGGTGCCGATGCACCGGACCGAACATCTTCTCCGGGGTGAGGAAGGTCTTCAGGAAGATCGGGGCCAGGAGCCGGGTCAGGGCGCGGGCGACCGGTCCGCCGGACTTCTGGCTGTTGGTCCGCGCCGCCGTGGCCGCGATCGACTCGACCCGTTCCCGGCGCAGGCCCTCGTACGCCGCGAACGCGGCCGGCAGACCGGGCAGGTCGCGCAGGCAGCGGGCCAGCTCGACGGCGCTCTCGACGGTCAGCGAGACCCCCTGGCCGGAGCTCGACGAGGGGGCGTGCACCGCGTCGCCGGTGAGGACCATCCGGCCGCGGTACCAGTGCGGCACGGGCGGCATGGCCTCCATCGACCCCAGCACGATCAGATCGTCCGGGTCGGACAGCCCGATCACCCGCTCCGCGGGAAGGTCGCCCGCATAAGCCTCCCGGAGCTGCCGCCGCCACTGCCCCGCCGCCACGGCACGGGCCTGTGCGCTGGTCAGATGCCGCTCGTAGGGCAGGTTGCTGAACCACATCGTCCGGCCGTCGGGCAGCCGCCAATACCCGAAGAAGGCTTTGCGACCCTGCACGAAGTACATCTCGTCGCACTTCGCCCAGGCCGGTGTCGCCGCCTCCGGTGCCGGGCTGCCGAAGCTGATCAGGCCGGTGTGCTGCGGTACGGGCGCCGCCGGGTCGATCAGGGTGCGCACGGTCGAGTGGATGCCGTCGGCCCCGATCAGGATGTCCGCCCGCGCGCTGGTGCCGTCGGCGAACCGGGCGACGATGCCGTCGGGTTGCTCGTCGACGCCGACCAGCCGCTTGCCGAACTCCGTCGGGATTCCCCGGGACCTCGCCTCGTCGTGCAGGATCCGGCACAGGTCGCCGCGCCGGACCACGAGGCTCGGCTCCATCCCGGGCAGCACCGGAACCGTGCCGAATCGCCGGCCCGTCCCGTGCGCGAACACCTGCGTGCGGATCGGCTGGCCGGCCGCCGCCAGCGCGGCGTCGACGCCGACGATGCGCAGGGCGGCCAGCCCGTTGGGCGCGATCATCAGCGCGCCGCCCGTCCCGCCGGCCGGCTCGTCGTACGCCTCATGGATGGTTGCGTCGATGCCCGCCTTGCGCAGGGCCAGCGCGGCCACGGGGCCGCCGATGCCGCCGCCGATCACCAGCGCGGTCTTGACCGATGCCATGTTCAGCCTCCTTCTGTCCCGTGCCGCGGACTACTTGGGCGGGGCCGGACGGGACGGGCCGTCGACCGTCGGCTCGGTCCTGGTGTGGTCGGCGTGCCCGCGGACCGTGGTCGAGGTGTCTTCGTGGGTCGTCATGCGGCGATAGTGTCACGCCAACTAGTTTCCTGGCAACTATTATCCGAGGGAACTAGTGTAACTTCAGCGCGTGACCACGAACTTTCGCCGCTCGCCACTCGCCCTCGCCGTCCTCGGGCTGCTGGAGGACGGCCCGCTGCACCCGTACGGGATGCAGCAGCTCATCCGGCAGTGGGGCAAGGATCAGGTGATCAACGTCGGGCAGCGGGCCAGCCTGTACAAGGTGATCAACAGGCTGGACGAGGCCGGCCTGATCAAGGTCTGCGAAACCACCCGCGACAATCAATATCCGGAGCGGACGAGCTACGAGCTCACCGCCGACGGGCGGGCCGCGAGCCGGCAGTGGATGGACGAGATCCTGTCCACGCCGCGCAACGAGTTCCCCGAGTTTCCCGCGGCGCTGTCGTTCCTGCCCATGCTCACCCCGCAGGTCACCATGGACCTGCTGGGCAGAAGGCGGGAACTGCTCGTCCAACGGCTCGCCGAACGCGACGCGACGATCGCCACCGAGCTGGACGGCCTTCAGATCCCCCGCGTCACCATGCTGGAAACCGAATACCTCCGCGCGGTCACCGACGCCGAGCTGCACTGGGTCGACGCCGTCCTGGCCGGCCTGCGGGACGGATCGATCACCTGGAGCCGCGAGGAACTGCGGGCCATCGCCGCCCAGTTCAAGGCCTGAGCGCGCGCAACCCCGACGGCCCGGAACGTCACTGCGGGTCGAGGTAGGCGACCGCCGGGGAGCCGGTGGCGAGGCGGACCGGGTAGCCCCAGCGGCGCAGGGTCCGGGCCATCCTGGTGGCGCCGGACGGGTTCGCCGAGTGGATCAGGATGACGCCGATGTCGAACGGCCGCTCCTCGAACGCGGCCCGCTCCAGCACCTCGACCACCGGCCAGATGGTGTCCTCCCCGCCCAGGTCGTGATCGAGCCACAGTTCGTCGACCCGCCCGTCCCGGTGCCGGTCGAGCAGCGCGACCCCGGCCGCGCTGGTCCGCGCGACCGAGGCGACCCGCCCGTCGGTGAACGAGCGGAGGTCGTCGATGAGCAGCACCGTCACGAGTTCTCCCGGGCGAAGTGCTCGCTCCACCGGATCCGCTGCGCGGCGAGGTCCAGGCTGCCGTTCGCCTGCCAGGTCACCTGGGGCTCGCGGCCCTCGGCGGCCAGCCGGCGGGCCCGGAACCAGACCGCCCGCTGCGCGTCGACGACCTGTTGCAGCAGGCCGTCCGGGGCGATCCCGTACGCCTCGGCGAACAGCGCCACCCGCCGCAGCCGGTCCGGGGGCGCCGGATGGTGCAGCCACTCCTGGCTGTACCGGTCGGTGCGGAACGGGGTGACGAACTCCAGGGCGTACGCCACGTCGTGCACCGGCGGGCGCGGCCAGGCGTAGTCCCAGTCCAGGATGCCGATCGGGGTGGCGCCGCGCCACACCAGGTTCCACGGCCCGAAGTCGCCGTGGCACACCAGTTCGCCGGGCCGGGGCGGCTCGGTGTGCCCGCCCCAGGTGGCGTCCGCCGACGGCCGGAAGTCGCGGACGGCCTCGTGGTACTCCCGCAGGAGCCGGGCCATCGCGGTCAGCCCGGACTCGTCCACGACGCGTTTCCAGCCGTCGCCGCCCGAGGCGCCGTCGAGGTAGGTGAGCACCTCGCGCCCCTCGTCGTCGATGCCGAGCAGCCTCGGGGCGTACGGAAAATTCTGGTTTTCTAGGTGTTTGAGCAGTTCATGAATGGTGGGTGACCACGCGTGCGTCGGGCGCCGGACGGTGTCGCCGATCCGCACCACGCGCCGGTGCGGATCGTCCTGCAGGATCTCCTCGCTCATACGCCGTCGAGCGGATCCCAGTCGGCCGCGTAGCGCAGCAGGGACGCGGACAGTTGCGGGTACGCCGTGCTCCACGCCGTGTCGAACAGGAACCACTGCTGGAAGCCGAACTCGGTGCTGCAGTGCATGGCCATCTGCGCCAGGTGCGGACCGACCCTGATCAGCGACGCCCCCGGGTCGCGATTCTCCGGCGCCGGGGCCCGCAGCGCGTTGCCGAGCGCGTTCGTCAGGTCGCCGTCGAGCAGCGGGTCGCGGGCGCTCAGGCTGAAGCCCGGCCAGCGGTTGGCCCGCTCCAGCGCGGCCCCGAGCGGGTCGGTCACCGGGCCGGCCGGGCCCGGGAAGAGCTCGCCCTGACCGGGCGCCGGCAGCTCCTTCGCAGCCTGCGTGACCAGCGCGGCGAGCACCCGCAGCTCGGGCGGCCAGCGCTCGTCGGCACCGCGTTCCAGCTCGGCGGCGAGCCCGGCCAGCCCGACGCCGGGGAACGTCACCGGCACCGCCACCTCCAGGCTCGAACCGTCGTAGAAGGTCAGGAACACCGCGTACGTCGTGAGCGGGACGGCCGGCTCGGCACCGGGCTCGTCCGGCAGCGGCCAGGCCTCGTGCACCAGGTAGGCCAGCCGCGACGGGTGCCGGGCCAGGGTCTCCTCGTCGAAGAAGTAGTAGGCCAGCTCGACCTCGTCGTCGTCGGTCCGCACCCGCAGGCTGTGCTCGTCCAGCCGGATGAAGTCGGCGTCGCCCTCGACATACAGATGCTCGTGCAGCATCGTCCGCAACTGATCAGTGCTCTCCGGCCGGGGCAGCGCGTGCTTCCGCGCCGCCTCGAAGATCGTCGCCAGCCCGTAGACGTCCGCGCCGAGCTCCTCCGGGAGCCAGCCCCGCGGATCGTCGCGGGTCCAGTTGCGCCGGAACCAGTCCAGCACGCCGGCATCCGGCAGCCGGCGCACCAGCTTGCTCAGCGGGCCGTCGTAGTGCGACCGGTAGACGAAGTACACCCACCGAATCTATCCGCCCGGCCGGGCCCCGGAATACCGGCCGGAAGTCGGGACTTGGCGAAAGATATGACGACCACATTCGATCCGCACGCGCTGATCGCGGAGAGCCGCCTCGGCATCCTCGCCACGATCCGGAAGGACGGGCGGCCGCAGCTGTCGCCGATCCTGCCGTACTACGACCGGGCCGCCGCCACGATCTACGTCTCGGTGACCGACGGCCGCGCGAAGACCGCCAACCTGCGCCGCGATCCGCGCGCCGCGATCGAGGTGACCAGCGCCGACGGCCGGGCCTGGGCGACCGCGGACGGCGACGCGACGCTGATCGGCCCGGGCGCCGACCCGCACGGCCCCGAGGTGGAGGCGCTGGTCGACTACTACCGCCGGGCCGCCGGCGAGCACCCGGACTGGGACGACTACCGCGCCACGATGGTCGCCGATCGGCGGGTGCTGCTCGCCCTGCACGTGACGCACGTCTACGGGCAGGCCATCTGAAACCTTGACCCGGACCCTGGGGTACGGGTTTAGGGTCGCGGCATGCGGGTGGGAGAGTTGGCGCGGCGGACCGGGACGACCGTGCGCGCGTTGCGGTACTACGAGTCGACCGGGCTGGTCGTGCCGCGCCGGCTCAGCAACGGCTACCGGGAGTACGAGCCGATCGCCGAACGCCAGGTCGCCCAGATCCGCGAGCTGATGGCCCTCGGCCTGGCCGTCGAGGAGACCCGGCCGTTCGTCGAGTCGATCGCCGAGGGCGAGGGTGACGTGTGCGCCGCGGCGATCGCCACGTTCCGCAGCACGGTGACCGGCCTGCAGGCGCGGATCGGCGAGCTGACCGCGCAACGGGACGCCCTGGACGCCCGCATCGACTCGGCCGCCCGCCAGGTGGTGACCGCCGCGCCGTCGTCCGGAAATGATCCGATGCGGCTGGTCGGGTCGCGGCTGCCGGCGCTGCGCTTCTACGCCAGCGACGGGCGGCCGGTCGACCTCGGCGACCTCGGGCCGGGGCGGACGGTGGTGTTCGTCTACCCGCTGACCGGCCGGCCCGGCGTGGACCTGCCGCGCGGGCTGCTCGAGGTGCACGGGGCGCGGGGCAGCACCGATCAGGCCATCTGGCTGCGGGATCATCACGCGGAGCTGCTCGCCGCGGGCGCCTCCCGGGTGTACGGACTGTCCGCGCAGTCGACCGGATACCAGCGGGAGCTGGCCCATCGGCTGCGGCTGCCGTACCCGTTGATCCCGGACCCGAAGCTGACGCTGGCCGCGGCGGCCGGGCTGCCGACCCGTACGTCGGCGGATCTTGCTCTTTATGATCGTCTGACGTTGATCGTCGCCGACGACGTCGTCGAGCACGTCTTCCACCCGATCCCGGACCCGGCGTCGCACGCCCTCGACGTGATGGCCTGGTTGTCCCGGCGCCGGTTCACGCTCGTGTCGTGAGCCGGGCGTGCTGTGGTCGCCCGGCTCAGGCCGATGCCCGCACGGTGATCCCGACCGGCAGCACGACCCCGGACGGCTCGTCGCCGTCGAGTTGCCGCCAGAGCTGGCGCACCAGCTCGCCCGGGTGCCGATCCCACTGCACGTGCACCGTGGTCAGCGGCGGCCAGACCGCGCTCGCCACCGGCGCGTCGTCGAACCCGGCGACCGCGACGTCCCCCGGAATACTCTTCCCGGCCCGGTCCAGCGCCTCGATCACGCCCGCCGCCATCACGTCCGAGGCGGCGAAGATGGCGTCGAGATCCGGTGCCTGGCGCAGCAGCCGCTCCGCGGCCTCCAGACCGCTTCGGTACGTGTAATCGCCGTGCGCCACGAGCGCCGGATCGCCCGCCCCGACCACGTCCAGGTAACCCGCCAGCCGCAGCGCCCCACTCGGCAGATCCAGTGGCCCGGTCACCGTCGCGATCCGTCCCCGGCCCCGTTCCCGCAGGTAGGAGACCATCTTCCGAGCCCCGCCCCGGTCGTCGGAGGTCACGTACGCCACCTCGTCCTCGTGCCCGGCCGGCAGCCCGCAGGCGACCAGCGGCAGGTGCCGCCCGGCCAGATCAGCGACCTCCGCGGCCCGCGCCGAGAACATCAGCGCCGCGTCGACCTGACCGTTCCCGATCGGCAGGATCGTCATGATTCCCTGCTCGCCGAGCGCCCGCGAACAGCCCAGCCACAGCCGGTTGATGTTCGGGTCCGCGAACAGCCGCTCGATCTGGACACAGTGCAGGAACGCCACGACGTCCGGTCGCGCGCCGGCCAGTCGCCGGGCATGGGCGTTCGGGGTGTACCCGGTCCGTTTCAGCGCCCGGTCGACGGCTCGGCGCGTGGTGGTGCTCACGTCGCGCCCGCCGTTGATCACCCGCGAGACGGTGGCGTGCGAGACGCCGGCCGCGCGCGCCACATCCCGGATGGTGACGCGTCCGCTCCCGGCGTCGGGCATCCCGCCACAGTACACAGCGGCCCCGTGCCCATCCCGTTCTTTAACGGCCTCGCGCCCCGTTTCCCGTCGGGGAGGTCAGTTCCCGACAGCTCCCTCGGCGACGTCGATCTTCTCGTTCTTCGTGGCCCCGACGACCTCGATGCCGATCATGCCGTGTTCGGCGCCTCGGCCGGCAGGGTGATGCCGCCGGTGGAGGGTCGGCGGCCTGGCCTGGTCGGGGCGGGCCTCGCCGAGACTCCGGCCGGCTGATCCGGGACCGGGGTGAGATAGACGCGGACGAAGAAGTCGCCGACGACGGCCCGGTGCAGGTGACCGGCGACGATCAGACCCTCGCCGGCCAGGGTGACGTGCACGTGCACCCGCCCGTCGACCACCTCGCCGGTGCCGGACAGCTCGAACGGCTGATCGTAGGTCCGCAGCAGGTCGGTCTGGGCGTCGTCCCTGCGCATCACCGAGACGTCGGCGTGCTGCACCGCCCCGATCAGCGTGATCGCGGCGGCAACCGTGCCGGTGGCGGTCACCGTCGCCTGGATCGTCTCCAGGACTTCCTCGCCGCGGTTGACCGTGATTACTCGCATGCCACCATCATGGGCGGATGAGCGACGAGACTCCGCTGCACGGCGCGGGCCTGCAGGATCGCGGCCTGGTCACGGTCGGCGACACGGTTCGCCGGCCGAGCGGCGCGTGGAGCCCGTCGGTGCAGCACCTGCTCGGCCATCTCCGGGCCACCGGGTTCACCCGGGCGCCGGAGCCGCTGGGGTTCGACTCCCAGGGACGGGAGGTGCTCGGCTTCCTGCCCGGCCACGACGCGGGCTGGCCGATGCGGCCGCGCATCCGCACCGACGAAGGCGCCTACGACCTGGGACTACTCGCCCGGCAGCTGCGCGAGGCGCTGGCCGCCTACCCGTGCCCGGCGGACGCGCGGTGGCAGTTCGTGACCGGCGCACCGGATCCCGGGCAGGCCGTGCAGCACGGCGACCTCGGCCCGTGGAACCTGCTGTGGGACGACGCCGGGGCGGTCGCCGGCGTGCTGGACTGGGATCTCGCCGAGCCGGGCGACCCCTGGTACGACACCGGCTTCCTCGCCTGGTTCACCGTCCCGTTCATGGACGACGAGCGCGCCCACGCCCGCGGGTACCCCGCTCCGCCGGACCGGCCGGCCCGGCTGGCGGCGTTCGCGGCGGGCGCCGGGCTGACACCCGCGGAACTGATCCCGATCGTGCACCGGACGCAGTCCGAGTTCGCCCGCCGCGCCACCACCCGCGACGGGATCTGGCGCACGATCCGCGACCGTGGTCTCCACGAAAGCACCCGGGCCGACCAGCGCTGGAGCACCCGCGCCTGGGAGAATTGACCGGTGTTGCTGGATGATCGGGCGCTGCACGCGTCGTCGGTGGTGGCCAACTGTGCGATGAACCGGGAGCGGCAGCTGGCCGGGGTGAACAGCTACGCCCGGGTGCTCGGGTTCGACCCGGTCGACGGGCTGACCGGCGCCTGGCTCGACCTCTGCTGCGGGAGCGGGCGGGCCCTGATCCAGGCGGCCGACCGGCTGGCCGGGGCGGCAACCCTGGTCGGGGTCGATCTCGTCGACGCGTTCGCCGGCGGGGCGCCGCCGGGCGTGACGTTCGTGGCCGCGCCGATCGAGACGTGGGCTCCGGATCGGGTGTTCGACCTGATCACCTGCGTGCACGGGCTGCACTACGTCGGCGACAAGCTCGGGGTGATCACCCGGGTCGTGCGCTGGCTGGCGCCCGGCGGCCGGTTCGTCGCGGATCTCGACCTCGACGCGGTACGCCTCGAGGACGGGCGACCGGCCGGACGCCGGCTCGTCACGCGGCTCCGGGCCGCCGGGATCGACTACGACGGGCGCCGGCGGCGGATCACCTGCGAGGGGCCGAAAGAGCTGATTTTTCGGTACGAATATCTGGGCGCCGACGATCGTGCCGGCGCCAACTACACCGGCCAGCCCGCGGTCCATTCCTACTACCGGGCGTGACCAAACTTGGCATGCTCACGAGATGCGCCCGCGTCTCGTGCTCGCCGCCGTCCTCACCGCGGCGGTGAGCGCGGCGGCCGGCTGCGGCGCGGATCAGCCGGCCACCCCGCCGCAGGCCGTGTCCCCGACGCCCGCGCCGAGCCCGTCAGCGTCCGCTCTCACCTCGCTGGGCACGCCGCTGACCACGACGGCCGGGAAGACGACGACGGCCACGGCCGGGTGGGAGATCACCGTCTACTACACCGCGGTCGAGGACTTCCACAGCGGGGCCGACACCGACGTCACCGGGTGCACGAAGCTGGACTGCACGAACGGACAGGACGATCTGGGCACGTACCCGTCCGATTTCGTTCAGGCGGTGAAGGACGAGGGCACCGGGCACACCTCGGCCGGGCCGTACCTGAACTGGTCGTACGACATCGGTTTCTGGCTCGACTCGGAGCCGCGCACGAGTGACGGCGAGCGGCTGACCCCGTTCGCCTCGGCGGCCGCGGATCCGACCGTGCTGCCACAGGGCACGCACTTCACGATCGCGAGCTGCGGCACCCAGGACGACGGCTCCGCCCCGCAGGAGGCGGTCTGCGCGGCGCTGCGGGACGGCGCCTGGGAGATCACCGACGAGTTCACCCCGGGCCTGGGCGGCTCGCACCACATCGACGCCTACATCGGGCCGGAGACCGGCGCGGACTTCACCAGCTCGGACTGGTACATCACGCTCACCAACGCCCGGCTGGCGATCGGTTGATATACGTGGGCGCGTGGAGATCGACGCGACTGCGCTGGAACGGTTCTGCGACACACTTCCGGAAAAAGACGCTTCGCACGTACGCGGTCTGGCCCTCCCGTCCGTCGAACTGCGCCCCGGCCCGGCCGGCTCGGCCACCCGGTTCGGTGGCGTGCCCCTGGCCGGGCCCGGTTTCGCCTGGCCGCGCGCGGACGACGGGCGCCCGCTGGCGCTGCTCGGCGAGCTGGACACCGACCAGGTCAATCAGTGGCTGGGCGCGACCGCGCTCCCGGCCGGGACGCTGCTCTCGTTCTTCTTCGCCGACGACGAGGACCAGGGTTTCTGGGGGATGCGCCCGGATTCCGCGCAGTACTGGCGGGTGATCGCCACGCGGAAGACCGACGCCGCGCCGGCCACCCCGCCCGACCGCACGACGATCTTCCCGGCGCACCCGCTGACCGGCCGGTCGACGCTGACGGTTCCGGACTCCTGGGATCCGGCGATCGCGGAGTTCGCCGGCTCGAACAGCGGTTACGTGCAGTTGTGGCTCGACTGGGACGGGCCGCTGCACCGGGTCTTCGGCTGGCCGGAGGTCGCGCAGAACCCGATGCCGGAGGACCTTCAGCTGGTGTCGAACGGGGTGGACCTGTTCGGCCCGCTGGACCGCCGGGAGCCGCGGATCCGGGAGCTGATCGCGGGCGGCGACGACTGGCTGCTGCTCTGGCAGATCGACTCCGACGAGCGCAACCTCGGCTGGATGTGGGGCGACATGGGCCGCCTCTACTACTGGATCCACCGGGCCGACCTGGCCGCCGGCCGCTTCGACCGGGTCTGGGTTCTCGTCCAGGGCTGACGCTCGTCCGCTCCCGCTGTCACCTCACTGTCACCTTCGGAATGGGAGGATCAAAACCATGGATTTCCGGTACGTGGGTAGCAGTGGCCTCAAGGTCAGTGAGCTCTGCCTGGGCACGATGACGTTCGGCAACGAGGCTGACGAGGTCACCTCACACGCCCTGCTGGATCGGTACGTCGAAGCCGGCGGCAACTTCATCGACACCGCGGACGTCTACAACGACGGCGCCTCGGAGGAGATCATCGGCCGCTGGCTCGCCCGCACCTCACGGGACGACGTGGTCGTGGCGACCAAGTTCTTCTGGTCCACCGGCTCCGGGCCGAACGACAACGGCGCCGGCCGCAAGCACATCCTCGCCGCCGTCCGGGACAGTCTGCGCCGCCTGCGGACGGACTACATCGACCTGTATCAGATCCACGCGTTCGACGAGGGCACCGCGCTCGAGGAGACCCTGTCGACGCTGGACGGTCTGGTCCGCTCCGGGCTGGTCCGGCACCTGGGCGTCAGCAACTACGCGGCCTGGCAGCTGCAGAAGTCGATCGACGTCGCCCGGTTCCGCGGGTGGGAGCCGTTCGTCGCGTTGCAGCCGCTCTACAACCTGCTCGACCGGGAGATCGAGCACGAGCTGGTCCCGGTCTCGCTCAACGAGGGGGTCGGGATCATCCCGTGGGCGCCGCTGCGCGGGGGCTGGCTGACCGGGAAATACCGGCGCGGCATGACCTCGGCGCCGCCCGGCACCCGCTGGGAGGCGGACAAGCAGCCCTGGCTCGGTGACTGGGACCGCAGCGTCGACGAGCGGACCTGGTCGGTGACCGACACGCTGCTCGCGGTCGCGGCCGAGCTGGGCCGCACACCGGCCCAGGTCGCGGTCCGCTGGCTGCTGCAGCGGCCGGGGGTCACGGCGCCGATCATCGGCGCGCGGTCGGTGGCGCAGCTCGACGACAACCTGGGGGCGGTCGGCTGGTCCCTGGACGACAAGTCGATGGAGCTGCTGACCGGCGCCGGCGACCAGCCGCTCCCCTACCCCTACGGCTACCTGGCCGGCTCGCCGCGCCGCCGGGAGCGCTGAGGCCTCCCCGGCGGGATCCGCCGTCGGTCCCCGCTGCGGCCGCCGGTTTTGCTGGGCGACGGGTTGCGGCTGCGCTTGCCAGGCGGCACCCGCCGCCGGTCCGTGCTGCGGCCGCCGGGCGCGGTTCGTGACGGCTTACGGTCGGCTCGCCAGCCAGCGCCCGCCGTTGGTTCCTGCTGCGGCCGCCGGGCGCGGGGCAACGCGGGGCAGCGCGGGGCGGCGCGGGGCGGCGCGGGGGCTACACCAGGGCGGGTTCTCTTTCTGGGGCCGGGGTGCGGTCGGAGCGGAAGTAGAGGATGGCCAGGAGCAGGCCGGCGAGGGCCAGGGTGACGCCGAGCCAGGCGGAGGAGAGGTAGCCCCAGCCGGCGGCGATGGAGGCGCCGCCGATGGCCGCGCCCAGGCTGTTCGACAGGTTGATGGCGGACTGGTTGACCGCGGCGCCCATCAACTGGGTGCCCGGGGCCGCGGCCATCAGCTGGCTCTGCAGGGCCGGGACGATGAACAGGCTGGCGGCGCCGACCAGGAACGCGCTGAGGAACAGGCCGGCCGGGTGGGCCGCGGTCAGGGCGAACAGGATGACCGCGAGGACCAGGCCGGTCAGGCCCCAGAAGACGGTGCGGCGCACGTCGCGGTCGGCGGCGATGCCACCGGCCGCGATGCCGGCGGACATGCCCAGGCCCATCACCGCGAGCACCCACGGGACGGTTGACGCGGACAGGCCGGTGACGTGCGTGGTGACCGGGGCGACGTAGCTGTTGACCGCGAAGAAGCCGGCCGGGCCGACCGCGACGACGGCGGCGGCGAGCCAGACCCGGGGGCTGCGGAAGGCGGCCAGTTCGGCGCGCGGGGAGCCGCCCGGTGCGGCGGCGACCGGCGGGACGACCAGGGCGGCGGCGAGCATGGTGAGGGCGAAGACGGCGGCGACCGCGAGGTAGGCGACCCGCCAGCCCTGGGCCTGGCCGAGGCCGGTGATCAGCGGGACACCGAAGATGTTCGCCGTCGCCAGGCCGCCGATCACCAGGGCGGTCCCCTTGCCCTGGTTGCCCGGGCCGAGGATGGACGCGGCCAGGATGCCGGCCGCCCCGAAGTAGGCGCCGTGGGCCAGCGCGGCGATGAACCGCCCGGCCAGCACCAGCTCGAACGTCGGTGCGAGGGCGGAGGCCGTGGTGCCGGCGACCATCAGGCCGAGCAGCCCGAGGACCAGGCGGCGGCGCGGGA
The DNA here is from genome assembly GCF_019704555.1 of Actinoplanes sp. L3-i22. Classification (NCBI taxonomy): domain Bacteria; kingdom Bacillati; phylum Actinomycetota; class Actinomycetes; order Micromonosporales; family Micromonosporaceae; genus Actinoplanes; species Actinoplanes sp. L3-i22. Next base: position 7,851,091 of record NZ_AP024745.1, read on the forward strand.
CGCGGGCGGTCAGCGCGGCGATCGTGGGGGCGCCGGCGACGACGCCGAGCGCATACGTCGTGATCGTCCAGCCGGCGTGGGCGACCGCGTCGGAGGCGCTGGCGGCGTACTCCGAAGGCAGTAGGTCTTTGGCGATCTCCGGCAGGAGACCCATGGCGACGAACTCGGTCAGCCCGAGGCCGAAGCCGCCCAGTGCGAGGGCGAGCAGGGCCGCCCAGCGGCGGCCGGCGGTCAGTGTGTCCACGCCCGAAACTCTAGAACGTTCTAGTAGCCGCGGCGATAGAACGTTCTAGGAATCACATCGCTAGGATCGGGGGCATGAGCGAGCTTGCAAGCGAATCATCGAGCTCGGTGAACAGCTCATGGCGACGCCGGAGCGCAGCGGAGGTGGCGCCATGAGCCGGACCACCCTGGCTGACGTGGCCGCCGAGGCCGGGGTCTCGGTCGCGCTGGTGTCGATCGTGATGCGGGGCGCGCCCGGCGCCGGCGCCGCCACCCGCGAGCGGGTCCTGGCCGTCGCCAAGCGGCTGGACTACCGGCCGGACACCCGGGCCCGGCTGCTGCGCAGCGGCCGCAGCCAGCTGCTCGGCGTGACGTTCGACGTGCGGCACCCGTTCCACGTCGACGTGCTCACCGGGCTCTACGACGCGGCCGGCCGGGCCGGCTACCAGCTCACGCTGAGCGCGATCACCCCGCGGCGCGACGAGCGGACCGCGGTGGCCGAGCTGCTGGACGACCGGTGCGAGGCGTTCCTGCTGCTCACCCCGCGGATGTCGGCGTCCGGCCTGGCGAGCCTGGCCGAGCAGCGGCCGGTGGTGGCGATGATGCGGAACGTGCGGCGGGCCGGGGTGGACGTGGTGCGCACCGACGAGACGCTCGGCTCGCACCAGGCCGTCGACCACCTGGTCGGTCTCGGTCACCGGCGGATCGCGCACGTGGACGGGGGCGCGCTGCACGAGTCGGTGGAGCGGCGGCGGGGCTATCAGGAGGCGATGCGGCGGCACGGGCTGGCCGATCTCGTACGGATAATTCCGGGTGGATCGGGAGAGGAGGACGGCGCCCGCGCCGCGGAGGTCCTGATCGGGGATCCGCCGACGGCGGTGACCGTGTTCAACGACCTGGCCGCGACCGGCCTGCTCGCCGTCGTGCGCGGGCGCGGCCGGGCGGTGCCCGGTGAGCTCAGCGTGGTCGGCTACGACGACAGCTCGTTCAGCCGGCTCGCGCACCTCGGCCTGACCACGATCGCGCAGGACATCGGTGCGATGGCCACCCACGCCGTCACCCGCGCGGTGGACCGGATCGAGGGTGAACCGGTCGCCGAGCGAGAGATCGTCGTCGCTCCGCGCCTGGTCGTGCGGGACACCACCGCGGCGCCGGGATAGGACCGGCTACCGGCGGGGTAGAGCGGATGCGTATTTTGAATGCGGTCTGTACCGGTGAGGGGATATTCGTACGGTGAACGACGTCTTCACAGCGGATGCCGAGATCGGCCGCGATCTCGCCGCCGTCGACTGGGACCGCACGCCCGTCGGCCCGCCGGAGCAGTGGCCGCAGAGTCTGCGGACCGCGGTCAGCATCCTGCTCTCCTCGCGGTTCTCGATGTGGATGGCGTGGGGCCCGGAGCTGACGTTCTTCTGCAACGCCGCCTACCGCCGGGACACCCTGGGCGGGAAGTACCCGTGGGCGCTCGGCCGCCCGGCGCGCGAGGTGTGGGCGGAGATCTGGGAGGACATCGGCCCGCGCATCCAGAACGTGCTCGACACCGGCACCGCCACCTGGGACGAGGACCTGCTGCTGTTCCTGGAGCGCTCCGGCTACCCGGAGGAGAGCTACCACACCTTCTCCTACAGCCCGCTGCGCGACGACGACGGCGCCCTGGTCGGCATGCTGTGCGTGGTCAGCGAGGAGACCGATCGGGTGGTCGCCGAGCGGCGGATGGCGACGCTGCGCGACCTCGGCTCGGACCCCAGCGTGATCCGCACCGAGGAGGAGACGCTGGGCTTCGCCGCCCGGCAGCTCGAGAAGAACCGGCGCGACCTGCCGTTCACCCTGACCTACCGGTACGACGAGGCCGGCCGCCCCGAGCTGCGGTCGTCGACCGGCATCGCGGCGGACCATCCCCTGGTGGCCGACTTCACCGGCCAGGACGGGCTGGCCGACCTGGCCCGGCCGGACCTGCCGACCGGCGACTGGCCGGACCCGCCGCGGCAGGCGCTGGTGGTGCCGCTGCCCGGGTACGGCTTCTTCGTCGCCGCCCTGAACCGCTACCGCCCGGCCGACGAGGCCTACCTCGGCTTCGTCGAGCTGACCGCCGGTCACGTGGCGGCCGGGATCGCCGGCGCCCGCAGCTACCAGGCCCAGCAGCGCCGGGCCGAGGAGCTGGCCGAGCTGGACCGGGCCAAGACCACGTTCTTCGCCAACATCAGCCACGAGTTCCGGACCCCGCTGACCCTGATCATGGGTCCGCTGGACGAGCTGCGCGCCCGGCTGGGCGACGCCGACCCGGAGGTCCGTGACGAGCTGGAGGTGATGCACCGCAACGGGCTACGGCTGGGCAAGCTGGTCAACGCCCTGCTGGACTTCTCCCGGCTGGAGGCCGGCCGGATGCAGGCGCGGTACGAGCCGGTCGACCTGGCCGCCACCACCGCCGAGCTGGCCAGCGTCTTCCGGTCCGCGGTCGAGCGGGCCGGCCTGGTCTTCGCGGTGGACTGCCCGCCGCTGCCCGAGCCGGTGCTGGTCGACCGCAGCATGTGGGAGAAGGTCGTCCTCAACCTGCTCAGCAACGCGCTGAAGTTCACCTTCGACGGGTCGATCCGGGTCACCGTGCGGGCCGGGGACGGCGCGGCGGTGGTCACCGTCGCGGACACCGGCATCGGGGTCGCGCCGGCGGAGATGCCCCGGCTGTTCGAGCGCTTCCACCGGATCGACAACGCCCGCTCCCGGTCGAACGAGGGCAGCGGGATCGGCCTGGCCATGGTGAAGGAGCTGGTCGGGCTGCACCGGGGCACGGTCACCGCGGACAGTACGCCGGGCCGGGGCACCACGTTCACGATCCGGCTGCCGTTCGGGGTCGCGCACCTGCCCCCGGGCGCGGCGATCGGGCCGGCCGAGACCGCGCCGGTCGCGGCGACCGCCGAGCCGTTCCTGCAGGAGGCGAACCGCTGGCTGCCCGGGGACACCCCGCTCGACCCGCCGCCGGCCGTCCCGCTGACCGGCAACGCGGCCGACATCGTGGTGGCCGACGACAACGCGGACATGCGCGACTACCTGACCCGGCTGCTGCGCTCGGCCGGGCACCGGGTGACCGCGGTCGGCGACGGCCGGCAGGCGCTCGACGCGGCCCGTGCCGAGGCGCCGGACCTGGTGGTCAGCGACGTGATGATGCCGGTGATGACCGGGCTCGAGCTGGTCGCCGCGCTGCGCGGGGACACCCGCACGGCCGGGGTGCCGGTGCTGCTGCTGTCCGCCCGGGCCGGCGAGGAGGCGTCGATCGAGGGCCTGGAGGCGGGCGCCGACGACTACCTGTTCAAGCCGTTCTCGGCGGCCGAGCTGCTGGCCCGGGTGCGGGCCAACGTGGAGCTGGCCCGGCTGCGCAACCATCACGCCCGGTGGCGGACGGCGCTGGTCGACTCGCTGCAGGAGGCGTTCTTCGTCTGCGACGAGGCGGGCGCGGTCATCGAGATCAACGCGGCGTTCACCGAGATGATCGGGTACGGGCCGGAGGACCTGCCGTACGCCGCGGTCCATCCGTGGTGGCCGGACCCGGCCACCGACGGGGAGGCGTTCGCCCAGGTCCAGGCCGCGTTCGACCTGCTGGTGGGCCGGCAGCACGGCGACTACACGATCCCGGTGCGGCACCGCGACGGCCACCGGGTGTGGGTCGCGGCCACGTTCAACCACGTCCGGGACCCGGAGAGCGGGCGCCGGGTGATCGTGGGGACGTTCCGGGACGTGACCGACGAGCACTACGTGATCCAGCGGGAGTCCGCGCTCGCGTCGCTGAGCATGCGGCTGTCCGAGGCGGATCACCTGGAGAACGCGCTCGCCGTGGCGCTCGGCGAGCTGCGCGGGCTGTGGCAGGCGTCGTACGTCGTGGCCGCGGTCTTCGACGGCGCCGAGACGCCCGCCCTGACCGCCACCGACCCCGCCCTGACCTGGGAACATCTCCCGCAGAAGCGGATCCTGGCGCTGCGCGACCGGCCGCTGCTCACCCCGGTCGCCGAGCGGGGCGCGGGCGCCGGCATCACCCTGGAGCACCCGCGGGGCACCATGGTCCTCTGGGTCGAGCCGAGCGCCCAGCGGCCGTTCACCGAGCAGGACCAGACGCTGCTGGCGCTGCTCGCCGGGCATCTCGGCCAGGGGCTGAGCCGGGTGCACCAGATCGACCAGCAGCGGGAGACCGCGCTGGCGCTGCAGCGGGCGATCCTCGGGCCGGCGCAGCTGCCGGTCGGCTTCGCGGTCCGCTACGAGCCGGCCACCCGGCCGCTGAAGGTCGGCGGCGACTGGTACGACACGATCCCCCTGCCGGACGGCAAGATCGGCATCGTGGTCGGCGACTGCGTCGGCCACGGCCTGCGGGCGGCCACCGTGATGGGCCAGCTCCGGTCCGCGTGCCGGGCACTGCTGCTGCAGGACTCCAGCCCGGCCCGGGCGCTGTCGGCGCTCGACCGGTTCGCCGAGCTGCTGCCCGGCGCGAGCTGCGCGACCGTGTTCTGCGGGGTGCTCGACCCGGTGAGCGGTCACCTGCGCTACTCGGCGGCCGGTCATCCGCCGCCGATCGTCGCGCTCGCCGACGGCACCACCCACCTGCTCGACCAGGGGCGGTCGCGGCCGATCGCGGTCCGGCCGGCGGACGAGCGGCCGGAGGCGACGTACAGCCTGCCGCCGCGGACCACGCTGCTGCTCTACACCGACGGCCTGGTCGAGCGCCGCCGCCAGCCGCTGACCACCGGCATCGACCAGGCGGTCGCCGCGGTGCGGCTGGGCCGGCGGACCCCGATCGAGGACCTGGCCACCGAGGTGATGGAGCACCTCGCGCCGGCCGGTGGCTACGACGACGACGTGGCGCTGCTGCTCTACCGCCAGCCGGGGCCGCTGGAGCTGGAGTTCCCGGCCGACTCGTCCCGGCTCGCCCCGATCCGCTCCGCGCTGCGCGGCTGGCTGGAGCGCTGCGGCGTGGACCCGGTCACCGCGCAGAACGTCCTGGTCGCGGCCGGTGAGGCGTGCGCCAACGCGATCGAGCACGGGCACCGCGACCTGGCCGGCGGGTCGATCCGGCTGCGCGCGGCGGCGACCGCGGACGCGCTGCGGCTGATCGTCACCGACAACGGCCGCTGGCGGATCCCCCGGCCGGGCGAGAACCCCCATCGCGGCCGCGGGATCATGCTGATGCGGGCGTTCATGGGCGAGGTCACCATCACCACCGGCACCACCGGGACCATCATCGAGATGCAGACGAGGATCGCGTCATGACCACCGCGCTCACGCTGACCACGGGCCAGGATCCCGACGGCGCTCCGGTTCTCACCGCGACCGGCGAGATCGACATGAGCAACGCGGAGACGTTCGCGGCGGCGCTCGCCGAGGCGGTGCGGCCGGCCGGGCCGGCGCTGCTGGTCGACCTGACCGCGGTGCAGTACCTGGACAGCGCGGGACTGGCCGCGCTGTTCCACCACGCGGACCGGATCGAGGTGGTGACCGGGCCGCTGCTGGCGCCGCTGCTGGCCGTTTCCGGTCTCGCCGACGTCACCACGGTGCATACCCGCTGACCCGGTCCGCACATCACGGGTGTGCGTTCATGTTGGAATCCAGATCCTCACGGAAAGTGACGATCTGCTCGCTCCGTTCGGCGCGCCCGTTACCCACCCGTTAACGGACGCGGCCTTGACGCACCCTTCGACCCAGGGTTGACTCTGCTTGTTCGTGAGTGAACGCGTCGGAATTTGTGCGCTCGTCATCCGGTATCGAGCCTGCGAGGAGGAGCCGTATGCAGCCCCTGACCTCCCCCCGGCCCACGGCCGCATGACCCGGATGCACGCGAGCCTCGCGGCCGGCCGGTCGATCACCGTCGGCCTCGGCGACGCGACCCTGTTCCGGTACTCCTACGGCGCCGCGCTGCCGCGGCTCACCGGTCTGCGCACCACCGCCGGCGCGGAGCTGGCCGCCACGGTCGCCTGGACCCCGCCGCACGCCGAGCCCGGCGACGCCGTCCACGACACGCTGACCGAGCTGTCCGCCACCGCGTCCACCGCGACGATCGCGCACCACCTGCGCTGGGCCGCGGTCGACGAGTGGCGCTCGCTGACCGCGTCGGTGAGCGGCGACGCCTGGCTGCTGCTCTTCGAGAACACGATCACCAACGTCTCGGGCCGTCCGCTCCCGCTGACCGGCCCGTCGCTGTCACTCCGGGCGATCGCGGCACCGTCCGCCGCCCGCTCGGAGTGGCAGGCGGCCACCGATCCGGCCGGCACGCTGGTGGTCGTCGACGACTCGGCCAACCTCCAGCATCCGCCGCGCTGGTCGGCCGGCCTCAGCCCGGCGCCCTTCGGCGCCGAGGTGGTCACCCTGGGCACACACAAGACAATTGCTTTCCGGTACGCGGTGCTCACCGCCCCGCCCGGCAGCGACGCCCCGGATCTGGCCGCCCGCGGTCGCGACGCCCTCACCGGCCCGCTCCCCGCGGCCCGGGACGCCGCCCGCGGTCACCTCTGCCACGGGGAGCACACGCGCCGCGGCCCGCTGCACCGGACCCGGGCCCACGCGCTCCCCCGGCAGTGCGAGAGCCGCACCGGCGGCACACCGCCGCTCGCCTAGCGGGCGACGGAGTGGCGGGTCTCGATCGCCTTCACGGTGTTGTGCAGGGCCTTGCCCAGCGCGCCCTTGGCGACCGAGCCGAGCAGCAGGCCGGTCACCTTGCCCTTGACGTTCTTGCCCTCGCGGATCACCACCGCGTCCAGGCGGGTGGTGCCGTCGGGCTGCGGGGTGAGCGTGTAGGTGTGGCCGGACTCGCCGCCCCAGAGGTTCGAGTCGGTGGTGGTCATGACGATCCGGCGCGGGTCCGACCAGTCGTAGTGCAGCCGCTCCCAGACGCCGCCCCCGCCCTCGGTGACGTCGGCGAAGTCCGGGCCGGTCGCGTGCACCCGCAGGCCGGCGTCCGAGCTGTTGGCGAACAGCTCCTGGCGGCCCGGGCCGAAGTCGGTGATGCCGGCGAGCAGCTGCTCGGGGGTGGCGGTGCTGATCTCGGTGAAGTGGATCGTGGACATTGCGGGCTCCCTGGGGTCTCGGGCTCTGGCGTTGACAGGGAGAACACTGCCGGGTGCACCCGGCCCTTCGAGCCCGTGCCGGCCCCTGGTCGCCCCGGGCCGGTCCCTGGCCCGACCCCGGGCAGGCCCGCCGGCGCCGGCTGCCCGGCTGGGCGGGACCGGGCTCACGCCGTACCCGAGCAGGGTTTTTTGGGGTGAAAGATGCCCTCCCCGGCGGTGCGGAGAGGGCATCATCAAGGGGCGACCACGGGTGGGTGTGGCGCAGAAATACCCTGCCGGGCAGACCAGGAACCGCACGCCGCGTGGCGGCTACGAGACGCCCTGTTCATGGCGTACGCAATAAGAAGGGTGACAGAAACGGCTTCGCCGCCGCCCTCTAGCATTTGCGGCGGTTCGGCACGCGGTGTGGAAACGAGGCGACATGCGCTGGCTGCGAGGGCTCGGTAAGCGACGGATTGAGCAGGATCCCGCCCGGCAGCGGGAAATCCTGCGGGAAATCCGGCAATTCGGGCCACACGGGCCGGGCAAGCTCAGTGATCAGGCGGTCCGGACGGCCGCGATGCTGGACGGCATCGACGGGGTCGCGGTCGCCGGGGTGGTGATGCGGGACTTCGCCGACGGGGCGTTCGCGAACTTCGCGCGGCAGAGCGCGGCGCTCGGCATGACCGCCGACCGGCGCAACTACCGTGAGTTGTGGGAGAGCGCCGGGAAACGGCTGAAGTCGCCGCTGTTCACCACGCGGGGCGAGCTGCATCCGTACGTGCACGTCGCCGCCGCCGTCAGCGTCGTGGGTGGACAGGCCGCCACCACGGTCCGGGTGGTCGACCCGCTGCCGCTGCTCTCGCACATGTTCGAGGTGCTCGACCTGACGCTCGCCGGGTGGGAGTTCGGCCGGGTCCTGGTCGACGTCGACGGCGCCACCCTGGCGGTCAACCTGATCACCGCCGCCACCGCGATCCGCGGCGAGATGTCCGACCCGCCGCCGCTGCCGATGCCGGCCCGCACCCAGATGCGCAGCAACAAGAGCGTGAACGTGCTCGACCCGGCGGTCAGCCGGATCGTCGGGCAGTGGAACCCCGGCAAGCAGATGCGGGAGTGCCTGCTCGCGTAGGGCTGACTTTTTCCTCAAGCCGTGGGGCCGCGGACCGATGTTCGCGGCAGTCCCATCCACGGAAGGAGGAGACATGGAGCAGGATGCACCACGCCCGGTGCCGGCTCGCGCGGACGGCTGGCGGCCGAACGACGAGATCCTCAACAACCTGATCCACAAGAGCATCGAGCAGGCGCACCGCAAGAACGCCGAGACCGGCAGCATGAATGCGTTCTTCGGTGGCGCCATCGTGCTGATGGTGCTCGGCGTGATCCTGGCGATCGGCACCGGCAACCCGATGCTCGCGATGGTCGTCGTGGTCCTGATGGCCGCCGGCGGCCTGATGTACGCCGGGCTCAACGCCCCGGCCCCGAAGGTCGACCCGATCCGGATCCTGGACGTGCTGGGCGGCCCGGGCAACCTGCCGGCCGGCTACCTGGTCTACGCGGCGGCCTGGCGGGCCGGGATGCCGGAGTTCCTGACCAAGGTCAGCGACCGGCAGCTCGCCGTGGCGACCCGCCTGTGCCGGGAGCACCCCGGTTCGGTGTCGGACCTGGTCCGGCTGGTGATGACCGCGGAGGCGCACGCCCACGAGCACTCGTACGGCAAGACGGTCACCGACGCGGACATCTACCGCTACGCGCACCGGGCCACCGTCGAGTGGGCCCGGGTCGCCCCGGCGGCCATGCTGAACGCCGCCTGAGAGACACGCGACGGCCCGGTTCTGGACTCCCCAGGACCGGGCCTTTCCTTGTCAGTCGTAGGGGGCCGCGGCCTCGACGAAGGCCCGGAAGCGCTCCGCGGCCGGGGTCAGCCGCCGGTCGGCCCGCCAGGTCAGCCCGACGACCCGTTCCCCGCCGGGCACGCTGAGCGGCACCCCGACCGTGCCGGACGCGCCGACGAACCGGTCCGGCACCAGCGCCACACCCAGCCCCACCCCGACCAGGCTCGCCACCGTCGCCAGGTCGCCGATCTCCAGGGTGACCCGCGGGGTGACGCCGGCCGCCGCGAACAGGTCGTCGACCAGCGTCCGGAAGCCGTAGCCGGGCGGGATCGTCACGAAGTCCTCACCGGCCACATCGGCCAGGCGCGCCCGCCGGCGGCCGGCCAGCCGGTGCCCCGGCGGCACGATCAGGGCCAGCGCCTGCGTCTGCAGGGGCAGCCAGGCGTACGGCGTGGCCTGCGGCCCCCAGTTCAGCGCGAGCTCGGCGACCCCGGCGTCCAGGTCGGCCATGATCTCGTGACCGGGCTCCTGGCGCAGCTCGACCCGCAGGCGCGGGAACCGCTCCCGGACGTCCCGGAGGATCCGCGGGACCAGCGAGGTCGCGATCGAGTCCAGGAACGCGAGCCGGACGGTGCCCGAGTCCGGGTCCAGCGTCCCGGCCAGGTCCCGGCGCAGGCGGTCGTACCGCTCGACCAGCTCGCGGGCCGCCTCGATCACGGTCGCGCCCAGCGGATTCGGATGCACGCCCCGGGCGTCCCGCTCGAACAGGCGGGCGCCGAGCTCGGCCTCGACCCGGGAGAGCAGCCGGGACAGCGTCGGCTGGCTGGTGCCGAGCGCGGCGGCCGCCCCGGTGACGTGGTGATGCTCACTCAGGGCCAGGAGCGCGCGGAGGTCGTCGATCTGCACGGCGCTCATAATACGTACAGCGCATGGGTTTGATGATGGTGATGCATTGGACGTATGAGCAGTTCCGGACCACGGTAGGGCGGTGAGACGCACCTCGTTCGCCCTGTTCGCCGCCGGTGTCGCGACGTTCGCCCTGCTCTACAGCACCCAGGCGGTGCTGCCGGAGCTGTCCGCCGCGTTCGGCGTCACCCCGGCGCAGAGCGCCTGGTCGCTGTCGCTGGCCACGGTCGGTCTCGGGGTGGCGCTGCTGATCACCGGCCCGCTGTCCGAGAAGATCGGCCGCACCCCGCTGATCCACCTCTCGCTGACCCTGTCCGCGCTGGTCGGGCTCGCCTGCGCGGTCGCGCCCGGCTGGCACACGCTGCTCGCCCTGCGGCTGCTGCAGGGGATCACGCTCGCCGGCCTGCCCGCGGTGGCGACCGCCTACCTGCGCGAGGAGTTGCCCGGCGACGTCCAGGCCCGGGTGGCCGGCCTCTACATCGGCGGCACGGCGCTGGGCGGCATGGCAGGCCGGCTGGTCACCGGCACGGTCGCACAGGCCTTCGGGTGGCGCTGGGCGCTCGCCGCGGTCGCCGGGATCGGCCTGCTCTGCGCCGCGTTCGTGCTGGCCACACTGCCGAAGTCCCGGAACTTCGTCCGCCGGCCGTCGGCGGCGATGACCTGGCGGGCACTCGCCGACCCGGCGCTGCTCAGCCTCTACGCGGTCGGCGCGTGCGCGATGGGCGCGTTCGTCGCCGTCTACAACACGATCGGCTTCCGCCTGACCGGCGCGCCGTTCGGCCTCGGCACGGCGGCGGCCGGCGCGGTCTTCCTGGTCTACCCGGTCGGCACGCTCAGCTCCACCGTCGCCGGCCGGCTCGCCGACCGGTTCGGGCGGCGGGCGGTGCTGCCGTTCGGGTCGGTGCTGATGGTCCTCGGGCTGCTGCTCACCCTCCCGGACAACCTGCCGGTGCTGGTCACCGGCCTGGCCGTGCTGACCGCCGGGTTCTTCTGCGTGCACGGCCTGGCCAGCGGGTGGGTCCCGGTCCGCGCGCACGCCGGCGGCGTGCCCGCCGCCCAGGCGGCGTCCCTCTATCTCTTCGCCTACTACGCCGGGTCGTCCCTCTTCGGGAGCCTTTCCGGTACGGCGTGGTCCGCCGGCGCCTGGCCGGCCGTGATCGCCCTGGCCACCCTCTTCGTGACGGTCAGCGGCGTCCTGGCCACCGCCCTCCGCCGAGTCCCGATCCTGGTCCCGCGCTGATCAGGACTTCCAGGTGCACTCGTCGGCGGAGACGCCGGTGGGGAGGTAGCTGACGCGCAGGTCGAAGCCGTAGCTCGCCGGATCCACGACGAACCACCACGGGCAGCCGCCGTCCGCGTCCTTCAGCGCCGCGTAGACGTGGTCGCCGCGGCCGATCGTGCGCCAGCCGGAGCGTTCGGCCAGGTCGGCGTAGAAGTCCCGGACCTCGTCGCCGGAGAGCACCCCGGTCAGTGGCCGGATCACCGCGGCCAGCGCCGGCGTCGCGCACTGCAGCTGGTGGTCGTCCACCTCGCTGAACCGGTCCGGCGGGGGCGCCTGCAGCAGGATCTGCTCCTTGCGGATGTCCCGGACGGTGTCCGGCTTGACCCGGCACTCGCCGATCGCCTCCGGCCCGGTCTTCGCCTTCTCCGGGAAGTACCGGCTGCCGAGCAGCCCGTACGCCACCAGCCCGGCCACCAGGACCGGCCCGACGGAATACCGTATCCACCTGGGCACACTCACTCGGCACTCCCCCGTCGGTCCCACGATCCGCAAAGCCGTGATCATAGATCGATACGATCGGTGAATGTCCTGGTACCGGGGTGACTTTCACGTTCACACGAACCGGTCCCACGGCGGGGAGCTGACGCCGGCCGAGATCACCGTGGCGGCCCGCGCGTGCGGCCTCGACGTCATCGCGGTCACCGAGCACGACCGGCCCGCCGAGTGGCCGGTCACCGACGACGATCTGCTGGTCATTCCCGGTCGGGAGAACCTCACCCCGGGCGGTCACTGGCTGGCGCTGGGGCCGGACGTGCTGCGCGTCGTGGCCCACCCGCACGCGCCGTATCCCGGGGGCACGTTCACCGGCCCGCTCGACGGGTTCGACCTGGTCGAGGTCTGGAACGGGCGATGGACCTCCGACCTGCCGTGGAACGCCGACAACGAGGCCGCGCTGGCCGACTGGGGACGCGCCCTCCCGGCCGGCGTCCGGGCCGGCTCGTGGCGGCCGGCGATCGGGAACAGCGACGTCCACCTACGGGATCAGATCGGCACGCCGCAGACGGTCGTGCGGGCCGGCGAGCTCAGCGCCGCGGCCGTGCTCGCCGCGCTCCGGGCCGGCCACTGCTGGATCGCCGGATCCGCCGCGGTGGACCTGTCGTTCACCGCACGCGCCGGCGGCCACGTCGCCGGGATCGGCGAGATCCTGGCCACCGGCGGGGCTCCGGCCGTCGTCGAGCTGCGGGTCACCGGCGTGCCGGCCGGCGAGGTCACCGTCCACACCGAGTGCGGGCCGGTGCTCGCCGTGCCGATCAGCGGCGAGCCGATCACCTGGTCGGGCCGCGCGGAGCTCGTGCGCGTGGAGATCCGTCACCCGAGCGGTCACCCGGCGGCACTCACCAACCCGATCATCCTGGTCTGAATCGGTCACGCCTCCGGGGCCGGGCCGCGCCGTCCCCGATCAGGTGGACCGGGCCGCCGGCACGGGCGAAGGTCATCGATCAAAACCTTCCGGATTCCGTACGTCGTGAGCACCCAGCCGTCCGCACATCCCCCACCCCCGGCTCGCACTCTCCGGCGCACTGAACACGCCCGCTTCCCACAGGTGGCGAGCGTCCCCACCGGCGAGCGCGTCGAGCACGGCGTCGGACCGCGGCGGCTGGGCGGCGACGATCGCCCGCCACTGGTCGATCCGCGGGCGGACGAGCGCGGCCGCCCGCGCGTAGAAGACGTCCAGCCCGTCCGTCCGGAGCCGCTCGAAGCCGTCCAGCGCGAGCGCCCGGCGGGCCCGCACCCGGTCCTCGGTGACCGGCGGGACGAGCGTCGCCGCCGACCGGTAGCGCTCCGGGTCGCCGACCACCTCCGGCGGGAAGGTCATCACCGCGTCGCCGGACTCGGGCAGCCCGGCGTTCGACATCACCACGATCAGCTCCAGGCCGCCGTGGTTGATCGCGCGGTGGATGACGCCCGGGGTGAACCAGACGGTGCTGCCCGCCGCCAGGGGCGTCTCGCGGAAGCCGGACGGGTCGAGCGTCTGGACCGCGCCGGTTCCGCCGATCACGACGTACGCCTCGGTGGACGTGGTGTGCAGGTGGGGAGTGCCGCCGCCGTCGTACACGGCGACCCGGGTCACCGAGGTGCCGCCCGGGAACGTGGTCACGGCGTCGCCGCCGTGCGCAGCGCGGATCGCCCCTGCTCGGCCAGCGTCTCCGCGTCGGGGTCCCCGGCGGCGATCACCACCGCGTAGCGGAAGCCGACCGTCCCGCCGTCGGGCAGGTCGAGCTCCTCACTGAAGAACGGGGCCGGGTTGAGGCAGGCGAACTCCTCGCTGCGGGCGAACCACTGCGGCGGGTGGTGCGGATTCGCCGGGTCGTCGACCATCAGGACCGTCGACCGATGGTCGTTGCCGTCGTGCCGGCCACGGAACGCGAACCACGCGGCGCGCTCGCCCCGCAGTTCGTCACCGCCCCTCGCGGTCGGCGACTGGATCGTCCCGCCGGTGAAGGAGCGTGGCCCGCGCCAGAACAGTCCGCCGTACCCGGCGTTCTCCCGGCCTTTCGTGGTCGGCGATCCGAAGGCCAGCGCCTCGCCGGAGACGTTGGTGAGCGACGTCGCGAACGTCAGCACCCAGCTCACGTCGTCGAGCACCGCGAACGTGAGCCGACGCTCCTCGGTGAGCACCGTGGTCCCGCCCTCCGCGATCCAGTCCAGGTGGTGCGCCAGGACATTCCCGGCCAGGGTGCGGAAGGCCCGGTGCACGGCGCTGCCGTTGTTCGGCCGCTGCACGTAGGACCGGCCGTGCACATAGGTCGGCCCGCCCCAGAAATTGTGCTCGCCGACGTACGGCAGGGACCAGGCGATCCCTTTGTGCCACACGTGGTCGTGCGGCCGGAACAGCGAGACGAGATCCCCGGCGAGGGTCCGGATCGGGTGCAGATAGGGCTTCGGCGATTCGAGTCGGACGGTGTCCGGCCGGTAGACGTACGTGCAGAGCGGCACGTCCCCGGCGGAGACCGTCACCGACCGTTCGAGGGCGTGGTCGACGCGTAGTTCTGCCATCTGATCCCGGTTCCGTTCATGGCGGCGGCGAAGGGGTGGTCCGGGCCGATCTCGCCCCGGCGGACCGGCTTCCCGGTGGCCGCCGAGGCGTAGAGCGCGGCGATGAACTCCATGGTCAGGCGGGTTTCGGCGAGGGTGACCGGCAGTGGCTCGCCGGCGTCGAGCGCGTCCAGCACGGCGGCCAGCTGGTCGGCGTGCCCGCTCCGCGCGGTGCTGTCCCGGGGGAACAGGCGCGCGAGGTCGTCGTACGTCGGAGCCGGGGTGATCGTCCAGTCGGCGTCGCTGTACCCGTAGAGGTGCTCCAACTCGACGGTGGCGTGCTCGAAGTCGAAGCGCAGCGCGGACGTCTGGCGGGGCGAGACGACCGAGTTGACCACCGAGGCGACGGTGCCGTCGGCGAACTCGACCAGGGCCATCGAGACGTCCTCGGTCTCGACCGGGCGGGACCGGCGGGCGGCGATCGCGGAGATCCGCTCCCACGGGCCGAGGATGGAGAGCAGCAGGTCGAACTGGTGGATGCCGTGGCCCATGGTCGGGCCGCCGCCCTCGGTCGCCCATCGGCCACGCCAGGGGACCCGGTAGTAGGCGTCGTCGCGGAACCACAGGGTGTGGCAGGTGGCCAGGAGCGGGCGGCCCAGGTCACCGCGCTTGATCAGTTCGCGGAGGCGGACGGCGCCCGTACCGAATCGGTGTTGAAAGATCGTGCCCACCCGGTCCGAAATTTCGGATATAGCGTCTATTTCGCGAAGCGAAAGAGTCGGCGGCTTTTCGACCAGTACCGAAACCCCAGCTCGCAGGCACTCCTGAGCCATCGACGCATGGGTCGACGGCGGCGTGCACAGGTGGACCAGGTCCAACTGCTCCGCGGCCAACAAAACGGTCAAATCGCGATATGTTTCGACGTTTCCCCAGGACTCGGCGAAGGCCCGGGCCCGCTCGGGCACCAGGTCCACCACCGCGACCAGCTCGACCCGGCCGGCATGCGCCCGCAGCGCCTCGGCATGAGCGGTCGCGATCGCCCCCGTCCCCACGATCGCCGCGCGGTACCTCATGCGGCATCGATCGCGGCCTGCAGCTCCTTGACGAACCCGGTCGCCGCGTCCGCCGGAGTCTTCCGCGCGAACAGCACGTCCTCGGTGTACCGCTTGAGGATCTGCTCCACGTCGCTGGCGCCCTTCGGCGTGACCCGCGGCGAGTCACCCACCTTGATCGCGTCGAGGTACTCCGCCGCCGCCTTGTCGGTGGCGGTCAGCTTCGGCACCAGCGCCGACCGGATCTTCGTGTTCGCCGGGACCCCGCGGTCGGTCTGCAGGATCTCCGCGGCCGCCTCGCTGTTCGCGAGGAAGTCCACGAAGAGCGCCGCCTCGGCGGGCTGCTTCGACCGGGACGAGACCGACCAGAACATCGACGGCTTGTAGTACGCGCCCGGCGTGGTGGCCTGCGACTCCCCCGGCAGCTTGAGCAGCTTCAGCTTCTGCCCGCTGGCCGCGGCGAGCGAGGTCAGCTGGCTGTTCCACCAAGTGCCGAGGGCGGAGGCGTTGGTCGCGGTGCCGGACTGGTCGAGGGCCGCGCCGGCCCGCTCGACGGTGACCGACGCCTGCGGTGCGCTGCCGTCCTTGGCCAGGTCCAGCTGGAACTGCCAGAACGACGCGAGCACGTCCGGCGGGAGCGCGACCTTGCCCTCCGGCGAGTACAGGGTGGCGCCGTGCTGACGGGCCCAGACGTTGACGCCGCCGATGTCGAAGCCGAGCGACTGGGTGCCGGTGACCTTGCCGCCGGAGGCCTTGGAGATCTGTGCGGCGACGGTCTTGAGGTCGTCCCAGCTCCAGGTCGCGTCGTCGGGCAGGGTCACCTGGTACTTGTCGAGCAGGTCGGTGTTGGCCACGAACGAGTACGCCGCCAGGCCGGTCGGGACGCCGTACTGTTTGTCGCCGATCGCCCCGGTGGCCAATGCTTTCGTGTCGAAGTCCGCCGTGGTCAGGTGCTTGTCCGCGGTCTTCAGATCGAGAAGAGCACCCCGTTCGGCGTACGACGCCAGGTAGAGCTCGTCCATCTGGATGACGTCCGGGGCGTCGTTGGCGGCGACGGTGGTCGCGAGGGCGTCCCAGTAGCCGTTCCAGTCCTTGAACTCGCCCTTGATCGTGATGGTCGGGTGAGCCTTGGTGAACGCGTCGATGACCTGCTGGGTGCGCTTGTGCCGGGCGTCCGAGCCCCACCAGGTGAACCGCAGGGTGACCGGTTTGTCGGAGATCTCCCCGCCGGCGTCACCGCCACCGCTGCCACCGCAGGCGGCCAGCGCCGCGCCTGCGGAGAGGGACAGGCCCATCAGGAGGGCCTCGCGACGAGAGAATCGGTGCGTGAATCGTTTCATACTCGAGACACATCCTTCGATCCGTACCCAATAAATGATCTTGAAGTTCGGGTTTGCTACTTGATGCCGGTGGTGGCGATGCCCTTGATCAGGAAGCGCTGGCCGAGCAGGAACGCGAGGAAGACCGGGAGCAGCGACACCACGCTCATCGCGAACATCGAGCCCCAGCTCGTCGACACGGTCGCGTCGACATAGGAGCGCAGCGCCACCGGGACGGTGTACTTGTCCGGATCGGTCAGGTAGATCAGCTGGCTGAAGAAGTCGTTCCAGGTCCAGATGAACGTGAAGATCGCGGTGGTGGCCAGCGCCGGGACCATCAGCGGCAGCACCACCCGCAGGAAGATCAGCGGATGCCCGGCGCCGTCGATCCGGGCCGCCTCGTCCAGCTCGCGCGGCAGCCCGCGGATGAACTGGACCATCAGGAACACGAAGAACGCGTCGGTGGCCAGGAACTTCGGCACCACCAGCGGCAGGAACGTGTTGATCCAGCCGAGCTGCGAGAACAGGATGTACTGCGGCACGATGATCACGTGGATCGGCAGCATGATGGTGCCGAGCATGATCGCGAAGAACACCCGCTTGCCGGAGAACTCCAGCCGGGCGAACGCGTAGGCCGCGAGCGAGCAGGACACCAGGTTCCCGATCACGCAGCCGGCCACCACGATCGCCGAGTTGATCAGGTAGTGCCCGAACGGGGAGGCCAGCGCGTTCCAGCCCTCGCTGTAGTTCGCGATCCGCAGCCCGCTCAGGGCCAGGCCCGGCGAGCGGAAGATCTCGTTGTTCGGCCGCAGCGAGCTGACCACCATCCACAGCACCGGATACAGCATGACCAGGGCCAGCAGGCACAAGCCGACGTGCTTGCCCACGCTGCTCAGCCTGGTGCGGGGCCGGATCGCCGGCGTCGCCAGCACGGCCGGGGCCACCCGTTCCCTGAGGTCAGTCATCGTAGAAGACCCATCGCTTCGAGGCCCAGAAGTTGATCGCGGTGAAGATCGCGATGATGACCAGAAGCAGCCACGCCAGGGCCGACGCGTATCCCATGTCGAAGCTGTGGAAGCCGCGCTGGTACAGGTAGAGCGTGTAGAACATGGTCGAGTCGGACGGGCCGCCGGTGCCGCCGGACACCACGAACGCCTGGGTGAACGACTGGAACGCGTGGATGATCTGCAGGACCAGGTTGAAGAAGATGATCGGGGACAGCAGCGGCAGCGTGATGCTGCGGAACTGACGCGCCCTGGACGCGCCGTCGACGGCCGCCGCCTCGTAGTACATCGCCGGGATCTGCCGCAGGCCGGCCAGGAAGATCACCATCGGGGCGCCGAACGTCCAGACGTTCAGCACGATCAAGGTGGACAGCGCCGTGCCCGGGTCGGAGATCCAGCTCCGGCCGCTCCCCCCGAACACCTGCAGAGCCTGGTTGACCAGGCCGTCCGCGCCGAAGATCTGCCGCCACAGGACCGCGATCGCCACGCTGCTGCCGAGCAGGCTGGGCAGGTAGAACACCGAGCGGTAGAAGGCGAGCCCGCGCATCCCCCGGTCGAGCAGCAGCGCGAGGCCGAGGGCGAAGGCGAGCTGCAGGGGGACCGAGACGAAGACGTACGTGCAGGTGACGCCGAGCGCGTGGTGCAGCCGCTCGTCGGTGAGCATCCGCCGCAGGTTCGCCAGCCCGTTGAACTCGGGCGGCTGGATCAGGTTGTAGTCGGTGAACCCGAGCACGAACGACGCGGCGACCGGCCCCGCGGTGATCAGAATCAGCCCGGCGAACCAGGGGGACAGGAAGAAGAACGCGGCCCGGTTGTCCCGCTTGCGCGGCGGGCCGGCCGAGGCGGTGCCGAGTCGCCGGAGTTCGCCAAGACTGCTCACACCGACCCCCATCGTTGCGGGAAAACGTATTCCAAAGTCTGGGTGTGGCGCGGGCCACCCGTCAAGTGTTTCCGCGAGATCACAACAAACTCATCAATACATAAATCTTTGCTTGGGTACGGCCGGAGCACCCGCCCCGCTGCTCAGAGGCGTGGGGCGCAGCTCTCCCGGGCGATGAACCGGCCCACGATCACCTCGCGCAGCGGCTCGCGCCCGCCTTCGCCCTCCGCACGCAACGGCTCGCGCCCGCCTTCGTCTTCCGCACGCAACGGCTCGCGCCCGTCGAGCCCGTCCGCGTCGGCGAGCGCCATCTGCACTGCCCGGGCGCCGCTCGCCGCGTGCGGCAGGGCCAGCGTCGCCAGGCGCGGGGTCAGGTCGGAGGCCAGCGGCACGTCGTCGAAGCCGGTCACCGAGAGTTGCCCCGGCACGGCGATCCCGGCGTCCCGGCACGCCGACAGCGCCCCGATCGCCACCACGTCGTTGACCGCGACGATCGCGTCGACGCCGTCCAGACCGCCGCCGGCCTGCGCGTCCAGCACCGCCTGGTAGCCGCCCTGGCGACTGACCTCGCACTCCACCGCCCGGACGGCACGGACCCCGTGCGCGGCCAGGCCCGCCTCGAAGCCGGCCTGCCGTTCCGCGGCGAACGCCCGATCCGGCGTACCGGACAGGATCAGGATCTTCCGGTGCCCGGTGGTGGCCAGGTGCTCGCCGACCAGCCGCGCCGAGGTCCGGTCGTCGAAGCGGACCGAGTCGAACGGCAGATCCACGCTGCCGTAGATCACCACCCGGCCGCCGTTGCGCTGGTAGGCGCGCAGCTCCTCGATCAGCCGGACGTTCCGGGCGGTCCCCTCGACCCGGGTCGAGGTCAGCACCAGCGCCCGCGGGCGGAACGCGCACAACGTCCGTACCGTGTCGAACTGCCGCTCCGGGACGCCCCGGGTCTGCGCCACGCTGACGAACGCCCCGACCGTGCGGGCCTGGCGCTCCATCGCGGCGACGACCAGGCCGATCGACGGGGTGGTCAGATCGTCGGCGACCAGGGCGACGGTGTCGGTCGGGCCGCGCATCGCCCGCGCCGACAGGTCCGGCGTGTAGTTCAGCTCGGCGGCGGCGGCCAGCACCTTGCGCTCGTACTCGGCGGCGACCTTGCGGGCGCTGCCGCCCAGCACGCGGGAGGCGGTGGCCAGCGAGACGCCGGCCGCGCGGGCGACGTCGTGGAGGGTCACGGTCGGCCTGGCCGGATGCGGCACACCTCCCCCTCCCCGACTGCAGCGCCGTTTCCTACTGCAGCGCCGCTCCTTACTGCAGCGCTGAGAATACTGTCCGTGGCGGGGGTGTGCGATCACGGGTTGCTGGCACAATCGGCGCCGTGGAGCAGGGTCCGAGGCGGCGACGGGTGACGCTGCACGACGTCGCGCGCGAGGCCGGCGTGTCCTACGCGACCGCGTCCCGCGCGCTCAACGGCAGCGACCGCAGCGTACGCCGGGAGAACGCCGACCGCGTCCAGGCCGCCGCCGCCCGGCTCGGCTACCTGCCGGACCTCCCCGCGCAGGCGATCGCGAAGGGTTCCAACGGCACCGCCGCGCTGGTCGTGAACGGCGTCGACGACCCGTACTTCGTGACGATCGCGGCCGGCGCCGGCGCGGCCGCCGAAGAGGCCGGGATCATCCTCACGCTGGCCGTTTCCGATCACTCCCCCGATCTCGAGCTGCAGATCGTCCGCACCCTGCGCGGCCAGCGCCCCCGCGCGATCCTGATCGCCGGCACCCGGGTCGAGGGCGCGCCGTCCGCCCCGCACCTGATCGCCGAGCTGGAGGCCTACCGCACCGCCGGCGGCCGGATCGCGCTGCTGACCCAGCCGCAGCTGCCGTTCGCCACCCTGGCGGTCGACAACCACGGCGGCGCCCACCAGCTCGCGACGGCCCTGATCGAGCGGGGCTACCGCAGGTTCGCCCTGGTCCACGGCGACGACCGGCTGCTCACCTCCCGCGAACGCCGGGACGGGTTCACCGCCGCGCTGCGCGACGCCGGCCTGGCGCCGCCGGTGCCGGTCCCGGCCGAGTTCAGCCGCGACGGCGGCGAGGCGGCCGCCGGTCGGCTGATCGCCGGCGGGCTGGACGGCATCGAGGCGATCGTGGCGGTCACCGACGTGATGGCGATCGGGGTGATGTCCGCGCTGCGGGCGGCCGGGCTGACCCCCGGGCGGGACGTCGGGGTGGCCGGTTTCGACGACATCGCCCCGGCCGAGGACGTCACGCCGACCCTGACCACGGTCCGCGTCCCCCTGCACGAGATGGGCCATCGGGCGCTGCGTACCGCCCTGGATTCGGACACCCGCGAAACGGTCACCGTCCCGACCGAGGTCATCCTGCGCGACAGCACCCCGCCCCTGCGCTGACCCCGCCCCGTCCGCGCAAGCCCCCGCAAGGCCGCGACCACTCCCGGCTCAGCCGCGGGCAAGGCCCGCCGGCTGGCGCTCAGGGTCGCTTCAAGAGGGCTTTGACAACCCTCAGCACCAGCCGGCCCCACCCACGGCTCAGGCCCGCCCTTGGCTCAGCGCCACCCTCGGCTCAGCGCCACCCTCGGCTCAGCGCCACCCTCGGCGCAACCCCGCAAGGCCGCGCCCACTCCCGGCCCAGCCGCGGGCGCGGGCCTTCGGCTGGTGCGCAGGGCTGCTTCGAGAGGGTTTTGACAGCCCTGCGCACCAGCCCGCGAGCGGGGCGCGGCCGGGCCTGGGGTGGTCGCGGCCTTGCGACGGATGCCACGGACGGGCGGGGCTGACGACGTACCAAAGCGGAATTGAGGGTGAGTGGCAGCGGCCCGGCGGCGGCGGATGGGTTTTCAGGGGTCCGGTGGCGTGCCAGGATGGTCGATGGAAACGTTTCCAGTATTTTTCAGCGGACGCTAGGAAGGCCCCATGCCGGATCGTGCCGAGCCCGCCGCCCTGCGGAATGTGGCGTTGCTGCTGAGGGACGGCGATGACGTCGCCGTCGCCACCGAGGACCTGGCCGGGGGGCGGACGCTGCGGCACGACGACGGCGATCTGACCGTCGCGGCGCCGGTGCCGCGCGGGCACAAGATCGCGCTGCGGGATCTGGCCACGGGGGCACAGATCCACAAATACGGTCAGGTCATCGGGCGGGCGACGGTGCCGATCCGGGCCGGTGAGCACGTGCACGCGCACAACCTCGGCATGGACGCGGTCGAGCACGACTACGAGTTCGGGACCGGGGTCGTCGCCATCCCGCCGGCCGCCGAGGTGCGGACGTTCCAGGGGTTCAAGCGGGCGAACGGCGCGGTCGGGACGCGGAACTACGTGGGCATCGTGACCTCGGTCAACTGCTCCGCCTCGACCGCCCGGATGATCGCCGACCAGTTCCGCGGCCCGATCATGGACCTGTATCCGCAGGTGGACGGCGTGGTCGCGCTCGCCCACGACTCCGGCTGCGGGATGGTCCCGGCCAGCGAGGGCGGGCAGATCCTGCGGCGCACGCTGCGCGGGTACGCGACCCACCCGAACATCGGCGGCCTGATCGTTCTCGGACTCGGCTGCGAGATGCTCGGCGTCGAGACGCTGCTCGCCGACCTGGACGCGCCCGCCGACACGCTGATCGAGCGGATGACCATCCAGGAGACCGGCGGCATCCGCGCCACCGTCCGGGCCGGCACCGAGGTGGTGCGCTCGCTGCTGCGACAGCTGAACGAGCGGCGCCGCGAGACGGTCCCGGCGTCGGCGCTGATCCTCGGCCTGAACTGCGGCGGCTCCGACGGCTACTCCGGGATCACCGCGAACCCGGCCCTCGGGCGCGCCTCCGACCTGCTCGTCGCCCAGGGCGGCGCGAGCGTGCTGGCCGAGACGCCCGAGGTGTTCGGCGCGGAACATCTGCTCACCCGGCGGGCGGTCAGCCGGGAGGTCGGCCAGCGGCTGCTCGACCGGATCGCCTGGTGGCACAAGTACGTCGAGGCCGGCGGCGGCACCCTGGACAACAATCCGTCCCCGGGCAACAAGGCCGGCGGGCTGACCACGATCCTGGAGAAGTCGCTGGGCGCGGTGGCCAAGGGCGGCGCGGCGCCGATGTCCGCGGTCTACGAGTACGCGGAGCGGATCACCGCGCCGGGATTCGCCTTCATGGACACCCCCGGCTACGACCCGGTGTCGGTGACCGGGCTGGTCGCGGGCGGGGCGACGGTCGTCTGCTTCACCACCGGGCGCGGCTCGGTGCTGGGCGGCAAACCCGCCCCGGTCATCAAGATCGCGACGAACTCGGAGGTCTTCGAGCGGATGCGCGACGACATGGACCTGGACACCGGCGGCATCGTCACCGGCACGACGACGATCGACGCGGCCGGCGACGAGATCTTCGAGACGATCCTGGCGGTGGCCTCCGGCCGGCTCACCGCGAGCGAGGACCTCGACCTGGGCCGCGACGAGTTCGTCCCCTGGCAGCTCGGCGCGGTCACCTGAGGCGCGCAGCCGCCCCTCGCCCGGCCCGCGCGCGGCCGGGTCAGGAGAGCTTCGAGCCGCTGATCTTCGGGTTGCCGGAACCCAGGTAGAAGATGCCGGGCAGCCCCGTGGTCTCGAACCCGGCGCTCGGATTCTTCCGCAGCGTCGAGTTCCGGATCACGACCGTGCCGGTGCGGTCGTTGCTGACGAAGAAGATCGCGCCGCCGCCCTCGACCGCCTTGTTGCCGGTGATCACCGTGCCGTCCAGGGTCAGCGTCATCCTGTCGCCGTCGTTGTAGATCGCGCCGCCGCTGCCGCCGCCGGTGGTGCCGGAGCGGGCCGGGTTCGCCCCCTTGCCGACCGCCGAGTTCCCGGAGAAGTAGCTGTTCAGCACGGTCCAGGAGACCCCGATGCTGCTCAACGCGGACCCGTTCGAGCAGACCCCGCCGGTGAACGTGCTGCCGACGACGTAGACCGGCGTGTCCCCGCCCTGGTCCAGCACCCGGATCGCGGCGCCGCCCAGGTCCGGCCCGGTCCGGTCGCACTTGTTGCCGGTGAACCGTGAGTTGATCACCTTGAGATGCCCGCCGCGGACGAAGATCGCGCCCCCGCCGCCGCCCTCGGTCTTGTCGCCGGTGCTGTTGCCGTTGCTGAACGCCATGTTCTGGATCGTCATGCGGGGTGTGTCCTGATCCTGGCAGTGCGAGGTGGTCCAGCCCTGCGCCTGGTCACACGTGTTCATGTACAGGATCCGGCGCTTGCCGCCACCGCTGAGCGTGACCTTGCTGCCGCCGTCGAGCACGAGCGTCGAGTGCGCGTTCTTCACCTTGGCGGTGGCGGTCATGGTGATGGTGACCGGCGCCGGGCCGCAGTCGAACGTGACGATGCCGCCGGCCGCGACCGCCTTCACCACCGCGGCGGAGGTGCAGCTCGCCGGGGCGCCGGTGCCGATCGTCCGGTCCGGCTTGCGGGTGTCGACCGGCTTGGCCGCGGCCGGGATCGACGCCCTGCCGCCCGGGTTGCCGGGCTTGGGCAGGGTCGTCTCCTTGACCGGTTTCGACGCGGACGGCGACGGCGCGACCGACGACGGGACGGCCGACGACGGCGCCGGCAGCCCGGCACCGGCGGACACGGCGGCGGACGGCCCGGCCACGAAGTCGACCGGCTCCTCGCCCTTCGACCTGGAGCACGCGCCGATCATGAGCAGGCTCAACAGCCCGGCTAGCAGCACCCGTCGATTTCGCACCGGGCGATGCTACGGCCTGGGACGTGCGCTCCGCACTCCCCTACTGACCGCCTGTGGACAACGGGGCCACGCCCGAGGAGGCCCGCACGACCAGGCCGGTCGGCAGCACCACCTCGCCGCCGGTCACCCCGCTGCGGCCGAGCAGCAGGTCCAGCCCGACCACCCCGGCCCGGCCCTTCGGCACGGCGACGCTGGTCAGCGGCGGATGACTCATCGCGGCCAGGCTCACGTCGTCGAACCCGACCACGCTGACCTGCTGAGGCACCGCCGCGCCCCGGGCCGCCAGCCGGTGCAGCACGCCGAGCGCGACCAGGTCGTTGTAGGCGATCACGGCCGTGGCCGGGCCGGCCAGCAGCAGATCTCCGGCGAGCAGCCCGCCCTCGAACGTCGGCGCCACCGCCCCCAGCGCCGCGATCGACAGACCGGACAGCGCCTCGACCCGCCGGCGCGCCGCCCAGGAGTCCGCGGGGCCGGGAACGTACGCGATCCGCTCGTGCCCCAGCGCCCGCAGATGCTCGACGGCCTGCCGGATCCCGTCCGCGATGTCCGCCACCACGGACGACATCCCGGGCACCCGCCGATGCAGCAGCACCGTCGTCGCCGGGTCGGCCGCGGCGAGAATCTCCGCGTCCGAGGCCCGCGGCGAGCACAACAGCAGTCCGTCGGTGTTCCGCCCGAGCGTCGCGATCGCCTCCAGCTCGGCCACCGGGTCCTCGTCGGTGTCCGCGATGAAGACCCCGTGGTCTACCGCCCGGGCCCGCGCGCTGACCCCCTTCGCCACGTCCGCGAAGAACGGATTGCGAAGATCAGGAACAATCAACCCCAGATTTCCGGTACGGCCGGTGATCAGCCCCCGGGCCGCCCGGTTCACCCGGTAGCCGAGCCTATTCGCCGCTTCCAGCACGGTCTCCCGGGTGGCCGCACTGACGGTCCCCCCGGTCAGCGCCCGCGACACGGTCGACACCGAGACCCCGGCCTCACGCGCGACGTCCTGCACGGTCGTGCGCCCCAACCCGGCCCCCCATTTTCGGCTCGCGCCAGCATAACGACCACCCAGCTCACCCCCGCAGTCCCGCCACACCAAACCTCGAGCCCCGCCAGCCGCCGAGCCGCATGCCCGAGCCGCATGCCCCGAGCCGCAAGCCGCAAGCCGCAAGCCGCAAGCCCCGAGCCGCGAGCCGCGAGCCGCAAGCCGCAAGCCGCAAGCCCCGAGCCGCGAGCCGCAAGCCGCGAGCCGCGAGCCGCGAGCCGCGAGCCGCGAACGCAGCCCCAACAGCTGCCAAGAGCACAAGCCACCCGCTGGTTCCAAACCGCACGAAACGACCGTTTTCACCAGCCATAGGGCCAAGAAGCGGGTAAAAAAAAAGGGCCCGCCCTCCCTAAGGGGGGCCACCTCCTCTGACGTAATTGTCGCGTGATTCGCCAAGATCATGCTGGTGGCCTGTGGATGACGCTGCAGTGTGGATAACTCCCACGGGTTCGGATCTTGGGGTAGCGCGCAACCGCCCTCGGAGCCGAGACAGCCCCGGTGGCCGTTCGGGTTTTGGGGTAAACCGTGCCCACCCTCGGACGTCGCCCTTGCGGGTCTCGTGTTCTGGGCGCCCCGCGCCCTTGCGAGGCCCGGAAGGGTCCCCGCGGGAGCGACGATCAGTTATTGGCCGCAGCCGAGGCAATGAAGAATTTGAATTCAGGCCGGAATGATCGCGACGCCCGCCGAGCGCAGCGCCCGCAACGCCGGATGATCCGGGTCGGCGTCGGTGACGATGCCGGTGACCTCGGCCGGCGGCAGGACCGTGAACGGCGAGGCCGTGCCGATCTTCTCCGCGCTGGCCAGCACGTAGGTTTCCGCGGCGCGTGAGGCCAGGGTCCGCTTCATGGCCGCCTCGTCGGCGTCACCGGTGGTGAGGCCGGCCTCCTGGTGCACCCCCGTCACGCCGAGCAGGAACACGTCGGCGGAGACCCTGAGGGCGGCCTCAGCTGTCGCCGCGCCGCAGGTCACGGCGGA
Organism: Actinoplanes sp. L3-i22; assembly: GCF_019704555.1. Classification (NCBI taxonomy): domain Bacteria; kingdom Bacillati; phylum Actinomycetota; class Actinomycetes; order Micromonosporales; family Micromonosporaceae; genus Actinoplanes; species Actinoplanes sp. L3-i22. The sequence goes on from NZ_AP024745.1 coordinate 7,877,284, forward strand.
GTGTTTGAAGAGGCGGCCGCCCAGGACGTAGACGTCGACCGTCGGATGGGCCACCAGGGCCGCCGCGACCGTGGGACTGTGCGTGACGATTGTCGCGGAGAGATCGTCGGGCAGGGCGGCGGTCACCGCCAGTGCCGTGGTCCCGCCGTCGAGCAGGATCGTGCTGCCGGGGCGGATCAGCTCGGCGGCGGCCGCGGCGACGCGCTCCTTGCTGGAGGTGGCGACCGTGGTGCGGGTGGCGTAGTCGGCGGCGGCCGGCGAGACCGGCAGGGCGCCGCCGTAGACCCGCTGGCAGAGGCCGGCGGCGGCGAGCTCGCGCAGGTCCCGCCGGATCATGTCCTCGGTGACGCCGAGCCGGGCGGCGATCTCCTTGGCGACCACCTTGCCGTCGGACCGCAGGTGGGCCAGCAGCACATCGCGTCGCTCCGCGGCCAGCATCCGTGTTTCTCCTCATTGTTGTCGACTGTTGCGTGTTTCCTGACCTAGATTAGCCCCATGACCGCACAACCCGGCATCGACACCCCTGACGCCCGCGGGCGCACCGGCCTGGACCGGGCGGGCCGCGACCTGGCCGGCAATCCGGACGTCGTGGTGCGGGAGGTGGAGCTGCTCGCCACGGCGTGGCACGTGCTCCGCCGGACGACCTATGACTATCGGGGGCGCGACGGCGGCTGGAGCCGGCAGCAGCGCGAGACCTATGACCGCGGCGACGGCGCGACCGTCCTGCTCTACGACCCGGCGCGGCGGACCGTGCTGCTCACCCGGCAGTTCCGCTATCCGGTGTATGTGAACGGCCACCCCGACGGCATGTTCGTGGAGACCGCCGCCGGCCTGCTGGACGGGGACGATCCGGCGGCCGCGATCCGGCGGGAGGCGAGCGAGGAGCTGGGCGTGGTGATCGGCGAGCTGGAGCCGGTCTTCGCGGTGTGGACGAGTCCGGGATCGGTCACCGAGCGGGTGCACTGTTTCGCGGCGCCCTATTCGGCGGCGTCGCGGGTCGGGCCGGGCGGCGGGCTGGCCGACGACGGTGAGGACATCGCCGCGGTGGAGCTGCCGTTCGCGACCGCGCTGGAGCGGATCGAGACCGGCGAGATCGCCGACGCCAAGACGATCATGCTGCTCCAATGGGCGGCATTGCGCGGGCCGTTCCGGCAGGCCGCCCCAGCAGAGCGATAGGAGTGCCATATATTTGCGCGATGGCAAAGACCGAGCGCGTCCTGGACGTCCTGATCGTCGACGACGATGACGCCGACACCCTGATGATCGAGGAAGCGCTGATGGCCGCCAGCCCCGCGCCGGAGGTGCACCGGGTCGCCGACGGCAGCGAGGCGATCGAGTACCTGCGCCGCCGGGGCCGGTACACCGAGGCCCGCCGTCCGGATCTGATCCTGCTGGACCTCAACATGCCGCGGATGAGCGGGCACGAGGTGCTGGCCGAGGTGAAGGGCGACGACCAGCTCAAGAGCATCCCGGTGGTGGTGCTGACCACGTCGACCGCGCTGCCGGACATCACCGCGAGCTACACGCGGCACGCGAACGCGTTCGTCACCAAGCCGATGGATCTCGACGGGTTCGAGGCCGCGGTCGGCAAGATCAAGAAGTTCTACAACGAGACCGCGGTCCTTCCGGGGGACACAGAATCGTGAAACGCCTCACTCTCCGTAGAGATTAGGCGAGCCTTACCAGCGCTTCTAGCTGCGCAAACACCGGTTCGGCGGGATCCCGGCCGGCAGGACGAAACTTGATCTGAACCTAGGTTGAAGTTTTACAGTTCCTGTTCGCCCGGAGGTCGATCTTGGCTGGGCGGGTTTCGCTGCTACGAGTTGAGTGAGGGAAGCGCCATGGACCGCCCCCTGAGGGTCGCCGTCATCGGAGCCGGCCCAGCCGGCATCTACGCCGCCGACCACCTCATCAAAGCCGACCCGGACGTCACCGTCGACATCCTCGACAAGCTGCCCACCCCCTACGGCCTGATCCGGTACGGCGTGGCACCCGACCACCCGCGGATCAAGGAGATCATCAACGCGCTGTTCCGGGTCCTCGACAACCCGCGCATCCGGTTCATCGGCAACGTGGCGTACGGCGTGGACGTCAAGCCGGAGGAGCTGAGCCGCTTCTACGACGCCACGATCGTCTCGACCGGCGCCGAGAAGGACCGGGCCCTGGACATCCCGGGCATCGACCTGCAGGGCAGCTTCGGCGGCGCCGACTTCGCCTCCTGGTACAACGGTCACCCGGACGTGTCCCGCGAGTGGCCCCTGGAGGCCACCGAGGTCGCCGTGATCGGCGCCGGCAACGTCGCCATCGACGTGGCCCGGATCCTCGCCAAGACCGCCGACGAGCTGCTGGTCACCGAGATCCCGGACAACGTCTACCAGGCGCTCAAGGCCAGCCCGGTGACCGACGTGCACCTGTTCTCCCGGCGTGGCCCGGCGCAGGTCAAGTTCACCCCGCAGGAGCTGCGCGAGCTGGACCACTCGCCGAACGTCGAGGTGATCATCCACCCCGAGGGCATCGAGTTCGACGAGGGCAGCCTCGAGGCGATGCGCAAGACCCGGCACGTCAAGATGTGCGTGGACATTCTGCAGAACTGGGCCGTCCGCGACCCGCGGGACCGGCCGCGCCGCCTGCACCTGTACTTCCTGCAGGCGCCGGTCGAGGTGCTCGGCGAGGACGGCAAGGTCGTCGGCCTGCGCACCGAGACCCAGGAGCTGACCGGCGACGCCTGGGTGCGCGGCACCGGCGAGTTCACCGACTGGCCGGTCCAGGCCGTCTACCGCGCCGTCGGCTACCTCAGCAGCGCGCTGCCGGACCTGCCGTTCGACACCAAGACCGGCACCATCCCGCACGCCGCCGGCCGGGTCCTGGACCTGGACGGCGAGCACATCCCCGGCATGTACGTGGCCGGCTGGATCAAGCGGGGCCCGGTCGGCCTGATCGGCCACACCAAGGGCTGCTCCGGCGAGACCGTCACCAGCCTGCTCGCGGACATGGACAAGCTGCAGCAGGCGCCGCAGCACGACCCGTCCGAGGTGATCTCCTACCTCGAGCAGCGGGGCCTGCCGTACACGACCTGGCAGGGCTGGCAGAAGCTGGACGCACACGAGATCGCGCTCGGCGAGCCGCACGGCCGCAAGCGCGTGAAGGTCGTCCCCCGTGACGAGATGACGACCATTTCCAACGGCTGATATGGGTAAGGCCCGTCCGGAAGGACGGGCCTTACTGGAAGGCGGCCGACCGGCACGGGAGCTCACGCCAATGTAGCGGATCTCGACCGTGGCGATCGGCCGCCACCTAGCCCGGCGACCCGAACCGGGTCACCGGACAGCTTTCTTACTTCAGAGCGGACGGATGTTCTCCGCCTGCAGGCCCTTCTGACCCTGGGTGACCTGGAACTCCACCCGCTGGTTCTCCTCGAGGCTGCGGAAGCCGGAGGTCGCGATCGCGGAGAAGTGCGCGAACACGTCGGGGCCGCCGTCGTCCTGAGTGATGAAACCGAAGCCCTTGTCGCTGTTGAACCACTTGACGGTGCCGGTCGCCATGACCACTCCTTGTCGATTTTCGTGCTGACTACTTGGTGCTGGTGAATGTTGGTGCTGGTGGAGCCGGTCTTGCAGGTACATCTTGGTGCGAACTTCTCGATGTGAACAAACAAAAAACGCCTGTCGGGCCGAGATGCCCATCAGGCGTTTTGAGAACGTCTCAGGAAACCAGAAGTTGCAACGCCGTCACCGTAGCACGACGCGGGCTCAACGAACCGACCCGAGGACGGAAACCTCGGTGATCCCGGAGTCCTCCGCCGCGCCCAGACCGGTGATCCGATAACTGCGCAGCAGCTGCAGCCAGTGCTCCGGAACGTGCCCCCGGCCCGGGTCGCCGACCAGGACCGCCGCGCCGCGGGCCATCGCCCGGCGCAGGAAGCCGGCCATCCGGGCGGCCAGGTCACGGTCGTAGAAGACGTCCCCGACCAGGACCACCTCCGCGTCGCCGCCGTCGCCGTCGAGCAGGTCCCCCTCGACCAGCCGTAGGCCCACACCGTTCACGTCGGCGTTCATCCCGGCCGCCGCGCAGGCGAACGGATCGATGTCGTTCGAGGTCACCGACGCCGCGCCGGCCTTGGCCGCGGCGATCCCGGCCACCCCGCAGCCGCAGGCCACGTCGAGCACCCGCCGCCCGGTCACCAGGTCCGGATGGTCCAGCACGTACCGGGCCAGGGCCTGACCGCCGGCCCAGGCATTCGTCCAGAACGGGTAGAACGTCGTCCCCGCCTGGATCTCCAGGCGCGCCTGGAGCACGATCGCGTCGTCCGCGAGATGCATCAGCAGCTCCGGTACGAACGGCAGGCGAACCAGCCGTAAGCCGTCGTATCCGTCGTCGCTGGAGGTCGCCAGAAAGCGCTCGAGCTGGGTTCCACTGGTACGCGGCACGGCACGCTCCGATCGTGAGTGCCGCCACAGGGCGCAGAACGGCCCGTCCGACCTTACGCGACCGCGCCAGGTCCCACCCGCGGCGTGGTCACGAATGACACGTCGGGGTGTAACCTGGGCGGCCGCTTCCGATCAGGCGGTTTCCGCCGGGTTGTACTGCAGGGTCCACCGGTACGCCTGCACCAGCCGGGTGTCGAAACCGGACGCCGACCCCCACAGGAAGATCCGGAACCGGCGGTAGAGCTCCTCGCCCCACCGGGCCACGATCTCCTCCCGCCGGTCGTCCAGGCGCTTCGCCCATTCCCGGCACGTCAGGTAGTAGTTGTGCCGGTCGTCCTGCACGCTGAGCAGGTCGAACGGTGACCGGGCCACCTGGCGGAGGTACTGGTGCAGCAGCAGCGGCGCCGAGCGGCCGGGGTAGACGTACTGCTTGAAGAACGTCGACGCGGTGTGCTTGCGCCGCATCGCGAGCGCGTCGAGATAGACGCGCCCGCCGGGCTTGAGCAACCGCGCGTACGTCTTCAGGGTCGCCTCGTAATCCGGCAGGTGCTCGGTGACGCCCATGTTCACGATCGCGTCGAAGCGTTCGTCCGTTCGATACCGCAGGATGTGCTCGCGCACCACGGTGACCGGCAGTTTCTCCCGCGCGAACAGGTCGGTGAGGAACCGCTCGGACTCGACCGCCAGGGTGACAGTTGTCACGTCGATGCCGCGGCGGGCCGCGTACTCCGAGAAGGCGCCCCAGCCGCCGCCCACCTCGAGCACCCGGTCACCCGGTTTGACCTGCAGGTCGTCGAGCGCGATGTCGAGCTTGCGGGTGACCGCGTCCTCCAGCGGCTCGTCGTCGCCGGCGAACACGCCCTGGGTGTAACAGCGGTGCCGCTCGTCGAGGAAGGTCAGGAAGAAGTCCGACTCCTCGTCGTAGTGCTGGGAGATGGCCCGCCGGTCGTGGTCGGTCTTGCCGTGCCACAGCGACGGCGCCCAGCGGCCGAGGAACGCGACGGGATGGAAGTCGGAGAAGAACCTGCGCATGTTGAGCGCCGCGCCGAGGTCGCCCTCGACGTCGACGTGCCCACCCAGGTACGCCAGAGCGACCTGCAGTTGATCGAGGGACGCCAGCGCGTCGTGGCCCGCGTCGTCACGGACCACGATGCGGAACCTGGACGGGGTGGACTCGCTGACGCCGTACGACCGGGTGACGCCGTCGCGGGTCAGGATCTCGAAGGGGATCGGTGTGCGGTCACGGAAGAACTCGTCGTAACGCCGGCTGAAGACGTCGGCCAAGGAACGCCGCCTCATGCCGAGATCTTCTCACCAAATTCCGCGCCGCACACCCGTCAATATCGACGGATCCCCGGGGTCACACCCCGGCCGGCGCCGGAGCGGGCACCGCCTGCTCACGAAGGCCCCAGGGCGAGCCGTACGCGGTGAGCAGATCCAGGAACGGCCGCGGCGGGAACGCCTCCGGGCCGAGCACGCCCGCACCGGTCCACGCGCCGGTCGCGACCAGCTCCAGGGCGACCACCGGGTTGATCGCGGTCTGCCAGACCACGGCCTGACTGCCGTACTCCGCCATCGACCACTCGTTGTCGACCACGTGGTAGAGGTAGACCTCGCGCGGCACGCCGTCCTTGGTGCCGGTCACCCAGGTGCCGGCGCAGGTCTTGCCGCGCATCCGGCTGCCCAGCTGCGCCGGGTCGGGCAGGCTGGCCGCCACCACGTCCCGCGGCGACACGGTGACCGGGCCGTTCGGGCCGGGCACGATCACGCCGTCGGTCTTGTCCAGGCCGATCTGGTGCAGGGTCCGCAGGGTACGGATGAAGTCCTCGCCCAGGCCGTACTTGAAGGTCACCCGGCGGGCGTCCACCCAGCGCGGGATGAGCAGCACCTCCTCGTGCTCCACGTTCACGCACTGGACCGGGCCGATCCCCTCGGGGAAGTCGAACATCTCCGGCTCGCTGAACGGCGCGGTGGTGAACCAGCCGCGCTCGGCCTCCCACACCACCGGTGGATTCAGACACTCCTCGATGGTGGTCCAGATGTTGAAGCTGGGCGCGAACTCGTAGCCGTCGACGGTCAGGTTGCCGCCGTCGCGTACGCCGATCTCCTCGATCTCGTCGAACAGCTCGTCGGCCGCGTAGCGGGCGAAGACGTCCGAGAGCCCGGGCTCGACACCCATGCCGACCAGTGCCAGGGCGCCCTTGCTCGCCCAGACCGTGTGCTCGGCGAACTGGGCGTCGCCCAGCTTGACGCCGGTCTTCCGGTACGGCGCGTCGGGGTGCGGCTTGGACAGCGACATCGCCATGTCCAGATATGTCACGCCGGACTCCTGCGCCGCCTCGAACAGCGACACCACGAAGCGCGGGTCGGTGGCGTTGAGCAGCACGTCACAGCCGGTCCGGCCGATCAGCTCGACAACGCCGGCCGGGTCGGCCGCGTCCACCCGTTCGGCGCGGAAGCGGGGGTCACCGACCGATGCCACCGCGGCTTGCGCCCGGCCCAGGTCGTAATCGGCCACCACCATCTCGTCGAAGAACCGGCGCCGCGCCGCGATCCGTGTGATCGCCGTGCCGACGCCGCCCGCACCTACCAGCAGGACACGCATGACCTGCTCCTTCCTTGCCTTTCAAACGCCAGAGTTATCAGGGGCCCCGCACAGATCAAACTGTCTCGGAGGTCGTAAGGTCAACTGTGTTGGCATAAGAAGGTCGAGGTGAGCGATGCCGAAGGCAGTGGTCAGCGAGGAACGGCGGCGCCGGCGCCGGCCCACGCGCAGCGGCAAGGTGCTGTCCGAGCAGTTGATCATCGATACGGCGTTGCGCCTGCTCAGGGAGCACGGCAGCACCGGGCTGAGCGCCCGCCGGCTGGGCCTCGCGCTGGACTGCGACCCGAGCACGCTGTACCGGTACTTCCGCGGCATGGACGACCTGACCCTGGCGATCGGCGACACCCTGATCGGGCAGGCGCTGGAGGGCTGGTCCCCGACCGGCGCGTGGCGGGCCGACCTGCGCCGGCTCGGCATGCGGATCCACGCGGCGTACGTCGCGCACCCGCAGGCCGCGGTGCTGACCACCAGCCGGGTCACCGGGCGGGCCAACGAGCTGGCCGCCGACGAGGCGGTGCTGAGCGTGCTGCGCTCGGCCGATCTGCCGGTCGCCGAGGCGGTCCCGGTGTACCACGCCTTCATCGACCAGACGCTCGCCTTCGCCGCCCTCGACGCGGCCTCGCTCGCCCTGCCCAACGCGGCCCTGCGCGCCGAGGACGAGGTGTGGCGATCGACGTACGGACATCTGCCGGCCACCAGCCACCCGCACATCGCCGAGGCCGCTCCCCTGCTGGCCACCGAGATGGTGAACAGCGCCTATCCGTCCGCACTGGAGCTGCTGCTGGACGCCGTGGCGGCCCGGTTGTCCGGCCGGCCCTGACCCGGCGGCGGCTATCGTCGGACCGTGCCGATCCGCAAGGTCCGACCATTGGTGCTGCTCGCGCTCGTGTTCACCTGCCTGCGCGGTGACCCGGTCGCGGCGCCCGCTCCGGCACCGGCACCACCGGCTCCGGTACCGGTACCGGTGAGTCCGTCCGTTCTGGACGCTCTGGCCGGGCCGGCCGCGCCCTCCGATCTGGACGTGATGACGTTCAACCTGCGGTACGCCAGCAGCGTCGGGTCCAACACCTGGGCGCAGCGGCGCCCGGTGATGCGCGACCTGCTGCGCGACGAGCGGCCGGACCTGATCGGCACCCAGGAGGGGCTCACCTTCCAGCTGAACGACATCCGGGCCGACCTGGGCCCCGCCTACGACTGGACCGGCAAGGGCCGGGACGGCGGTGACCTGGGCGAACACATGGCGATCTTCTTCGACACCACCCGGTTGAGCCCGGTCCGGTCCGGCGACTACTGGCTCTCCACCACGCCGGAGGTGCCGGCCTCGCGCAGCTGGGACACCGCCCACGTCCGGATGGTCACCTGGGTGCTGTTCGAGGACCGGCGGACCGGGCGGCGGTTCTACGCGGTCAACACCCACCTGGACAACATGAGCGAGAGCGCCCGCGAGCACGGCGCCCAGCTGATCCTCCGGCGGCTCGCCGCGTTCGACCCGCTGCCGGTGGTGCTGACCGGCGACTTCAACAGCCCGGGCGAGGCGAGCCCGGTCCACCGGCTCCTGACCGGCGCGGGCGGCCTCCGGGACACCTGGACCGGCGCGCCGTTGCGGGGCCCGGCGTACGCGACGATCCACAACTACCAGGCGCTGATCCCGGACGGGGAGCGCGACGACTGGATCCTGACCACCTCGGACGTCGGCGCGGTGGCCACCCTGATGAACACGTACCGCGGCGGCGGCACCCAGTACCCGAGCGACCACCTGCCGATCCAGGCCCGCCTCCGGCTGCCGTGAGCGGCGCTCAGACCGCCGTGCCCGGTGGGGACTTGAGCAGCGCCGCGGCCTCCGGCAGGTAGCCGCCCCGGCCGGACCGCACCGCCGCGCCGGCCAGCCGGACCAGGTCGATGTTGACGCCGGCGGCGCCGGCCGGGTCGTGCACCTTCAGATGGACGTCCAGGCTGACCGCGCTCCCGGCCCAGCCCCGCGCCTCGATGTTGAGGTGGGCGATCTTCTGCGAGCCGAGGTGCGGCAGGTACCCGAGCGGGGCGATCCCCACCAGGTCCGAGCCGAGAGCGTTCGCCTTGGACCGCTTCTTGGCGTCCGGGTTCGCCACCAGGTTGCGGAAGTCCTCGGTGCCACCCAGGTTGACCTGGTACGAGCCGGCCAGCGTGAGACCGCGCGCCGCCAGCAGGTCCAGCAGCGTCCGGTGCAGCACCGAGACGCCGAACTGGCTGGCCAGGTCGTCGCCGATGAGCGGCAGCGCGGCGGCCGCGAAGCGCCCGGCCAGACCGGCGTCCCGGGCCACCGGGTCGGCGGTGGTGTTGACGAACGCCGCCCCGGCCGCGAGCGCCGCCTCGGCGTAGGCGAGCGCGATCTCCGGGCGACCGCTCGGCGCCGAGTAGAGCACCACCTCGGCGCCCGTCAGCGCGCCGGCGATGCGCTCGATCCCGGTCGCGTCGAACAGGCCGCGCTGCACGGTCACGCCCGCCGGCGGCAGGTCCGCCTCGACGCGCGGGAAGTTGTTCGGCGCCGCGAAGATCGCCTCGTGCAGGTCCTTGCCGACCTTGCCGTCGGAGCGGGCGAACGCGGCGACCACCCGGACGTCGCCGACCGCGAGCCCGTCCACCTCGGGGCGGGCGATGCCGATCAGGCTGCCGGTGTTCCGGTAGAACGCGAGGCCCTGCACCAGCGCCGACGTGTTGTTCCCGACGCCGATCACCGCGACGCGCAAGCTATCGATCATGGTCAGCACGGTAGACGACTGTCGATCATCGCAGAGGGCTACCTACCGGTAACACTCGGGCGTAGCGTGACGGCCAGGCACGTCCGACGTCGGAGGGATGTGGACCGATGACCACGACGCACGGGAAACCGGCAGACGTCTCCGAGAAGCAGGCCCGGCAGGTCGCCGAGGCCGCCCGCGAGGCCGAGTGGCGAAAACCGAGCTTCGGCAAGGAGCTCTTCCTCGGCAGGTTCCGGCTCGACCTGATCGATCCGTGGCCGTCCGCGCCGGCGAGTCCGGACGCGGACGATTTCCTTCAAAAGCTCGAGGCGTACGTCCGGGACGGCCTGGACGGCGAGCAGATCGAGCGGGACGCCCGGATCCCCGACGAGGCGTTCCACGAGCTGGCCCGGCTCGGCGCGTTCGGCATGAAGATCGACAAGGAGTACGGCGGGCTCGGCCTGTCGAATCTGCACTACTGCAAGGCGTTGACGCTGATCGGCTCGGTGAGCGCGTCGACCGCCGCGCTGCTCTCCGCGCACCAGTCGATCGGGGTGCCGCAACCGCTGAAACTGTTCGGCTCCGACGTACAGAAGCAATCGTTCTTGCCCCGGCTTGCCGGGGGTGAGGTTTCCGCGTTTCTGCTGACCGAGCCGGATGTCGGGTCGGACCCGGCGCGACTGGGCACGATCGCGGAGCCGGTCGACGGAGGTTTTCGCCTCAACGGGGTGAAGCTGTGGGCGACCAACGGGACGCTGGCGACGCTGCTCGTGGTGATGGCGCGGGTTCCGGAGAAGGGCATCACCGCCTTCGTGGTCGAGGGCGACTCGCCGGGCATCACCGTGGAGCGGCGCAACGCGTTCCTGGGCCTGCGTGGCCTGGAGAACAGCGTGACCCGCTTCCACGACGTGTTCGTGCCCGCCGAGAACGTGATCGGCGGCCTCGGCCGGGGCCTGCGCATCGCGCTGACCACGCTGAACACCGGCCGGCTGTCGCTGCCCGCGATGTGTGTCGGCGCCGGCAAGCGGTCCCTGGCGATCGCCCGCGAATGGTCCGCGGACCGGGTCCAGTGGGGCCGCGCGGTCGGCAGCCACGAGGCGGTCGCGAAGAAGATCTCCTTCATCGCCGCGACCACGTACGCGATGGAGTCGATGCTCGACCTCTGCTGCCTGATCGCCGACGACAAGCGCAACGACATCCGGATCGAGGCGGCGCTGGTGAAACTTTTCGCCAGCGAGATGGGCTGGCAGATCGCCGACGAGCTGATCCAGATCCGGGGCGGGCGCGGCTACGAGACCAGCGACTCGCTGCGGGCCCGGGGCGAGCGCGGCGCGGAGGCCGAGCAGCTGCTCCGCGACATGCGGATCAACCGGATCTTCGAGGGCTCGACCGAGATCATGCACCTGCTGATCGCCCGGGAGGCGGTCGACGCGCACCTCTCGGTCGCCGGCGACATCATCGACCCCGACGCCGGCCTGGCCCGGAAGGCCCGGGCCGGGGCGCGGGCCGGCGGTTTCTACGCCCGGTGGCTGCCGACGCTGGCGGTCGGCAAGGGGCAGAACCCCGCCGAGTTCGGCCGGTTCGGCCCGCTCGCGGCCCATCTCCGGTACGTCGAGCGCGCCTCCCGCAAACTGGCCCGCTCGACGTTCTACGCGATGTCCCGCTGGCAGGGCAAGCTCGAGCGCAAGCAGGGCTTCCTCGGCCGGATCGTGGACATCGGGGCGGAACTCTTCGCCATGTCGGCGACGTGCGTGCGCGCCGACGCGTCCGGGCAGGCGCCGCAGCTGGAGCTGGCCGACCTGTTCTGCCGGCAGTCCCGGATCCGCGCCGAGGCGCTGTTCGCCGCGCTGTGGGACAACACCGACGCGCTGGACGTGAAGGCGGCGAAACGGGTCCTCGACGGGCGGTACGCGTTCCTCGAGGAGGGGGTGGTGAATCCGGCCTCGGATGCCGCCTGGGTGGCCCCCTGGGAGCCCGGACCGGCCACCGTCGAGGACGTCCGGAGGCGGTTTCCTCAGGTCAGCGACCCCGCGGACGATCATTGACGAAGACCACAGTGATCTTGGGAAAGGCGTCCGGTAGGGTTAACCCCAGGTGAACGACGAGTGAATCGCAGAACGGGGAGCCAGCCGGGGTGCCAGCCAATGAACTTGCCATGCCGCGCGCCCGGCGTCTCGACCCGGCCCGACCCGGGAAACGGCACTTCGCCAAGAACACCGGCAAGTGGGGCTACTGGGTGCCCCCGGCCGGCCGCACCGTGAAGCTGGCCGACCAGGCCGAACGCGTCGAGCTCAAGGTGGTCTCCAGCGAACGGCAGTGCCGCTCGCTGGCGATCGACCGGGCCGCCGCCGAGTCCCGCCGGGTGTTCTTCCTGGACACGCCGGACCTGGCGCTCTACCGCGCCGGGCTGGTCGTGCGGGTCCGCGACATGGGCGACCGCCCGGACGACGTGGTGGTCAAGCTCCGGCCGATGGACTCGCACACGGTGCCGAAGTGGGTGCGCCGCAAGAACATGCTCGAGGTCGAGATCGACGCGATGCCCGGGCAGCGGGTCTGCTCCGGCTCGCTGAAGGTCCGCCTCGGCCGCGGCGTGGTCGCCCGCACCTGGTCCGCCGGGCGCCCGCTCACCAAGCTGCTGCCGCAGCCGCAGCGCCGGCTGCTCGCCGCCTGCGGCCCGGACCGGCTCTCCCTCGACGACCTGGTCGTCTTCGGGCCGGTCGAGGTGCGGAAATACCGGTTCGAGCCGGACGGCTTCGACCGCCGGCTCGCCGCGGAGAAGTGGGCCTTCCCGGACGGGTCCACCGTGCTGGAACTGTCCACCCGCTGCCCGGTGGGCAAGGCGCCGGAGGTCGCGGCCCGGCTGACGGCGACCCTCAGCGCGCACGGGGTGGCGCCGGCCGCGTCCCAGATGACCAAGACCGAGATGACGCTGCGCTACTCCGCCGCCGACTGGGCAGCCTGATCCCACCCGATCACCGCCCATCGAAGATCGTCGTTTGCAAGCCGGCATCAACCTCCTGAAGACCTCCTAATGAATCGTTGATCGTCAATCAAACTTTGGTTCCTAGCCTGAGTTCCAGGCGCCACACCGGCGTCGCAACTCGGGAGGAACCCCATGCGTCAGCAAGCCGCCGCCGTCCTCACCGGCATCACCCTCGCGGTCCTCGCGACATCCCCGGCCTACGCCGCCGAGGCGACCGGCACCGTCCTGAACGCGGACAGTGCCACCGCCGTGGATGGCACCTACCTGGTCACCCTGACCTCCGACGTCGACCGGGCGCGGGCCGACCGGCTCGCCGCCCGCTACGGCGGATCGGTCGACCGGATCTTCGGGCACGCCGTCGAGGGCTACACCGCGCACCTCTCCGCCCGTCAGGCCGCGCGACTGGCCGCCGACCCGTCGGTGGCGAGCGTGGAGGCCGACCAGACGGTCCGGATCGCCGACACCCAGAGCTCCGCGCCGTGGGGCCTGGACCGCATCGACCAGCGGGCGTTGCCGCTGAGCGGGACCTACACCTACGGTCCGAGCAGCGGGACCACCGTCTACGTGATCGACACCGGGATCCGGATCACGCACCAGGACTTCGGCGGCCGGGCGAGCTACGGCTACGACGCGGTGGACGGGGACACCGTCGCGCAGGACGGCAACGGGCACGGGACGTTCGTCTCGGCGGTCGCGGTCGGTAGCACGTACGGCGTCGCCAAGAGCGCGAACGTGGTCGGCGTCCGGGTCCTGGACAACAACGGCTCGGGCACGACCGCGGGCGTCATCGCCGGCATCGACTGGGTGACCGCGCACGCGGTGGCCGGCCGCTCGGTCGCCAACCTCAGCCTGGGCGGCGGCACCAGCAGCACGCTCGACGCCGCGGTCCGCCGGTCGATCACGGCCGGGATCCCGTACGCGATCGCCGCCGGCAACTCCGGCGCCAACGCGAGCACCAGCTCACCGGCCCGGGTCACCGAGGCTCTCACGGTCGGCGCCACCGGCAAGACCGACGCCAAGGCCTCCTGGTCCAACTACGGCTCGGTACTGGACCTCTTCGCACCCGGCGTCGACATCACCTCGGCCTGGCGGACCAGCGACTCCGCCACCTACACCGGCAGCGGCACGTCGTTCTCCTCGCCGCACGTCGCCGGCGCGGCCGCCCTCTACCTCACCGCCCACCCGGGCGCCTCGGTCGCCACCGTCAACGCCGCCGTCGTCGCCGCCGCCACCACCGGCGTCGTCACCGGCGCGGGCACCGGCTCCCCCAACCGCCTGCTCTACACCAGCACCCTGAGCAGCTGAAAGATCAAGAGATTCATTTCCGACGCTGCGGCCAATAACTGATCGTCGCTCCCGCGGGGACCCTTCCGGGCCTCGCAAGGGCGCGGGGCGCCCAGAACACGAGACCCGCAAGGGCGACGTCCGCGGGTGGTTGCGGTCAGAGCACAAAACCTGAACACCGGAGGGCTTCGCGTGCGGAACGCGAAGCCCTCCGGTTTGTCGCTAAACTTCAGTGCGGCAGTTCAACTGTGCGTCACGAGTGATCGCGGCGCGGCCTCGGGAAGGTGTTCCAGCACCTTCTCGGGGCTCTGCCCGCGCGGCGACGGACAGGTAGCCGCGGGCGGACAGGTAGCCGCGGGCGGACAGGCTGCGGACCGGCAGGCAGCCGACGGACCAGGAGCCGGCGGGCAGCCCGCGGTCAGTCACAGAAGACCCGGACCTTCGCGTCCGGCTGGTCCACCTCGACGGTCATCTCGCCCAGGTGCTCGACCAGCTCCTCCAGCTGCTCCGGCTTGAGCTGCGTCAGGTCGAACGGGATCCCGTTCTTGCTGAGCTCCTCGTTCGCCTTCCCCAGCGCCTGCGGCGGGATCAGCGCGGCCAGCCGCACCCCGGCCCGCAGCAGCTGCAGCGGCACCCGCACGTTGACCCGGCCCGGCTCGCCGCCCTCCATGGTGTCGACCTCGACCCGCAGATACTTCGGCGCGGCGGCCGGCCGCACGTCGGAGCTGGTCGCGTTGGCCGGCCGCGACCGGTCCAGCGCGGCGATCAACTGCTCCGCCTCGTCCGCCGTGATCTTGCCCTCGGCCAGCATGTCGAGGATGTCCTTACGCTGTTCGTTCATTGCTTTCTCCCTTCCGGAGAACTCATCGGATGTTCACCAGCACGGTCGACCGCCCCTCGTGGACGTCGACCAGGGTGCCGCGCAACGCGCAGAAGAACCGCCAGCCCGCGAGGAACGCCCGCAGCACCGAGACGCGGTAGACCACGCACGCGACGACGGCCACCAGCGCGGCCAGGATCAGGAGCGGCGAGAACACGAGCGCCACCGGCAGCACCGGCACCCAGATCCGGATCGGCCGATGATCCGGCTGCTCGACCCGCACGGTGAGCAGCTGCGGCATCATGACGGGCCCCCGCCCAGCTCGGCCAGCGCCTGCTGCGCGGTGATCTCGCCCCGCCGCAGCCGGTCGATGACCTCCGACCGGGGTGGCGCCGGATCGGTCTCGACGAAGTCGAGCAGCTGGGAGACCCGGTTCAGCCGGGACTTGATCGTCGGGTAGCTCACCCCGAAGATCCGCTCCATCTCCTTGATGGAGCCGTGACACCGCACGAACGCCGTCACGAACACCTGGTCCTCGACGCTGAGCTGAGCCAGCTGCGGCGGCTCGAACCCACCCTCGACAGCCACGCCGTTGTCGGCCAGGCGCACGCGCTCGACGACGAACGGCCTGCCTCTGGTCAGGTTGGTGAGCTCCTGCCAGTCCATCGCCCGCTCTGTCATAACTCAAGTTATAGGCCGTACCAAATTGATTTTCAAGAAGTTGATCTTAAGATTTTTAATCCCGGGGCCAGCCGGCGTTCGGATGCTCGGGTCCGCCGAGTCCCGTCGAGACCAGATCGGCGAGCATCCAGACCTGGAAGTCGCCGGTCTGGTAGCCGCGGAAGGCGAGCCCGCCGACGATGTCCTCCCAGGTCGTGGCCGGGAGCGTCACCGGGACCCGGGCGGCGGTCGGGGACACCGACGTCAGGATGCGCTCGATCCGCGCGTGGGCGTAGCGGCCGGCGGGCCACTCGATCGGCTCGAGGCTGCGGCGGATCGCGCGCCACTTCGCGGCCGGGAGCACGACCTGATAGCTCCGCGTCGTGTCGAGGCCCAGGTCGTCCGAGGTGACCTTGCCGACGGTGAACTCGCACCACGGCGACCAGCCGCCGGAAGCTCCGCGAACCCGCCATTGGTACGACTCGCCGTGCGCGAGCATGGGGCCACCCGTGAAGTGCAGGTCGGCAACCGCCTTCCCGCCCTCGCTACGGCCCGGGAGTGTGCGGTCCTGCGCGGTCGACCGGTCGACCCCGGTGATCTGGAAGGTCGAGTCGGTCCCGGCGGCCGACGTGGCGGACAGCTTCGGCCAGACGGTGTCCAGGACGGGCCGGTCCGCGCCACGCACGCAGAGGTACCCGTCGGTGTCCATGGTCGGCTCCGCGAGCGGAAGGACCGGGCGGGTTGTCGCGGGACCGCACTGCTCCGGTCCGTACAGGAGCCGGCACCGATCGATCGACCGCAGCAGAAAGTCGTCCGTCGCGGCAATCTCGGCCGACGGCTCCCGGCCGCGGTCCGCCGGCCGGGTCGCGACGACCGTGACCAGGCACAGCACCACGACGACGGCCGCGGCGACGGCCATCCGGACCAGCGACCGGGACGCCCCGGACGGCTCGACGGGCGGCAGACCGGGCGGCGGATCCGGCTCAGCGGAGGGCGGCGGCACGGAAACCGCCGGCCTCCGATGCCGGATCAGGCGGGCGGTGGCGACCCCGCCCACCGCCAGCCCGGTCAGGGTGAGCAGGATCCCCCACCCGGTCGCACGGCGCGTCGTCACGGCCCGCCGGATCGGCAGCTCAGCCCAAAAACTGAGGTGAGCGTCAGCCCACCGGCTCCCGGACCGCGTCGGTGACCCGGTCGTGCCGCAGCGAGGACCGCGCGGTCTCCTTCGCGGCCAGCACCGCGATCACGGTCAGCACCGACGCCACGGTCATGTAGATCGCCACCGCCGTGGTGTTCGGGTGGTGCACGTCGCCGAGCAGCTTCAGCGCGATGATCGGGGCGAGCGCCCCGGCCAGGATCGAGGCGAGCTGGTAGCCGACGGACGCGCCGGTGTACCGCACCGACGTCCCGAACAGCTCGGCGAAGAACGCGGCCTGCGGGGCGTACATCAGGGAGTGCAGGATGAGACCGACGAGCACCGCCAGGATGATCTTCGGCTCCGACCTGCTGCCGATCAGATCGAAGAAGACGTACGACCAGATCGCGATCCCGATCGCCCCGGCCAGGTAGAGCGGCCGCCGCCCGACCCGGTCGGAGACCGCCCCGAGGATCGGGATGAGCACGAACTGCACGGCCGAGCCGATCAGCAGCGCGGTCAGGATCTTGCTCTTGTCCGCGCTGGTCCCGGCGAACGTCGTCAGATACGTGATCGAGATGACCGTGACCAGGTAGTACGCGATGTTCTCGGCCAGCCGCATGCCCATCGCCAGGATGATCTCCCGCGGGTAGCGCCTGATCACCTCCAGCAGCGGCTGGTGTTCCTTGGCCGGCAGCTTGGCGCGCGCCTCCTGGAAGAGCGGGGACTCCTCGATCTGCAGGCGCACCCAGAGGCCGACCAGGACGAGCACCGCGCTGAGCAGGAACGGGATCCGCCAGCCCCACGCGTTGAACGCCTCGTCCGGCTGGACCAGCGCGAGCACCCACAGCACCCCGGTGGCGAGCAGGTTGCCCAGCGCGACACCGGCCTGCGGCCAGGACGACCAGAAGCCGCGGCGCGCGTCGTCGCCGTGCTCGGCGGCCATCAGCACCGCGCCGCCCCACTCCCCGCCGACCGCGAAGCCCTGCCCGAGGCGGCAGACCAGCAGCAGGATCGGGGCGGCGACGCCGATGCTCGCGTAGGTGGGCAGCAGGCCGATCGCGACCGTGGCGACGCCCATCATCATCAGCGAGACGACGAGCATCTTCTTGCGGCCGACCCGGTCGCCGAAGTGGCCGAAGACCACCCCGCCGAGCGGGCGGGCGAGGAACCCGAGGGCGTAGGTGCCGAAGGCCAGCAGCGTTCCGGTGACCGAATCGGATTTCGGGAAGAACAGGGTGCCGAAGACGAGAGCGGCGGCCGAGCCGTAAAGGAAGAAGTCGTACCACTCGACGGCGGTGCCGACCAGGGAAGCGAAGACGACCTTGACGATCGGGGCACGTGCGGTGGTCGACATGTGCATCCTCTCCAAAGGTGTGACGTAGGTTACGGGGACGCTACGTCCGCGCAGGCCACGAAGCCCATGGATCGGATCCACACATCCAACTCGCGCTATGTGTGGTCGGCGCCCAGCGAGAGGCGGTTCAGGCGCAGGGCCAGCTGGAGGTCCAGGACCCGGCGCGGGTGCTGCCAGTCGTCGCCGAGCAGCTGGGCCACCCGGTCCAGGCGCTGGGTGACCGTGTTGACGTGCACGTGCAGCGCCTCGGCCGCCTTCGCCAGGCCGCCGCCGTGGTCGAAGTACACCTCCAGGGTGGTGATCAGCGCGGTGCCGCGGCGGGCGTCGTAGTCGAGCACCGGGCCGAGGATGCCCTGCACGAAACCGGTGACGTCGCGTCGTTCGCCGAGCAGCAGACCGACGTACCCCAGCTCCTCGGTCCCCGCCCCGGACCCGGACCGGCCCAGCGTGATCAGCGCGCTGAGGCATTGATCGGCCTCGCGGTACGCGGGCGCGACAGCGGCCGCGCCGCGGGCCGGACCCGCGCCGCCCGCGGTGACCGGTCGGCCCAGCGCGCGGCCCAGCTCCTTGGCCACCTGCCGCGCGGTGCCGGCCGGATCCTCCCCGGCCAGCAGCAGCGTGATCCGGCCGTCCCGGGTCATCGCCAGCCCGCGCCGGCCGGCCGCGAAGCTGCGCGCCCAGGAGACCGCGCGCTGCCGCAGGCCGTCGCCGGTGTCGTCGCCGGCGGTGACGATCACGTACGGCGCGTCCACGTCGAGCCCGAGCCGGGCGGCCCGGTCCCGCACCGCGTCCGGATCCCGGACCGGCCGGCTGATCAGGTCGTCCAGCAGGTCGCCGCGGACCTGCGCCTCGGCCTCGGCCACGGTCCGCCGAAACAGCAGCAGCAGCGCGGTGACCTGCGCGGCGCGCTCCAGGATCCGCTGGTCGGCGGGGGCGAGCGGGGTGTCCGGCCGGAAGACCAGGGCACCGAGGTTGTCCGCCCCGGCGACGACCGCCGCGATGATCAGGTCGTTGCGCCGGACGCTGCGGCCCTCCCCGCGCGACGCCGCGACCGCCTCGCCGACGGTCGTCTCGTCCGGCTGCGGCAGCAGCACCGCGGAGCCGGGCGTCCGCGCGGTCGCCAGCGTCCGGCCCTGCGCGTCGATCACCAGCAGCGCCCCGTTCAGCACGTCGACCAGGTCGGCGGCGACGTCGTCGACGCCCCCGCCGCGCAGCACCAGCGCGGTCATCCGGTCGTGGGCGTCGGCGGCCCGCTCCACCGACTCGCTGTGCGCCTGGATGGTGGAGTTCGCCGCGGAGAGCTCGGCGAGCGCGGTCTGGGTCTCGGTCAGCAGCCGCGCGGTGTCCAGCGCGACCGCCGCGTGCGCGGCCAGCGAGAGCAGCAGCGCGACCTCCTCGCGGGCGAACGGCCGCTCGGCCCGGTTGGCGGCGAAGAGCACGCCGATCACCGCGGAGCCGAGCCGCATCGGCACGCCGAGGATCGCGATCAGGCCCTCGTCGCCGACCCCGTGGTCGATGTCGCTGGTGTGCGCGAACCGGGCGTCGGCCGGGTAGTTGGCGGTCGCGTACGGCGTCCCGGTCAGCGCGACCAGCCCGCCCAGCCCGGCGCCCGGCGGCAGCCGCAGCTTCTGGAAGCTGGCCGCGACCGACCCGTCGGTGATCCGCATGTACGTGTCGCCGCGCTCGGCGTCGTTCAGCGTCATGTACGACACGTCCGCGTTGAGCAGCGTCCGCGCCCGGTGCACGATCGCCCGCAGCACCGCGTCGACGTCCCGCAGCCCGGCCAGGTCCCCGGCGGTGTCGTAGAGCGCGGACAGCTCCTCCTCCCGCCGGCGCCGGCGTTCGAGCAGCGCCCGCACCTTCAGCGCGAGGAGTTTCGCCTGCTCCAGCTCGTCCAGCCGGGCGGCCGGGGCGCCGGTGGCCCGGGCCGCGATCAGCGGGCGCTCGAATTCGACCAGGGCGGCCTCGCGCGCGAGCAGGTCCAGGTATTCGAGTCCACGCGACATGTGCGCCACCCTACGGCCGGGTGGCGATCGCCCACATGTGCCCGCCGGCCATGCCGGGGCCACCCCGGATGGGCTCCGGCGACATGACCCGGCGACTTTCCTCGATCGGCTCGCCGGCCTGCCGATAGAGGCAGCCGAACTCCCCCCGACACGGAAGGGCCACCACGCCCGATGCGATCACCGTCCCGACCCGTCCGAGCGGCCGGCCGATTCGTCGTCGCCGCGGGCGGATGGTTGCTGGTAGCCGTTCTCGTCGGCGCCCTCGGCACGCTCGTCCCCCTCCCGGTCTGGGTGATGTGGCCGCTCGCCTGGGGCGCGGTGTTCACCTCGGTGGCCGGCTGCCTGCTGGCCGCGCGGACCGGCGCGGACGCCGCCCGGGCGTTCTGGCGGCGGCTCGGCACCGCGGTCGCGGTGCTCGGGGCCGGCGCGGTCGCCCAGTGCTTCGACACCGTGCGGCACCCGGAGGAGATGGTCGCGCTGGGCCCGGTCGCCGGCGTCCTGTACTTCGTCGCGCTGACCCTGGCCGTGCTGGCCCTGGTCCGCCTGCCCGGCCGGAACCGCAGGTCACGGGCGCGAGCCACGTTCTGGATGGACGTGGCGATCGTCGGGGTCGCGACCGGCATGGTGACGTTCGAGGTGCTGGCGGTGATGCCGGTCCCGGCCGCGCACGGGCTGCTCTCCGGCGTGCTGCGGGTGATGGTCCTGGGCGCCGCGTGCGCGGCCGTCGTCGCGATCGTCAAGGTCGGGATGACCGGCGCCGGGCCGGTGCACGGGCGGGCGCTCTGGATCCTGAGCCCGGCCGGGCTGCTCGGGCCGTACGCCATGCTGCTCGCCGCCGCGTTCCACCACTGGCCGCATCTGAGCCCCATGGTCGCCACGCTGCCGCTGCTCGCGCTGCTGCTGACGCTGTCGGCACGGGCGCAGGTCCGGGCCGACCTGGCCGGGGCGGAGCCGGCGCCGGCCGGACGTCGCGGGCGCCGGGCGATCAGCCGGGTCCCGTACGTCACCGTCGCGGTCACCGCGGCCATGCTGCTCGCCGTCACGCTGCGGGCCGGCTACCTGCCGGCCGGGCTCGCCGCCGGCGCCGTGGTCCTGATCCTGCTGGTGCTGGTCCGGCAGCACGCGGCGCTGCGGGACAACGGCCGGCTCGCCGACCGGCTGGCCGACCAGGCCCGCCGCGACGACCTGACCGGGCTGCCGAACCGCCGGTTCTTCACCGACGCGCTGCACGAGCGGACCGGCGAGGCCACCGTCGCGGTCTGCGACCTGGACGACTTCGCCGCGCTCAACGACCGGCTCGGCGACGACACCGGCGACGAGATCCTGCGCCAGGCCGCCGCCCGGATCACCCTGACCGTCGGCGGATCGGCGCTGGTCGCCCGGCTGCTCGGCGACGAGTTCGGCGTCCTGCTGCCAGCCGGGCACCCGCTCGCCGGGGGCAGCCGGCTGGCCGAGGCGCTGGTGCAGGCGTTCCAGGCGCCGCTGCCGGTGGACGTGCACGACCTGCTGGTCACCGTGACGGTCGGGTCGGCGGCGGGGCGGGACGAGGCCGTACCGGATCTGCTGCGCCGGGCCGAGCTCGCCCTGCAGGCCGCCCAGCGGGTCGGCGCGAACCGCCACCAGGAGCACACCGCCGACCTGGACGCCTCCGCCCAGCACCACGCCGACCTGGCCGCGGCCCTGCGCCGGGGCCTGGAGCTCGGCGAGTTCCGGCTGGTCTACCAGCCCATCGTGGAGCTGCCGCTGGGCACCCTGCACTCGGTCGAGGCGCTGGTCCGCTGGCACCCGGACGGCGGCGCGGCGGTGTCGCCGGCCGAGTTCATCCCGGTCGCCGAGCAGACTGGCCTGATCGTCGAGCTGGGCGCCTGGATCCTGGACACCGCCTGCGCCGACGCGGCCCTCTGGGGCCGGCGGTACGGCGACGCCGCCCCGCGGATCAGCATCAACGTCTCCGCCCGGCAGCTGCTCGACCCGGAGCTGCCCGGCCTGGTCCTGTCGGTGCTGCACCGGCACGAGCTGCCGGCCCACCAGGTCACCCTGGAGATCACCGAGACCGCGGTGTTCGCCGGCGGCCCGGCCCTGCACACCGTCCGGGCGCTGCGCGGCCTCGGCGTCGGCATCGCCCTGGACGACTTCGGCACCGGCCACTCGTCGCTCACCCTGCTGCGCACCTGCCCGGTCACCACCCTCAAGGTCGACAAGTCGTTCATCGACGAGCTGAACGGCGGCCCGGAGCAGGAGGCGATCGCGGCCTCGCTGAGCGGGATCGCCACGACGCTGGGCCTGCGGGCGGTGGCCGAGGGCGTGGAGACCCAGGACCAGGCCGATCGCCTGCACGACCTCGGCTACCGGTTCGCGCAGGGCTTCCACTTCGCCCGTCCGGTGCCGGCCCGCGAGATCGACGCGTCCCTGCTGGCCGCCGTATAGCCACCGGACGGGCGTGGTGAGACGCAGATCAAGCGCGGGCCGGTGGCGGATCGAAGTAACGTGATCGCGTGCTGACTACTACTACGGAGCTGACCAGCGCCGACCTCGACGAGATCCGGCAGACCGCGCTCGGCGCGGCCGACCCCCTCGGCATCGCGGCCGGCCTGGCGGAAGCGGTCGACGCCGGGCGGCTCGCCGACCCGGACGACGCCGGAAACGCGCTGGCCCTGGCCGCCGAGATCGCCGAGAGCCGGTCGAAGCTGGACGCCGCGCTGCGCTACGCCGATCGGGCCGTCGAGGCGTTCGGGACGCGGGACGACAGCGCGTCGACCAACGCGAAGGCCGTGCACGCCCGGATCCTGTTCCGGGTCGGCCGCGCCGACGAGGCGCTGGCCGAGCTCGAGCCGCTGCGCCCGGCGCTGACCCGGCACACCGACGCGGCGGCCTACGTCACCGCGGCGCTGGCCGCGGGCGGGCGGCACCAGCTCGCCGAGGAGTGGCTGACCGAGGCGGTGCAGGCCGCGCTGGCCGAGCGGGGCTCCGACCCGTCCTCCGCGGAGGACGCCGGCCTGCTGTTCTTCCTGCTGCAGCAGCGCCACCGGACCCGGCACCAGCTGGGCCGCTCGCACGACGCGCACGACAACCTGGCCGACCGGCTGGAGACCCGGCTGGCCAACGCCACCACCACCGGCGGCGGCGACGAGCTGCTGTTCTGGCCGCAGGCCGAGTTCGACCGGGTGATCAAGGAGTGGCCGGCGCTGGCCGAGGTCTACGGCCCGACCTGGGACGAGCACCGCGCCCGCCTGGAGCGCACGCTGGTCGGCAAGGGCGGCACCCCGCTGTCCGGCACCGCCGACGGCCTGACCCGGTTCGCCGGCGACGACGACCCGGCCGAGGCCAAGGCCCGGACCGGCTACGCCCGCCAACTGGCGACGCAGCCGGCCCAGATCACCTGGCCGCCGGAGCGCAACGGCTCGTGCTGGTGCGGTTCCGGCCTGAAGTACAAGAAGTGCTGCCTGCCGCGGGCGCGTGGCTGACCGATGCGAGCGCTGATCGTCCGGGGTGGCTGGGCGGGACACGAGCCGGTCGCCTGCACCGAGCTGTTCCGGGACTTCCTCGAGGGCAACGGGTTCACCCTGCACATCGCGGAGACCCTGGACGCCTACACCTCGGACGATCACTTCGACCTGATCGTCCAGTGCTGGACCGGGGCCCGATTCACCGAGGCCCAGGAGACGGCGCTGGTCGACCGGGTCCGGGCCGGCGCCGGGTTCGCCGGCTGGCACGGCGGGATCGTCGCCACCGGCTACGAGGCCCCGCGATATCAGTTCATGGTCGGCGGCCGCTTCGTCTGTCACCCCGGCGGCTTCGTCGAGCACACCATCAACATCAACAAAACCCATTCCCTTGCGTACGGCCTGAGCACCTTCCCGGTCCGCACCGAGCAGTACTTCCTGCACGTCGACCCGACCCTGGACGTGCTGGCCACCACCACGTTCACCGGTGACCACGGCGCCCCGGAAACCGCCGGCGCCGTGATGCCGGTCGCCTGGACCCGCCGGTTCGGCGCCGGCCGGGTCTTCGTCAACACGCTCGGGCACAGCCCCACCGACCTGCAGGTTCCGCCGACCCGGAAAATCACGGAGCGCGGGATGCTGTGGGCGTGTGGGATAGTTCCCGACCATGATCGAGACCATTGATCTGACCAAGGCGTACCGGAAGGTACGCGCGGTGGACGGCCTCTCCTTCACGGCCCGGCCCGAGCGGGTCACCGGTTTCCTCGGCCTGAACGGCTCGGGCAAGACCACCACGCTGCGCATGCTGCTCGGCCTGACCCGGCCCACGTCCGGCACCGCCCTGATCAACGGGACGCCGTTCGCCGAGCTGGCGAACCCGCTGCGCGCGGTCGGCGCGGTCCTCGACCAGGGCATCAGCCACCCGGGCCAGAGCGGTCGGGCGCACCTGATCGGGCAGGCGATGCTGGCCGGCGCGAGCCGTGCCCGGGTCGACCTGCTGCTGGAGGCGGTCGGCCTGGCCGACGCGGCCCGGCAGCGCACCGGCGACTACTCGCTCGGCATGCGGCAGCGGCTCGCGGTGGCGACCGCCCTGCTCGGCGAGCCGCAGGTGCTGGTCCTCGACGAGCCGGCGAACGGCCTCGACCCGGAGGGCATCGCCTGGCTGCGCGGCCTGCTGCGGGCGCACGCGGCGGCGGGCGGCACGGTGCTGATCTCCAGTCACCTGCTGGCCGAGCTGGCCCAGCTGGTCGACGACGTGGTGATCATCGCGAACGGCCGGCTCCGGTGCGCGATGCCGCTGGCCGAGCTGACCGGCGCGGAGGGGCTCCGGCTGCGGGTGCGCGGCCGGGATCCGGTGCGGTTGTGGCGGGCGTTCGAGGAGGCCGGCGCCGTGGTCACCGCGGAGGAGCAGACCCTCGAGGTGGCCGGCCTGTCGCCCGAGGACGCCGGCGAGATCGCGTTCGCGGCCGGGATCCCGCTGTACGAGCTGTCCTCGGACGCGCCCAGCCTGGAACAGATCTTCCTGGAGCTGGCGGCCGCCCGATGATCAGTCTGGTCCGCAGTGAGCTCTACCGGATGGCGACGATTCGCTCCAGCTGGGTGTCGCTCGCCCTGTTCGGCGCGGTGACCGCGGCCGCCGGCATCGTCGACGACACCTGGTGGGCGCTGTTCGCCGGGCTGGGCGCGTTCGGCATCTCGGTCCTCACCGTCACCCAGCACTACCAGCATCGGACCCTCGCGCTGCTGTACCTGGCCCGGCCCCGGCGCTTCCGGGTGCTGCTCGCGCAGGTCGTCACGACGGTCGTGGTGGCCTGGCTGCTGGCCGTGTTCAGCGGGATCCCGGCGTACGCCAAGTTCGGCGGGCTGGTGTACTTCCGGACCCTCGACGTCGTACCGGTGATGGCGGTCTTCGGCGCGGCCCTGGCCGCCACCGTCCGCCGGTCCACCTGGCTGCTCGGTGGCTTCGGGGTCTGGTTCGTGATCGTCGAGGGCATCGCCACCCAGTTCAAGTGGCCGCTGCCGATGACCAGCTACCTGGACGCCTCCCGGGGCGACGCCTTCGGCCTGGAGATCTTCATCGTCTGGGCGGTCGCCGCGCTGGGCATCGCCGCGGTCGCCCTGCGCCGCGACCTGACCGGCGACTGATTCCCCGCCGAGCGGCGAGAATGCGGCGGCTCCCCGCCCAGCGGCGAGAACGCAGCGGCTCGTCGCGGCGATGGCCGGCGACAAGAGCCTGCTGCAGAGCTGGTCCCTGCGCGGTTCACCGTTCTTCTTCCCGGCCGCCGACGCCGCGGTCTTCACCACCGGGGTGCTCCCGCCGACCGAGGCGGCGACCCGCCGGTTCCTTCTCGGCCGACGAAACTCGGGCTGGGTCTGATCGAGATGGCCGATCTGACCGCCGCGGCGATCGGCGAGGTGCTGGCCGGCGACGGGCTCGACACGGCACTCGCCGGACGGATCGCCCCGGAGCCGCCGAAGAAGCGGCGTGCCGGCTGGGAGCGCGAGGGGCCGCTGATCGGCGAGGCGATGGTGCACTTCGACCCGGGGCGGTGCTCGTCGACGGTGCGATCGCGGGGACGTGGCGGCCGCGCACGAGCGGCCGGAAGCTGACCGTCACGGTGCGCATGTTCGGCACCCTGCCGAGCCGGCATGAGACGGCGCTGCGGCGGGAGGCCGGGCAGATCGCCGTACTGAAGAATGCCCGGTCTTTTGATCTGCAACGGGAGTGACCCCGGAACGGGTGATTTCCGGGTTCAATCACGCACAACGCCGCCTTTATGGCCCAAAATGTGCGCACGATGGAACTTTCCCGGCCTTCCCGGTCCCCCGAATCCTCGACGCGCCGCCGTCTCCCCGGTCTGCTCGCCGTCCTGATGGCGTCGCTGCCGCTCGCGGTCTCCCCGCAGACGGCCGGCGTCGCGGCTGTGCCCGTGTCCTACGACGTGGCGCCGGACGGCCACATCCCCCTGGCCACCTTGCGCGAGGCGACGCTGGACGTCCCGGCCTGGCCGGCCGACGACGTCCAGTGCACCTCGGGGCGACTGCGCTTCCACGACGGCTCGTCGCCGGTCCCGCCGCACCCCGTTCCGGACGGGCAACCGCCGTACGGCGACTCGGTCCTGATTCTCGGCGCCACCTACGGTGATGTCGATCATGATGGGGCGGACGAGACCGTCGCGCTGCTCGGCTGCATGATCGAGGGCGGCAGCAAGCAACTCGTCGCCTACGACCGGGACCGGGCCGGCCACATCGTCCCGCTCGGCCAGGTCACCGTGACCACCGGCCCGATCCGCGACATCCGCGACGCGAGCCCCCGGTTCAGCCCGGCCGGCGTCGTCACCGCGCTGGTCGGCGACTACCAGCGCTGCTGCGCCGACCGGACCCCGCAGATCTGGCAGACCCGCGGCTACGCCCTGCGCGACGGCCGGTTCGAGCAGGTCAGTGGCCCGGACCGGATGCCGGTCAACCGGCACGTCACCGACCTCCAGGTCACCACGGGAGACCTGGAACTCGGCCCGGCGACCGGCGGGTACCGCACCGGCGGCGTCGACGTGACGATCACCCACCGTCATGGCGCGCACCCGTCGAAGGTCACCGTCTGGTTCTACGCGCCGCCCGGCCTGGAGCGCACCGGCCCCGGATGGCCGCCGGTGATCACCCGGCCGGAGTCGTTCGGCGTCACCGTGGCGGCGCCCGCGGCGGGCGGCAGCGTCACCCACCGCTTCACGTTCCGGCAGCGGGCCACCACCGCCGGCAGCGAACTGCCCGTCGAGATCATCCCGGTCCCGGCGATGAGCCCGGCCGTCCCGTGGAGCACCAGCGCGACGGTCCAGATCCGCACCACCCACTGACCCAGGACACCGGCAGACCGGCGTGACGCCTCTGTGTCCGTGCCGCCCACTGACCCAGGACACCGGCAGACCGGCGTGACGCCCGCGTCCGTGCCGCCGGCCGATCGCCGGACATCGACGGGCCTGCACGCCGCTCCGGCAGCGCGCAGGCCCGCCGTCGGTTAGATTGTTCATCGTCAAGAATAAATATTCCCTGCACAGTCGGGAGCGATGAACATGCAAAGGACATCCCTGCGACGGCTGACCGGCCTCGCCGCCATCGCACTTCTCGGCGGCGGCCCGCTCACCGTTCCCGGCCAGGCGTCGGCGGCGCCCGGCACGCCCTTGGCGCGGCAGGTCCACACGGCCGGTCGGGTCACCCCCACCGGCACCGGCGTCGCCTTCACCTGGCCCGGCGTCTATTTCGAGGGACGATTCCGGGGCAGCAGCGTGGGAATCCGGCTCGACGACACGGTCAACGACTACGACGTGCGGATCGACGACGCGGCGCCGATCACGCTGGTGACTCCCGGGAGCACCACGCGCTGGATCACCGGATTGCGCGGGGGCGAGCACACCGTACGCCTGGCCAAGCGGACCGAAAGCCCCTGGAACCTCGCGCAGTTCGGCGGCCTCGTCGCCGGTCCCGGCGGACGGATTCTGGCCGCGCCCGCGGCGCGGCACCGGCAGATCGAGTTCATCGGCGATTCCTGGACGGCCGGCTACGGCGACATGTCGGTGAGCCGCGATTGCTCCGGCGCCGGAGTGCTGACCCGCAACAGCAACGCCGACCAGGCCTTCGGCGCCCGCACGGCCAAGGCCCTGAACGCCGACTACCAGATCAACGCCTGGTCGGGCATCGGCATGGTCCGCAATTACAACGGCAGCAACCCGGGAACCGACTACCGCACCTACTATGACCGCGCCCTGCAGGCGGTCGACGAATCGGTGTGGAAACGCCCGGCGTCCTGGCATCCGCAGGTGGTCGTCATCGGTCTCGGCATCAATGATTTCTCCACGCCGCTCAACCCGGGCGAGAAATGGGCCGACGAGGCCGCGCTGACCGCCGACTACATCGCGGCCTATCAGGGATTCATCGGGACACTGCGACACCGGTACGGCCTGGGCACCCATCTCGTGCTCACCTATCCCGACCTGAGTTACCGCACCACCGCGCTGGCCGACGCGATCGCGCGGATCGTCCGGGATCGCGCCGCGAGCGGAGACGAGCGGGTGTCGTCGGTCTACTACGACAACGCTGCCCTGGGCCTGGACCTGCTCGGCTGCGACTGGCATCCGAGCCTGCACGACCACGAGGTCCTGGCCGGAACGCTGACCACCGCGATTCGCGGGCTGATCCCCTGATCCATCCGCTCACCTCATCCGATCACCCCTCGGCCCGCACCGATGACCAGCGCGCTCCGACCATCCTCGCGGGACTTCCGAGATCACGCCGACGGCCTGTGGACCACCCATCAGTGTGGACAACCCTACCGGCCGGCGACATGTGCTAAGGCAGCAGCGCCGCGAGGTCCGGCTTCGCAGTCAACAGTTGGTCGGTCACGGCCAGGTCGGCCAGCGTCTCGACCGACGCCCGATTGATCTCCGCGGGCCACTTGGGCAGCACCAGCGCCGACCGCACTTCCGGCGCGATCTTCGTATACGACCCGAGCGCGTCCCGCACCTCGTCCGGGTGCCCATCGGCGTACGTCAGAGATGTGCGTATCGCCTCGGTGAATCGCCGGACCAGATCGGGGTTGGCCGACAGCAATTGCTGGGAGGTGAAATACATGGCAACGGTCAGATCCGGCGCCGCGTCGACATAACTGGACGCGATCTTCCGGGCCCCGGCCCCGACCGCGGCCTGCTGGAACGGCTCGACCACGAAAATCGCGTCGACCCGCCCGGACTGGAGCGCCGGAACCTGATCGGGAAAGGCGAGCTCGGTGAATTTCACGGCGGCGGCGTCACCGCCGTCCTTGCGCACCGACGCCCGTACCGTCGTCTCCACAATGTTTTTCAGGGTGTTGGCGGCAACCGTCCGCCCGGCGAGATCCTTGGGCGACCGGATCGGACTGTCGGCCCTGACGAACAGGCCGGCGAAATCCTTGCCGTCGACGCCGGTCGAATTGTTGCCGTTCGCGACGACCTTCACCGGAAGGCCTTTTGACGCGCCGAGCAGCAGCGAGATCGTGTTGCTGAAGCCGAACTGGTATTGGCCGCCGAGCACCGCCGGCACGATCGCCGCGCCACCCTGGGCGGTGGTCAGGGTGAGGTCGATGTTCTGGTCCCGGAAGAAGCCTTTCGCCCTGCCGAGATAGATCGGCGCCACGTCGACGATCGCGATGACCCCGGTGTTCACCTTGTCCGCCTGCCCGGACGCGGCCGGCGCCGGTTCATCGGGGCCGCCGCAGCCGGCAGCCAGCAGGAACGTCGCGGCCAGCGCCGCGAGAAGCCGGGTCCGACGCATGTCGCTGCCCCCATTCCTCGGTTTCCCCGAAACGTAGGTCAGCTATTCGCACACGTCAATTGCCGAGACCGGCCTCCCGCCGCCACCGGGCGATCTCGTCGGCATGCTCCCCGGCGGCCGTCACGGACGCCACCACGTCCGCGTCCGCATCCCCGTCCAGCAGGGTCAACGGCCAGGCCGGCGCCCCGCTCCCGCCGTCGAACGCGGTCCACGCGAACGGCCCGCCGAAGCGCCACGCCCGCTGATCAGAATCAGCCACGTCATCGCCGAGTTCCAAAAAGGCATAAGGCCGGAACACCATTTCGTACGTGATCGGCACACCCCCGTCCACCTCGATGGCGGTGCCCTGGAACTCGGCACGCGGATCGGGCGCCTCGCCGGCCGTCAGGACCAGCAGTTCCAGGCTCGAACGGGGCAGCCAGCCGGACACCTGGGGCGGGTCGTACTCCTGCACCTCGAGCACGTGCACGATCCGCGGCGGAAGTCCGACCCGGCAGATCTGGCCGGAAACCAGGTTGCCGACCGGCGGTTCGGTCGTATAAAGCTCACCCGGATCGCGCAGGCTCAATGCCACCTCACCGTTCCAGCGAATGAAATCGGAATCCGGATCGATCTCCCACCACGGCCACCGAATGATCACGTCGTATTCACCGACCCGGGAGACGAAGGTGGTCGCGAATGGACACGAGATGCGCAGCACGTCGCCGGCACGATAGGTCACGTTCGGCACCCTACGACCGCGGTGCGGCCTGCGCCAGCGCATCGATCAGCTTGTCCAGAACACCCGGGAACGCGGACGCGGTGATCTGCGGCAAATGTTCGCGCACGGCGGCCAGATTCGGATATTCCTCGGGCGGGAATGACGCGTACAGCTGAGTCAGTGCCTCTTTGTCGGCCTCCTCCTGACCGGGCGCCAATTCGGCGGCGTCCATCGCGGCCAGGGCGAGCACCGCGTCGATGAAGTCGCGGAAGTGCCGGACCGCGTCGGCCGGGGCGAAACCGGCGCTGAGCAGCAGTCCGATGCCCATGTCGTCGGCCCGCAGCTCGTTGGGCCCGGCGGTGAAGCGGCTGGCCCGGAGCTGGGCCAGGCGCGGGTGCCGCAGCATCGAGTCGTGCACGCCGCGGCCCATCTCACGCAGCGCGGCCCGCCAGTCCGGCCCCGGCTCGAAGCCGGCCAGGGTCTCGCTGATCAGCCGGTCGGCGATCGCGATCAGCAGGGCGTCCATGTCCCGGAAGTAGCGGTAGATCGCCGACGGGTCGGCCCCGAGCTCGACGCCGAGGCGACGCACAGTGAGCGCGTTGCCGCCCGGCGCCTCGATCAGCCGCAGCGCGGCATCGATGATCATGCGTGGATCGAGCACCACGCCGCTGCGCGTCGGCCGCCGCCGGACCCGGTCGGAACTTCCCCGCGTCGTCGCCATCTGGAAACTCCTTATGTCAACGCATTGACCTAAGCGTAGCGCATCAAGTTTGCTATGGCCCTGACCAGGGAGGATCAGCATGCGGGCGGATACACCGGCCTATGATCTCGACATCCGTATCGATGAGAAGCGCATCCGCGAGGCTCTCGCCGACGCGGCCCGGACCCCGTTCTGGCTCGAGGATCCCGGTCGGCCCGCGCCCCAGCCCGCTCTCATCGGCGCCATCGAGACCGATCTGCTGATCATCGGCGGCGGTTACTGCGGGTTGTGGACCGCGCTGCAGGCGAAGGAGAACGATCCCGGCCGCGACGTCGTCCTCGTCGAGGGCGAGGAGATCGGCTGGGCGGCCAGCGGACGCAACGGCGGATTCGTCGAGGCGAGCCTGACGCACGGCCCGGAGAACGGGCAGCGCTACTTCGCCGGCGACCTCAGCGTGCTCGCCGACCTGGCCGGGGAGAACTTCGCCGCGTTCCGGGACGCGCTGGTCCGGCACGGCATCGACGCCGAATGGGAGGACGTCGGCTCGCTCTCCGTCGCCACCGAGCGTCACCAGGTCGAGGAACTGCGGTCCGACGGCGGCCGGTTCTACGACCAGGACGAGCTCGCCACGCTGGTCCGCTCGCCGCTCTACCGCGCCGGCTCGTTCCGGGAGACCGGCTCCGGGCTCGTGCACCCGGCCAAGCTGGCCTGGGGCCTGAAGGAGGCGTGCCGCAAGCTCGGCGTGCGGATCTTCGAGCACACGCCGGTCACCCGCCTGACCGATCGTGGTCGCACCGTCCGGGCCACCACCCGGATGGGCACCATTCGCGCCCGCAAGATCGTGCTCGCCACCAACGGCTTCCCGTCACTGCTGCGCCGCAATCGGTTCCTGACCATTCCGATCTACGACTACGTGCTGATGTCGGAACCGCTGACACCGGCGCAACTCGACAGTATCGGCTGGCACGGGCGCTTCGGCATCGGCGATTGTTCGCGGCAGTTCCACTACTACCGCAAGACCGCCGACAACCGGATCCTGTGGGGCGGTTACGACGCGGTCTATCACCGCGGCGGCGGCATCCGGCCGGAATTCGACCAGCGGCCGGAGACCTTCGCCCGCCTCGCCGACCATTTCCTGCGCACCTTCCCACAACTCGGCGACATAAAATTCAGCCACGCCTGGGGCGGCATGATCGACATGTCGACCCAGCTGGCCGCGTTCCAGGGCCTGGCGATGGGTGGCAAGGTGGCCTACAGCAGCGGATTCACCGGCCTCGGCGTGGCGGCGACACGCTTCGCCGGCTCGGTCATGCTGGATCTGCTCGCCGGAGCGGACACCCCGCGGACCCGCCTGCGCATGGCGACAAAGCGCCCGTTGCCCATCCCGCCGGAACCGATCGCCTACCCCGCGGTCCAGGTGATTCGCCGGGCAATCGCCCGGGCCGACCGCAACGGCGGCCGCGACGGCGTGATCCTGAAAACCGCCAATCTCCTGGGTTTCTCCTTCGATTCCTAAACCCCGATTTGGTACGGATTCCGCCCCGTCCCGCAACCGCCACACAACGCCGGTCCGCCGGTCAGCGATCCGCACCGACCGGCGGTCGCATTTCAAGGCCGACGCCCCGGTCAGCGCCGCATTCCCCAGCCATTCAGCCGGCCGCCGGTCCTTTTAGCCGGCCGCCGGTCCTTTTGGCCGGCCGCCGGTCCTTTTGGGCGGTCGCCGGTCCTTTTGGGCGGTCGCCGGTCCTTTTGGGCGGTCGCCGGTCCTTTTGGGCGGTCGCCGGTCCTTTTGGGCGGCCAGCCCGTCGACTCAATGCCGGTCGGGGCTGGTTGCCGGGGTGAGTCGCCACGCGGTCCGGGCATTGCCGCGGGTCCGGTCCAGCAGCGCCGCGGTGCCGGTGATCAGCAGAAGGGTCACCGTCACCGCGTTCAGGGCCGGCCAGTGCAGCGAGTGGTCGTGACCGGAAAGGGTCATCAGGGACGGATGCAGGGCCAGCATGACGCCGGTCATCCCCGCCGTCATCCGCCACGTCGCGGCCGTCGGGCCACGCCACAGCCGGACCGCGCACGGCAGGCACAGCGCCGTCATGCCCAGTGCCACTCCGGCCAGGGCAAGGTTCCCGCCACGCAGCCCGGACCAGGCGATCGCAACGTGGGCGAGGGCGCAGATGACGCTCAGCCCAGCGGCCACCCGGCCCCAGAACTTCCGCATGACACCTCCATCCCGACAAGCCATCACTTCTGTGACGATCGGGCCCGTCCAGAATCACCGCTCCAGCCCAAGAAAGCGACCACGCCTTCGCTTCCGCGACCACGCCGCGACCGTCCTGACGCGCGGCGCATACCCCCCGTTCGCCGCACGGCCCGGCCTCCCCCGTTCGCCGCACGGCCTGGCCTCCCTTTTCGTCGCACGGCCTGGCCTCCCTTTTCGTCGCACGGCCTGGCCTCCCCGCTCGTCGCACGGCCTGGCCTCCCTTTTCGTCGCACGGCCTGGCCTCCCCGCTCGTCGCACGGCCTGGCCTCCCTTTTCGTCGCCTGACCACGCCTTCTCCGGTTGCATGGACTCGGCCCTCGACGCACGGGTCGTGACCTGCTGCTTTGCCGGCCGGCTAGGGCACGAGCGGTACCTTGTGGCTGGGCTTCCGTGCGGGGTGGATGCGGTTGGCGCGGTACCATTCGTACCGAAAGCAGGGTGGGTTTGGTCGTTCCTTGGTCGTCGCAGGGATGTGGGGGCTCGGGTGACCGGACAGACGCGGCGACGCGGAGCCGCGCTGGAGGATGCGATCCTGCGGGCGGCCGCCGACCAGCTGGACGAGACCGGTTTCGCCGGGCTGACCATGGACGCGGTGGCACGGCGCGCCGGGACGAACAAGAACGCCATCTATCGCCGCTGGCCGGACCGCCTGGCCCTGGGGGTCGCGGCCTACCGGCAGATCGCGCACACGGTCCAGCCACCGGACACCGGAAACCTCCGCGACGACGCCCTCGAGATGCTGCGCCGGGCGAACCGGCACTGGAGCTCCCCCCTCGGCGGCATCCTGCGGGAACTGATAGCCGCAGCCGGCGGCACTCAACAGCTGCTGGGCCAACTCACCGACCAGTCCGCCGAGGCAACGGCCGCCCCCTGGCTGATCATTCTCGGCCGAGCGGTAGCCCGCGGCGAAGCTTCACCGGAGTCGCTGCACCCCCGAGTCGCCACCGTCGCCATGGTCCTGCTCCGCAACGAGTTCGTCACACGCGGCGCCCCAACCGCCCCCGACGAAACCCTCACCGAAATCGTCGACGCCGTCTACCTCCCCTTAATCAGAAACCGAGCCATCAGCTAACCCAGCCCAGCCACCAAGCACAGCACCCCGCCCCTGCCGCCCCTGCCGCCCCTGCCGCCCCTGCTGCCCTGCCGCCCCGGCCCGGCCCGGCCCGGCCCGGCCCGGCCCGATAGCCTCCGGGCACCCCGCCCCAGTCCGGTCCGGCAGTCACCGAGCACAGCGCCCCGCCCCGGCCCGTCAGCCACCGAGCACGACGCCCCAGCCCCGGCCCGTCAGCCACCGAGCACGACGCCCTAACCCGGCCCGTCAGCCACTGCGAACCGTCACCGCCCCGCGAACTGGCGCCATCCCGCAACTCGCCCCGCGAACCGTCGCCGCCCCGCACCACGCCCCGACGAGCGGCCTCCGCCCCGCACCGTGCGGTGCCCACGAACCCGTCTCCCACCCGGCGCCGCCTCCGCCGAACTGCCGCCGCCCCGCAACTCACCGCGCCGGACTCGGCCGCCACCACGCAGCTCGCCGCGCCGACGGCCGGCGATGCCGGATCGTCAGGCAGACCAGCCGTGCCAGCTCGTCACCTGGATGCGGAGGAACGGGCCGGGTGGCGGCTCGACCTCGTACTGCGGGTACCGGGTGATCAGCGCCGGCTCCGGATCGTCCGACACCGTGGCGATGCCATCCGCTCGAACCCACCAGAGCTGCGACCAGTCGTCGTCATACCGATCCGCAAGGACGCTGACGCGCGGCTCATGGGCGATGTTCATGAGCCTGCGCAGGTTGCGATGCCGCTTCGGCTTACCGTCAACCGCGGTGTGGATCACGTCGCCGACCAGCGCGAACACGATCGGCACCAGGTGCGGCGCGCCGT
Organism: Actinoplanes sp. L3-i22; assembly: GCF_019704555.1. Lineage (NCBI taxonomy): Bacteria > Bacillati > Actinomycetota > Actinomycetes > Micromonosporales > Micromonosporaceae > Actinoplanes > Actinoplanes sp. L3-i22. Next base: position 7,912,555 of record NZ_AP024745.1, read on the forward strand.
CCGGGGTGACCGTGGCCAGGCGTGCCACCCGCACACTCGCGAAGCGTTCCTCCGGGCTCATCAGCGGTTGTACTCGCCGATCGTCGTCGTTGTCGGTTGATTCGTCGGTTGCCTCCCTGAGGTGGGCTGGGACTGCGGGTCGGGTGCGGTGATCGAGGCCAGTAGTTGGAGCTTCTCGGCTGCCTCGGTGGCCTGGTCGGGGTGGTAGATGACCAGCAGTTGGCCGCCGGCGCCGCCGATCATGAGCTTCTCGCGGTTCAGCGTGAGAGGGCCGACCACCGGGTGGTCCATGGTGACCGAGGCGCCCTCGCGGGTCTGGACGTCGTGGCGGGCCCAGAGCTGCCGGAAACGGTCACTGGCCAGCGACAGCTCACCAACGAGCTCGATGCAGCGCGGATCGCTGGTGTCGGTGCCGACGGACGCCCGGAAACCGGCGACCAGGTGGCGGCTGGCGTGCTCCCAATCCGGATAGAGGGCCTGCTCGGCCTGGTCGAGGAAGACGTCGCGCAGCCGGTTGCGGCCCGGGACCAGCCGTGGGGACAGGGCGGTGGCCAGCGGGTTCGCGGCGAGAACGTCGAAGTGGCGGCCCTCGACGAAGGCCGGCAGCGCCAGCGTGGCGAGGAGCTTGCGGATACCGGCGGGAGCGGTCTCCCGGCGCGGGCGCCTCCGGGTGCTGCGTGGGCGTTCGATGCCGAGGCTGAGCAGGTATTCAGTGGCGGCTTCGTCCAGGTGCAGGACGCGGGCCAGCGACTCCAGGACCTGCGCCGACGGATGACGGTCGCGGCCCTGCTCGAGCCGCAGGTAGTAGTCGGCGCTGATGCCGGCGAGCATCGCGACCTCTTCACGGCGCAGGCCCCGGACGCGGCGCTGGCCGGAGGACGTCAGGCCGGCGGATTCCGGGCTGACGAGCTCACGGCGGGCCCGGAGGTAGGTCCCGAGGGCGTTGGTCTCGTCGGTCATGCCTCGACCGTATGCCGTCGCCGGCCGATGTGCCTGGCCCTGTCGTTCCTAGGAAGACTCCGCTCTGCCTAGGGCGTGTTTTAGAAGTTGGGTTTTGCCGGTGAGGGTCACGGCGTGGCGGTCATCGATAACTGAAGAGGTCTCCGGTAAGTGGTTCAGCGACCAAGCTAGAACTTCATACCGGAGACCTCGTGGCCACCTTAGCGGTGACGACGCGGCATGACCTCACCGACGCTCAGTGGCAGCGGCTTGCTCCGTTGCTGCCGGCTGTGTCGGGGAACGGGCGGCCGCCGAAGTGGACGAAACGGCAGCTCATCAACGGGATCCGCTGGCGGATCCGGAACGGGGTTCCGTGGCGGGACGTCGCCGCCGTCTATCCGCCCTGGCCTACCGTCTATGGACTGTTTCGCCGCTGGCAACGCGACGGCACCTGGGACAGCATCCTGGCCGCTCTGCAGGCCCATGCCGATGCGGCCGGCCGGATCCGCTGGGACATCAGCCTCGACTCGATGACCAGCCGCGCCCATCAGCACGCGGCCGGTGCTCGCCGCGACGGGCAGTTGCAGAAGGAGCCGCCCGGCGGCGTGCACACCGAACCTGATGATCACGGCCTGGGGCGGTCGCGGGGCGGGTTGACCACCAAGACGCATCTGGCCTGTGAGCAGGGGCAGAAGGTCATGGCGTTCATCGTGACCGCCGGGCAGTGCGGGGACAGTCCGCAGTTCATCCCGGTCCTGTCCAGGATCCGGGTCGGCCGGCCCGGCGGTGGCCGGCCCCGGACCCGCCCCGACACGGTCCTCGCCGACAAGGCCTACACCTCGAAAGAAAACCGTTCCTACCTGCGTAAACGCGGAATCCGGGCGTGCATTCCCAGCAAGAGTGACCAGGACGCCCACCGCAAAGCCAAAGGCCGCAAAGGCGGCCGGCCACCCGCTTTCGACCGGCTCGTCTACCGGCAACGCCACGCCGTCGAATGCGGCATCAACCGCCTCAAACGCCACCGCGGCGTCGCGACCCGCTACGACAAACTTGCCGTCCGCTACCAGGCAGTTCTGACCATCACCATCATCTGCGAGTGGCTCTGACCTGCTTATGAAACACGCCCTAGGAGCGGCTCTCCTCTTTTTAAGCCCGGCGCGACCCGGCAGGGTGAGCGCATGACCGAGACGAAGATGCGGCAACACTCAGCGAAAGCCTGCGGCGCGAGCCGCCCCGACACCCGAGGCGGCCGCCCGCAACGCCGACCAACGCCGCCCGGCCGCGGTGGCGCGCTAATCGACGACGGAGAAGGTGTGGATCGTGGTGGAGGTGTAGGTCTCGCCCGGCCGCAGGACCGTGGACGGGAAGTCGGGCTGGTTGGGGCTGTCCGGGAAGTGCTGGGTCTCCAGGGCGAACGCGTCGCTCTGGCGATACTGGCGGCCGGAGGTTCCGCGGAGCTTCCCGTCGAGGAAGTTCCCGGAGTAGAACTGCAGGCCCGGCTCGGTGGTCTCGATGGCGAGCTGCCGGCCGGTCCGCGGGTCCCGCACCACGGCCGCCTCCGGGCCCGACAGGACGTAGTTGTGGTCGTAACCGAGGCCGAAGGCCAGCTGCGGGTCGTCCTCGTGCAGACGCTCGCCGATGGCGTGGACCGTCCGGAAGTCAAACGGAGTGCCGGCCACCGGGGTCAGCTCACCGGTCGGGATCAGCGTCGCGTCGACCGGCGTGAAATGCCCAGCGTTGATCTTCAGGAGGTGGTCGTTGATGGTGCCGCTGCCCTCCCCCGCCAGGTTCCAGTAGGCATGGTTGGTCAGGCTGACGACCGTCGCCTGGTCGGTGGTCGCGTGATAGTCGATCCGCAGGCGGTTCTCGTCGTCGAGACCGAACGTCACGGTCGTCTCGACGGCGCCGGGAAATCCCTCCTCACCGTCCGGCGAAAAATGCTTGAGGCGTACGCCGCCGGTGACCGCCTCGGCAGACCACACGCGCTTGTCGAAGCCCCGCACACCGCCGTGCAGGGTCGTCTCGCCCTCGTTCTGCGTCAGCTTGTGCACCTGCCCGTCCAGCGTGAACGTGCCGTTCGCGATCCGGTTGCCGTAACGGCCGATGGTCGACCCGAAATACGGGTTTGCCGGGTCGATGTAGCCCGCCAGGTCCGAGAAGCCGAGCGTCACGTTGCCGAGCGCGCCGTCCCGGTCCGGGACCAGCACGGACTGGATCGTCGCGCCCCAGGTGAGGATCGACACCGACGCCCCGCTCGCGTTGGTCAGCGTCCACTTCTCGATCACGGTGCCGTCGGCCAGTGCACCGAACGGAGAGCTGTCGATTCTCGTCATGATCTCGTTCTACGCTGATGAGCCAACCCCTGACAACGGAGGCCCACTATGCGCGCGCTGGTCTTCACCGGGCCCGGCCGGGCCGAGGTCCAGGACGTACCGGAGCCATCGGCCGGCCCCGGGCAGGTGATCGTCGAGGTGGAACGGGTCGGGGTCTGCGGCACTGACGTGGAGCTGTTCACCGGTGAGATGAGCTACCTGCACACCGGTGCGGCCTCCTATCCGTTGCGGCCCGGCCATGAGTGGTCCGGCACGGTGATCGCCACCGGGCAGGGCGTCGAGGAGAGCTGGTCGGGCCGGCGGGTCACCGGGGACACGATGATCGGCTGCGGGGACTGCGCGCGCTGCCGCGCCGGGCGGCACCACGTCTGCCCGGCCCGGCACGAGCTGGGCTGCCGGGACGGGCTGCCGGGCGCGCTCGCGGAACGGCTCACGTTCCCGGCGGCGTATCTGCATGCGCTGCCCGATGCGGTGGACGCCACGCTCGGTGCGCTGGTCGAGCCGGGCGGGAACGCGCTGCGGGCGGTCCGGGCAGCGGCGGTCGCGCCCGGCGAGCGGCTGCTGATCTTGGGTACGGGCACGATCGGGCTGCTCGCGGCCATGTTCGGGAAGGCGCTGGGGGCCGAGGTGCACCTGCTCGGGCTGACCGGGGAGCCGCTCGCGGAGGCGCCGGTCTGGACCCGCGAGACACTGCCCGACCTCGCCTGGGACGGGATCGTCGACGCCACCAACGCGGCAGTAATGCCGGGGCTTGCGGTGGAGTTGGTCGAGCCCGGCCGCACGGTGGTCTATATCGGACTGTCGGGGGCGCCGAGCATGGTCGATACGCGCGAGATCGTGCTCAAGGACGTGACGACTGTCGGCATCCTCGGGGCGTCGTCGGGGCTGGCCGGTGCGATCACGGCGTATGCGGAGAAGGAGGCCGATCCGCGCGGGCTCGTCGCCGGCACCGTGAGTCTTGAGGAGATCGTCGACGTGCTGGCCGGGAAGCGCCCGGACGGCTCGGGCCCCGGCCCGAAGTTCCACGCGGACCCACGGCTATGAGCGGCGAGCGGCGAGCGGCGAGCGGCGAGCGGCGAGCGGCGAGCGGCGAGCGGCGAGGGCCAACGAGCACCCCGGCCAAGCACTACCGTTTCAAGAGCTTCCACACATGCCCATCGGCGCCTGGTCGAGGTCGTTCCGACGCCGGGCGTCAGCTATCTGAGATACGAGGTTGAGCGATGAGTATCAATGACGATATCCGTGAGATTCTCGACGGCACCGCTACCGCGCATCTCGCGACTGTGCTGCCGGACGGCTCGCCGCATTCCGTTCCGGTCTGGATCGGTACGCATGGCGATCATGTTGCCTTCTTCACCGGGCCGGGGTCCCGCAAGGCCAGGAATCTGCGCCGGGATCCGCGGGTGGCAATCTCGCTCACCCCGGACGGAAATCCGTTCCTGCCGGTGATCATTCGCGGGCGGGTCGTCGAATGGGTCACCGGGGACGCCGGGTGGGAGATCGTCGACCGGATCGCGGCGAAGTACACCGGTGGTTCCTACCCGCGCGAGGAGGAACGGATCATCGCCCTGATCGAACCCACAGCTCAGAAGCTGGGCCTCGGCTGAGGCCGGCGCTCGAGCCGCCCGACGCCGGGTCGGTGCCGGTGCCGGCGTCGGTGTCGGTGTCGGTGTCGGTGTCGGTGTCGGTGTCACCAGCCTGGTGAACCGGTGTGCAATACGTCCAGCCGGGAGACGGCGCGGGTCAGGACGACGTAGAGCCGGTGCAGGCCGCGCGGTTCGGCGGCCACGATCTCGGCCGGCTCGACGACGATCACGTGGTCGAACTCGAGGCCCTTCGCCAGCGTTGCGGGCAGCAGGGTGACCCGGTCGTCCGCGAGCGCCGCGAAAGCCCCGGCGACCGCAGCAGCCGCGGCGGGCGCGGCGGGCGCGACCGGCCCCGCCGCCATTGGCGGTGCGGCTGGCGCGGCTGGGTTGGCGGCTGCGGGCAGCGCGGGCAGCGCGGTGGGAGAAGTGTGGGCGGCGGAAGCGGCTGGTGGGAACGGGGTGGCCGCGGTGTGGGTGAGGGTGAGGGTGGCGATTCGGTGGGCGGTGGCGATTACGGCGATGGAGCCTTCCCGTTTCAGGGCCGCTTCTAGGTGAGTGAGGACGGCCGTGGTCAGGTCTGGGACTTCGCGGATGGTGAGTTGGCCGTCGGTGCGGACGGACCTTGCTGCGGGGACGGGGACGTTCAGCAGGGGTAGGAGGTGGTTTGCGTAGGCGAGCACGCTTGCCGGGACTCGGAAGCCGAGCGTCAGGGCGGTGATCGGGGCGGTCGGCTTGCCGAGGTGGGTCAGCTGGGTGGGCCAGTCCGGGGCGGACCACGGGGTTGTGCCCTGGGCCAGGTCGCCGAGGACGGTCAGGGAACCGTGCCGGCTGCGGCGGGCCAGGGCGCGGCACTGCATCGGGGACAGGTCCTGGGCCTCGTCGACGACGATGTGGCCGAAGCCGTCCGGGTGCTGGATCGCTCCGGCGATCTCGTCCAGCAGGACGATGTCGGCGGCGGACCACTTGGCGCTCTTGAAGCTGCGTGGGGGCTTCGCCCAGCGCAGGGTTGCCTGCTCGGAATCGGTCAGGATCCCTTCGGCCGCGTGGCTCAAGAATGATGCGTCGCCGAGCAGTCTGGTCAGCAGTTCCTCGGGACGGGTCCGGGGCCAGCACGTGTCCAGGGTGTCCACGACCGGGCGGGCCCGGCCGGTCTTGTCGAGCCACTTTCGGTTCGGGGACTCGCCGTGGTACTCCAATTGGCGCTGTAGCAGGGCCACGATGCGGGTGCGGAAACGTTCGCGGCCCAGGCCATATGGGAGATTCTCGGCTCTGATCTGGGTGAGTTCACGCAGCAGGGCGGGACGAGCGACCCGGAGCCGGAAGGAGCCGTCGGCGACGACGATGCCTTCGGCGGGTGGGCTGATCAGGCCGTTCAGCGCGCGGCGGACTACTTCGGCCATCCGGGCGTCGTGCTTCAGGCGCGCGGTGTCGTCGCTGTCGGTGGCGGCCGCCGGGTGTTCGGAGAGCAATCCCCTGGTCGCAGCCGGCGGGTGAGCGGAGCGTGGTTCCACGCTCGCGGCCGACGGGCGAGCGGAATGCGGCTCCAAGCTCGCAGCCGACGGACGAGCGGAGCGCGGCTCCACAGTCGCGGCCGGCGAGCGTGCGGAATGCGGCTCCATAGTCGCGGCTGGCGGGCGAGCGGAGTGCGGTTCCACGGTCGCGGCGGACGGACGGGCGGCGGGTGATCTTCTGGTGGTGGCTGGTGGGCGTTCGGCGAGCAGGCCTTCCAGGGTTCGTTGTTGTACGTCGACCTCGCCGAGTGCTGGTAGGACTGCGGAGATGTACTGGAGGAATGCCGGGTTCGGGCCGACGACCAGGACGCCGGTGCGCTTGAGCTGCCGGCGGTGGGCGTAGAGCAGGTAGGCCGCTCGGTGCAGGCCGACTGCGGTCTTGCCGGTTCCTGGGCCGCCCTGCACGCACAGTGACTGATCGAGATCGGCCCGGACGAGTTCGTCCTGGTCCGGCTGGATGGTCGCGACGATGTCTCGCATCGGGCCGACTCGGGGGCGTTCGATCTCCTCGGTGAGCAGGCGGCTGGACGTGCCGAACTCCTCGCCGAGGTCGAGGCGCTCGTCCTCGAAACCGGTCAGGCGGATCGGTGGGCGGTTCGTCCAGCCGTAGCGGCGGCGGACGGAAACGCCGCGGCGGTCGCTCGCGCTGGCGCGGTAGAACAGCGACGACACCGGGGCGCGCCAGTCGATCACCAGGGGTGGGCCGTCCTCCTCGGTGATCCGGCGGCGGCCGATGTAGTACCGCTGATCCTGATGATCACCGGCTCCGGTGCTGTCGTCGAAGCTCAGCCGGCCGAAGAACGGCGCGCCATCCGGCTCCTCGGCGAGTTCCTTGACGTAGCTCTTCAGCATCCGGCCGAGAGTTTCCGCGGTGTAGCGGTCGCCGGCGACGTGCGCGCCGGTCGCGACCCGCATCCGCGCGTGGTCGAGCATCCAGGCCTGCGCGGCGTGGACGCGATCCAGAAAGACCAGCTCAGAGGCAAGATCCATGACAAAACCCCTTGCGATGTACGGGCGGAGGCGCTCGACCATATCGCAACCTGGTCAATAACGTTACTCGGTTACAAGTTTAACCGAGTGATAGGGTCGTGGGGTGAGCGAGGTGGGCGAACAGACACCGGCCGGGGCTGCGGCGGCGCCGGAGCCGATCAAGCAGCCTGCAGGCGGGGCGGTGTCGGGGGCGCGTGCGCGAACTGAGCGCGCGTCGCTCGAACCGCGGGAGCGCGCTCAGGGCGGGGCGACGCCGGAAGTGCGGGAGCGCGCTCAGGGCGGGGCGACGCCGGAAGTGCGGGAGCGCGCTCAGGGCGGGGCGACGCCGGAAGTGCGGGAGCGCGCTCAGGGCGGGGCGACGCCGGAAGTGCGGGAGCGCGCTCAGGGCGGGGCGACGCCGGAAGTGCGGGAGCGCGCTCAGGGCGGGGCGACGCCGGAAGTGCGGGAGCGCGCTCAGGGCGGGGCGACGCCGGAAGTGCGGGAGCGGGCTGGGAGCGTGGCGGCGGTGGGGCTGCGGGAAATGAAGAAGCAGCGGACCTTCGACGTGGTGTCCGAGATTGCGATCGCGATGTTTCTTGAGCGCGGGTTTGATCGGGTGTCGGTGAACGACGTTGCGGCTGCTGCGGAGATCTCCAAGCCGACGCTGTTTCGGTACTTTCCGTCGAAGGAAGACCTGGTTCTGCATCGGTTCGCGGATCATGCCGGGGAGCCGGCCCGGGTCGTGGCGGGACGGGGTGACGGGGTGTCTCCCGTGGACGCTCTGCACCGGCATTTTCGGGACGGGCTGGTTGCGCGGGATCCGGTGACCGGGCTCAACGACGTACCGGAAATCCTGGCTTTTCATGATCTTGTTTTTTCGACGCCCAGCCTGGCAACTCGGGTGCACGAATATCAGGTCAGGGATGAGGAGAGTCTGGCCGCGGCGCTGGGGCCGGTGCTTCCGGACGGGCTCGGGGCGCGGGTGGCGGCGGCGCAGGTGCTGGCGGTTCAGCGGGTTCTGGCTCGGGAGAACTGGCGGCGGTTGAACTCGGGGGCGTCGGCGGACGATCTCTACCCGGTGGCGGTGGATGACGCGGATCGGGCCTTTGCCCAGCTCCGGAGTGGGATCGGAGTCACGATCGGCCGGCTCGGGAAAACCTGATGACGGTGAGCGGCGGGCGGCGGGTTGCGGGTTGCGTGCGGCGGGTTGCGGGCGGCGGGCGTCCCGGTCTCGGGGCCATGGTCGTTCACGGCGGGGTCGGTCGGTTCCGCGATCCGGGGCTTTATCACTGTCGCCGGGGCCACGCCGCGGGAACGGGGTCTGGGCGCGGCGCGGATGACGACCGTGGCGCGGCTTTCGCGGTGGCTGAAATCGGCCCGGAGTCGGAAGGACGTGCTGGTCACGATCGCTGCGCTGCGGGCGTCGCTCGACTCCTGAGGGGCGCCGGGCGGGCTGCGGCGGAGCTGATCTTGTCGGCTGCAAGTCGTCGTCAAGTGGGCTGATCCACAATGGGCGCCGATGTCCACGTATCTGCTGGCGACCATGCCCACGACCGCCCATGTCACCGCGATGGCGCCGATCGCCCGCGCCCTGATCGGGGGTGGTCATCGGGTCCACTGGTACGGCAGTCGGTCGTCTCGGGCCGCGATCGAGGCGGCCGGAGCGATGCTGGAGCCGATGGACTCCACGGCCGGGGTGGACGAGGCGGACCTGGCGGCCCCGCATCCACGAGGCGGAAACGGGCGGTCGAGTGGTTGGTGGACGCGGCGCCGGACGGGCGGGGAGGATCGGCGGCGGGCGCTGGAGCGTCACTACCTGGATCCGGTGCCCCGGCACCTCTTGGAGCTGGGCCGGCTGACCGGTCTGCTGATCCCGGATGCCCTGATCACCAGCACCGACTTTGTCGCCGGGGCGCTGTATGCCGAGCAGACCCGCTTCCCGTGGATCTCGGTCGGTATCGATCCGCTGCCGCTGACCCGGCGTGACGCCGGTGTGCTGGGGCGCTACCAGGCGATCCGCGCTCAGCTGGGGCTGCGCTCGGTCACGACCTGCCCGTTCACGGCGATCTCCGGGCTGTTGCACCTGCAGAACGGGGTACCGGCGCTGGATCCGCCGCGTGAACTGCCGCCGCAGATTCAGCATGTCGGGGCGCTGACCCTGACCGGCTGCCTCCAAGGGCAGATCCTGGTGACCGATCGCGGCTTCAGCACCGTGCAGACCGCGCTCGCGCACGGGATCCCGGTGCTGGTGACCGGTGGTGACCCGGAGGTGGCCGACCGGATCATGTGGACCGGGGCCGGGCTGCACCTGCGTCGGGCGTCGGCTCGCCGGATCGGTCGGGCGGTCGCGCGGATCCTGGATGAGCCGTCGTTCCGTAATGCCGCGATGAGCTTGCGCGACATCTACCACGGTTATGACACCCCGGCGGTGATCCTGAAGCAGGTCGAGCAGACCACCATGGCACTGATGCTGCAACGCTGACCAAAGGCACAGGCCGGAGGGCACAAGCCGAAAGGCACAGGCCGGAGGACACAGGTCGGAAGGCACAAGCCGAAAGGCACAAGCCGAAAGACACAGGTCGAAAGGCACAGGTCGAAAGGCACAGGCCGGAAGACACAAGCCGGAAGGAAGGCTTCAGGCCAGCCACTCCGTGACCTTCGAGGCTGCTTCGCGCACGCTCTCGGCGCTTACCCGGGTTCGCCGCCGTTCGAGCTCGAACGGCGGTGCGCCGCCCGGGGACGTGTCCACCTGGACCTCCTCGCGGTGACCGCGGCGGCCCAGGTACCACACGTTGTCGTCGTCGGTCCGGTGCCCGATCGGCAGTCTTTCGATCCGTAGATCGGGAAAGATCTCTCGCAGGATGAGAATCAGGTCGTTCATCATGATGGCCTCCCAATGAGGAAACCCAGCCATGGACGACTACACCGCCGTGGGCGAACCGGTTCAGTCGGCCGCGCGGCAACGGCAGAACGCAGAGCTCGTCGACCGGCCGCGCGGCGACGGCATGGCGGCGGCCGTGGCAGGGCGGCGGTGGCCGTGGCAGGGCGGCCGTGGCAGCGGCGGGAGCGGTGGCCGTGGCGGGAGCGGTGGTGGCGGCGCGGTGGTGGCGGCGGCGCGGTGGTGGCGGCGGCGCGGTGGTGGCGGCGGCGCGGTGGTGGCGGCGGCGCGGTGGTGGTGGTGGCGCGGTGGTGGCGGCGGCGCGGTGGTGGTGGTGGCGCGGTGGTGGTGGTGGTGGCGCGGTGGTGGTGGTGGCGCGGTGGTGGTGGTGGTGGCGCGGTGGTGGTGGTGGTGGCGCGGTGGTGGTGGTGGTGGCGCGGTGGTGGTGGCGCGGTGGTGGTGGCGCGGTGGTGGTGGCGCGGTGGTGGTGGGAGAACGTAGAGCATGGGACAGGGTGCGGGGCCTGCTCAGCCGGCCTCCCGGCGCCGCTGCTCGGTCGGGCGCTGCTGCTCCGCCGGGCGCCGATAGTGTTCCAGGGCCTGCAGGCCCGGCCCGTAAGCCCGTTCCAACTCGGGCCCGAAGCCGGCGTAGATCTGCTGCAGGTCGATGTCGTGCCGCACGTACCCTTTGATCGCCGCCACCAGCAGATCGTTGCGGCTGTGCAGCCCGTGCCACTGCCGCCCGTCGCGGGCGAGTGCCCAGATCACCTCCCGCGAGTCCCCGACCAGGGCGAGGTGCCGGGCCTGATGGTGCCGGTAGATCGCCTTCTCGGTGCTCTCGTGGCGGAAGACGTGGGCGCCGTCGATGGTGAACGGCAGTTCGCGGAAGTGCAGGATCACCAGGTCGACGCCGCGGCCGGCGGCGGTGCGCAGCGGGTCGGCGAGTGCGCCCAGGTCGGGGGCGGTGCCGGAGAGGTAGACGCGGCGTTCGGCGGCGGCGAGCAGGGTGGTCGCGGCGGCGAGTACCGCGGGGCGGTCGGCGAGCAGGGGCAGGAGTTCCGCGGACTCGTCGGCGGGGGCGGGCCGGTTGGACACGGCGGCTTGACGGGCGGCGGCGATCTTCACCGCGTACGTCTCCTGCATCTGGTCGAAGAGCGTGCCCGGCGGCACCGCGACGAACCTGGCCGGGTCGCCGGCCAGCCGGACCGCGGCGCCGCGCGCCGCGAGGCGGCGCAGCGCCTCGTAGACCTTCGGCTGCGGCACGCCGGTGATCTGGGAAACCGCATATCCGGTACGGGGTTCACCCCCGACCAGCCCCGCGTAGCAGCGCGCCTCGTAGGCGGAGAACCCCAGCCCGAGCAGCAGCCCCGCAAGGTCATCAGCCATCTGAACAGCCCGCCTCGTGGGCGGAAGTCGCGAGGTCGTCAGTCATGCGAGCAGACCGCCCGCGCGCTGAGAACCCCAGCCCGAGCAGCAAGGTCATCAGCCAGGAGAGCGGGCGGAGAGTCGCGAGGCCGTCAGTCATGGCCGTGACCGATCAGGCGGTGGATCTCCCGGCGGTAGTCCTGGAACAGCGGCAACGCCCGGGTCTCCACCTCGTCCCGCGGCCGCCCCAGGTCGATCGGCACCTCGCGCAGCACCCGGCTGGGCCGAGCGGACAGCACCAGCACCCGATCCGCCATGAAGATCGCCTCGTCGATGTCGTGCGTGATCAGCAGGACGGTGAGGCCCAGCTCCGCGGTGATCGTCACGGTCAGCTCCTCCAGGACGGCACGGGTCTGCGCGTCGACCGACGCGAACGGCTCGTCCATCAGCAGGAACCGGGGCCGGGACACGATCGCCCGGGCGATCGCGACCCGCTGCTGCATGCCCCCGGACAGCTGGAACGGCCGGTGGTCGGCGAAGTCGGCGAGCCCGACCCGGTCCAGCGCCTCCCGGGCCCGCTCACGCCCGGCGGCCCGGCCGAGCGAGCGGATCGGGAAGCGGACGTTCTCCGCCGTGCTCAGCCACGGGAACAGGCTGCGGTTGTACTCCTGGAAGACCACCGAGACGGCGGCCGGGATGCCGGTGACCGGGCGGCCGTCGAACTCGACCGTGCCGCTGTCCGGGCGTTCCAGGCCGGCCAGGCAGCGCAGCAGTGTGGTCTTGCCGCAGCCGGACGGCCCGACGACGCCGAGGAACTCGCCTTCGGCCTGTTCGAAGCTGATGTCGCCGATGGCCTGGGTCGCCGAGCGGCGGCCGCGGTAGGTCTTGCCGATGCCGGCCGCGCGGACGAGCGGCGTCTCAGCCATGGACGATGCCCTTCTGCTCCCGGTACCAGCCCAGCACCCGGCGCTCCACCAGCGAGAACACCGTGGTGACGAGCCAGCCGAGCAGGCCGAGGACGATGATCCCGGCGTACATCTGGGCGATCGCGTAGGTGCGCTGGGCCTGCAGGATCAGGTAGCCGAGGCCCGCGGTGGCGGCGATCATCTCGCTGATCACCATCATGATCAGGGCCAGGCCGAGGGCGATCCGGGCGCCGGCGACCAGGGCCGGCAGCACCGCGGGCAGGATCACCGAGGCCGGGTGGGCGCGGCTGATCCGGGCCACGTCGAGGTAGCCGGGCTCGACCGCGCGGGTGGCGTCGATGCCGGCGATCAGTACCGGCCACATCGCGGCGGCGGCGATCACGGTGACCCGCATGCCGCCGGTCGCGCCGAGGGCCAGGACCGCGACCGGCAGGACGGCCGGCGGCGGGATCGCGCGGAGGAACTCCAGCGCCGGGCGGACCCACGGTTCCAGGCCGCGGAACCAGCCGATGGTCACGCCGAGCAGGGCGCCGAGCGCGGATCCGATCGCGAAGCCGGCCAGGGCGCGACCGGCCGAGGGCAGCACGTCGGTCCACGGGTCGATCGAGGCCAGCTCGGTGAGCGCGTCGCTGACCGGCGGGAACAGGCCGGTGTCGCTGTGCCGGCCGGCGAACTCCCAGACGACCAGGAGCAGGGCCACGACCAGGTATCCGAGCAGCCGCTTCACCGGACGACCAGGTGGATCAGGTAGCCGAGCAGGCCGGCGACGACGATGCCGGCGTACGCGGCGGGAAGCTGGCCGGCCTGCTGCTGCTGGGCGATGTACGAGCCCAGCCCGGGGCTGCCGGACGCCAGCTCGGTGGCGACCGCGACGACCAGGCCGAGCGAGGCGGCGGTCCGCAGGCCGGTGCGGATGGCCGGCAGCGCGGCGGGGGCGGTGACCGTCGCGGCCAGCCGCCAGCCGTTCGCGCCGAAGACCCGGCCGGTCTCGACGAGGAGCGGGTCGATGTCCCGTACGCCGAATCGGGTTGAGATCAGAAGCGGCCAGAGAGTCGCGAAGCCCACCAGGACCGCCGGCATGCTCGCGCCCAGGCCGATCACCACGACGGCGACCGGGATCAACGCGACGGCCGGAATCGGGCGCAGCAGGTCGACGGTGGTGTCCAACGCCGCGTCCGCCCAGCGGGACAGGCCGAGCAGCACCCCGAGCGGGATGCCGATCAGCGCGGCCAGCAGCAGGCCGCCGGCCCAGGCGAGCAGGGTTTCGCCGACCGCGCCGGCCAACTCTCCATCCCCCAGGCGGCCGGCGATCTGCCAGCTGGCCGGCGCCGAGTTCGCGGGCAGGACGTGCGCGAGCCGGCCGAGTTCCCAGAGCAGCACCAGGGCGACGAAGCCGGCGGCGCCCTTCACCGCAGGTACGCGCCGTCGAGCTCGATCGGCTTCTTGGCGATCTTCTGCTGGGTCAGGATGTCGGCCCACTTCTGCCACCCGGCGGCGTCGGCCGTGGTCGTGTAGACCGGCAGCCGGATCGTGCCGGCCAGGGCGGCCGGGACCTTGGTGTACGTGGGCAGCACCGCGCGCAACTCGTCCGGATGCGCCTGGGCGTACTCGCACGCCTTGGTCAGCGCCGTGCGGAACTTGTCGATCGTCGCCCGGTTCGAGCTCACGTACTTCGCCGAGGAGAGGAAGACCGACTGCGGCATCGTGGTGGTCTGCCCGACGCTGTCGGAGAGCAGGTTGCGGGCGCCGCCGGCGAGTCCGAGCGCGACGAACGGCTCGGCCGGATTGGTCGCGTCGACCTTGCCGGACTTGAGCGCGTCGGCCATCGAGGCGAACGGCAGCTCGGTGAACTTCACCTTGGCCACGTCGACGCCGGAGGCCTGCAGCGCGTTGCGGATCGACACGTCCGGCAGCTGGTAGAGGGTGTCGACCGCGATGGTCTTTCCTTCCAGCTCCTTCGGCGTCCGGATCGGACTGTCCGCGGCGACCTGCAGCTGGATGAAGTTCTGCGCCGGGTCGGCCGGGTTGCTCGACGTGCTGCTGATCGCGGTGACCGGCACGCCGTTCGAGCGGGCCAGCAGCACCGCCGGGGCGTTCAGGAAACCGATCTCGGCCTGGCCGCCGACCACGGACGGGATCACCGCGGGCGCCTCGGCCGGCACGACCTGCACGTCCAGCCCGGCCTCGGTGAAGATGCCCTTGCTGACGCCGAGGACCATGGCGGCCGCGCCGGAGACGCCGATCGTCGCGACCCGCAGCTTCGGCGGCCCGGACTGTTCCTCGTCGGAGGAGCCGCAGCCGGCCGCGAGCAGCGCTGCGATCGCCACCACGGCCACGGACACGCGCGGGAAGCTCATGGATCCCTCCCTACTCCGGTAGGTAGCAACCTTCAAGAGATCAATGGAGATCTATCGCCAGACGTCAGAGCGGTTGCAAGATCGGCACTTATCGATCAGTTTGGGCGGGTGCGCCGGATCGATCTGCACTGCTACCCCGGTACGCCGGAGTGGGTCGCCTCGCAGGGCCCGTTCGCCGAGGCGCTCGCCGCGTACTGGAAGAAGCCCTGGGTCGGGCGGCCGGAGGCGGACGTGGTCGCGGATCTCGCGGCGGCCGGCGTCGAGGCACTGCTCGTGGCGTTCGACATCTCGGCCGCCACCGGGGCGCCGGCCTGCGACAACGCCTATGTCGCCGGGATGCGCGACCGGCACCCGGCGGTGTTCCCCGGCGCGTGGGGCGCGGTCGATCCGCTCCGGGGCCCGGCGGCGCTGACCGACGCGGAGACCGCCGTCCGGGAGCACGGGGTGATCGGCTTCCACTTCCACCCGATCATGGGCCGGTTCCGGGTGGACGATCCGGCGCTGCGGCCGCTGTTCGAGACGATCACCGGGCTGGGCGTGCCGGTCATGATCGACGTCGGGACGACCGGGATGGGCGCCGGGCTGCCGGGCGGGCTCGGGACCCGGATCGACCACGCGCACCCGCTCGCCGTCGACGTGCTCGCGGCGACGTTTCCGCGGCTCACCATCATCGCGTCGCATCCCGGCTGGCCGTGGATCGACGAGATGACCGCGGTCGCGCTGCACAAGGGGAACGTGTTCTGGGAGCTGTCCGGATGGGCGCCGAAGTACTTCCCGCCGCAGCTGCGCAGCGACATCCGGGGGCGGCTGCGCGACAAGATCATGTTCGGCAGCGACCACCCCAGCATCCCGTTCGAGCGGCTGCTGCGGGAGTGGGACGAGCTGGGCCTCGGCGCGGAAATTCAGGACGCCGTCTTCCACGGGAATGCGGAAAGAGTGCTCGGGCTGTGAGAGGGGTGCGCCGTGCCGGTCGCGTTCATCACCGGGTCGTCCAGCGGGATCGGCCGGGCGGCGGCGCTGCGCTTCGCCGCCGCGGGCTGGGACGTGGCGATCAATTTCAGTCGCTCGGCGAAGCGTGCGGCGGCCGTGGTGGCCGAGCTCGACGCCGTCGGCGCCGAGGGGCGCCATCAGGCGCTGCGCGGAGACGTGCGCGATGACGTCGCGGTCCGCTCGGTGCTGGGCTCCCTGATTGCGGCGTACGGCCGTCTGGACGCCCTGGTCAACAACGCCGGCACCACCTCGCCCACACCCCCGGACGACCTGGACGGCGTCGATCCGGCCGACTGGGACCGGGTGTTCGCGGTCAACGTCCGCGGCCTGTTCCAGGTGACCCGGGCCTGCGCGCCGCTGCTGCGGACCAGCCACGGCAGCGTCGTCAACGTGGCGAGCGTCGTCGGGTTGCGGCCCGGGCCACAGCCGCTCGCCTACGCCGCGAGCAAGGCGGCCGTGGTCAGCCTGACCCGCACGCTGTCCCGGGTGCTGGCGCCGGAGGTGCGGGTCAACGCGGTCGCGCCCGGCTGGATCGACGGGGAGTGGATGCGGCGGACGCTCGGGGACGGGTACGACACGCTGATGGGGCGGCGGGCCGCCCGTACGCCGATGGGTCGTAATGTCCGCGAAGCGGATGTGGCGGAGGGCATCTTCGCGCTCGCCACGTCGCACCCGTTCATGACCGGCGAAACCCTGGTCATAGACGGCGGTTACGCCGCGACCAGCTGATCGACCAGGGCTTTCTTGGAGATCTTGCCGATCGGGGAGAGGGGTAGCTCGTCGAAGAACGCCAGCCGCTCGGGCAGCTTGAACGACGCGATCTCGGCCGCCCGCAGGAACGCCACCAGCTCCGCCAGCGTCGGCGCCGGCACGCCCGGCCGGAGCTGGACGCACGCGCACATCCGCTCGCCGAGCAGCTCGTCCGGCACCGGGACGCAGGCCACGTTCCGCACCGCCGGATGCCCGAGCAGCAGGTTCTCCACCTCCTCCGCGCTGATCTTCTCGCCACCCCGGTTGATCAGGTCCTTGACCCGGCCCTCGACCACGTAGTTGCCGCTCGGATGCCGGCGCATCAGGTCCCCGGAGCGGTAGAAGCCGTCCGGCGTGAACGCCCGCGCGTTGTGCTCCGGCGCCCGGAAGTATCCGCGCAGCGTGTACGGCCCCCGGGCCAGCAGCTCCCCCACCTCGCCGGCCGGCACGTCGTGGCCGGCCTCGTCGACCAGCCGCACCTCGTCGTCCGGGCAGACCGGCCGCCCGACCGTCGCCAGCCGCACGTCGGCCGGGTCGTCGAGCCGGACGAACATCAGCAGCCCCTCGGCCATCCCGAAGTTCTCCTGGACCGTGCAGTTCGGCAGCAGGCGCTCGGCGAGCAGCCGGGTCTCCGGTTGCAGGCGCTGGCCGCCGCTCTGCACCACCCGCACCGAGGACAGATCGAACTCGGACAGCGCGGGGTCGTGCAGCCAGCGGATCAGCAGCGCCGGCACCAGGTGGATGTGGGTCACCCGGTGCCGCTCGATCAGCTCGAACACCTCGCGGGCCCGGGTGCTCGGGTGCAGCACGGTCCGCGCGCCGGCCAGCAGGAAGCCCTGCAGTCCCGGGCAGCCGAGCGGCAGGTTGTGCTCGATCGGCAGCACGTTCAGCAGGCAGTCGTCCGGGCGGATGTCGCAGACCGAGGCGGCCATCCGGGTGTTGTAGACGTAGTCGTCGTGCGTGCGCGGGATCAGTTTCGGCACCCCGGTCGTGCCGCCGGAGAGCAGGAACAGCGCCGGGCCGGCCGGGTCGGGACGCACCGGGTTCACCGCGCCGAACGGCGGCCGGGCGATCAGCTCGCGCAGGTCGATGCCGGCCGGGCCGGGCTCCCCGAGCACGATCGTCCAGCGCAGCCCCGGGATCCGCGCGGTCATCTCGCGGAAGTCGAAGTCCCGGTAGCGGTCCGGCACGAAGCAGGCCACCGCC
This sequence comes from Actinoplanes sp. L3-i22, assembly GCF_019704555.1. Classification (NCBI taxonomy): domain Bacteria; kingdom Bacillati; phylum Actinomycetota; class Actinomycetes; order Micromonosporales; family Micromonosporaceae; genus Actinoplanes; species Actinoplanes sp. L3-i22. The sequence goes on from NZ_AP024745.1 coordinate 7,930,364, forward strand.
CCGGACAGCGCGACGAACTGGGCGACCTCCCGGAACCGGTGCACCGGCAGCGCCATCACCGGGATCACCGCGATCTTCTGCAGGGCCAGGTGCAGGTAGGCGAACTCGGCCACGTTCGGCAGCTGGACCACCACCCGGTCGCCGGGGCGCAGACCGACCGCGGTCAGGTTCGCGGCCAGCCGCGCGGCGCGTCGTTCGAGTTCCGCGTACGTGACGTCGACGCCCCCGGAGTGCAGCGCGACCCGGTCCCGGTGCCGCCGGCAGGCCTCGTCCAGCACGTCGCCGAGGGGCCGGCCGGCCCAGTAGCCGGCCGCGCGGTAGCGCCGCGCGAAGTCGTCCGGAAACGGCACCACCCCGTCGAGCGACATGCCGCCACCATAGCCGGACATCGATTCCCCGGCGGGTCACTCGTCGGCCGGGACGGTCTCCAGGAGGGCGGCGGCGACCTCGGCCGCCGGGGCGTCGAGCCGGCCGTTCAGCTGGAAGAAGTGCTGCTGGGCGGGCACCGCCGGCCAGTCCGCGGGCAGGTGCGGCAGGGGCAGCCGCGGGTCCCGGCGGATGATCTGCAGCCAGTCGGTGACCAGGTGGAGCTTCGCCGCCAGGGGGTCGCCACCGGACACCGGCGCCGACCAGCGGGACCGGAAGTCGGTGTACCGCGCGGCGAGCGCCGGCAGGTCGTACGCGTGGGAGATCATCTCGCCGATGTCGGTGGCCGGGTCGGCCTCGGCCCGGAAGACCCGCAGGTGCGGGCCGAGCCCGGGGTCGGCCAGGACCGGCCGGACGTCGGGGTGGCCGGGCGCGATCCACAGCCCGCCCTGCACCGGCCCGAACCCGGCCCAGGCGAGCTGTGCCCGCAGGTCGTGGCGTTCCCGGCGGCGCTCGGCGGGCAGCGAGAAGGCCAGCAGCGTCCAGGTCCCGTCCCAGTCGTCGTTGACCGCGCTGGTCCGCCACAGCCGCGCCGACCCGTCGTGCAGTATCCGCGTCGAGCGCTCGGTCAGCCCGAAGTACATCCGCCGCCCGTGCCGCTGGCGGCGCAGCAGCCCGCGCGCGGTGAGCCGGGTCAGCGTGGAGCGGGTCGCCTCCTCGGAGACGCCGGTCCGGCCGAGGACCTCGATGACGCTTCCGGAGTAGACGCACACCCCGCGATCGAGCACGTGGTCGCCGAGAAACGTGAGCATGACGGAGGAGGAGCGCACGGGCGCACGGTACCGCCGATGTTGGCGGCATGTGCGGCGATGTCGGGCAGTTTATTGACCAGCGTCACATCGACGCCTAACTTTGCGGCACCACAATTCGATGGAAGCGGAGACATGAAACGTCTTGGGTCATCCCTCGCCGCGCTCCTGATCATCATCACCACCGCGGCCTGCGGCGACAGCGGCAGCGACACCAGCACCGGCGACGGCCCCCTGAAGGTCGGCGCGATCCTCTCCCTGACCGGCAACTACGCGCCCCTGGGCAGCGAGGACAAGAAGGCCGTCGAGCTCGCCGTCCAGCAGATCAACGGCGCCGGCGGCCTGCTCGGCCGGTCGGTCGAGCTGCTCGTGCGGGACGACAAGAGCCAGCCCGAGCAGTCCGTGCTCAGCTTCAACGAGCTCGAGGGCAGCGGCGTGGTCGCGGTGCTCGGCTCGCCGTTCTCCAACTCGGCGCTCGCCACGATCCCGCAGGTGGACCGCGGGAAGCTGCCGTACGTCTCGCTCACCCCGGCGGACGAGCAGGTGAACCCGATCCATCCGGGCGTCTTCGTGGTCCCGGCGACGTCCGCGACCTACGCCGACCGGATCCTGCAGTACTACCGGGATCAGGGCTACACCAAGGTCGCCGTGGCGCACGACTCGCGCAGCTCCTACGCCAACGCCGGCACCGCCGGTATGCGGAGCAAGGCTTCCGGGTACGGGATCACGCTGGTCGCCGACGAGGAGTTCCAGACCACGACCACCGAGTTCAGCGCGGTGCTCAACCACGTGAAGGCGTCCGGCGCGCAGGCGCTGACCGTCTGGTCGACCGGCGCGCCCGCGGTCGCCTTCGCCAAGCAGTACGCCACCGCCGGCCTCGGCCTCCCGCTGATGTTCACCGGCTCGCAGGCCAGCACGCTCTGGCTGAAACCGACCGGCGCCGCCGCCGAGGGGGTCTTCGTCGCCAGCTCGATCGCCGTCGTCGGCGACGCCCTGCACGACGGACCGCAGAAGACCGCGATCCAGGACCTCTCCAAACCCTTCATCGGCCAGTACGGATACCCGCCGCCCCAGTTCGCCGCGGACGGCTACACCGGCATGAAACTCCTGGCCGGGGCGATCATCAGGGCGAACAGCGCCGACCCGGAGAAGATCCGCGCCGGGTTCGAGGGCCTGTCGCTGATCACCCCGAACGGCGACTACCACTACACCGCGTCCGACCACGCCGGCCTGACCGCGGACTACATCTCGATCAACGTGGTGAAGGGTGGTCAGTTCGTCGCCACCGACTGGGCCCTGTCGAAGCTGGGCAAGTGACCGCGCTGCTCCGGGCCGAGGGCGTCACCCGCCGTTTCGGTGGCGTCCACGCCCTGCGACAGGTCGCGCTGGACGTCCGCGAGGGCGAGACCCACGCGGTGATCGGCCCGAACGGCGCGGGCAAGTCCACGCTGTTCAAGCTGATCGGCGGGCAGCTGGCGGCCACCTCCGGCACGATCCGGTTCGCGGACCGCCGGGTCGACCGGCTCGCCCCGCACCGGCGCGCCCGGCTGGGCATCGCGATCGCGTTCCAGGACTCGCCGGTCTTCCGCGGCCTGACGGTCGCCGAGAACGCCATGGTCGGCGCGCACGCGGTCACCTCCGCGGGTCCGCTCGCCGCCGTCCTGCGCCTGCCCCGACATCGAAAAGACGAGATCCGCATCCGTACGGCGGCGGCCGACGCCCTGGCCCGGACCGGTCTGAGCGACTGGGCCGATCGGCCGGCCGAGGACCTGCCGCTCGGGTTGCAGCGGGCGCTGCAGGTGGCCCGCGCCCTGTCCGGACGGCCCCGGTTGCTGCTGCTGGACGAGCCGGCGTCCGGGCTGCGCGCGGCCGAGCGGGCGGCGCTGGCCGGCCTGATCGAGGAGCTGCGCGGCGCGGGGATGTCGATCCTGCTGGTCGAGCACGACGTCGCGTTCGTGGCCCGGCTCGCCGACCGGGTGACCGTGCTGGATCTGGGCCGGGTGATCGCGCACGGCACCTTCGCCGAGATCCGGGCGGACCCCGCGGTGATCACCGCCTACCTGGGCGGGCCCGGGTGATCGCCGAGGTCCGCGAGCTGACCGTCCGGTACGGGGCGGCGACGGCGCTCGACGGCGTGTCGCTGACCGTCGCGGCCGGCGAGCTGGTCGCGCTCATCGGGCCGAACGGGGCCGGCAAGACCACCCTGGTCAACGCGCTGTGCGGGATTCTCGCGCCGGCGGGCGGGCGGATCGCCGTACCGGGAAGCCTGGCTCTTGTCCCGGAGAACCGGCATCTGTTCGGCTCGCTGAGCGTCGACGACAACCTGCGGCTCGGCGCGTGGCGGCGCCGGGAGCGGGACACCGGGCACGTCTACGCCCTGCTGCCCGAGCTGGTGCCGCTCCGCGATCGGCCGGCGGCCCGGCTGTCCGGTGGGGAGCAGCAGATGGTCGCGCTCGGCCGGGCGCTGATGGCCCGCCCCGACCTGCTGGTGATCGACGAGATGTCGCTCGGCCTGGCCCCGAAGATCGTCGGCAGTCTCGTCGCGCACCTGCGCGAACGCAACACCGTGGACGGGCTCGCGGTGCTGCTGATCGAGCAGAACGCCCGGCTCGCGCTGGAGCTGTGCACCCGCGCCTACGTGCTGGAGGCCGGCCGGGTCGTCGCCGAGGGACCGTCCGCGGAGCTGGCCGGCAGCCCCGAGGTCGCCACCGCCTACCTGGGCCTGGCGGAGGGGTGATGGCCGAGCTGGTCCAGTACGTGCTCACCGGGATCGGGGTCGGTTGCGCCTACGCCCTGCTCGGCAGCGGTCTGGTGGTCATCCACCGGGTCACCCGGGTGGTCAACTTCGCGCAGGGCAGCTTCGCGGTGCTGGCCGCGTTCACGGTCACCACGCTGCTCGCGGCCGGCCTCCCGCACGGCGTGGCGGAGGGCCTCGGCGTGCTGCTGGCCGGCGGGGCCGGGCTGCTCACCGGGCTGATCGCGACCGGGAAGCCGGGCACCACCCCGCAGGCGGGACTGATCGTGACGCTCGGGCTGGGGGTGTTCGCGTACGCGGTCGAGATCCTGCTCTGGGGCGATCAGCCCCGGTCCTTCCCCGGGCTGCCCGGCACGGTCGCCGGGGTGCAGGCCCACTACCTGCTGATCATCGGGGTGACCGCGGTGGTGCTCGGCGCGACCGCGCTGCTGTTCGCCCGCACCGACCTGGGGCGGGCGCTCACCGCGACCGCGGAGGATCCGTACGCGGCCCGGATCGTCGGGATCGACGTGCCGCGGATGGGACTGCTCGCGTTCGCGGCCGGCGGCGCGCTCGGCGGGCTGGCCGGGGTCCTGGTCACGCCGGTTCAGCAGGTCACCTTCGACGCCGACGTGGCGCTCGTGGTGAGCGGGTTCGCCGCGGCGGTCCTCGGCAACCTGACCCGGCCCGGACTCACGCTGGCCGGCGGGCTGCTGCTCGGTGTGGTGCAGGCGCTGGTGGGTGGTTACTGGAGTACGTCGTACCAGACGGAAGTGTCCTTGATCTTCATGTTGGCCGTGCTGATCGCGCGCGCCGGCCTGGCCCGCACGGCTCTGGAGGCGGCGTGAAGTGGCTCCCGCCGGCCGTGGCCGTGCTGGTGGCCGCGGCCGTGCCACCGTTCCTGGGGCCGGGGCAGCTCACCGTCTACGTCCTGCTCGGGCTCTCGGCGATGGCGGTGGTCGGGTTGTCGCTGCTGATGGGCTATGCCGGGCAGGTGTCGCTGGGGCAGGCGTCGTTCACCGCGATCGGGGCGTACACGGCCGGGCTGCTCGCCGTACACAAGTTTCCGCCGTTGCTCGGCCTGGTGGCGGCGCCGGTCGCGGCGGCCCTCGCCGCGGTCGTCGTCGGCATCCCCATCCTGCGGCTGCGCGGGCACCAGCTGGCGTTCGCGACGCTCGCGCTGCAGCTCATCCTGCTGTCCGTGCTCGGCGACGCGGACTGGGCGGGCGGCGCGATCGGCCTGCAGGGCCTGCCCTACCTGTCGATCCTCGGGTTCGAGCTGAACCAGGACCGCCAGTACGCCTACCTGGTGCTGCTCGGCGTCGCGCTGACCACGCTGGTCGCGTCGCTGCTGATCCGGTCGCGGACCGGGCGCGGGCTACGCGCGCTGGCCACCGCACCGGCCGCCGCCGAGGCCAGCGGCGTGCCGGTCGGCGCGTACCGGCTGCTGGTCTTCGCCGTCTCGGCGGCGTTCGCCGGCCTGGCCGGTGGCATCTACGCGTTCTACGTCGGCTACCTGGCGCCGGGCTCGTTCCCGGTGCTGCTCTCCATCGAGTACGTGGTGATGGCGGTCGTCGGCGGCCTCGGCAGCATCGCCGGCGCGCTGCTCGGCGCCACCCTGATCACCCTGGTCGTCCAGGCCCTGACCACGCTCGCCACCCAGCCCGGCATGCCCGGCTACGCGCCGAGCGTGCTGTCCTACGCGGTCTACGCCGTGCTGCTCATCGTGATCGTCCTCTTCGTCCCGCGCGGCATCGTCCCCGCGCTCCGTCTCCGCCGGAGGTCCCCGTGAAACGTCTCCTGGCCGTTCTGCCCCTGCTCCTCGCCCTGCTCGGCCCCGCCCCGGCGCGGGCCGCCACGGTCACCCACTACACCGGCACGCTCGCCGACGGCGCGACCTGGATCGCCGACGTCCCGGCCGGCTGGCACGGCACGCTGATCCTGTTCAGTCACGGCTTCGGCACGCTGACCGCGGCCGACGCCCCCTCCCCGGCGGCCGGGCAGGCGCTGCTCGACCGCGGGTACGCGCTGGCCGGGTCCTCCTACGACCCGCACGGCTCGCTGTGGGCGCTGGAGAGCGCGGCCCGCGACCAGTTCGCGACGCTGGCCGCCGTCGAGCGGATCATCGGGCCGGCCCGGGTCACGATCGCCTACGGCCAGTCGATGGGCGGCCTGGTCAGCACCCAGGAGGCCGAGCACCCGCGCGGCGGCCTGGACGCGGCGGTCTCCACCTGCGGGCTGCTCGGCGGCGGCATCGACCTGAACAACTACCAGCTCGACGGGGAGTACGCGCTGTCCCGGCTGCTCGCGCCGGACCAGGACATCCCGCTGGTGAACTACGCGTCCCCGGCCGACGGCGCGGCGGCGGCGAGCCGGCTCGTCGCGGTGGCGGCCGCGGCCCGGGAGACGGCGGCCGGACGGGCCCGGGTCGCGCTCGGGACCGCGCTGCTGAACATGCCGACCTGGTCGGCGGCGCAGGCCACGCCGCCGGCCGACGCGGCGGGGATCGCGCAGGCGCAGTACGACTGGTTCGCGGCCGCGGCGCCGTTCATCATGCCCGCGCGCTACTTCATCGAGCTCAGCGCGGGTGGCAACGCGTCCTGGAACACCGGGGTGGACTATGCCGCGCTGGTGGCCCGATCGCCGTACCGGGAAATGGTCGTGACCCTGTATCGCGCGGCGGGCCTGGACCTGCGCGCGGACCTGGCCGACCTGACCCGGCACGCCTCGGTGCGCGCCGACCGCGCGGCCGTCGCCGACCTGACCCGCAGCTCGACGGTGACCGGGCGGCTCGGCGTGCCGATGCTGACCATGCACACGATCTACGACCAGCTGGCGCCGGTGGAGTTCGAGAACCGCTACGCCGCGCAGGCGCGGACCGGGCTGCTCCGCCGGTCCTACGTGGCCCGGCGCGGGCACTGCGCGTTCACCACGTCCGAGCAGATCGCCGCGATCCAGGCCGCCGAGCACCGGGTGCGCACCGGCCGCTGGGACGACACCGCGACCACGGCCGGCCTGCAGCGGGCCGCCCTGGACCTGAATCTCGGCGACAGCCCGGCGTTCACCGACTTCCGCCCCGGGCCACTGGTCAGCCACCGGCGCACCGACAAACTGTGAAATCCGCGTTGACTTAACCGCACGAACGTATCGTGACCAGGCCTTGAGGCCCTACAGTACGGCGGTGGCAAAGATAGATATCAAGAACAGTGGCGATGGATGGTTGGTCGTGTGGCTCGAGCCGCTCGGCGAGGACCGCTGGCTCAAGCCCGGCGAGAAGTTCCAGATCCAGGACGACTACGCGGGCCCCGAGTCGCCGTTCACGATCGACCACTGGTTCGACCGGGACGACCGGGCGGCCGGGATCGAGCACCTGTCGGTCTGGGTGGAGTACGGCGACCTCTACGCCAAGGTCACTGACGAGACCGGCTCGGTGATCGAGTGCGGGCACCAGCGTCCGTCCGACGTCGACCACAAGTGGGCGGACGCCCGCGAGCGGTAGGAGACACTGTCGCCATGGTCCTCGACGTGACGGCACTCCGCGCCCACTTTCCCTCCCTTGATCACGGCCTGGCGTTCTTCGACGGGCCGGGCGGCAGCCAGACCCCGCGACCGGTCGCCGAGGCGATCGTCGCGACGATGACCGGGCCGCTGTCGAACCGCGGGACGATCAGTTCGTCCGAGCTCAACGCCGAGCGCGCGGTGACCGAGTTCCGCGCCGCCTACGCCGACCTGCTCGGCGTGCCCGCGGCCGGCATCGTGCACGGGCGCAGCGCGACCCAGCTCACCTACGACTTCTCCCGGCACCTCGCCAAGACGTGGCGGCCCGGGGACGAGATCATCGTCAGCCGCCTGGACCACGACAGCAACGTCCGGCCGTGGATCCAGGCCGCCGAGCGGGCCGGCGTCACGGTCCGCTGGATCGAGCTGGACCCGTCGACCGCCGATCTGGACCTGGACACCTTCCGGCCGACCGACCGGACCCGGCTGGTCGCGGTGACCGCCGCGTCGAACATCCTCGGCACCAAGCCGCCGCTGCGCCGGATCGCCGACCTGGCGCACGAGGCGGGCGCGCTGGTCTACGTCGACGGCGTGCACTACGCGGCCCATCACCTGGTGGACGTGGCGGCGCTCGGGGCGGACTTCTTCGTCTGCTCGCCGTACAAGTTCCTCGGCCCGCACTGCGGGGTCCTCGCCGCCTCCCCCGCGCTGCTGGCGACGCTCTCGCCGGACAAGCTGGTGCCGTCGTCGAACGCGGTGCCGGAGCGCTTCGAGTTCGGCACGCTCCCCTACGAGATGCTGGCCGGCGCGACCGCCGCGGTCGACTTCCTCGCGGCCGTCGCGCCGGGCTCCGCCGAGTCCCGGCGGGCGCGGCTGACCAGCTCGTTCGCCGCGATTCACGAGTACGAGCTGGTGCTGCGGGCGCGTCTCGAGGAGGGGCTGCGCGGGTTCGGCGACGCGCTCACGATCCACTCGACGGCGGCCGACCGGACGCCGACGACGTTGCTGACCATCGAGGGCCGGGACGCGCGCGAGGCCCAGATCCACCTCGCCGGGCTCGGGGTCCTGGCGCCGGCCGGCTCGTTCTACGCCTACGAGCCGTTCACCGCGCTGAAGCTGGTCGACCCCGCGCTCCGCGTCGGCCTCGCCCCCTACAACACCGCCGACGAGATCGACCGCCTGCTGGCCGGCCTCGCGGCCTTGCTCGAGCTTTAGACCATTTGCGGGTACGGCGGGTGCCCGGTCACCACGGCTCGGCGGCGGCGCGGATGATCTCGGTGGCCCGGGCGGCGATCTCGTCGTCCGAGCCGGTCCACAGCGTGTCCTGCCAGGGGCCGGCGAACAGTCCGACCAGGGTGGGGGTGCCGTCGGCGGCGGTCGCGTCGAGCCACTCGCTGATGCAGTTCTCGGCCGGCCCGTGCACGCGGTAGTAGCCGTGCTCGGGCCAGAACCGCCGGTCGAACCGGAGGATCACCTTCTCGACCCGGCCCGCGCCGAGGTGCGACAGCGCGGTCCGGTGGGACTCCGGCAGCGGCGGGTCGAACGTGATCGCGCCGGCCGCGAGGACCGGCAGCGGCACGGTCACGATCACCGCGTCGGCCGCCTCCCGGACCTCGCCGCCGGACACGACCACCGTGCCGGGCTGGACGTCGATCCGGTCGACCGGCCGGCCGAGGCGGATGTCGAGGCCGGCGGCGAGGTGGGCGGTGAGCAGGCGGTAGCCGCCGACGATCCAGCGGTCGCCCTCGCCCACGCCCGGCTCGAAGCCGTGCCGGGCGCTGAGCCAGGTCAACGGCACGCCCGCGTCCATCACGATCTCGGCGTCGGCGAGCCGGTGGATCTGATCCGGGGTCCACGGCGCCGGAGCGCGCAACCAGTCGCCGAGGACGTCGGCGACGCTCGCCTGCGGTCCGGCGGCGGCGAGGCGGTCGCGCAGGTCGTCCTCGATGCCGTGCGGGATCGGGTGGGCGTTGAGCACGAGCGGGTCGGTGAAGTCGGTGACGACCGTGGTCAGGCCCAGTCGCTCGGCGAGGCGGGCGAGCACGTTGTCGTCGTACTGCTGGAGCCAGTTGGCGCCCAGGTCGAACGCGCCGCCGGCCACGTCGACGCCGGCGGTCCGGCCGCCGATCCGGTCCCGGGCCTCCCGGATCCGCACCTGGACGCCCCGCTCGGCGAGTGCGCGGGCGGCGGCGAGCCCGGCCATCCCGGCGCCGACCACCAGGACGCCGGGGTGACCGCGTTCGATCGCCCAGGCCGCGGCGGCGAGGCCCTGCTCGTACGCGCCGTGGGTCATCCCGGCGCGGGTCGGGTGGGTGGCCTCACCGGCGATCCGCAGCCGGTCGCCGACCGGGGTGCCCAGCGCGATCCGGTCCTGCGGGGTGCCGTGCCGGCCGATCAGGCTCCACGAGCCGCGCGCCCACGGGTCCGCACCCCAGTGCGACACCGCGGAACCGAGCAGCCTGGCCTTGATCGACATGGCCCGCACGGTAACAGCCCCGCCGGGCGGGCGCGGGCTACGTCCGTACCCTCAAATCGGGTCTTGGGTCTTAGTCGATTTTGATCAAAGACCGGGCGATGTCGCGGGCGACCGTGCTGATCTCGGCCTCGGAGGCGTTCAGCCCGCGCGAGGCCATCAGCACGATGTTGACGCTGAGCAGCGCGGCGCGGACCCGCAGCGCCTCCTCGACCGGGGCGTCCGGGCCGGTCAGGTGGTCGAACAGCTCGGTCATCTTGCCGAACGCGTTCTCCCGGCCCTTGCTCTGGTGCAGCTCGCGGACCACGTGCTGGTTGGCCATCGCGAACTTCATCGCGGCGGCGCCGCTGCCGACGCTGAGGTCGATCATGCGCTCGACGGCCTGGGCGCGCAGCTCCGGGCTGGGCGGCTGCGCGACGGCCCAGGCGACCAGCTCCTCGATCGCGTCCAGGTGGGCCTGGAAGATCGACAGGACGATCTCGTCCTTGCTGTTGTAGTGGTAGTAGAGCGCGGCCTTGGTGATCCCGAGCCGCTCGGCGATCTCGCGCAGCGAGGTGCCCTCGTAGCCCCGCTCGGTGAACAGCTCGATGGCCACCCTGCGGATCTCCGCCTTCGTGTCGGCGCCTCGCCGCTGACCTGCCGTCGCCATCGCTGTCCGTCCTCCCGATGCATCACGCCGTTTGCTAACTTACCGTGCGGCAAGTAGGCTACTAACCGGCCGGTAAGTAAGAATACCGAAAGAAGTCCGCCGTGACACAACCTGAACCCATCCGCTTCACTCACCGCGAAATCATGGTGACCATGAGCGGCCTCGTGATCGCGATGCTGCTCGCCATGCTCGACAACATGATCGTGGCACCCGCGCTGCCCACGATCGTCGGCGACCTGCACGGCCTGAACCATCTGGCCTGGGTGACCACCGGCTACGTGCTCGCCTCCACGGTCGCCACCCCGATCTGGGGCAAGCTCGGCGACCTGCTCGGCCGGCGCGTCACGTTCCTCACCTCGATCGCGATCTTCCTGGTCGGCTCGGCACTCTGCGGCATGTCGCAGAACATGGGCGAGCTGATCGCGTTCCGCGCGGTCCAGGGCCTCGGCGCCGGCGGCCTGATGGTCGGCGTCATGTCCGTCCTGGCCGACATCGTGCCGCCCCGCGAGCGCGGCAAGTACCAGGGCGTGATGATGGCCGTCATGCCGGTCGCGATGATCGGCGGCCCGCTGGTCGGCGGCTTCATCACCGACAACCTGAACTGGCGCTGGGCGTTCTACGTCAACCTGCCGCTCGGCCTGGTCGCGCTCGGCGTCTGCTGGTTCGTGCTGGCCAAGCTGCCCCGCGGGGCCGGCAAGGCGCGCATCGACTGGCTCGGCGCCGCCCTGCTCAGCGTCTGGATCACCGCGTTCGTGCTGATCACCACGTGGGGCGGCAGCCAGTACGACTGGTCCTCCCCGCAGATCCTCGGCCTGCTCGCGCTGACCGTCGGCGCGTTCGTGGCGTTCATCATGGTCGAGCGCCGCTCCGCCGAGCCGATCATGCCGCTGTCGGTCTTCCGGAACCGCAACTTCGCACTGGCCGGCGCGCTCAGCCTGATCGTCGGGTTCGCGATGTTCGGCGGCATCACCCTGCTGCCCCAGTTCCAGCAGTACGTGCAGGGCGCCTCGGCCACCAACAGCGGCCTGCTGCTGATGCCGATGATGATCGCCGCGATGACGGTCTCGCTGATCGGCGGCCAGCTGATCACCCGCACCGGGCACTACCGGGCGCTGCCGATCGTCGGGACCGTCCTGATGACGGCCGGCCTGGGCCTGTTCGCCACCATGGACACCGGCACGTCGCGGTTCATGACCAGCGTGTTCATGGTCGTGCTCGGCGCCGGCATGGGCTGCCTGATGCAGACCACCATGCTGATCGCGCAGAACAGCTCGCCGATCAACGCGATCGGCGCGGCGACCGGGGCGGCCACCTTCCTGCGCAACATGGGTGGCTCGCTGGGCGTCTCGCTGCTCAGCACGATCTACACCAACCACCTGCTCGACTCGCTCGCCGACAGCGGCGGCTCGGCGGCGACCAGCACCGGCTCGGCGGCCGGGATGACGCCGGCGATGCTGCGGGCACTGCCCGAGCCGGTCCAGCACGCGTTCGCGGTGGCGGTCAGCAACGGGATCGGCGCGGCGTTCGTCTGGGGCGCGGCGGCGGCCGCGGCCGGGATCGTGGTGGCGCTGTTCATCAAGCACGTGCCGCTGCGCGGCTTCGCGGACGCGCCGAAGCCGGCGCCGGTGGTGGCTCTGCAGGACGCCTGACCGGCCACGAGTCACGGCAGGCAAGCACGGCAGCGGGCGGCGATCATCGATCGCCGCCCGTTTCCCTGCCGGCCGCGGCCCCGGCCCTGATGCCGGCCGCGTTTCATGCCCCGATGCCGGCCACGGCTCATGCCTCGATGTCGGTCACGGCTCATGCCTCGATGTCGGTCACGGTTCGCGCCTCGGTGTCGTAGCTGCGGGCCGCAACGAAAGAGCACTCTCGGGAATCGGGGCGGCCGATCTCTGCCGGGAGCCGGTCGAGCATGTCGCCCGGGGCCCTGAGGGCCAGGCTGACGTGCGGGAACCACTCCCCCGGCGGCGGCCACGCGCCGGGCAGCGCCGACCAGACCCGCGAGTGCAGATCCCGCAGCTCGGCGGTCGGCGTCACCGGCCGGACCAGCGCCCGCCCGAGCCTGCGCACCGGCCCCAGCTCGGCGACCAGCGGCAACGTCAGCTCCGGCAGCCCGTCGAGCGACGCGGCCCGGACCACGGTCAGGTGCGGGCGATTCGTCGGGTGCCCGTGATCGGCCAGGCTCGGCAGGCCGGCATCACGAAGAAGAGCCCATTCCCGCCGTACGGCGAAATCCTGCTCTTGATCTAAAAGCAGCTCGACGGTGCGCATCCGGCGATCGGTCAGCCGCAGCCGTCCGCGCCGGCGACCTTGCTCAGCAGGTGCTCGAGCTGATCGCGCTCGGCGCTGGAGAGCGCGGCGAACAGGTCGTCGTCGGCCCGCTTGAGAACCTTGTCGACCACCTCCAGCGCGGTCGCGCCCCGAGTGGTGATCCGGACGATGTGGCGGCGGCGGTCGGCCGGGTCGCGCTCGCGCGACGCGTAGCCCAGGCCTTCGAGCTCGTTGAGGACCGCGACCAGGGCGCTCGGGTCGACGCCGAGCAGGTCGATCAGGGACTGCTGGTTCACCGGGCCGCGGGCGAGATGGCTCAGCGTGAACATGGACCGCATGTTGAGGCGCTGAGTAGCCAGAGTCTGGCGGACGCGGGCGTCGGCCAGTGCGCCGCGGCCGGCGAGCAGCATGCCCAGTTGGACAGGTATCGCGGTCTCGGCCATGCCGCCATCATAGCCAGCCTCACAATTGTTGCCCTCCATAAATCGTTGTAGGCTTCCAACGATTTACACAGAGCCATGGTTTCTTTGATGCCATCGTTGGAGGCTGTCATGTTTCTCGCCTACGCCATCGTCGGCGGCCTGTTCGGGCTGGCCAACATCAACTCCGCCGTCGCGAAGATCCGCGGCGTGGAACGGGTCACCGGCGTGCTGTCGGCCGCAGGGGTGCCGAGATCCTGGTTCGTGCCACTGGCGCTGCTGAACATCGCCGGTGGGCTCGGCCTGCTGATCGGGATCCTGTGGCGGCCACTGGGTGTCGCCGCGGCGGTCGGGCTGGTTCTCTACTACGCCGGCGCGGTGATCACGCACGCGCGGGTCCGCGACGTCAAGGGCATGCCGCTGCCGGCCGTGCTGCTCGCGTTCGCGGCGGTCACGCTCGCGCTCGCCGTCGCCTCGGCCTGAGCACGCGGCTTTGCCGCGCAGCGGTCAGAAGGCGTAGCGGTCAGAAGGCGTAGCGGACGTGCAGGTAGGGCGTCCGCGCCGCGATCAGGTCCAGCAGCGCGGCGACGTACCGGCCCTTCTCGCCGGTGCGGTAGCGGACGTTCCAGGAACCGTTCTGGGAGAGTTTCGGCTGCTGGAGGGCGGGGCGCCAGATCAACTCCTCGGCCTTCGGGTGCCAGCCGAGGTTGACCTCGTGCAGCTCGCGGTTGTGGGTCAGGAAGATGACCTCGGCCGCGAGCTGCTTCTTCGCCGCCGGCCCGATTCCGGCGTCCAGCTGGTCGAGCAGCGCGGCCCAGTCGGCCAGCCAGCCGTCCCGGACGACGACCGGGCTGAAGTTGACGTGCACCTCGTACCCGGCGGCGACGAAATCGTCGATCGCGGCGATCCGCTGGTCGATCGGCGAGGTCCGGATGTCGAGGATCTTGGCGTCCGCCTGCGGCATCAACGAAAACCTGATTCGGGTACGGCCCCGCGGGTCCCAGTCCAGCAGTTCGCGGTTCACGTGCTTGGTGGCGAAGGACGCCTTCGCGCCCGGCATCCAGCGGAACAGTTCGACCAGGTCGCGGACGTTGTCGCTGATCCGGGCGTCGACGCTGCAGTCCGAGTTCTCGCCGATGTCGTAGACCCAGGCGAGCGGATCGCACTCGTTCGGGGCGGGTTTCGGGCCCTGGCGGCTGGCGTGGCCGGACACGTACGCCGCAATCTTTTCGATGTTGGCGAAGACCGTGATCGGGTTGCTGTAGCCCTTGTGGCGCGGCACGTAGCAGTAGGCGCAGGCCATCGCGCAGCCGTTGGCGGTGGACGGCGCGATGAAGTCGGCGGAGCGCCCGTTCGGCCGCGCGGTCAGTGTCTTCTTGACGCCGAGGACGAGCGCCTCGCGCTTGATCCGCACCCACCGGTTGACGTTCGTCTCGTCGCCGTGGAGTTCCGGGATCCGCTGGTGACTCGCCACCTCGACCCGTTGGGCCGCGGGGAACCGGGCCAGGATCTCCCTGCCGCGCGGGAGCTGGGCGGCGGCCGGCTCGAAGTAGATGCGGCGAACATCCAGCAGGTCACCAGTCATGACCGGGGAAGGATACGTCGCCGGCGGCGCCCGGCCGGTCCGGCCGGTTGACAGTCACCTGGACGGCGTAGTGCACTATTCGATAGAGCTCCACTCTATCGAAGAGACAGGACCGGCACACCATGACCGTTCGCCGGCGCCTCGCGGCGTTGCTCGCACTGACCGTTGCGCTGTCCGGCTGCTCGCCGGCCGGCGCCGAATCGCCATCCGCCGGATCGACGGCGACCGCCCCGACAGCGGATGACTGCGGCGACGCCGCAGCCACCGTCCAGAAGCACCTGAACAGCTCCGACGTCACCACCGTCACGGTGAACGGCCAGTGCACCAACGTCACGATCGACACCGGCCTGACCGACGCGGACACCGCCCGCGGGCGGAAGCTCTGCGAGAGCGCCGCCGAGGTCGCCTACGTCGGCGACGTCAACTCGGTCACCGTCCGGAGCAAGTCGAAGGCCGAGCTCTCGATCGGCATCCCCGGCGCGGCCTGCCTGTCCGCTGCCGGCGACGGCGCCGGCGCTCCGGCCGGCGATGCACCTCAGGCCGGCGATGAACCCGCCAGCACGCCGTCGCCGAGCCATCAGCCGACGCCGGCCGCCACGAAGAAGCGCACCCTGCCGCCCGGCTCGGTGGTGACCGTGCAGCCGATCGTGCCGACCATCGAGTACTTCCGGGTCAAGCGGAAACCGGAGTGCCGGTCCGTCAAGGACGGTGTCGTCCACGAGGGCGCGCCGGCGATCCTCGAGTGGCAGGTCACCGGCACCGGCAAGGTCCAGCTCAGCGTCGACGGGCCGGGCCTCTACGCGGAGTACGGCCCGAGCGGGTCGGACTCGCTGCCGTTCCCCTGCGATGTCGCTCCGGGCGCCACTCAGTCGCACAGCTTCACGCTGACGGCGATCGGCCTCGGCCGGAACAGGTCCCGGACCCTGGTGGTCAAGGCCCAGGCCGGATGACGCACGACGCGCCCGGCCGGCCGGCCGGGCGCGTCACCGCGATCCGCTACGAGCGGTAGACCCCGAACTCGTAGAGCGAGTAGCCGTAGGCGGTCGCTCGCCCGGTGTTGTTCACCCGGACGTATCGCCCGGATCCGCTGATCGAGAGCGTGTCGAAGCCGCCGTCACCCGCGGTTGTCGAGTAGACGTTGGTCCAGGTGTTGCCGTCGTTGGACGTCTGGATCTGGTACGAGGTGGCATACGCCGCCTCCCAGGCCAGCGCGACCTTGTCGAACGACTGCACCGAGCCCAGGTCGACCTGGAGCCACGACGTGTCCACCCATTCGCTGGCCCATCGGGTGCCGTAGTCGCCGTCGACCGCGTAGGACGGCAGCTGCGGCCCGTTCGTCCCGGTCGGCTGGTACGTGGACGCGGTCGCCGTCTTGCCCTTGGCCAGGTTGGTCCCGGCGATGACCGGCGGGACCACCTTGAACGAGCGCTGCTCGATCCCGACGTTGCCCTGGCCGTCGTAGGCGTAGACGTAGACCTTCCAGACCCCCAGGGTCTCCGGCGCGGTCACCGTGAACCGGCCGTCGGCGGTCTGGGTGTAGTTCAGGTGTCGCAGACCCTTGTTGCCGTTGATGTGCTTGTCGCTGGCCAGCAGGTTGTAGCGGATAGCGTCGCCCTGCGGGTCGGACGTGGTCGTGCTGACCGTGAACGTCCCGCCGGCCGGCACCGCGGTCGGCGTGCTGACCGTCATGGCGGAGATCTCCGGCGCGGTGTTCGGCACCGGCTGACCGGTGTACGCCTCGCGCAGCGCCGCGTAGCCGAGCCGCCGCCAGCCACCGGTCGTGGTGTTCAGCCACACCCCGCCGAAGTCGTTCTCCAGGCCGTAGTGGAACTCGGTGGCCCCGAGCGCGACCCCGGCATGCCCCTTGATCGCGTTCCAGCTGTACGCGTAGCCGGCCTTCTTCTGCAGGTCGGTGGGTTCGGTCGGCACCCCGTTGGCGTCGTTGGGCACCTCCCACTCCCCGGCCGGCCCGCCCTCGGTGAGGATGTACGGCTTGGTGTAGCCGCCGGCGATCCAGTCCCGCTTGACGGTGTCGATCGCGCCGTACGAGTTGACCGCGAGCAGATCGAGCGCCGGCGCGTACTGCTTGTAGTACGTCCAGGCGTACGTGTACGCGTCGGTCGAGGTCACCGGGTGGTTCGGGTCGGCCCCGTGGATGGTGTCGGCGAGCTCGTTGACGAACTTCGCGTACCCCACCCGCCGCGCCTCGACCTCGGCCGCGGACAGCCCGTAGTTCTGCATCTCCAGGATGACCTCGTTGCCGACGTCCCAGAGCAGCACGCCCTGCCGCCCCTTGAGCTGGTTCACCCAGTTCAGCACGTCGGCCTTGGCGGCGGTCTTGTACGCGGTGTCGTTCACGTAGTCCGCGCCGTGGTTGAGCCACAGCCCGACGATCACCTTGATGCCGAAGCGGGCCGCGGTGTCGAGCAGGAGCGGCGTGTTCGCGTCCGGTCCCCAGATCCGGATCGTGTTGACGCCCATGTTCTTCAGGTCGCGCATGTAGCCGTCCGCGGCGGCCTGCGGCGGGCCGTACGTCATGCCCTTGACCAGCCACGGCGTGCCGTTCACGGTCAGCGTCCAGTTGCCCTGGCTACCGGTGACCTTGACGACGCTGGGCCCGGCCGGAACGGCCGGATCGGTCATCGCCGCCGCGGTCGTCCCGGACGCCTTGGACACCGTCACCGAGTCGACGCTGAGCACGCCGCCGGAGGTGGTGTCCGCGGTCGGGGTGGTGAGCCCGGCGATCGCGTTCGGCAGGGAGCCGCCGACCGCGAGGTCGAGGCGCAGGTAGAAGCCGTGGTGCACGGCCGCATCCCAGGCGGCGACGCCGACCTGCGACTCCCGGACCACCCAGGACTGCCGGCCGTCGAGGTAGAACCGGATCTCCTCGTCGGTCTTGGTCCGGTCGATGACCTGCGAGTACTCGTGGTAGCCGGCTTGGCAGCCGACGCAGGACGCGAGGCCCGAGGACCGTCCGGTGTACTCCGCGCACGGCCCGTCCGGGGCGGTGCCGCAGTGCAGCGTCTGGGCGAGCTGGTCGCGGCCGTTGACGTCGGTCATGATGTCGGTCTCGCCGACCGACGGCCAGTTGGTGAAGTTTCCGCGGTAGGCGGCGCCGGTCGCCCGGAAGCCGGGCCAGTAGCCGAGGCCGTTGGCGACGCCCGGCTGCTTGAGCACCGCGCTGAACTTGAGCAGTTCGCCCGGCTGCGGGGCGAAGTCGGTGCGCTGCGTCTCGATCCGGCCCGAGGTCCACTTGCCGGCGCCGTCGCGGATCGCCTTGATGCTCAGCTTGCCGGCGCCGTCCAGCGCGAGGTTGGCGGTGGCGTTGCTGGCGGTCTCGACCGAGCCGGTGCCCCAGTTGGCGGCGCCGCCCGGGTACTGCGTGCCGGTGCGGGTCAGCCAGTTCGCGGCGGACGGCGAGGTGTTGGCCGAGCCGTCGAAGTTCTCCTGCCAGACCGTCGTGTAGGTGGTGGGATCCTGGGTCGGCGGCGGGGTGGTGGTCGTTCCGCCGCTGGTCAGGACCTTGAACTCCCAGAGGGAGTAGCCGTAGCCGTTCGCTCGCGCGGTGCCGTACATCCGGACATATCGCGCATTTGCCGAAATATTCAGGTTTTCGGTGCCGCCGGCGCCGGTGGTGGTGCCGTAGGCCTTGGTCCAGGTGGTGCCATCCGGACTTGTCTGAATTTCATAGGCTTTTCCGTACGCGCTCTCCCACTGCAGGACCACGCCGCAGATCGCCTTGGTGGCGCCCAGGTCGACGCGGATCCACTGCGGGTCGGCGAACAGGCTGGACCAGCGGGTGCCGTCGTTGCCGTCGACGGCCTTGTCCGCGCTGACGTCCGCGCCCTCCGACGACGAGGCGGTTGCGGGCTGGCCCTGGGCCGCGTTGGTCGTGCAGTCACCGGTCGGGGGCGTGGTGCCGATCGAGCCGTAGACCTTGAACTCGTAGAGCGAGTAGCCGTAGCCGGAGGCGCGGGCGGTGCCGTAGAGCCGGACGTATCGTCCGCTGCCGCTCACGGTCAGCGTCTCGGTGCCACCGGCACCGGCCGTGGTGCCATAGATCTTGGTCCAGGTGGTCCCATCCGGGCTTGTCTGGATTTCGTACGACTTTCCGAAAGCGCCCTCCCACTGCAGGACGACCTTCGTGACCGTGGCGGTGGCGCCCAGGTCGACGCGGATCCACTGCGGGTCGGCGAACACGCTGGACCAGCGCGTCCCGTCGTTCCCGTCGAAGGCGTTGGCCGGGCCGACGTCCGCGCCCTCCTGGGACGAGGCGGTGGCCGGCTTGCCCTGCGAGAGCAGGGTGTCGGCGGCGCTGGCGGCGGTGGTGACGGCGACGGCGGCGAGGCCGAGCAGCAGCACCACGAAGGCGGCGAGGACGGACGGTCTGCGGCGACGCAGATCCGGCCCGGACATCTGACTCATGATCACACCCCAACGGGGACTCTTGCGGGACGGGACCTGTTCGGAATCAACAGGGAAAGCGCTCTCCAAGCGAATGCGATTGTTTCGCTCATGTTGCCGGAGGTCAATACTTCCCATTGACATCCCCGGTTCCGGAACTGCAAGCTCCGCAACGTGAAAGCGAATCCCCGCCCCGTTGTCCTGGCCATCGCCGTGGGGTTGCTCACGGTCACCGGCTGCGGCGCCGCCTCCCCCGCCGGCCCCTCCCCCGCTCCTGGCGCCACCTCGCCCGCCGCCCCCGCCGCCGCCGGGGCCGCCGCCCGATCCGCCTCCGGGGCCGCCCTCGGCCCCGCATTCGGTGGCACCGACCTCGCCTGGATCGAGATCAACATCGCGATGGACGAGGAGCTGCTGCCACTGCTCGAGCTGACCCCCGCGAACAGCTCGTCGGCCGCGATGAAGAAGGTGTCCGCGCAGGTCAAGACGTTCACCACGGAGGAGCTGGGCACGCTGCGGCAACTTCACGACGAGGCCGGGCTGCCGGCCGAGAACCCGCACAAGGGCATGCCGATGCCCGGCATGGTCACGCCGGCCCTGCTCGCCTCGGCGGGCGCGCAACGCGGGGCGGCCTTCGACACCGTGCTGGCCAAGAGCCTGCGGGAACACCTGAACCAGAGCCACCAGCTCGCCACGAGCGAACAGTCGGCCGGCGCCGAATCACGCACGAAAGCCCTGGCCGCGCGCATTTTGGAAACGCGGGCGGCGGCGCTCGAGGCCCTCCAGAAAGATTTCTGAGATATTTCGCTGAAAAGCGTTATCGAGGGTTCCCGGCCTCGTCCCCCGCAGAAAACAGCCCCCACCCTCACCAAGGGGGGCTGCCCCGTTCCATTGTGACGCCCGGGAGCGATCTTGGTCGGGTGGCCTGTGGACAGACCCGCAGTGTGGATAACTCGCGCGGAAACTCTTGAGCGGTCGCGCCGGCGACACGATCGCGTTGCTGGACGACCGGCACGCCAGGGCTGTCGGCGGCTGGTCACGGCTGTTCGACCGAGCGGCGTCCGCCGCGGGTCTCTGCCGCGGGCGCCACCTCCGGTCCGCAGCCGGTTCCGCAGCTGGTTCCGCAGCTGGTTCCGCAGCTGGTTCCGCAGCTGGTTCCGCAGCTGGTTCCGCAGCTGGTTCCGCAGCTTGCCAGACGACATCCGCCGCTGGTCACCGCTGCGGCCGCCGCGTCCGGATTGCGGTTTCTTGCGTTTTTTGCACACCACCCGGGGGTACGGCGGCAGCCCCGTCGACCGGCCCGGCTGGCATTGACGGTCGAGATCCGGGCCGGAAGCAGCCGTGGCCGCCAGCTGAGCAGGCCCGGCTGGCGCTGGCGGCCGGGATCGAGCCGGGGAACAACCGTAGCGACCAGCCGAACCGGCCCGGCTGGTGCTGGCGATCAGGACCCGGGCCGAGACGACCGCGGCGACCGGCCGGACGCGCTTGGCCGGTGCTGGTGGTCGAGGCCGGAGCCGGGCTGCGGCTGGGCTGCGGCTGGGCTGGGCTGGGCTGCGGCTGCGGCTGCGGCTGGGCTGGGCTGGGCTGGGCTGCGGCTGGGCTGGGCTGGGCTCTGCGGGTGCGGGTGCGGGTGCGGGTGCGGCTGGGCTGGGCTCTGCGGGTGCGGGTGCGGGTGCGGGTGCGGGTGCGGGTGCGGGTGCGGGTGCGGGTGCGGGTGCGGGTGCGGGTGGGCTCTGCGGGTGTGGGTGCGGGTGCGGGTGCGGCTGGCGTGCGGGGGTGACTGGTGGAGGCACCCCGGCCGGGGGCAGTCTGTGCTGGTCCCCGGCCGGGGGCGGTCAGGCGGTGACGCTCACGGCGTACCGGGAAAGGGGTTTGGGGTTAGCAGGGGTTTTGGGGGTCAGGGGAGTTCGTAGTTCTCGTTGAGGGCGGCGCCGCGGTCCGGCTTGTACTGGTCGAAGCCGCGCGGGTTGCACTGCAGGCCGCCGTTGATGCAGTGGGTGGTCAGGGCGGCGAGCACGGCCGGGTCCCAGGCGTTGTAGACGTCGTAGTGGAACGAGTAGCCGCGGCCGCTGGCGAAGTGGACGTTGGCCATGTTGCCGCTGACCGGCCAGGCCATCTTGAACTCGATCATCGGGACGGCGACCGGGTGGGAGGCCGGGCAGACGCCGACGATCGGGTACGCCATGTGGCTCTTGTGGTCGGGGGTGTCCAGGTGCAGGCCGTCCCAGCAGCTCGGGGCCTGGAGCCGGACGTTGAGCTGGGAGCCGGCGACGCAGTTCGCCGGGATGTCCCAGTTGCGGGTGAGGTCGCCGCACTCGAAGCCCTCGACCGCGCCCGGGTGGTTGCGGAACTCGTCGAGGGTGGAGGTGGGGCTGCCGACGACGTAGCGCAGGCCCGCCGGGAACGGCCGGACGCTGGTGTAGTCGAGCACGCCGCTCTTGTAGTAGATGACCTGCGGGCCGTCCGGCTGGACCGCCGTGTCGCCGTTGAGCAGGGTCGGCATCCAGTAGCCGGTGCGGTCCCCGGGGGTGATGCAGGACGTGGTGCCGGCCTGCAGCGAGGCGAGGGTGGTGTTGGCGTTCGTGGTGCGGTTGCCCATGAACGTGTGCGAGTGCGAGGCGCCGGGCAGGCCGGGGAAGACGATCGGGTCGTCGTTCAGGTTCGTCCGGCTGACCGAGCAGTTCGCCTGGAACTCGCGGTGCGTGACCGGCGGGTTCTGGGCCGGCGGGATCTTGGTGGACGGGACGACGCCGGTGACCGGCGGGTTCGCCATCACGTAGCCCGGGCCGTCGGAGGCCGGCGGCGTGACCGACGACGTTCCGTAGACCTGGAACTCGTAGAGCGAGTAGCCGTAGCCGGTGCCGCGCTGGGTGCCGTACACCCGGACGTAACGGCCGGAGCCGTTGACCGCCAGGGTCTGGTTGCCGCCGGCCGCCGTGGTGGTGCTGTAGATCGTGGTCCAGGCGTTGCCGTCGGGCGAGGTCTGGATCTGGAAGGCCTTCGCGTACGCGGCCTCCCACTGCAGTTTGACCTGCGTGATCGTGGCGGTGGAGCCGAGATCGACGCGGAGCCACTGCGGGTCGGCCCACAGGCTGCCCCAACGGGTGTCGGAGCGGCCGTCGACCGCGGCGATCGCGGGGGACTCGCCGTTCTCGGTCGAGGAGGCGAGCGCCGGACGGCCCTGCGAGAGCAGGGTGTCGGCGGCGTAGGCCGACGGGTTGGCGGCGACCAGCATGGCGCCGGCCAGGGCGAACGCGCTCAGCGGCGCGATCAGCCATCGCAAGGTTCTTCTGTTCACGGGGGGATCTCCCAAGGCTTGGAGGACGGAACGCTTGGAGAGCGCTTTCCATACTTCGAGCTGTTCACGACGTACGTCAATGGTTTGGGGTTCCGGAACATCGCCGGCCGCCCAGCCGCCGCCCGTGCCGCGGCCTGGAGCCCAGCGGGCGGAAAGCGCTCTCCATCCCGTGCTATAAACACGGCATGCAGAGCCACCGGCTACCGACGCTCGAGGACGTAGCCCGCGTGGCCGGCGTCTCCCGGGCCACCGTCTCCCGGGTCGTCAACGGCGTCCGCAACGTCGACCCGCAGCTGCACGAGGTGGTCTGGAGCGCGGTCGAGCAGACCGGGTACGTGCCGAACCGGCTGGCCCGATCGCTGGTCACCCGCCGCACCGGCACGGTGACCCTGGTCGTCTCCGACTCGGAGCCGCACGACGACGACCCGTTCATGGGCCGGTTCTTCGCGGACCCCTACTTCGGGCGCGTGGTCGGCGGGCTGATGAGCGTGCTGCGGCCGGCCGGCGTCCGGCTGGCACTGCAGATGGTCGGCCCCGAGGGGCAGAAACGCCTGGTCGGCGACCTGCGCAACGGGCAGGCCGACGGCGCCGTGGTGCTGTCGCTGCCGGCCCGGGACCCGCTGCCCGGCCTGCTCGCCGACGCCCGGATCCCGGCCGTGCTGATCGGGCGGCCGCCCGAGCCGGTGCCGATCAGCTACGTCGACCTGGCCAACGAGACCGGCGCCTCGCTCGCCGCGGAGCGCCTGGTGGCGCGCGGCTGCCAGCGGATCGGGATGATCTCCGGGCCGGCCGACGTGCCGGCCAGTCAGGACCGGATCACCGGTTTCCAGCGGGCGCTGGCCCGGCACGGGCACGCCTGGGTGCCGACCGCGACCGGCAACTTCACCCAGGAGAGCGGCGAGCGGGCGATGCGGACGCTGATGCCCGAGCAGCTCGACGGGGTCTTCGTGGCGAACGACCTGATGGCGGTCGGCGCGCTGCTGGTGCTGCGGGACGCCGGCAAGCGGGTGCCGGAGGACGTCGCGGTGGTCGGGTTCGACGACAGCAGCGCGGCGCTGGCGGCCCGCCCGGCACTCACGACGGTGCGGCACCCACTGGAGGACATGGCCGCCGAGGCCGCCACACTGTTGCTGGCCCGGATCGAGGAGCCGGAGGGGCGGGTAAGTTCGGTGATCTACGAGCCGACGCTGGTGAGTCGCCAGTCGGCATGATCGATGCGGACTGTGACGTCTCCAATACTTCCGAAAACCTATAGGCCCGATATAGATTGGGGTCGGTCGTCGGAAAGGACACCCTCACATGACCATCTCGCAGACCCCCGCGGCCTTCGTGACCAACCAGGATCTCGACCCGGTCCGCCTCCGGAGGGCGTTCGGTGACTTCCCCAGCGGGGTCGTCGCCGTCGCGGCCGCGGTCGACGGCGTCCTCGTCGGGCTCGCCGCCAGCTCGTTCACCTCGGTCAGCCTGGAACCGCCACTGATCTCCTTCTCCATCGCCAACACCTCGAAGACGTGGCCCGACCTGCGCCGCGCCGACCACCTCGGGGTGACCGTGCTGGCCGCCCACCACAGCGCGATCTGCCGCCAGCTCGCCGGGCCGGTCGCGCACCGCTTCGAGGGCATCCAGGCGTCGGTCAGCGACGAGGGCGCGGTGACCATCGACGACGGGCTGGCCCGCTTCGACACCACCATCTACCGCGAGGTGGAGGCCGGCGATCACACCATCGTCCTGCTGAAGCTGCACGGGCTGGATCACCCGGTCGGCGAGCTGGGCCCGCTGGTGTTCCACCGGTCGGCGTTCGGGCGGCTCACCGCCGAGTGAGGCCGGGCCGGGTCCGGGCCATCGACGTCCTGGAACCGCGGCTCAGAGGGATTTCTCCGCGGCCATGATCCGGGCCGGTTTCGGGGCCGGGCGCCGCAGCAGGCCCTCGACACCCGAGGCGCCGGCGTCCTCGGTCCACGGCACCAGCGGGCGGGACCGGAACAGCGCCCGCAGATCCATCGGCACCAGGTGCGCCAGCTCGGCCGGCGACACCCCGCGCTCCCCCGCGTTCAGCTCGGACAGCACCACCCGGGCCAGGAACGCCGCGTCGCTGCCGTCGGCGAAGAGGCGCTCACCGATCCGGGCCAGGAAACGCCGGCAGTCCATGATCTCCACGATCCGGCCGGTCTCCGGCGCCGGCAGCTGCCCACGGAGCTCTTCCGGCAGGGTTGCGGTCAGGCGACGGTACGCCGAAGCCGGCAGCAGTTCGCTCAGCACGCCGAGCACCGTGGCGGTGACCCGGCGGCTCTCGTTGCGGCCGTGCAGACGGCCGTTCTTCTGAATCCGGCTCAGCAGATCGTGCTGGTCCATGGTGGCGCCTCCCTGCGCGCCCCGGTCACGGCGCACCCGTACCGGGGCGCACCGGGGTACCCGGGCATATGCCCTCCAAACCGGAGTGTCAGGTACTTCACCGAATCGGTGTTTCGGGGACAGCGCCGCAGCGTTTCGCGTTCGTCAAACAGCGCTTCCGGCCGTACCCGGGCGATCGTTCTTGATCGTCGATCTTCAACCGGGGACGCGGCGGCGATGGCGGCCTGGGACGCTCGCGTATGTAACCGGGAGTTCCGGCCATGGTTCGTCCACGCCCGAGCGGGTGGACTTGCGTCATGACACTTGCTCCTGACGTCCGGGACCCCGCGTGAAGGCCCTGTCCATCGCGGCGGTGGTGTGCCTGGGGCTGATCGCCGGGATCTTCTTCGCGTTCACCACCTCGGTGCTGCCCGGCCTGCACGCCACCGACGACGCCACCTTCGTGACCGCGATGCGGCACCTCAACGCCGCCATCGAGAACGGCCTGTTCCTGCTGGTCTTCGCCGGGGCGCTGCTGTTCCCGGCGGTCCTCGCGGGGCTGCTCGCCCGGGCCGGCCGGCCGTTCGCCTGGGTCGCCGCGGCGGCCGGCCTCTACCTGGTGGTGCTGGTCCTGACGATGGTCGTCGAGGTGCCGCTCAACGACCGGCTCGCCGACGCCGCCGTGTCCCGGGCGGACTTCGAGAGCGTGTGGGTCCCGGTCAACGACCTTCGCACGGTGCTGAGCACGCTGGCGCTGGCCTGCCTCGGCCGTGGCATGGTTGCCGGGTGGACACGCTGACCGGGCTGCTCGACGGGCCGCGCGCACGTGGCGCCTTCCTGCTGCGGTCGGTGCTGGAGCCGCCGTTCGCGCTGCGGATCCAGGACGAGGCGCCGCTGACCCTGGTCACGCTGGTGCGGGGCACCGCCCTGATCATCCAGGACACGGCGGTGGAGCTCCGGCCCGGCGACGTCGCGGTGATCCGGGGGCCGCGGCCCTACACCGTCGCCGACGACCCGGCCACGCCCTGGCAGACGATCGTCCATCCCGGGCAGCGGTGCGTCACCGTGGACGGCGTGCCCCGGGCACAGCTCGGCGTGCGCAGCTGGGGCGACACCGCCGACGGCGGCACCGAGATGATCACCGGGACGTACCGGCTGGAGAGCGAGGTCAGCCGCCGGCTCCTCGGCGCGCTGCCGGCGATGCTGGTGCAGCCGGCCGCCGCCACCGACCGCACCCTGGTCGGGCTGCTCGCCGCCGAGATGACCGGCGGCGAGCCCGGCCAGGAACTGGTCCTGGACCGGCTGCTCGACCTGCTGCTCATCTCGGTGCTGCGGGCCTGGCTGGCGGGCCCGGAAGCCGGGGTGCCGGCCTGGCACGACCCGGTCGTCGGGCCGGCGCTGCGGCTGTTGCACGACCGGCCGGCCGGGCCGTGGACGGTCGCCGGGCTGGCCGCCCGGGCCGGGGTGTCCCGGTCGCTGCTGGCGCGCCGGTTCACCGAGCTGGTCGGGGAGCCGCCGATGGCGTACCTGACCGGCTGGCGCCTGGCCCTCGCCGCCGACCTGCTCCGGACCCCGGACGCGACCCTCGATGCGGTGGCGCGGCAGGTGGGGTACGGGAGCGCTTTCGCGCTCAGCGCGGCGTTCAAGCGCGAGCGCGGCGTCAGCCCGCGGGAATTCCGCCGGCAAGACCCCGACCAGCACTTCACCGCGTACGACCCGGGGCCGTCGCCCGTGGTGGTGCTGGCGTAGATTCGCGCCGCACAAGATCTACGGGGGATCGGGAATCATGAAGGTCATCGTCGCTGTCATCGCCGCGGCCGTCCTGCTGGGCGGCTGCACCGCCGGGTCCGGGCACCCGGCGTCGGTCGCGGCCCCGGCGCCGTCCGCGTCCGTCGCGCCGGTCACCAACGGGATCGCCGACCTGCCCGCCGCGGATATCCTGAAGCGCGCCCGGGTCACGCTCACCGCCGCGAAGTCGTTCCGGATCCGTGGCGGCCTGATCGCCAGCTCCGACGGTGTCCGCCCGCTGCTGTGGATGATGGACATCCAGCTCGCCGGGGACGACGCCGCGGGGTGGACCGCCATGGGGAGCACGAAGCAGGACACGCTCACCGTGCGCGGCGGACACTATCTGCGCCCCACCGCGCCGTTCATCAGCTCGGAGCTGGGTCCGGACGACGGGCGCAAGTTCACCACGGCGCAGGCCGGCCGGTGGATCTCCATCCCGCCGCGGCATGAGATGTTCGGCGACTTCGTCACCCGGAAGTGGGCGCTGAGCCTGCTCGGCCCGACCGGCCCGGTCACCAAGGGCGCGATCAAGAACTTCAGCGGGGTGCCGGCCATCGCGGTGACCTACGGCGGCAAGGCGAAGACCGTCGTGTACGTGTCCACCACCGGGGTCCCCTGCCCGATCCACCTGGACCGCACCGACCTCGAGGGCGTGTCCTTCAGCGAGTTCGGCGCCGCCCCGGCGATCCAGCCGCCCGCGCCCGCGGATGTCGTCGACCTCGCCGCCGTGGTGAAAGGCCTCTGACCGGCCGGGCGGCTCAGCCGCGGACGGCGGTCAGGCGCTGATCGATCTCGGCCAGCGCGGCGTGGAAGTCGGCCGGTTTCAGGACCGTGGTCATGGTCCGGAAGAAGGACGGCGGGCCGGACGACTCGACCGGGGCGATCACGCGGGTGCCGTCGCGGAGCGTGAGCCGGATGGACATCCGGTCGGCGGGCCGGCCCAGGAAGTTCTCGTGGACCGGGTCGACCGAGGCGATCTCCGCCCAGGGGATCGTCCGGGTGCGG
This sequence comes from Actinoplanes sp. L3-i22, assembly GCF_019704555.1. NCBI lineage: Bacteria > Bacillati > Actinomycetota > Actinomycetes > Micromonosporales > Micromonosporaceae > Actinoplanes > Actinoplanes sp. L3-i22. The sequence goes on from NZ_AP024745.1 coordinate 7,957,991, forward strand.
AGCAACGTGCGCAGCCGGATGCCGTCGTCCCCGAGGAACAGACCGGACCAGGCCGTGCGGCCGATGACGGTCAGCCACGCGGCCACGAAGGCGTAGGCCTTCAGCGCCTCCAGGACGGGCGGCGCGGCGAGCACCGACGTGACGACCACGACCAGGGCGAACATGGCGCCCACGATGGTCAGCGAGGTAGTGAAGTACTGCAATGATGTCCACGGATACGGGCGTCGCCACCGGCTCATATCGACGATGATCGCACCCCGCCGCTCGGGAGGGCAGCCTGATGTCACCGGCCGGATCCATTGTGGGCCTGAGCGCCGCCGAGCTGTCCGCGGCCATCGGGAAACAGCAGGTCAGCTGCGTCGAGGTGATGACCGCCCACCTGGATCACATCGACCGGGTGAACCCGGCGGTCAACGCGATCGTGGCGTTGCGGCCGCGGGACGAGCTGCTCGCCGAGGCGGCCGGGAAGGATCGGCTGCTGCGCGACGGCGGGCGCCAGGGCTGGATGCACGGGTTTCCGCACGCGGTCAAGGATCTCGCCGACGTCGCGGGCCTGACCAGCAGTTACGGTCTGATGCCGATGGTCGCCGACGCGGACTCGCTGTTCGTCGAACGGATCCGGGCGGCCGGGGCGATCTTCATCGGGAAGACGAACGTCCCGCAGCTCGGGCTCGGATCACAAACCTACAACCACGTTTACGGTACGACCGGAAACGCCTACGACCCGGCGAAGACCGCCGGTGGGAGCAGCGGCGGGGCGGCCGCGGCGGTGGCGCTGCGGATGCTCCCGGTCGCGGACGGCAGCGACTTCATGGGGTCGTTGCGGAACCCGCCCGGCTGGAACAACGTGTACGGCCTGCGCCCGTCGTTCGGCCGGGTCCCGTCGGCCGGCGGCGACCAGTTCGTCGCGCAGGGCGGGGTCGAGGGGCCGATCGCGCGCACCGCGACCGACCTGGAGCTGCTGCTGCGGACCATGGCCGGCTACGACGACCGGGCGCCGCTGTCGCTGGACGGCTTCACCGGGCGCGCCGCCGGGCCCACCGGGAAGGTCGCGTGGCTCGGCGATCTCGGCGGGTACCTGCCGATGGAGCCGGAGGTCCTCGCCGTCACCCGCGCCGCGCTCGGGCACTTCACCGCGCTCGGGATGACCGTCGACACCGTCGACGAGCTGCCCGGGCTGGGCACCGACCGGCTCTGGCCGACCTGGCTGACCTACCGGCACTGGCTGGCCGGGAACGGGGTCCGGCAGGTGCACGCCGATCCGCGGCTGCGGGCGCTGCTCAAACCCGAGGCGCTCTTCGAGTACGAGGGACTCCAGCGCCTGTCCGCGATCGACGTGTTCGAGAACGCCGAGCTCCGCAGCCGCCTCTACGAGGGCTTCCGGGAGCTGTTCGCGACGTACGACTACGCCGTCCTGCCGACCGCCCAGGTCATGCCGTTCGACGCGAGCGTGCACTGGCCGGAGTCGATCAACGGGACCGCGATGCCGACCTACCACCGGTGGATGGAGGTCACCACGATCGGGACGATGATCAACGCGCCGGTGCTGGCCGTCCCGGCCGGGTTCGGGGCGAGCGGGCTGCCGATCGGACTGCAGGTCATCGGGCGCAACCACGACGACTTCGGGCTGCTGGCGCTGGCGAAGGCGTGGGAGTCGCAGACCGGCGCGTGGCAGGCCCGGCTGCCGTCGCTGCTGGGCTAACGATCCTTGACCTGGAGGCCCAGGGTCTGGGCGAGGGCGGCGGCCGCCTCGGCCAGCTGGCCGGAGTCGATGATCGCGCCGCGCAGGAAGTCCCAGCCCTCGGCGACGTCCAGGCTGCGCGCCTTGCGGAAGTCCAGCTTCTTGACCGTGGTGCGGGTGAACCGGGCCCGGGAGATCGTCGAGCCCGGGAACGTGACGCCGGTCAGGGTGGCCGAGCCGAAGTCGACCTCGGTCAGGTCGCAGTCCCGGAACTCGACGTCGTGCAGGCGGGTGGCGCGCAGGTTGAGGCTGTCCAGCTTGCAGCCGCGCAGGACGACCCGCCGCCAGGTGCCGCCGTGCGCCTGGACGCCGGCCAGCACGCTGTCCTCGATCACGACGTCCAGCAGGTCGGTCTCCGACCAGGAGGTGCCGATCCAGCGGGTGCGGCCCATGCCGACGTCGCTGAACCGGGCGCCGCCCAGGTCGCCGCCGGTGAACGTGGTCGCGGTGAACGCGCACTCGTCGAACCGGGTGCCGCCGGCCTTCACGTCGTCGAACTCACCGCCGTCCAGGTGGCGGCCGGTGTAGTCCTCGTCCTGCGCCGGCTCGCTGTCGAACGGGCGCAGGTGCCTGGCGAACGGAAGATCCTCGGGGACACCCATGCCCGGCACGGTACCGGGCGCCGGCGGGACGTCGCGGGGCCGGGCCGATGGCCGTACCGGAAATCGGGTCTGCTCTCAATCCGGCTGATAGCCGGCCGCCTGCAGGGTGAAGAGCTGGGCGTACGTGCCGGCCGCCGCCATCAGCTCGCGGTGGGTACCGGATTCGATCAGCGCGCCGCGGTCCATCACGAAGATCCGGTTGGCGTGCGTGACGTTCGCGAGCCGGTGCGTGATCAGGATCGTGGTGTGCGTGCCCTGCCGGTCGCGCAACGCCTGGAACAGGGCGTCCTCGGCGCGCGGGTCGAGCGCCGAGGACGGCTCGTCCATGATCAGCAGGGGTGCGTCGCGGAGGAACGCGCGGGCCGCGGTGATCCGCTGCCACTGGCCGCCGCTGAGGTCCTGTCCCTCTTTGAACGTGCGGTCGAGCAGCGTGTCGTAGCCGTGCGGCAGCTCCTGGATCATCTCGTGGGCGGCGGCGCGCAGGGCGGCGGCCTCGATCCGCACCGGATCCGCGGCGGCGTCCACGTCACCCATCGCGATGTTGGTGGCCGCGCTGAACGGCCACTTGTGGTGCTCCTGCAGCGCGACGCCGATCTGGCCGCGCAGGCCGGCGACGTCCCACTCCGGGTACGGCCGGCCGTTCCAGCTGATCGTCCCGCCGGACGGCTCGCGCAGCCCGGCGATCATCGCGGCCAGGGTCGACTTGCCGGAGCCGTTCTCGCCGACCAGCGCGATCGTCTCGCCGGCCCGGATCGTCAGGGTCACCGCGTCGACGGCCGGGCGGTCGCGATCCGGATAGCGCAGCGTCACGTCGCTGACCTGCAATTCCTTCAGGATTTCCGGTACGGGGCGGTCCGCGACCGTGGCCGGCAGGTGATCCCGGGCGGCGGCGAGAAAGCGTACGTACTCGTTGAAGAACTGTCCGCTGGCGTAGACCCGGTCCACCTGGAACGTCACCAGCGACAGCGCGCGCTGGGCGGCCTGCACCGCGATCACGCAGGTCGCGGCGGCCGCCAGCGGGATCTGGCCGTCCAGCAGCAGGAGGCCGAGCAGCCCGTAGACGCCGGCCAGGGCGACCCCGCCGGCCGACGCGCCGACGCTGGTCGTGGTGGTGACCCGCCGCGCGACGCCGAGCTCGACCGTGACCTGGGCGCCCATCACCCGGTCGTAGAGGCCGAGCAGGAACCCGCGCAGGCCGTACGAGCGCAGCTCGGCCGCCGACACCCGCTCGGCCATCAACTGCTGCAGCACCCACTGCCGGCGCCGGCGCGTCGAGCTGGCCAGGTAGCTCTGGAACCGGACGTGCCCGGCGCGCAGCGCGGCGTACCCGGTCGGGACCGTCGCCACCAGCAGCGCCAGCAGCAGCAGCGGGTGCACGGCGACCACCGCGATCAGCACGGCGAGCAGGCTGACCACGCCGGCGAACAGGTTCATGGTGTTCTGCACCAGCTCGATCGCGGCCTCGGTGCCGCGGGTGGCCCGCTCCATGCCCTCGGCGAACGTGTCGTCGTCGAACGCCTTCAGGTCCACGGCGGTGGTGTGCTCGAACAGCTCCCGCTCGACGACCAGGCGCACCCGGGGCGTCAGGCCGTTGAGCGCGTAGCCGACGGCCATGCCCAGCGCGCCGCGGATCGCGGTCGCCGCGGCCAGCCAGATCAGTGCCGGCAGCGCCGCGCGGACCCGGTCCGGGGTGGGGCCGCCGGCGAACAGCTGGATCAGCACCTGCTGGGTGGCGAGCAGGCCGAACGCGGCCAGCGCGCCGCTGGTCACGGTCGAGATCGCGACCAGGACCGTGCGCATCCGGTCGGCGTGCCAGGCGACCCGGACGGCCTTCCGGATCAGGCTCGGGAGCTCGGCGAAGACGCCCAGGATGCCGGCGTCGGCGCGAGCCCGCACCCCCGTCTCCCACCAGCTCGGGCGTAGTTCCGGGAGTACGGCTTCGCTCATACCTCTAGCGGTAGCCGACCGTGGGCGGTCCGGGCCATCGGGCGGGCTCCCGGTTACCCCCATCGGGCCTCGATCGGCACATTCCGGGAGAATCCCGGGCTGCCAGCTCGCGGTTTCCGACCGGGCGACGCCGCTGGGTTCTTATAAACCGCAACCACCCGCGGACGTCGCCCTTTCGGGCCTCGCGTTTTTGGGCGCCCCGCGCCCTGCGAGGACCGGAAGGGTCCCCGCGGGAGCGACGATCAGCTATTGGCCGCAGCCGGGGCAATGCTGAAGTTGATCGTGATTTTCGGTCAGGCTTCGGCGGGCTGCTCCGCGGCGGGGAGGCTGTCCATGAAGGAGCTGACCGAGAAGACGGCGTTGCCGGCGCCGGCCGGGCCGTAGCCGGGCGGGCTGGTCAGGCCGTTGGACTCCATCGTGGCGCGGTACGCCTCGAGCAGCCGGATGTGGTACTCCAGCGGGGCGCCGTTCGGGTTGGTCTTGCCCAGCGGGGTGGTCGGTTCCGGACACCAGGTGGTGAAGCGCGGGGTGATGCCGCGGGACATGAAGTACTGCAGGCCCTCGGTGGTGGACTCGATCGCCTCGTCGACCGTGCGGAACCCGAACGGCTCGGCCATCTCGATGCCGGCCACGAAGTTCGGGATGACGTTGCGCGGGCCGAAGACCTCCGCGGACTCCAGGATGCGGCGGTGCCACTCGGCGCGGCCCACGTAGCGCTCCTTGCCCGGGCAGTGCAGCTCGAACAGGCGCTTGTCCCACACCTCGTAGTTCGGGTGGTAGATCTGGATGCCGTAGTCCTTGAAGCGCTGCACGTCGGCCCGGGGCAGCGCCTGGGCGACGACCTTGCCGATCCAGCGGCCGGGGAAACGCTCCTCGATCGCCTCCGCGTACTGCCCGTAGAAGTCGGCCTCGGCCTTGCCGCCGACCTGCGAGGTGATGCTGCCGCCGGTCAGGGTGTACGCCGTGGACGTCTTCAGCGTGTCGTACTTGTCGATGATCGCGAGCGCCTCGAGGACCTCCTCGATCGGCTTGACCCCGGTGTACGGCCGGCCGGCGGCCTTGTGCTGGCGCCAGTTGTGGTTGATGTCGCAGTACTGGCACTCCTCCTTGGCGCCGAAGTACTGACAGACGCGGAAGACCGTGAGGTAGACGAGGTAGCCCCACTGGATGGTGGGTGCGACCTCCATCACCTGCTTGCCGTTGGCCAGGGTGTGCCGGTAGTACTCCGGCATCGGCGGGAGGCCGACCTCGGCGATCGGACGGTCCTCGAGGAAGAGCGTGAGGCGGCCGTCGGCGTCCGGTTTCACCCGGTACGGCGAAGCCGGGTTGATCCGCACCGACACGACCGTGCGGCGCAGGTCGTAGGGCCCGCCGGTGAGGACGATCTCCTCCGGCGGGCGCTGCAGCGCGGCCTGGCCCAGCTCGGGGAGGGTGCGCAGGTCGAACGAGAAGATGAAGTAGGACTTGGGCTTGACGTCGCCGTTCTCGTTGTCGGTCAGCGCCGAGTCGTCGAACGCCAGACCGCCACGCAGCAGATCCTCCTTGATCACCGCTTCCCGTGGAACGTTCGGGAACCGGCTCATCAAGTCCTCGATGAGGTCGGTGCGTGACTCCATGTCGCCTCCTGTGCTTGTCTCAGCAACAGGCTATGCCGCCCTGATCAGGCTGACGAATGACCCTCAGCACGTTCGGCAGGTCGATATGTGCTTGACAAACGCTGAGCGCCCGCATTGCTGAACGGTTTCCGTCGGGATACAGTCTGCTTAACTGAACGCTGCACGTTCACTTATTGGGTGGCGGCTATGGGTAGGGACGGACCGGGCGCGATCCTGGTGGGCATCGACGGGTCGGCGTCATCGATGAACGCGGCGGCCTATGCGGCCGGCATGGCGCGCCGCCAGCACTGCCGGCTGATCGCCGTGTACGTCCGGGCCAATCCGCCGGCGCTGCTGCCGCTGGCCGACGCCGGCGGGCACGCCGCGGTCACCGCGATCGACGCGCAGAACGAGGTCGAGCGGGAGCTGCGGACCGCGTTCGAGCAGTACCTGCCGCAGCTCGGGGTCGATGCCGAGCTGGTCGTGCGCACCGGTGAGCCGTTCGCCGAGCTGACCGCCGCGGCCCGGGAGGCGCGGGCCGACGCGGTCATCGTGGGCCGTTCGGCCGGGATGCTGCACCGGATCGCCGGGTCGCTCGCCATCAAGCTGGTCCGCTGTGGGAAATGGCCGGTCACGGTCGTACCGTAGGCGGATTTTGATCTTGATCTGAGCTACTTCACCGCAACCCAGTTGCCCTCATCCAAGGCCTGCAACCCCGGTGATACCCGCCGATCGAAAGGGGCGCCCCCGAAAAGCAACCCGACGAGTGAGGCCCCCTGATGAGCAACCGGCTCCGTGCAACCCTCCTGGCGTCCGCGCTCATGGCATCCTCACTCCTGATGGCGACTCCCGCGCACGCCGCGACCACCGCCGTCGCGCCGACCCTGGCCGGCCGGCTGGCCGCGGTGAAGGTCGCGAAGACGATCAACTACTACCCGTCGAACGCCGGCTGGTCGGCGATGTGGACGAACTTCGACCCGGTCGCGATCGACGCGGACCTGGCCAAGGCCGCGGCCCTGGGCGCCAACAACGTGCGGGTGATCCTCTTCCCGGACGCGTTCGGCTACCCGACCCCGAAGGCCGAGTACGCCGAGAAGCTGCGCAAGTTCATCAGCATCGCGGACTCCTACGGGATGACCGTCAAGCTCACCCTGTTCGACTGGTGGGAGGGGTACAGCGAGGTGGCCCGGAGCGTGACCTGGGCGAAGGCGCTGATCGACCCGTACAAGGACGACCCGCGGGTGGTCACGGTCGAGCTGAAGAACGAGTTCCAGCCGGACGACGCGGCCGCGGTCACCTGGGTCAGGCAGATCATCCCGGCGGTCCGGGCGATCGCCCCGAACCTGCCGCTGACCCTCTCGGTCGACGGCGGCACCGGCGCGGCCGGCATGGCGAAGATCAAGACCGCGCTGGCCGGCACGCCGCTGGACTACTACGACTTCCACTTCTACGGCAACTCGGAGCGCTCGCTCGCCGAGATCCGCAAGGCGCAGGCCGCCGTCTCGCCGGCCCCGATCGTGATCGGCGAGACCGGGGTCAGCAGCGGCGCGACCAGCGACGGGGAGCAGGCCGCCTACCTGGCCCGGGTGTTCCGGGCGGCGGCCGAGGCCGGCGTCGGGTCGGTGGCGCCGTGGACACTGAACGACTTCTCCGCCGGGGCGATCCCGGCGCAGTCGAACGTGTCGACGATCGCCGGGCAGTACACGTTCGGCCTGTACCGCTCGGACGGCACCGCCAAGCTCGCCGCGTCCGTGGTGCGGACCGCGTGGACCGGCACGGCGATGCCGAACACCTATCTCAACCTGGGCTTCGAGGCGCCGGCGAACGAGCTGACCTGGAAGGCGAACCAGCCCGAGGCGGGGGTCGGCACGGTCGTCACCGGGATGGCGCGGACCGGCTCCTACTCGCTGCGGTTCGCCGGCACCACCCGGACCGCGTCCGGCCTGCCGTCGATGCGGACCGCGCCGATCACGCCGGTGCAGCCGAACTACAAGTGGCGGGCCGAGGCGTACGCCCGCGGCTTCAGCGCGACCGGGGTCACCGAGATCTCGCTGAGCTGGTTCGACGCGGCCGGCAAGTGGATCAGCGAGAGCACCTCGAACCGGCTGCCGACCGGCAACACCACCTGGACGAAGCTGGTGGTGGAGACGACCGCCCCGGCCGGCGCCGCCAGCGTGCAGCTGCACCTGAAGTCCGCCGACAACACCGGCACGGTCTACTTCGACGACGTCGCGATGTCCTGACCTTCAGCTCAGCTCGGGGACACCCGATAGATGGCGCCGGCCAGGTCGTCGCTCACGTAGATGGCCTGGTCGGGGCCTTGCACTGCCATGACCGGCCGGCCCCAGCGGTTGCCCTCGGCGTCCTGGAAACCGCCGAGCAGCGTGCGCTGCGGGCCGAGATCCCCCTTGCTCCAGGCGAAGAACGACACCTCGGGCGCGCGCGGCGGCTTCCGGTTCCACGAGCCGTGGATGCCGACCAGCGCGCCCGCCCCGAACGGCGCCGGCAGCGTCGCGAAGCTCAGCCCGAGCGGCGCGGAGTGCGCGCCCATCCCCTGCTCGATCTCCGGAAGCGCCGCGCAGTCCAGCTTCTGCCCGTCGCGATTGAGCTGGTCATCGCGGTCCCAGGACCGATCAAGAGCAGGATTACAGTACGGCCAGCCGAGGTCCCGCCCCTGGGTCAGCTTGGCCAGCGGCTCCAGCGGATGATCGTTCACATAGCTCTGCTTGACTTTGTGATCGGCGGGGTCGGCGATGTTGTCCCGGTTGTTGACCGCGGTCCAGACCGCGCCGTCCGGTGCGATCGCCAGGCCGGTGCCGTTGCGCACGCCGCGGGCGAAGACCGTGGGGGTCCCGCCGCCGGGCGGCGCCTTCAGGATGGTGGCCCGCTCCGGCGTGGCCGCCCGGTCCTCGGTGGAGATGTTGCCGGTGGAGCCGACCGAGACGTAGATCGTGCCGTCCCCACCGATCGCGACGCTCTTCAACGCGTGCGCGTAGGCGCCGCCCAGCTCGGGACTCTTCGCGTCGGGCAGGCCGTCGATCACCACCTTCTTCCCGGTGACCGCGCCGGCCGAGTAGGCGAAGGTGTCGACCTGATCGCTTTCGGCCACGTAGAGCGTGTCGCCCCGGAACGCCAGGCCGTGCGGCTGGTTCAGCCCACTGACCAGGGTGTGCTGTTGCGGGGCCGCGTCGGCGGCGCCGGGGATCAACTCGACGACGTCGCCGAGCTTGGGCCGGGAGACGAGCAGCCGCTGATCCGGCGTCCAGGCGAGCAGGCGGGCGCCGGGCACCCGGGCCCAGACCGTCACCGACCAGCCGGCCGGGGCCCGCATCGACCGGGCCCGGTCGAACGGCGCCGCGTCGGTGCCGGCCAGCGGGCGCACGGCGATGTCGGCCATCGCCGCCGCGGCCTCCGGGACCGGGGAGGCCGGGGTCGCGGCCATCGACTCGTCGCCCGAGGCCGTGCACCCGATCAGGGTCAGGCCGAGGCTGCCGGCCATCAGAGCTCGCATCACCGCTTTCACGCGACCGACCGTACCTGCTCGGCACGGCCGACCGCGGAACGAATTCCGGTCCTGTGGATAACTCAAGCACCGAGGTTCAGCACCCGGTTCGGTGTGCCCTCGCGCAGGTTGTGCAGGACGCCCTTGGTGGCATTGGCGATCAGCCAGGCCTTGACCGCGGCCGGCCGCGCGCCCGGATGCGACTCCAGGTAGAGCGCCGCCGCGGCGGCCACCACCGGCGGGCCGGCGAACAGGGTCACGCACGGTCCGAAGTCGCGCCACGGGTTCGCGCCGACCGTGATCACCGCCGAGGAGCGGCCCGGGGACCAGCCGCACGCGTCCCGGTCGCGGTTGCCGGCGGTCACGGCGTAGACCAGGCCCGCCGCGACCGAGCCGGCGACCGCCTCGTCGAGCGCCCGGTTCGGCTCGCCGCTCAGGCCCAGACTCACCACCGTCGGGCCGCGCCGCTCCGCGGTGACCCGGTCGATCGCGGCGATCACCGCGGACGCGGTGCCGCACGCGGTGACCGGGTGGACGCGGGCGCCCGGCGCCCAGTACCGCAGGAGGCCGGCGGCCTCGGTCCCGTGCGCGCCGCAGTCGATCGGGTACGCCGTGACCCCGGCCCCGGTCGCCGACCCGCTCGTCCCGACGTCACCGCGGTACGGGCCGCCGGCGTCCGGGGTCACCGTCCCGTCCGCCACGACGTACTCGACCGCGGGGTCGGCCCGCAACGCGGTCAGCTGGGCCGCGGACAACACCGCGGCGAAGCCGTCGAGCGCGTGGTGGTACTCCCGGTCGACGTGGACACCGATCGCGCGGGCGTGCCGGAGCGCCGCTGCCGCGGCCGGCGCCCGGCGCAGCACGACGAGGTAGTGCTCGTCGGGCCGCTGATCGGCGGGTGGGGCGCCCACGGCCCGAGCCGCTACGGCGAGTGACGAGATGGCTAGAACGGCGACGGCCGCCGCGAGGGTTCTTCTCATGGATCCACGGTGCTGACCAGGGTGGAGTCGGGGCATCGGCACCGATACCCAGGAAAACTATTGGCAGGGTGGCCGATATGGGCGTGACGGGACGTGACGTACCGGGATTCATCGTGTCGAGACCTGTCACCCGCCCGTCACAGCGCGCCCTCCAGGCAGCCAAAGCCCTGGTCAAGGTGGCTTTTGGACGCCGTACGGCCGATGCCCCGGGTTCACGGTGATCCGTTAAGCTTCCGGCCCGGTGATCCACTCCTGAGTGGATCAAACCGTCCATGTGGCTGCACCTAGGCATCAAGCGGAGGAAAAGTGGCGATCACCGCCGATCTGGAGAAGGTCCTCGACAAGGCCTGGCAGGACAAGTCCCTGGAAGAGATCCTCGACGCTCCGGTCGAGGCGCTGGCCGGCGTCAGCGCCAGTGGCGGCAAGCTGATCCGTGACGCGCTCGGCGTCAAGACCATCGGTGAGCTGGGCCGCAACAAGTACTTCCGGGCGGCTCAGGCCCTCGCCGCCCTGGCCGACGCCAGCTGATTCCGCGCGGTGGGGCATCCCTCCGGGTGCCCCACCGGGTTGTCGCCCCCGGCCTCGGGAGCCACCCCGTAATGTTGCCGGTCGCGCCCGCGGGCAGTCGTGGCGCAGGCGGCAGCGGGAGGAACAGCGATGACCATCTACGGCAGTGGCGGCACCGGCACCCAGGCCGGCCGCCGTCTTCACCCCGGCGTCCTCGCCCTGGTGATCGCCTCCGGTCTGATCGTCGCCGCCGCCGTCGGCTACCTCGTCCTGCGCTCCCCCGCCGCGCCGGTGCCGCAGGCCGCGGCCTCCCCGTCGGTCCGCCCCACGACCGCGTCGGCGGCCCCGGCGCCGACCGCCCCGGACGGGCTGGCCACCGGCTCCTGGCAGGTCTCCCCCGCCGACGACAAGTCCACCTTCCTCGCCGTCAAGGGCGAGTTCGCCACCCTCACCGACGTGGAGTCCCCGCCGGTGACCGTGGTGAAGGGCCTCGCCGACGAGGACTGCTTCACGTTCCGCGACGAGGACGGCAAGTACCTCCGGCACTTCGACTACCGCCTGCGCTTCGCCGCGAAGGAGGACTCCGACCTGTTCCGCCAGGACGCGACGTTCTGCGCCGAGGACGATCAGCCGGCCGGCTCGTTCCGGGTCCGGTCGAAGAACTACCCCGACTACTTCCTGCACCGGCGGGGCGCCGACCTCTACATCGACAAGCCCTCCGGCGACTCGTTCGAGGCGGACAGCACGTTCACGCTCCAGCCGCTCGCCTAGGGCGTGTTTCATAAGCAGGTCAGAGCCACTCGCAGATGATGGTGATGGTCAGGACTGCCTGGTAGCGGACGGCAAGTTTGTCGTAGCGGGTCGCGACGCCGCGGTGGCGTTTGAGGCGGTTGATGCCGCATTCGACGGCGTGGCGTTGCCGGTAGACGAGCCGGTCGAAAGCGGGTGGCCGGCCGCCTTTGCGGCCTTTGGCTTTGCGGTGGGCGTCCTGGTCACTCTTGCTGGGAATGCACGCCCGGATTCCGCGTTTACGCAGGTAGGAACGGTTTTCTTTCGAGGTGTAGGCCTTGTCGGCGAGGACCGTGTCGGGGCGGGTCCGGGGCCGGCCACCGCCGGGCCGGCCGACCCGGATCCTGGACAGGACCGGGATGAACTGCGGACTGTCCCCGCACTGCCCGGCGGTCACGATGAACGCCATGACCTTCTGCCCCTGCTCACAGGCCAGATGCGTCTTGGTGGTCAACCCGCCCCGCGACCGCCCCAGGCCGTGATCATCAGGTTCGGTGTGCACGCCGCCGGGCGGCTCCTTCTGCAGCTGCCCGTCGCGGCGAGCACCGGCCGCGTGCTGATGGGCGCGGCTGGTCATCGAGTCGAGGCTGATGTCCCAGCGGATCCGGCCGGCCGCATCGGCATGGGCCTGCAGAGCGGCCAGGATGCTGTCCCAGGTGCCGTCGCGTTGCCAGCGGCGAAACAGTCCATAGACGGTAGGCCAGGGCGGATAGACGGCGGCGACGTCCCGCCACGGAACCCCGTTCCGGATCCGCCAGCGGATCCCGTTGATGAGCTGCCGTTTCGTCCACTTCGGCGGCCGCCCGTTCCCCGACACAGCCGGCAGCAACGGAGCAAGCCGCTGCCACTGAGCGTCGGTGAGGTCATGCCGCGTCGTCACCGCTAAGGTGGCCACGAGGTCTCCGGTATGAAGTTCTAGCTTGGTCGCTGAACCACTTACCGGAGACCTCTTCAGTTATCGATGACCGCCACGCCGTGGCCCTCACCGGCAAAACCAACTTCTAAAACACGCCCTAGGCCCGGTCGGTCCTAGACGAGGCGGCGGACCTCGCCGTACGCCCGGTAGAAGCCGCCGCGCGCGGCCTCGCGCACCCCGGTGACGACGAAGCGGCTGCCCACCTCGCGGATCCCCTTCGGGAACTGGACCTGCCAGTCCTGGTGGTACCCGGAGGACAGCACCCGGATCCGCAGCCGGCCGCCGACCTCGATGCACTCGACCAGCACGCCGTCGGTGGCCTCGTGGATGATCTCGACCGTGGTGGACGGCACGACCGCCTGGATCCGCGGCGGGGCCTTCACGTCGACGGGCTGCGGGACGGTGCCGCTCACCGCCGCCTGGATCGCGGCCTCACTGGCGTCGATGCAGGACAGCGAGCCGTCGGTGGTGACGATGTAGAGGCGCTCGTCCCGGTACTGCATCGAGTAGGCCGAGCCGCAGCCGGTGCTGAGCTTCCACAGGCGGGTGCCGTTGGTGTCGAAGCAGTAGATCGAGGACGCGCTGTCGCCGGCGAACACGTACCGCCCGTCCTCGGCGGTGGCGCAGGAGTAGACCGCGGCGTCGCACCGGTACACCTGGCGCTCCTTGCCGTCCTTGCCCAGCTCGACGACCTGGCGGGTGGCGGTGCCCGCGTAGAGGGTCTCGCGCTCCTGCCAGCCGAACAGCACCGGGCCGGTCTTGGTGTGCCACAGCTCCCGGCCGGTGCGCCAGTCGTAGCTGGTCACGCCGCCGGAGTGGCCGTGGTGCACGGCGTCGGTGTCGCACCGGACCATCCACGCCGAGCTGCCCCGGCCGGGGCGCTGCCAGAGGAACTCGTCCTCGTGGTCGATCGCGGAGATCCCGCCGTTGGCGTCCGAGACGCCGAGCACGCCGTCGTGGATGTCCAGCCAGTAGATGTCGATCTCCGGAGCGATCCGGTACGCCAGCCGCGGGATCTTGCCGGACAGGTCGTAGACGTTGCCGTCGTCGCAGCCCGCGTAGATCCAGCCGTCGTCGGCGACGATGCACTTCACCCCGTCCGGCAGCCGGAACTGCTGCCGCACGGTGGCGTCGTGGCCGAGCGTGGTGATCAGGCCGCTCTCGTTGCCGACCATGCAGACGTCGTCGTCGACGAAGATGCCGAACGCCGGGCTGCCCGAGGCGTAGCGCCAGAGGATCGGCGCGCGGGTCGCGGTGGAGCGGGTGCTGACGATCTGCCGGCGGGAGATCGAGCGCGGCGCCCGGCCCCCGGCGACGGCCGGCGCGTACCCCTTGCGGACCTTCTCGCCGATCTTCTTCGAGGCGGCGGCCATGGCCTTCGCCGGCGTGGGGAACGAGGACTGCTGGAGCTGACCGCGGTCACCGATCCGCCCATAGCGGACGGTCAGGTCGGTGCCGTCGACGGTCACCTCGTAGAACTTGTGCGCGCTCCCGCTGTCTTCGGAGAGTTCGAGGTACGTCGTGTCGGCAGGCATCACAGCCACCCTTCGCCAAGTGGTCGTCGAGAAGATGCGCGAACCGTAGCGACCGGGTCTGACAAAAACTCAGGCCGGCGGCGTGAGCTGCGCGGATCTCTCCTCGGCGACGCCGGCGAGCCGGACCAGATCGGCCAGCCCGACGGCCGGATCGGTGCTGGACATCCAGATCACCGATCGCGCGGTCATGTAGACGATCTCGGTCGTCGCGCCCCGGCTGCGCTCCAGCGTGGCCGGATCCCCGTTCACCACGGTGAGCGTGGTGAATCCGCAGCCCTGCGCGGCCCGCACGTAGGTCTCGGCGAAAGAACTGCCAACCGCGAAAATCACGACCTGCTCCCGTACGGCGGAGCCGAGCCCCACGTCGAGCCACCCCCGCCCGCCCAGCGCGTAGAGGTTCATCTCGGTCGCCCACGGAAAGCGCTCGCACCGGTCCGGCTCCCGCGCGACCCCGCCCGCGCAGGTCGACCGGGCGAGCACCGTCCAGCGGCTGCTCGTCGCGCCGCGCACGCCCGCGAGGTCGCCGGCGGTCAGCGTCGAGCCGTCCGGGACGAGCCCCTCGACGCCGCAGGACCCGGGTGGCGGCAGGGCGGCCGTGGCGTCCGGTTGCGCCGGTTGATCCGCACAGCCGGCGAGCAGGAGAGCGACGGTCGCGATCCCGGCCGCACGGTTGCCTGACATCTGAATTCCCTGATCGCCGAGTTCTTCTGCCCATCCGCCCGATGGACGAGCAGAGCGTAGCGATGGGTGTCCCGGTTCCCGAAGACATGTCCGAAAGTCGATACCTCTACTTAAGATCGTCCTGCGCCTCCTCTAATCTGCTCGGCGATGACCTCGCTCTGGCGCAACCGCGACTTCAACCTGCTCTGGGGCGGGCAGGTGCTCTCCGAGCTGGGCGACGCGGTGGCCGGGTTCGCGGTCCCGCTGCTGGTGCTGATCCTGACCGGCTCGGTGGTGCAGGCCGGCGTCGTCGCCACGATCAGCAAGATCACCACGCTGGTCTGCCACCTGCCGGTGGGGGTGCTGGCCGACCGGGTGGACCGCCGCCGGGCGATGCTCGCCGCCGACGGCGTGCGGCTGCTCGCCGGCGGGGCGCTGGCGGTCCTGATCGTCATCGGTCAGGTGCGCCTGTGGGTGATCATCCTGGTCGCGGTGGTGAACGCGGCCGCGAGCGCGCTGTTCAGCACCACCGAGCACGCCGCCCTGCGCAGCATCGTCCCGGCCGCCGAGCTGCCGACCGCGGTGGCGCGCAACGAGGCCCGGGGCTACGGGGTCGCGCTGGCCGGGCCACCGCTCGGCGGCGTGCTGTTCGGGATCGGTCACGCGCTGCCGTTCATCGGCAACGTGGTGTCCTATCTGGCCTCGATGGCCGGCGTCCTGCTGATCCGCGGCCGGCTCCAGCAGCAGCGGGCGGCGGAGCCGGACCGCTACCGGGCGGCGCTGGCCGAGGGCGTGTCGTTCGTCGTGCGGGACCCGTTCCTGCGCGCGGTCCTGTTCATCGCGGCCCCGCTGAACTTCGCGATCACCGGCGCGGTCTTCACGATCATCGTGTCGCTGCAGCGGAACGGCACCGCGCCCGCCGTGATCGGCCTGATCGAGACCGTGCTCGGGGTCGGCGGCCTGGTCGGCGCGGTGCTGGCGCCGCTGCTGCAGCGCCGGCTCGGCCTGGCCCCGCTCGCCCGGATCCTCTGCCTGGCCGCCACCGGGTCGCTGCTGATCAGCGCGCTGCTGATGACCAGCGTCGCGGCCGTCGTCCCGGTCGCGGTGGCGCTGGTGATCGCGCCGGCCGGCAACGCCGCGCTCTTCGGCCACGTCGCCGCGATCACGCCGGACCGGATGCAGGGCCGGGTGTTCAGCGTCATCCTGCTCGGCGCCAGCTCGGGCGCGGCGGTCGCGCCGGCCCTCGCCGGAACGCTGGTGGCCATCGGGACCAGCACCGCCACGGTGCTGGTGTTCGCCGCCGCGATGGCCAGCGCGGCGATCATCGCGCTGGTCAGCCGGGGAATCCGGCGGGCGACCCCGATCACTCCGGATCGGCCAGCAGAGCCCGGATCCGGTCGAGCGAACGCTGAAAGTAGCGGTGACCCGGCGGACGCCTGAGGAAGTCGTGAGCACGCTGGTGCCACCCCGCCACGGGAGGAGGAGCGGCACGCTTCCGGGCGAGATCGGCGGGGCGGGCTGTGGCAGGATCGGGGCGAGAGGTGGGGGTATGCGAACTCGGCTACGGCATCTGCGGCACGGCTCGCGGGTCTTCACCTGGCGCGCCGAGATTCATCACGTGCGGGGTGACAAGGACTGGCACCGGTGCATCCGGGTGCGGGTCTGGGGCACCGGCAAGACCGGCCGCGCGCTGCAGGCGGATCTGCTGTCGCTGTTCGTCGGGCCGTGGGGCTGCGCGTCCGACGGGGCCTATCCGACGCCCGGCGACGTCCGCGCGGTGGTGCTGTTCGCGCTGGCCAGTGGCTGGGAGCCGGCCCAGCGCGGCGGGACGTTCGTGCTCTCCGAGATGCAGCACGGCGACCGGTTCACCCTGCCGGACTTCGTGCTCACCGATCGTTTGCGGACACCGCACGGCGCGGACCCGACGGACCGGGTGCTCGCCGCCCACGACGCGCGGCAGCGGAGCTGAGGCCGCGGTGGCGCTGACCACCGGGTTCACCCGGCTGCTCGGGGTGCGGCATCCGATCGTCCAGGCCCCGATGGGCGGCTCGGCCGGGGGCACCCTGGCCGCGGCGGTCTCGGCGGGCGGCGGCCTCGGGATGCTCGGTGTCGGCGATGACGCCTGGCTGGACCGGGAGCTGCCGATCGTCGCGGACAGCCGAATCTGGGGCGCGGGATTCCGCACCTGGGCGATCGAGCCGGGGGCGGTGGAGCGGGTTCTCGAGGCGGGGCCGCGGGCGGTGATGTTCTCGTTCGGCGACCCGTCGGCGTGGACCGGGCTGGTCCGGGACGCCGGGGTGTTGGTGATCATGCAGGTCACCGACTTCGACGAGGCGCGGCAGGCGGTTGATCTGGGCGCGGACGTGATCGTGGCGCAGGGCACCGAGGCCGGCGGGCACGGGGCGCGGCGGGGGCGGTCGGCGCTCGCGTTCGTACCGTCAGTCGTTGATCTTGCCGGGACCACGCCGGTGCTCGCCGCCGGGGGGATCGCCGATGGGCGCGGCATCGCCGCCGCCCTGGCCCTGGGCGCGGCCGGGGTGCTGCTCGGGACCAGGTTCCAGGCCACGCCGGAGGCCCTGGTCGATCCGGTGATCACGAAGGCGATCCTGGACGGGCACGGCGCCGACACCGAGCGCAGCGCCATCCTGGACGTGGCCCGCGGCTCGGCGTGGCCGTCCCGGTACACCGCCCGCACGCTGGCGCATCCGCACCTGGACCGCTGGCGCGGCCGGGAGGACGAGCTCGCCGCCGACCCGCGGGCGAAGCAGGACTATCAGGACGATGTGGACCGGGGCGTGATCCCGCCGCTGCCGGTCTGGGCCGGCGAGGCGGTCGACCTGATCACCGCGCTGATCCCGGCCGCCGAGCTGGTCACCACGCTGGCCGCGCGCGCCGAGGAGGCTCTGGCCGCCACCCGGGAGCTGCTCGGATGAGGGTGCCGCCGCTGCCGCCCGAGGTGCGGGAGCGGGTCGCGGCCGAGTTCCGGCTCGGCCGGGTGCTCGACTGCCGGGCGGTGCAGACCGGCGTGATGAACCTGAACTGGCAGTTCACCACGGACCGCGGCACCTTCGCGGTGAAGCGCCTGACCGACCGGCCACCGGAGGCGGTCCGTGCCGCTCAGGACCTGCTGCCGCGCCTGGCCGCGGCGGGCTTCCCGGTGGCGGCGCCGCGGAAGACCATCGAGGGCGATGCCCTCTTGAGGATCAACGACTTCCGGTACGCCGTGAACGACTGGATCCTCGGCACCCACCCCACCGGAGCGGATCTGGATCTCGCCGCCTGCACCGCCCTCGGTGACCTGGTCGGCCGCCTCCATCGCACGCTGGCCGAGCTGTGCCCGCCGGCGCCGGCGCACCTGCCCGACTCCCCCGCGACGGTCGCCGGCGCCCGCGCCGAGTTGGAGCGGTTCGCCCGGCTGGCCGAGGAGCCCGCCGAGATCACCCGGCGCCTCGCCTTGCTGGACGCCGTCGCCGGTGAGCGCCCGCCCGACGCCGAGGTGGGCCCGTGCGGCTGGACCCACGGCGACCTGAACCCACTGAACCTGCTGGTGACCGGCGGCCGGGTCACCGGGCTGCTCGACTGGGACCGGCTGGCCGTCCGCCCGTACGGCCTGGAGGTGGTCCGTACCGCCACGATCCTGTTCAGCGACGGCGGCCGGGCCGCGCTGGACCTGGACCGGACGGCCGCGTTCGTCCGCGGCTACCGCGCCCGGGTGCCGATCACGAACGGTCAGCTGATCGACGCCGCCGACCGTCGCCGGTGGACCCTGGCCACCGAGACGTGGCTGCTGGCGCGGCGCTACGACGCCGGTGACACCTCGCTCGACCGGCTGGTCACCGCCCGCGGCGAGTTCCTGTCCTGGTGGACCGGCCACCGCGCGCGGGTCAGCGCAGCGCTTTGCGCAGAATGTAGTTGAGCCCGAAGTCCTCCGTCTCGCTGACGCGTACGTCGGCGTAGCCGAGCCGGTGGTAGAAGCCGTGGCCGGTGATGCTCGCGCCGGTCTCCATGTGGTCGAACCCGTCCGCCGCCGCGAGCCCCTCGATGTGGCCCATCAGCAGCCGGCCCAGCCCGCGACCGTGGGCCGCCGGATCGACGAACATGGTGTAGACCTTGTTGCCGTCCCGCGACACGGTGGCCAGCACGCCGTCGTCCACGGCCACGAACATCTCCCGCTGCCCGGCGAGCTCGCGGATCCGGGGTGGATCGAAGTGCGCACACATCCGCTCGATCAGCTCGGCCGGGTAGTCCCGGCTGTTCACCTCCCGCAGGCAGCGCCCGATCAGCTCGGCGACAGTGGGAGCGTCCTCGTCCTGGAACAGCCGGATCGTCGTCACCGGCTCATGATGCCGAACTTTCGCCGCGCGACGGGATCGAAGTCCTCCGGGGTGGCGTGGTAGCGGTCCTCGAACGCGGCCGGCAGCATCAGGCCCTCCGGGTCCATGTCCTGGAACGCCAGGTCGAGGCGCCGCTCGTCGTACTCGGAGACGGCCGCCCCGGGCAGGTCCCGGAAGACGTTCGCCAGCCCGTTGAGGCCGAAGTACTCGCTGGCCTCGACCGCCGCCCGCAGGTCCTCGGGCTCGAAGCCGACCACGGCCGCGGCCGCGCCCCCGTTCAGCATCGTGCCGTGGACCAGCAGCAGCGCGCTGAGGTGCCGGTCGCCGACCCCGCCGCCCTGATGGGCACAGGCCCGCTTCCACACCGCGTCGATCACGTTCATGATCCGATCATGCGGGACGGGAAATCCGGTTGACCCGGATTCGGGCGGATCGGTAGACCGAACGGCATGGCCCTCATCACGGTTCGGGAACTGACCAAGGAATACGTCCGGACCAGACCGGTGGAGGGCCGGTTCGCCGCGGTACGCACGCTGTTCACCCGGGAGCGGGAGCGCACCCTCGCGGTCGACCGGATCAGCTTCAGCATCGACGAGGGCGAGGTGGTCGGCTATCTCGGGCCGAACGGCGCCGGCAAGTCGACCACGATCAAGCTGCTCACCGGCGTGCTCTGGCCGACCAGCGGGACCGTCGAGGTGGCCGGGCCGGACGGGCCGGTGGTGCCGTGGCGGGACCGGCAGCGGCTGGCGTACCGGATCGGCGTGGTGTTCGGGCAGCGCAGCCAGCTGTGGTGGGACCTGCCGCTGATCGAGTCGCTGAAGCTGGTGGGGGCGCTCTACGACGTACCGGACGCCCGTTATCGCAGCAATCTGGCGCGTTTGCGGAAACTGCTGGACCTCGATCCGTTCCTGAAGACCCCGGTGCGGCAGCTGAGCCTGGGTCAGCGGATGCGCGGGGACCTGGCCGCCGCGCTGCTCTACGACCCGCCGCTGCTCTACCTGGACGAGCCGACGGTCGGGCTGGACGTGCTCGCCAAGGAGACCGTGCGCGGCTTCGTCGACGAGGCGAACCGCAGCGGCCGGACGACCGTGCTGCTGACCACGCACGACCTGGCCGACGTGGAGCGGCTGTGTCGCCGGATCCTGCTGATCGATCACGGACAGGTGCTCTACGACGGGCCGGTGGACGGGCTGATCGCGCGGTACGCGCCGTACCAGGACGTGCTGGTCCGGCTGGACGGGGACCACGTCGACGGGGACCGGCTGGACCTGGGCGGGTTCGTCGGCGAGCGGGAGCACGACGGGCGCTGGCGGTTCCGGGTGGGCCGCGACGAGCCGGTGCACCGGCTGCTGACCGCGGCCGGCGACGGGCGGCAGATCCGCGACCTGTCGGTGGTCGAGTCGAACCTGGAGAGCGTCGTCCGGGAGCTGTACCGCGAGCGGCGGGACGGGTGAGGACCCGGGGCTACCTCGCGTACGTACGGACCGCGATCGCCATCCGCCTGCAGTACCGCAGCACGATCTTCGCGTCGATGACCGTCACGCTGCTCTGGATCCTGCTCGTCACCCGGGTCTGGTCGGCCGCCTACCAGGGCCGGGACACGGTCGCCGGGCTCACCCTGGAGAGCACGATCGTCTACCTGACCCTGGCCAACCTGCAGGCCGTCGTGATCAACACGCCGATCACCTGGATCATGGCGAGCCGGGTGCGGTCCGGCGAGGTGCTGTTCGACGTGAGCCGGCCGATGGGCTATCCCGGGCAGATGCTGGCCATGCAGGCCGGCCAGTCGATGCTGCAGATCGCGGTGATGCTGGTGGTCACGCCGGTCGCCGCGCTGCTCGGCGGCCTGTCCGGGCCGGCCGGGCTCGCCGCCGGCCTGCTCTACCCGGTGGCGCTGCTGCTCGGCTGGGTGCTGAACGCGCTGCTCACCCTGCTGATCGGGCTGACCGCGTTCTGGACCGTGGACAACCTCGGGATCTCGGTGCTGTACCGGTTCGTCGCGGCGTTCCTGGCCGGGGCGAGCGTGCCGCTGGTGTTCTTCCCGGGGCCGCTGCGCGCGGTCGCCGAGGCGCTGCCGTTCCGGTTCATCGTGGCCGAGCCGGCGGCGATCTACATCGGTCAGATCCACGGCACGCGGGTGCTCACCGGGTTCGCCCTCGCGCTCGTCTGGATCGGGCTCCTGTCCGGTCTGCTGGCCCTGGCCTGGCAGCGCGCCCATCGGAAGATCGTGGTGCACGGTGGTTGATCTCAAGCGCGAGCTGCGGCTCTACCTGCTGCTGCGCGGCGCCTCGCTGCGCGGCGTGCTGCAGTACCGCGGCAACCTGCTGATGATGGTGCTGGCCGGCGCCGCCTACCAGGGCAGTGGCTTCGCGTTCGTCTGGGCGCTGCTGCACACGTTCGGCACCGTCGCCGGCTGGGGCTTAGGACAAATTGCCTTTTTGTACGGCATGCGACTGCTCTCGCACGCGCTCTGGCTCGTCACGATGGACGGCATCGGCCAGTCCGACTTCCTGATCCGCGAGGGTCAGCTCGACCGGATGCTGCTGCGCCCGGCGAACGTGCTGTCCCAGATGGCCAGCCACACCCGCTCGATCCTGCCGTTCGGTGACCTGTCGATGGCGATCCTGGTCTTCGGCGTCGCGCTGGTCGTCGCCGACGTGGACTGGTCGGCCGGCTCGGTCGGGTTCCTGGTGCTCGCCGTCCTGGGCGGGGCGTTCCTGGAGGCGTCCGTGGTGGTCGCGCTGGCCGGCCTGTCGGTCCGGGTCCTGGACACCTGGGCGTACCGGATGATGACGCTGGACGCGATCGACACGCTCGGGTCGTACCCGCTGAGCGTCTTCGGGACCGGGGTGCAGCGGGTGCTGACCTACGTGCTGCCGGTCGCGTTCATCGCCTTCCTCCCGGCCAGCGTGATCCTGGGCCGCACCGGTCAGCTCGCCGTCCCGGCCTGGCTCGGCCTGCTGTCACCGCTGGTCGGCGTCGCGCTGTTCACGCTGGCCTACCGCTTCTGGCGCCATCAGCTGCGCGGTTACCAGGGCGTCGGGCACTGACCGCCGGGCGACCCCGGCGAGCAGGTCGGCGACCTGGACCCGTGGATCGGCCCGGGAGTCGGCCATCACCAGCCCGGCCAGCGGGGACGGGCCGGGCCCGGTGGCCAGCGCGCGCTGCAGGCGGGTCAGGCGGTCGGCGGTCAGGGCGCTCTGCTCGTCGTGCGTGACCAGCACCCGGCGTGTCCCGGCGGCCCAGAACAGGACCGTCTCGGCCAGCGCCGGGAGCAGCGGCTCCAGCGGGGGCGGGAGCGCGCGGTCCTCGGCGTCGAGCCGGGTCACCACGGCGCGGACGTGGGTGGGGTCGAGGGCGTCGAGGACCGGGTCGGCGGGCGTCCCCCGTACCAGCGAATCTCTGGTCTGAAAGAAATTGTCGACGCGGTGACCGATCGGACGGGCGCGCTTGGTCCGGGCCAGATCGACGAAGGCGGCCAGGAACGCGTCCCGCTCCGGCCCGGCCGGGCAGGTCGCGAGCGCCGCCGCACGCGGGTCGCGGGCCAGGCTGGTGCCGGCCGCGTAGGACGGCTCGGCGAGCAGCAGGTCGACCACCCGGCCGATCAGGAAGCGCTCCTTGTCGATCACGTGCACGTGGGCGCGTCCGCGCAGCGCGGCGAGGAAGAAGTCCAGCGCCGCGCCGGGCTTGCGCAGCAGCT
The DNA here is from genome assembly GCF_019704555.1 of Actinoplanes sp. L3-i22. NCBI lineage: Bacteria > Bacillati > Actinomycetota > Actinomycetes > Micromonosporales > Micromonosporaceae > Actinoplanes > Actinoplanes sp. L3-i22. Next base: position 7,980,799 of record NZ_AP024745.1, read on the forward strand.
GGCCGGACTTGAGCTCGCGGGGCGAGAAGCGGAACCCGTCGCGCAGCCCGGCGATCAGGGCGGTCGCCTCGGCCCGGGTCAGGTCGACCCCGGCGTGCGTGATCAGCGGGGCGCCGGAGTGCAGCAGGTTCGTCCCGGAGAACCCGGACTCGTCGCAGGCGATCTCCACCACCGCGCCGGCCACCACCCCGGCGGGCGGCAGCCCACCCTGCAACGGTGTGCGCACGCCGCCCATGCTCTCCGGTGGCCCTGATCGAGACAATCGAATTGCGCGGTGGCTATCCTGGCCCTGCCATGGGAGTCACCGACCATCAGAGCAGCCGGCGGCACGAGCAGGTGGAGCACACCCGCCTGCGGATCATCGTGGCGGCGGAACGGCTCTTCGCCGAGCACGGGGTGTTCTCCGTGTCGAACCGGCAGGTCAGCGAGGCGGCCGGGCAGGGCAACAACGCCGCGGTGAACTATCACTTCGGGACCAAGGCGGATCTGGTGCGGGCGATCATCCGCCGGCACGCCGAGCCGATGGAGCAGATCCGGGGCGAGCTGCTGGCCGCGCACCGGGACAGCACCCGGCTGCGCGACTGGGTGACCTGCGTGGTGCGGCCGTACACGGATCACCTGCGATCGCTGGGGACGCCGTGCCGCTACGCCCGGCTGGCCGCGCAGCTGATCACCGAGCCGCAGCTGCGGGAGCTGGCCGCGCTGGAGTTCGCCGGCGCCACGCACCTGATCGCGGTGACCGAGGGCCTGCACGGCTGCCTGCCCGGGCTGCCGGTGGCGGTGCGCAACGAGCGCGACGACATGGCGCACACGCTGATCACGCACCTGTGCGCGCAGCGCGAGCGGGGCCTGCCGGAGAACCCCGCCAAGGCGGCCGCGGTGTGGTCCGCGACGACAGTGGGGCTGATCGATGCGATCGAGGGGTTGTACCAGGCGCCGGCCAGCATCCGGTGATCGAAGGATCGCACTGCGTGGACGTGAGTCCACAATGATCAACATTCATTTGGCAATCACTTGACTTAAAAACCTTGCGCGGCTTAGCTGGTCCGGCCCCACCGGTTCCGCCCCAGAAGGACGCTCATGTCCCCCACCTTCCAGCCGCGCCGCTACTCCGCCGAGCTTCTCGGCAAGCTGCGCGCGAAGTACCAGGCGGAACGCGACCGCCGGATCCGCCCGGAGGGCACCGCGCAGTACCGGCGGGCGGCCGGCGATCTGAGCTCGTACGCCAAGGACCCCTACACCGCGTGGGCGGAGCGTGACACCGCGCACGACCGGGTCGACGCGGTCGTGATCGGCGGCGGTTTCGGCGGTCTGGTCACCGGCGCGCGGCTGCGGCAGGCCGGCGTCGAGCACATCCGGATGATCGACGAGGGCGGCGACTTCGGCGGCACCTGGTACTGGAACCGGTACCCCGGCGTGCACTGCGACATCGAGGCGACGGTCTACATGCCGCTGCTGGAAGAGGTCGGCTACGTCCCGAAGTGGCGCTACGCCCCGGGCGAGGAGATCCGCCAGCACGCGGTCGCGATCGCCAAGCAGTTCGACCTGTACGCCGACACCATGTTCCACACCCGGGTCGTCGAGCTGCGCTGGGACGACGAGGCCGCCGAGTGGAACGTCAAGACCGACCGCGGTGACGACTTCCGCAGCCGGTACGTGGTGATCTCCTCCGGCACGCTCTCCCAGCCGAAGCTCCCCGGCATCCCGGGCCTGGACGGGTTCACCGGGCACACGTTCCACAGCAGCCGCTGGGACCACGACTACGACCTGACCGGCAAGCGGGTCGCGGTGGTCGGCACCGGCGCCAGCGCGATCCAGATCGTCCCGTCGATCGCCCCGGACGTCGAGCACCTGTACGTCTTCCAGCGCACCCCGTCCACTGTCGACGTGCGTGGCAACCGGCCGTTCGAGCCGTCCTTCGCCGCCTCGCTGCAGCCCGGCTGGCAGCAGGAGCGGATGCAGAACTTCCTGACCCTGGTCACCGGCGGGCACGTCGACGAGGACCTGATCGACGACGGCTGGACGGCGACCGCCAAGCTGCAGCGGCAGATGCTGACCGGCACGCTCGACGACACCATCTCGGCCGAGGACCGCGCGCACTTCGACGAGCTGGCCGACGCGCGCAAGATGGACGAGATCCGGGCCCGGGTCGACGAGGTGGTCACCGACCCGGCGACCGCCGAGCTCCTCAAGCCGTGGTACCGGTACATGTGCAAGCGGCCCACGTTCAGCGACTTCTACCTGGAGACGTTCAACCGGGACAACGTGACCCTGGTGGACACCGCGGACCACGGCGGCATCACCGCGATGACCGCGACCGGCATCAAGGTCGGCGACCGGGAGTTCGAGGTCGACGTGGTGATCTTCGCGACCGGCTTCGAGGTCGGCATCTCCGGCGTCGTCTCCGGCACCCTGCCGGTCTTCGGCCGCGGCGGCCTGCCGCTGCTCGGGCACTGGTCGAAGGGCCCGCGCTCGCTGCACGGCTTCTACAGCCACGGCTTCCCGAACCTGTTCCACCTCGGCTCGCTGCAGAACGCCGCGGCGGTCAACTTCACCCACGTGCTGCAGGAGCAGGCCACCCACATCGGCGCGCTGATCGGCGCGGCCGCCGAGCGCGGCGCGCACCGGATCGAGCCGACCGCCGAGGCCGAGGAGGGCTGGATCGCGGTGATCCGGGAGACCGCCCCGGTCACCGTGAACTTCCAGGCCGAGTGCACGCCGGGGTACTACAACGGCGAGGGCAAGCCGCGGCCGGTGAACAACTCGTTCGGCCCCGGCCCGGTGGTCTTCCACGCGCTGCTGCGCGACTGGCGGGCCAACGGCGGGATGGACGAGGTGCTGCGCGAGGCCTGATCCACTCGTAGGGTCGGAGCATGAGGGCGATCGTTTTCGACAACTCCACGCTCCGGCTCACCGAACGGACCGTTCCCGAGCCGGGCGACGGCGAGATCCGGGTCCGGGTGATCCGCTCCGGCGTCAACCCGACCGACTGGAAACGCGTGGCCACCAGCGCGCCGGGCAGCATCCCGAACATGGACGGGGCCGGGATCGTGGACGCGGTCGGCCCGGGCGTGCTGTCACACCACCCCGGCGACCGGGTGTGGGTGATGCTCGCCGCGCACACCGGGCCGTTCGGCACCGCCGCCGAGTTCTGCGTCGTGCCGGCCGCGCACGCGTTCCCGCTGCCCGAGCCGTTCTCGTTCGACGAGGGCGCCGCGCTCGGCGTCCCGGCGATCACCGCGCACCGCGCGCTGACCGTCGCCGAGGCCGGGCCGGGCCGGCTCGCGCCGGGCGCGCTGACCGGCCGGACCGTGCTGGTCGCCGGCGGCGCGGGCGCGGTCGGGCACGCCGCGATCCAGCTGGCCCGCTGGGCCGGCGCCACCGTGGTGACCACGGTCAGCAGCCCGGAGAAGGCCGAGCTGGCGACCGCGGCGGGCGCGCACCACGTCGTCGACTACCGCGCCACCGACGCGGCGACGGCGATCCGCGCGGTCGCCCCGGACGGCGTCGACGTGATCGCCGAGGTCGCCGTCGCGCAGAACGCCCAGCTCAACCAGGCCGTCGCGGCGAACCACGCGACCATCGCGATCTACGCCAACAACGGCGGCGACACCGCGGCGTTCGACATCCGCCCGCACATGATGATCAACGCCCGGATCCAGTTCCTGATCCTCTACACGGTCGGCGAGCCGGCGCTGCAGGCCGCCGCGGAGGACGTCGGCGCCGCCCTGCGCGACGGCGTGCTCGGCATCGGCACGGAACACGGGCTGCCGCTGCACCACTTCCCGCTGGACCGGACCGCCGACGCGCACGCCGCGGTCGAGAAGGGCGCGATCGGCAAGGTGCTGCTCACCCTCGACTGACCGGCGCCGGCTCCGCTCGACTCGCGGTCACCCCGTTCGCGGTACGGCGGTGAGCCCGGTCCCGAGCCGATCGGGCGGGCGTGGGCTGCCGCCGTACCGGAAACGCGGTGTTGATCGTGGGGGTTGCGGGGTCCAAGGGGTGGTCGGGGTTGTGACTGAGGGGTTGATCTACGGTTATATTCCGGTTGTTCTCAGGACCGCGGGGTTCGGGCCGATGGACGCCCCAACGCGCCGGAGGGGGAATGGGTATGACCGTCGGTCAGGTCGATCTGTCGCAGGCGGAGACCGTGGCGCACCTCCTCGCCCGCGCCGAGGAGCTGCGCCGGGCCGGCGACTACCGGGCCGGGTGCGAGACCGCGCAGCGCGCCGCCGACCTGGCCGCCTCGATCGGCGACCGGCACGGGCAGGCCGAGGCGCTGCGCTCGCTCGCCAACCAGCTGCTGCGCATCGGCCGCCAGGAAGAGGCGGTCACCGCGTGCCGGCAGGCGGTCGCCGAGCTGGAGACGCTCAACGACGGCGCCGGCCTCTGCCAGGTGCTCACCCTGCAGGCCATGCCGCTGCGCGACCTCGGCATGCACGAGGAGGCGCTGGACGTGCTCGCCCGGGCCCGCGACATCGCGCAGGGGCTCGGCAACCGGGACCTGCTCTACTGGGTGCACAACCGGACCGGCGTGGTGCACGGCAGCATGGGCGACCACGAGCTGAGCAACACGTACCTGTCGCAGGCGCTGACCATGTCGGCCGACATGGACGACGAGGCCCGGTTCTGCATCCTCAACAACATCGGCGACAACGCCGTCTACGAGGTGCCCCGGCTGCGGCAGCTCGGTTCGGCCGACCGCGCCGAGCAGATGCTGGCGAACGCGCTCGGCTGGGTGGCCGAGGCGCTGCGGCTGGCGCGGGCCGCAAACAACCCGTTCCGGGAGTCGCTGAGCCTGGACAACTACGGGATGCTGCTGGCCCTGGCCGGGGATCTGGACGGCGCCGCCGGGCACATCGAGCAGTCCCGGCTGATCGCGGTGGACGCCGGGTACTGGTCGCTCGAGTCGTCCGCGCTGCAGCACCAGGCGCAGGTGCGGCTGCTGCGCGGCGAGCACGCGGCGGCGGTCGACGGGCTGCGGCTGGCGCTCGACCGGGCGCGGCGGGCCGGCGAGAAACCGATGGCGATGGAGATCCTGCGGGAGCTGTCCGACGCGCACGAGCGGGTCGGCGACTTCCAGGAGGCGCTGCGCTGCTACCGGGGCTTCCACGACCTCGAACGGGAGCTGCACAACCAGGTCGCGGCGGCCCGGGCGCGGATGGCGGCGCACCACTTCGAGCTGGACAACGCGCGGCTGGAGACCGAGAACGCCCGCCTGGAGGCGGAGCTGCACCGGGCGTACAACGCCGAGCTCACCGCCGCGAGCGCGGTCTGGCAGCGGCAGGCGACCGAGGACGCGCTGACCGGCCTGCCGAACCGCCGCTCGATCGACGAGCGGCTGCCGGTGCTCGCCGCCGGCTCCGCGCCGCTCTACGTCGGGCTCGCCGACGTCGACCTGTTCAAGCAGGTCAACGACCGGTACGGACACCCGGTCGGGGACGAGGTGCTGCGCCGGCTCGCCGGGATCTTCCTGGCCGGCGTGCGGGACACGGACCTGGTCGCGCGGCTCGGCGGCGAAGAGTTCCTGATCGCGCTGAGCGGCTCGACCCTGGAGGACGCGCGCGCGGCGTGCGACCTGCTCCGGGCGCGGGTGGCCGCCCACCCGTGGGAGCAGATCGCCGAGGGGCTGCGGGTGACGATCAGCTTCGGGGTCGCCGAGATCGCCTCGCCGGCCGCCGTCGACTCCGCGCTGGAAACGGCGGACCAACGGCTCTACGCGGCCAAGCGGGCCGGGCGCAACCGGGTGCACGCCTCGTAGTGACCGTCGGGGCGCACCACGCCCGCCGGCGTCTCCACCGGCTCGCCGGCGCGACTGCCGGCCGGCCCGCCCCGCGCGGGTGACGGGCCGGCCGGCAGTCAGCAGGAGACCTTGGTGCGCCCGGCCTGCTGCTTCCAGGTGCACGTGTCGTGCACCTGGCCGGCGGCGGTCCGCAACGTCGCGGTGTCGCCGGTGTTGTTCCAGACGTAGTTCCCGGAGTTCCAGTACCGGACGGTCGCCGTGTCCGTGCCCTTGCCGGTGTGCAGGGTGACCGTGCCGCCCCGACCGGCGATGGTGACCGCGCCGAACGTGTAGGTCCGGGACGTGTCGACGATCCGCCAACCCGTCAGGCTGACCGCCGTGCTGCCGGTGTTGACCAGCTGGATCCACTCGGCGTTCAGCGACGCGTTCGAGCGGGTGTCCGTGCCGGGAGAGTCGTACTGGGCGGCGAGGAACCGCAGGGCGGGCGTCGCGGCCGGGGCCGGGGCGGCGGCGACGAGGACGCCGCCCGCGACGGCGAGCACGCTCAGGGTGGCCAGGGAGGTGCGCATCATGCGATTCTCCCGGCCGGCCGCCGGAGCGCGGCGTTCCTCGATGCGCGCGTCCGGGTGGTTCTGTCCGAAGAGGATCAGGCGAGCAGGCGGCTCAGGAGGATCGGGCCGGCCGGTTCGGCGAGCGAGAGGATCACCCGGACCAACCCCGAACCCGATTCGACGGTACGGCCATTGCCCGCCACCCCGATCGTCAGCAGCGGAGCCTCCCCCGGCACCACGTCCCCGAGCATGATCGCGGCGGCGAGCGGGTCGTGCAGTGGAATCTCCCGCACGCCGAGCCGCCGCTCGTAACTGTCGAAGTAGACCGGCACCATGTCCGAGAGTGCCCGCTGCAGCGGGGTCCCGCCGGCGCGCAGGGCGTCGACGTCGGCGACGGTCCACCGGTGCCGCATCGTCACGTCGAGCGGCACCAGCGTGATCGGCCACGGCGCGGCCAGGACGGTCGCGGCGGCGCCCGGGTCGTGGGCGATGTTCGCCTCGGCGTCCGGCAGGCGGTTGCCGGGGACGCGGACCGCCCCGCCCATCACGGTGACCGACGCGACCAGTTCGGGCAGGCGGGGCTCGGCGGCGAGCGCGGCGGCCAGGTTGCCGCACGGGCCGGTCGCGAGGACGTGCAGCTCACCGGGGTTTTCCCGGGCCAGATCCAAGAGCAGTTCCACCGCCGTACGGGAAACCGGTTTTGCTCCTGAGGGGAGGCGGACCTCGCCGATGCCGTTGCCACCGTGCACCGAGACAGGCGAGTGCGGGTGTGCGCCGGAGCCGACCGCGACCGGAATGCCGGTGACGCCGGCCAGGGCGAGCACGCCGAGGGTGTTGGCCGCCGCCTGCGGGGCGGTGGTGTTGCCGTTGACCGTGCCGATCCCGGCGAGCGTGACGTCCGGATGGGCGAGCAGGTAGGCGATCGCGATCGCGTCGTCGATGCCGGTGTCGCAGTCGAGATAGATCAGCATGTCCCCAGTTCTACAGATGCTGCACGCCGGGGGCGAGCGTTGCCGGGGAACGAACTCGCAGGTCAGCGTGAACCGGTTAAGAGCGGGCCGGAAACAAACCGGAAATCAGTCATTGACAGACCTGGATGCCGGGCCTAGCTTCAGCCCGAGGAAAGCGCTTACCTGCACGTGGGGCCCCACACGTAACCGCACACCCCGTCCCCCAACGGAGGAAATCCCCATGTCACCGTCCCGTCGTACCGTCCTCGCCGCGGCCACCGCCGGCGTCCTGGCCTCTGCCGGCGGCCTGGTCGTGGCCCAGTCCGGCCCGGCTTTCGCCGCGGAGTCCAGCCCGGTCGGATTCGCCAGCCTCAACGGCGGCACCTCCGGCGGCTCGTCGAGCACCGTCGTCACCGTGACCTCGGCATCCGCGCTCAAGTCGGCGCTGAGCTCGAGCACGTCGCAGACCGTCCGGGTCTCCGGCCTGATCACGATCTCCGGTATGTACAGCGTCGCGTCGAACAAGACGATCATCGGGGTGGGCTCCAGCTCCGGCGTCACCGGCGGCGGCTTCAACCTGTCCAGCGTCAAGAACGTGATCATCCGGAACCTGGTGTTCAAGAACGCCGACGACGACTCGATCAACCTCCAGGAAGGCACCACCAACGTCTGGATCGACCACAACGACCTGTCGAACGGCTACGACGGGCTGATCGACATCAAGCGTGGCTCGGACTACATCACCGTGTCGTGGAACCACCTGCACAACCACGACAAGTCCATGCTGCTCGGGCACAGTGACGACAACAGCGCCCAGGACCTCGGGCACCTGCGCGTCACCTACGTCCACAACTGGTTCGACGGCACCAACCAGCGGCACCCGCGGGTCCGGTTCGCGAACCCGGTCCACGTGCTCAACAACTACTACAGCAACATCGGGTCGTACGGGGTGGCCTCGACCGAGAACGCGGGCGTCTTCGTCGAGCGCAACTACTTCGAGAACGTCGCCACCCCCACGGTCACCCAGACCGGCGACTCCGACTCCGGCAACCTCAAGGTGCTGAACAACTACAAGGTCAACTCGGGCACCGAGCAGGTTCGCAACGGCGCCAGCGTCGCGGCGATCCCGTACTCGTACACCCCCGAGGCCAACAGCACCGTCAAGGCCACCGTCACGGCCGGCGCGGGCACCGGCAAGATCTGATCGTTCTCGCACCCGACGGCGCCCGCCCCACCATCCCCAGGCGGGCGCCGTCGCCTTTTCCGGGAGTTCCCCATGAAGATTCTTCTGGTCGCCGTCGTCGCGCTCGGACTCTTCCCCACCGCCGCCGCGCAGGCCGCCACGTCGTTCACCGTCGCCACCGACGGCTCCGGCGACTACACCACCATCCAGGCCGCGGTCGCCGCCTCGTCGGCCGGCGGCGTGATCACCATCAAGGCCGGCACGTATCAGGGCCAGGTCGCGATCCCGGCCGGCAAGTCCGGGATCACCCTGCAGGGCGCCACCGGCACCTCCGGCGACGTGATCATCACCGGCAACAAGCCCCAGTCGACCGCCGGCACGGTCGGCAGCGCCACCGTCTACAACCAGGCCCCGAACAGCACGATCAAGGGCCTGACCATGCAGAATACGTACGGCGCGGGCAGCCAGGCGCTGGCCCTGTACGCCGCCGGGGACCGGCAGACCTACCGCAACGTGCAGCTCAAGGGCTACCAGGACACGTTCCTGGCCTGGGGCGGCACCGGCAGCTCGCAGATCCGGGTGTACGTCTACAAGTCGTACATCTCCGGGGTCACCGACTTCATCTACGGCAACGGCGCGGTCGTCATCGACAGCACCACCATCGAGTCGACCAACATCAACAGCTCCAACAACGGCTACATCACCGCCGCCGCCACCGACGACAGCAATCCGTACGGCTTCCTGATCACCCGCTCGACGGTGAAGAGCTCGGCCGCCGCGCAGTCCGTCGCGCTCGGCCGCTGCTGGCACGCCGGGGGCGCGGCCGACGCCATCGGCCAGGTGCTGTTCCGCGACTCCACGCTCGGCGCGCACATCCGGCAGGCCGGCGCGTGGCAGGACATGGGCGGCTTCTCCTGGAAGACGTGCCGCTTCACCGAGTACAACAACACCGGCGCCGGCAAGACGAACGGCACCTCGGACCGCCCGCAGATGAGCGCCACGACGGCGGCCAACTACACGTCCCAGAAGTACCTGGCCGGCAGCGACGGCTGGAACCCGGTCCAGTAACAACCCCACCAAAGATCAATATTGCCTCGGCTGCGGCCAATAACTGATCGTCGCTCCCGCGGGGACCCTTCCGATCCGAGCAAGGCCGCGGGGCGGCCAGAACACTCGGATCGAAAGGGCGACGTCCGAGGGTGGTCACGGTTTCCAAGAACCCACACGACCCGGCCCGCGCTCCCGGCCCAGCCCGCGTACCCGGCCGGCACCGAGGGCTGTTCCCCGGCCCGGAAAGAGCCGTGAGCACCAGCCGGAAGCGCGGGACGCCGGCCACTCCGTGGCGGATCGGAGCCGGCGCGGTGGTGCGGCGTGGGCGACCGCGAGGACGGATCGCCGCCGGGTACGACGCCGATCCGGTCGCGGTGGCCATCGCCGAGCCCGGCGGATGCCGTGGCGCGCATCCGCCGGGGTCAGGGGACTTTGTCGGTCAGTGGCCGCTCAGCGGGCAGTGCAGGTAGCGGTGGCCGGTCCGGTGCCGGTGCCCTGGAAGCCGAACTCGGTCTTCTGCCCGGCGGCGACGGAGCCGTTGTAGCTGACGTTGGTGAAGGTGACCGCGCCGGTGGTGCCGCTGCCGGTGGCGCTCCACGAGTTGGTGACGGCGGAGCCCGACGGGAGGGTGGTCCCGACGGTCCAGCCGCTGATCGCCGAGGAGCCCGCGGTGACGCTGACCGTGGCGACGTAGCCTCCGGTCCACGAGTTCAGCGAGATCGAGGCGGTGCACCCCGAGGGGAGCGGCGGCTGCGACGACGGGGGAAGAGAGGACGACGGGGACGGGGACGCCGGCGACGAGGACGGCGGGACCGAGGTGCTGTCCAGTCCGAAGAAGGTGATCGCCATCTTGGCCTGGCCGGACATCGGCAGGGAGTGTCCGACGCCGGCCAGGCTGATCGCCTGGACCGGGGGCTGGGCCGAGGTGTCGCCGTACCAGGTGCGGGTCCACCCGGACTGCGGGGTGTCGGTCTTGACCGGGGTCTGGCTGACGCCCAGCACGTTGGTCCACTGCTTGATCTCTTCGCCGAAGTTGTTGTAGTTCAGCGTGGTGTCGGCGCTGCCGTGCCACAGCTGCATGCGCGGCCGGCGGCCGGTGTAGCCGGGGTACGAGTTGCGCACCGCGTCGCCCCACTGGGCGGCGGTCTTGGTGACCTGCCCGTTCGCGCAGGCGCTGTTCCAGCCGGCTTGCTGGGTGGGGTCGGCCGGGTTGCCCGCGGTGGCCTGGAAACAGGTGTCCGGCACGCCCATGAACGCGGCGCCGGCGGCGAACACGTCCGGGTAGTCGGCGAGCAGGACGTTCGTCATCATGGCGCCGGACGAGGCGCCGGTGACGAACGTACGGGACGGGTCGGTGGCGTACCTCTGCTGGACGTATTTGACCATCGAGGTGATACCGACCGGGTCGCTGTTGCCGTTGTGGGTCAGCGCGCCCGTCGAGGAGACGTCCCAGCAGTTGCCGGTGCGGACCGTGGACGGGTAGATGACGATGAAACCGTACTGGTCGGCCAGGGACTTGAACTCGGTGCCGGAGTAGAACGCCGGGCCGGAGCCGGTGCAGTAGTGCACGGCGACCAGTACGGCCGGATTGGTGGGCAGCCGGTCGGGGACGTACAGGTACATCCGGATGCCGGTGGGGTTGGTGCCGAAGCCGGTGACCTCGGTCAATGACGCTGCGGACGCCGGGGACGCGGGGACGAGCGTGGTGGTGACCACCAAGGCGGCGAGGATCGCTGCCACCGAGGCCAGCAGCTGGCGCCAGTGTCTTCTCATGAAGGATTCCTTAGCGGGAGGGGATGGGGACGGGACCGGCGATCTGATCCTGATCGGACCGGAACGTAACAAGCAGGTTTCGGCAATTACAACACTCAATATGTGCTCGTTGTGGCAATCGATCTTCGAGGAACCGCATTGAGCAGCGACAATGTCGGAAGATTCACGAGTCCGGGTTCCGGAAGTTTCGGCGATTCGTTCGGCAGAAGTGGGCGTACTTTCGGGCCGGTGCAGTTGATCTTTTGTCGCGGCCGCGTTCCCGGAGGTTCAGGGTTGCCTTAGGAAAGGCCGGATCCGGCCGTTGATCTCCACACTCCGATTAGGCTCCGAGCCGGGTTTCCGCCGCGGGCGGGCGGAAGGCGGAGATGGGCATGATCGGCAGCGGTGGACGGGTGCGACACGTCGTGGCCGCGCTGGTCCGCATGCTCGTGGTGCCGCCCGCGCTGATCGGGATGCTGATCCTGCCGGCCTCAGCGGCCCGGGCCGCCGAGGGACCCGTGACCCCGACCGACCTCGACTTCGTCCGCCGGGTACACCTGACCGCGGCCGGGGCCGGCGCGGCCAGCGAGTTGGCCCGGGGGATGAGCGTGAGCCCCGCGGTCAAGCGGCTGACCCAACAGGTCACCACACAGTGCGAACAGCTCGACGACCTGAGCCGGAGCGTGGCCGGGACGCTGGAGGTCACGCTCGACGATCCGATGCCCGCCGAGCAACAGAGCGCGCTCGCGACCCTGCAGCAGAGCGGCGGGGGAACCTTCGACACCGGATATGTCGCCTACCTCTGGCACGCCGACAGCGAGCTGCTGCCGATCGCGACGACGGTGCTGGGCACGACGCGTAACCCGGTCGTGCGCCGGCTCGCCGAGCGGGCCGAGGCGGTCACCGCGGCACAGTTGCCGATGCTGCAGGACAGCGGCCTGCTCAAGATGACGGTCCTGCCCACCGCCACGGCGACCGGCACGGCCGGCCGGCTGCCCGGCGGGGTGCCGATGGACCGGCAGCTGATGGCCCAGGCACGCGCGGGCACCGGGTATCTCGCCCCGTCGGCTTGGAGCAGGGTTGCCGTGCTGATCGTCGCTACCGGCGTGGCGGGAATCCTGTCCTGGCACCTGTTGATCCGGTCGCGAGCCGGCCGCGTCCGCCGGATGCCCGCGAGGCGCCGATGGCACCGGAAGCCGGCCCGGCCGGACGCCGGTCGTGCCGCGGGCCCGCGGCACCGGAGAGCCACCCGGCCGGACGCCGGCCGGGTGGCAAGCCGGCGGCGTTAGCTAGGCGGGTGTGCGGGTGATGCGGGCCAGGCGGGCCGGGGTGGGCCAGTTGACCTCATGGGCCCAGCCCAGCTTCTCGAAGATCCAGATCGTCCGGGCGGTGATGTCGATCTGGCCGGGGCGGACCCCGTGCCGGGCCTGGGTCGGGTCGGCGTGGTGCAGGTTGTGCCAGGACTCGCCCATGCTCAGGATCGCCAGCGGCCAGAAGTTGGCCGACTTGTCGCGGGCGGTGAACGGGCGGTCGCCGATCATGTGGCAGACCGAGTTCACCGACCAGGTGACGTGGTGCAGGAACGCGACCCGCACCAGCCCGGCCCAGAAGAACGCGGTCAGCGCCCCGTGCCACGATCCGGTGAGCAGCCCGCCCAGCACCGCGGGACCGGCCAGCGTGACGATGGTCAGCGGGCCGAACAGCCGGTGGACCAGGCGCATGTCCCGGTCGGCGAGCAGGTCCGGGCAGAACCGCTCCTGATTGGTCAGGTCCCGGTCCAGGATCCAGCCGAGGTGCGCGTGCCAGAAGCCGCGGGCCAGGGCGGCCGGCGACGTCCCGAACAGCCAGGGCGAGTGCGGGTCGCCCGCCTTGTCGGCGAACGCGTGGTGCCGCCGGTGGTCGGCGACCCAGTGCAGGATCGGCCCCTGCACCGCCATGCTCCCGGCGACCGCCAGGGCGATCCGCAGTGGACGCCGCGCCTTGAACGACCCGTGCGTGAAGTAGCGGTGGTAGCCGGCCGTCGTGCCGAGGATGGTGACCGTGTACCACCCGGCGGCCAGCGCCAGGTCGAGCCAGGTCAGGCCCCAGCCCCAGGCGAACGGCACCGCGGTGAGCACCGCCAGGAACGGGATGACCACGAACAGGTAGACGGTCACGTGGGCCGGCAGCGGGCGCTTCCCGCCCAGCAGGGCACGCGGTCCCCGGCGGACGGCCGGGTCGTCAGCGGCGATGGACATGATGGGCAGCCCTCTCCGGAGGAGTCCGGCGAACGCTAACCGCCCCAGGCGGCGGGCGCGTGAATTCCGCCCGCACGGGGAACGAAGACGCCGGCCGCCCCGGGCGGGGCGACCGGCGTACGGGCAGATGCTCTTATGGTTTGAAAGCCGCGCCGGTCGACGAGCCGGCCTTGGGCTGGGCGATGCAGTGCAGGACCCAGCCGTTGGCGCCCTCGACCGGCCACGCGTCGCGCCGCCAGCCCTTGGTCGTCGCCGGGTCGATGCTCTGGGCCGCCATGACCGCCGCCGAGCAGGCCTTCGCCACGTCCGGCTGCTTGATCAGCGGGGCCGCCGAGTCGAGCACCGGCGCGCCGGCCGGCAGCTTGATCGCCGCGAACGTCTCCCACACGTGGCTGCCGGGGCAGTACCGGGACACCGGCGGCGACGCCTGGGTGCCGATCCGGACCAGGCCGCCCCAGCACATCGGCTGGGCCGGGCACAACCCGTCGCCGCAGGCGGCGAAGCCCTCCGGAAGGGCGCCGGCGGCCGCGGTCGCGCTGGGCTTGCCGGCCGCCGAGGCGCCGTCCGGCTGGTCGCCGTTGCCGCGCAGCACGATCCCGGCCACGATCAACGCGATCACCAGGACCGCCGCGACGGCGCCGACCATCAGGGCCGGCGACTTCTTCCTTCCTTCGGTACGACCGTCGCCGGCCACCGGGGCCTGGGCCGCCTGCCGGGCCATCTCGGCCATCGCCAGCGCGGACGGGAACCGCTTCTCCGGGTCGCTCTGCAGGGCCCGTTCGACCAGCGCGAGCACCGCCGGCGGCAGGTTCGCGCCGAGCGTCTTCGGCTGTTCCTGGATCCGCTGCAGCGCCACCGCGTACGGGTTGTCGCCGACGAACGGCTTCTCCCCGGCCAGGCACTCGTAGGCCACCAGGCCCAGCGAGTACACGTCGCTGCGCCGGTCGGCGGGCTGTCCCAGCACCTGCTCCGGCGCCAGGTAGCTGGGCGTGCCGAGGACCGCGCCGGTGGCGGTCACGCCGGTCGAGTCCTCGTGCCGGGCGATGCCGAAGTCGGTGAGCAGCACGCCGCCGTCGGTGCGCAGCATGATGTTCGCCGGCTTGATGTCGCGGTGCAGGATCCCCTGGTCGTGCACGGCCTGCAGGCCCTCGGCGGCGGCCTTGACGATGCGCATCGTCTCGGCCGGCGCGATCCGGCCCTCGCGGGCCAGGCGCTGCGCGAGGGACTCGCCGTCGACGAACTCCATCACCAGGAAGGTGTAGCCGCCGGCCTGCCCGACGTCGTGGATCGACGCGACGGACGGGTGGTTGACCCGGGCCATCGCGTGCGCCTCGGCCGCGAAACGCCGGATGAACTCGGGGTCCTGCGCTGCCGCGGGCAGCATGGTTTTGATGGCGACGACCCGGTTCAACGACTCGTCGAGGGCCCGCCAGACCTCGCCCATCCCACCGGCGCCGAGCCGGTTCTCCAGGCGGTAGCGGTCGCCCAGTCGCATGCCGGCCCCAAGGCCGAAATTCGGTTGCACGCGCGCATCGTAGGGGTCAGCCGTTAAATCCAGTAAATCTTTCGGGCGTGTCATTTTTGGAATGCGCGCGCGAGCCTCCGGACGGCCTCGTCCATCAGGTCCGCCGGCGCCGCCGCGTAGGTCAGGCGCAGGTGCGGCGCGGGTGGCTCGGCGGCGTACCAGGGGCGCCCCGGGAACACGACGACGCCCTGCTCAGCGGCCTTGCCGGCGAGTGCCGTGTCGTCCGTGCCCTCGGCCAGCCGGACCCAGAGATGCAGGCCGCCGCGCGGAATCACCGCCGGCACCAATGCGGGTAAATGCCGCTCCAGTGCGGAAAGGAGTGCTTCACGCCGATTTCGCAATTCCTTTCCGAGGGTACGGAGATGCCGCCCCCACGCCGGCCCGGAGACGAACTCGAGAGCCGCCTGCTGTAACGGTCCCGCAACGAAGAAGTCGTCGAGCAGGCGGGCCGCCCGCAGCCGCGCCCCGGCCGGCCCGCGCGCCCCGATCGCCGCGATCCGCAGCCCGGGCGCCGCCGACTTGGTCAGCGACCGGAGGTAGACGACGTGCCCACCCGGGTCGTCCGCGGCGAGCGGCGCCGGCGCCGCCCCGTCGATCACCAGGTCCCGCGCGTAGTCGTCCTCGATCAGGAACGCCCCGTGGTCCCGGACCGCGGCCAGCACCGCGGCCCGCCGGTCCGCGGCCAGTGTCGCGCCGCTCGGGTTGGCGTAGAGCGGCTGGCAGTAGAAGAGCCGCGCCCCGGTCCGCGCGAACGCCGCCGCGAGCTGGTCGGGCCGCACCCCGTCGGCGTCGGCCGGCACCGGCACCACCCGCAGCCCGCCGGCGTGCGCGGCGGCGAGCGCCCCCAGATAGGTCGGCGACTCGACGAGCAGCGTGTCGCCGGGCGTGGCCAGCGCCCGGAACGCGGACGACAGCGCGGCCTGCCCACCCGGGCAGATCACCAGGTCCCGGGCCCGCAACCCGGTGCCCAGCGAGCGGGCGAACCAGTCGCGCAGGTCCTCGCGCCCCTCGGCCGGGCCGCGCTGCCAGGCGGCCGGCTGGCGGGCGACCCGGGCCAGCGCCGTCCCGAGGGCGGCGGCCGGCTGCAGGTCGGCGTGCAGGTACCCACCGGACAGCGGGATGGCGCCCTCCGGCGGCAGCGCCAGTAACGCCTGCATCTCGCTCTCGCCGAACCGGCCCGGCCCGAGCGCGACCGTCTGCCAGGACAGGTCGGGGCCGCGGACCGGCTCGGGGCGCGCCGCCACGAACGTGCCCCGGCCCGGGCGGGCCTCCACCAGACCCTGCGCGACCAGGGCACGGATCGCCTCGGCGACGGTGACCGGCGACGCGCCGTGGTGGGCGGTCAGCTCGCGGACCGACGGCAGCCGCGATCCCGGGGCGGCGCCGGTGATCCGGCCCCGAAGATCTTGGATAACACGGGCCGCTGCGTTACCGTCATTCATGAGAGAACAGAGTAGCGCTACTGACCGCAGCACGGTAACGGCCGGCCTGGTCCTCGGCGCGGTGGGTGTGCTGGCGTTCAGCATGTCGCTGCCGGCCACCCGGGTCGCCGTGCACGACCTGGACCCGTGGTTCGTGGCCTTCGGCCGGGCAGTCGGCGCGGCCGTCCTGGCGGTCGTCTATCTGGCCTGGACCCGGGCGCCCCGGCCGACCCGCACGCAGTGGCTGCGGCTGCCGATCGTCGCGCTCGGCGTGGTCGTCGGGTTCCCGCTGTTCACCTCGCTCGCGCTGACCAGCCAGACCTCGTCGCACGGCGCGGTGGTCGTCACCGTGCTCCCGGCGATGACCGCGGTGTTCGCCGCACTGCGCGCGCACGAGCGGCCGCCGCTCGCGTTCTGGCTGGCCAGCGGCGGCGGCCTGGTGGCCGTGCTGACGTTCCTGATCACCTCCGGGGCGGTCCGGGGCGGGCTGACCCCGGCCGACCTGTACCTGCTGACCGCCGTGGTGCTGTGCGGGCTGGGCTACGCCGAGGGCGGCGCGCTGGCCCGGGAGCTGGGCGGGGCGCGGACGATCTGCTGGGCGCTGCTGATCGCGCTGCCGGTGACCCTGCCGATCACGCTGGTGACCCTGCCGGCGCGGGCCGGCGCGCACAGCTGGGCCGCGTTCGGCTACCTCACCGTGATCTCGATGTTCCTCGGCTTCTTCGCCTGGTACGCCGGGCTGGCCAAGGGCGGGATCGCCAAGGTCGGCCAGATCCAGCTCGCCCAGCCGGTGCTGACCCTGATCTGGTCGGCGCTGCTGCTGGGCGAGCCGGTCAGCCCCGCGTCGATCGGGGCGGCCGTGGTGGTGCTGGGCTGCGTGGTGCTGACCCAGCGCACTCGTCAGGGCTCGCGGGTCAGCTTCCACCACAGGGAGGGCGCACTGGTCGCGGCGTCGGCGAGCAGCGGAACCCGTACCCCCGAAGCCTGAACCTCGCCCACCGACTGCCCGGCGGTGACCAGCGGCCCCGGTTTTGTCGTCGTGGTGGTGACCTTGACCGCGAGGCCGGGCCAGCCGACCACCTTCAGCGCGCTCGCCGGCGACACCGGGGTCCGCGCGCCCCAGGCGGTCTCGACCGCGCCGACCGGCGTGACGGCGAGCAGGTCGTACTCCTTCACGGCCTTGCGAACCACCGAGAGCAGCGAGCGGACCACCTTGTTGACCGCGGCGAGCTGCTCCGGGGTGTGCGCGCCGGGCTGGTTGAAGACCGCGCCGACCAGCACCAGCGTCTTCGAGCCGACCTTGAGCCGGGACGCGAAGAGCAGGTTGCCACCGGCCTGGGTGGTCGAGCCGGTCTTGATCCCGAAGACCCCGTCGACGCCGAGCAGGTCGTTGTAGTTCTTGATCGTCCCGACCACCGGGATCTCCGCGCTGCGCAGCTCGACGATGTCCGCGAAGACGTCGAACTTCAGCACCGCCCGGCCCAGCTTCACCTGGTCCGCGGCGGTGCTGGTGGTCGACGGCAGGAAGCCGCTCGGGTCGGTGTACTCGGTGTCGGTCATGCCGAGCTCGTCCGCGGCCGCGTTCATCTTCGCCAGGAAGTCGTCGACGCCGCCGGCGTCCCAGACCGCGAGCTGGTGCGCGATGTTGTTCGCGGACGGGAGCATCAGCGCCTCGATCGCGTCCCGCTCGGTCAGCTTCTCCCCCGCGACCACCTGGACCAGGGACTGGCCGCTCGGGATCCGCGAGGTGTAGTCGGCCACGTCGGCGGCGGTGACGGTCAGCTCCGGGCCCTCGTCGGTGCCCTCGAGCGGATGGTTCTTCAGGATGACGTAGGCGGTCATCACCTTGGCCACGCTGCCGATCGGCTCGGTCTGCGCGCTGCCCGAGCCGCCGATCCGGCCCAGGCCCTCGATCATCAGCTCCGCGGAGCCCTTCGACGGCCAGGGGATCTTGGGCAGCGTGCCCGGGATCTTCAGGGTGGCGGCGATCGAGGTGGTCAGGGTCGCGTTCGGCAGATCGCGGGTGAGCTGCACCGCGGCGCCCGAGCCGAGCAGCGCGACCAGCAGGAACACCGCGACCAGGATCGCCGCCAGGCGCCGGGACCTGCGCTTCGCCTTCGGTACGGCGGTCTGCCCGCCCTGATAGGTGCCGCCGGGGACGGGAACCGACGCCCGCCCCGGCGTCTGCGACGGCACGGGCGGTTGCTGCGGAGGAGGCGGCTGATTCGTCACAGGCGGGCTGAACGCGGGCTGGCGCGTCGCCGCATCGTATGCCGGCGCGGGCGCCGGGGGCACCGGAACAGCGGCCCGCCCGGCGGACTGGGGCGGCTGAGGCGCCAATGGCGGCGGCTGAGGCGCGAGTGGCGGCGGCTGCTGAAACGCGATCGGCTGCTGCGGAACCACCGGATGCTGCGGCGCGACCATCGGCGCCTGCTGTGCCTGCTGGAAGACGACCGGTTGCTGAGGAACCGGCACCGAGGCGCGTCCGGGTAGCGCGGGCGTCGGCGGCGGGCTGTGCTGCACCGCGTGATCGCCGGGTCTCGGCCCGGGGACCCGCGCCGACCCGGCAGCCGGGTGGCCCTCGCCCTCCGGCGACACCGGCGTCTCCCGTCCGGCCCCGTCGATCGGCTCCGCCCCCTGCGTCATGAAACCCGCCCCTCCTCGCCGCCCGGACCCCCCGGACGCCGGACCCAGTATTCCTGAGCTGCTCAAATTCAGCCGAACCCGATCACCACCAGGGCAGATATCGGACAGCACTTCCAGCATCGGGGCATTTTCCCCCGGGCTCCATCCCCCGTCCGATCGCCCGCAGGTGGTTTGTCACGCCCAGGCGTGGACACGATGTATTTGCATGCGTTCCACTACGGTTGGTAGTTCGCCACAGCGTCAGGGGGACCGGATGAGTACCGCCGATGTCGTGATCACCGGAATGGGCGTCACCACCCCGCTGGGTGGGGACGTGGAGTCCCTCTGGACCAACATGCTCGCCGGCCGGTCGGGCGTGCGCCGGATCGACGACCTGGTCAAGGGCTACCCGCACTGGGAGGACCTGCCGACCCTGATCGCCGCGCCGATGGCCGTCGACCCGGCCACCGTGCTGCCCCGGGTGCAGGCCCGCCGCCTGGACCGTTGCGAGCAGGCCGCTCTGGTCGCGGCCCGGCAGGCGTGGACGGACGCGGGCGCGCCGGAGGTGGCCGGCGAGCGCCTCGCCGCGGTGATCGGCTCCGGGATCGGCGGCATCACCACGATCCTCGACCAGGACGACCTGATCGAGGAGAAGGGCCCGTCCAAGGTCTCCCCGCTGGTCGTCCCGATGATGATGCCGAACGGCCCGGCCGGCTGGGTCAGCATCGAGTTCGGCGCGAAGGCCGGGGCCTACGCGACGGTGTCGGCGTGCGCGTCCGGCGCCGAGGCGCTGGCGCTGGCCGCCCGGCTGATCCGGGCCGGCGAGGTCGACGTGGTGATCGCCGGTGGCGCCGAGGCCTGCATCGCCCCGCTGCCGATCGCCGGGTTCGCCCAGGCCCGCACGCTGTCCAAGCGCAACGACGACCCGGAGCGCGCCTCCCGCCCGTTCGACACCGACCGCGACGGCTTCGTCCTGGGCGAGGGCGCCGGCGTGCTGATCCTGGAGCGCGCCGACTTCGCCGAGGCCCGCGGCGCGCGGATCCTGGGCCGGCTCGCCGGCTACGGCGTCACCTCCGACGCGCATCACATCACCGGCCCGGACCCGACCGGCGCCGGCCAGATCCGCGCCATCCAGGCCGCGCTGCGCCTCGCGGACCTGACGCCGACCGATATCGATCACGTCAACTGCCACGCCACCTCGACCGTGGTCGGCGATCTCGGGGAGGCCGCCGCGGTGCAGGCCGCGCTCGGCGACCACGTCGTGCTCACCGCCCCGAAGTCCAGCTTCGGCCACCTGGTCGGCGCGGCCGGCGCGGTGGAGAGCATCGTCACGCTGCTCTCCCTCCGCGACGGCGTCATCCCACAGACGCTCAACCTGGAGCACAAGGCCCCCGAGGTGCACCTCGACGTCGTCGCCGGCGAGCCCCGCCACCAGCGGATCCGCGCGGCCATCTGCAACTCGTTCGGCTTCGGCGGCCAGAACGTGTCGCTGCTCTTCACCCCCTAGATCAACCCCAAGATCAAATTCAGGATTTCCGACGCTGCGGCCAATAACTGATCGTCGCTCCCGCGGGGACCCTTCCGGGCCTCGCAGGGCGCGGGGCGCCCAGAACGCGAGGCCCTACAGGGCGACGTCCGAGGGTGGTCGCGGTTTCAAAGGACCCGAGAACCAGGACCCGGTCACGGAGAAGTCGATCGGCTCCTCGGACGTCGCCGAGCGGATCCCCCAGCGCCCGTCCGCACGCAGCGCCGCGTAGTTGAGGGTCACCCCGCCCGTGCTCCAGGAGACCAGCGTCAGGCGGGTCGACGCGCGATCCGCCCGCAGGACCTCAGCCGGATCGCGCAGCCCCGGAACGAGGTGCACGGTCTTCGCCTCGGCCGACGCCACCGCGGCCTGCAACCGCTCGCCGAGCGGGTACCCCTCCCGGGACCACCGCGCCGCCAGCGTCGGGCTGCCCGCCAGCCAGTCCGCCGCGAGCCGCTCGAACTCCCGATCCCGGTGACGCGAGGCCGACGCCGCCACGATCCGCGACCCGGCGCCGGACAGCGCCTCGCACATGATCGCCAGCGGCACCTTCCCGACCAGCCTGGAGTACCGGACCGACCGGATCTCCAGCATCATCCGGTGCAGCACCACCCCCGCGATCGGCATGCCGGGCAGCTTCTTGGGCGGCTCCCGGCGCGGCGGCCGCTCCACCGGCGTGACCAGGTCAGCCGCCTGCCCCGCCCGGGACAGACACCACTCCTGATCGTCGTAGAACCTGACCTCCGCCGAGCGGGCCACCAGCCGGCCCCCGCCCCCGAACGCGATCTCGACCTGGCCGCCGTCATCACCGCCCAACCGGAGTCCCCGCACGTCAACACTGTCGAACTCGAACCCGGTGACATCGGTGAACTCGAACCACAGCGTCGCGGCCTCCGCCGAACCGAACCGCCGGGGCACCGACACCCCGACAGACCCGTCGAGCCGCTCCCCGGCCCGCTCCACCCGGAACGTGGTGACCGCACCCCGCGCCAGGTCGTAGTCGACGGCCAGCGCCGCCGGGTCGAGCGGCAACCCGAACGCCCAGACGTGCCCCAGGTAGTCGCGGGAGTAGGGACCACTCGGTGACTCCGGACCGAGCAGGTCCGCGAGCCCGGGGCCGGCCTGCGCGATCATCCAGGCCCGCCGGGACGAGCCGGCATCCGCCATCCACGCCAGCCCGGCCCGGGCCCGGCGCTCCCGGCTCCACCGCGTCCGGCCACCGGCCGCCGCGAACAGCGCAGTGGTGTTGTTGTCCCAGATGTCGGAGATCTCGATGATCTCGCCGCGGTCGAAACGCAGCGGATCCGCCGCGATCTGCCCGATCCGTTCCACCGACCGGTCCAGCAGACCGGCGAAGATCGTCAACGCCGTACTACGCATCACGACCGGAACGGTAACCATCCGGCGCCCGGCGGGCCGTAAACTCTGCGGCGCACCCGGGTTTAACCTACAAAACCCGTGGGTTTTGTGGTTTGCTGTGCCAAGCGTCGACCTGCGGGAGAGTAAGATGTCGAGCCTCGTCGAAGTGTTGGAGCCCGCCAGCCGGGACGCCGTCGACAGCCGGACGGTGGCGATCGTCGGCGGGGGTGCCACGGGCGCGCTGCTGGCCCGGGCGCTGATCCACCGTACGGATCGAGATGTGGTCCTGATCTCTCCGGACGAGTCGCCGGGGCGCGGCGTCGCCTACGGCGCGGCCCGGCCGTGGCACATCCTGAACGCGCGCGCCGGCGCGATGAGCATCTGCCCGGACGACCCGATGCACCTGGTCCGCTGGGCGCGGGCGCACGGGCACGCGATCGAGGGCACCGACTTCCTGCCCCGGGCGCTGTACGGCGACTATCTGGCCGCCCAGTTCGCCGAGATCGTCGCCACGTCCGGCGGCCGGCTGCGGCACCACGTCGCGACGGCCACCGCGCTGCACCGGGACCAGCACGGATACGCGGTGCTCACCGACGCCGGCCCGGTCCGCGCGGCCCAGGTGATCCTCGCCGTCGGCAACCCGGAGCAGCAGCGGCTGCCCGGGATCAGCGACGCGGCGTACGCGAGCCCGCACCTCGTCGTCGACCCCTGGTCGGCCTGTCCGGAGCCGCCCGCCGACGAGCCGGTGCTGCTGCTCGGCACCGGCCTGACCGCGGTCGACGTCGCCCTGACCCTGACCGAGAACGGTCACCGCGGCCCGATCGAGGCGATCTCCCGGCGCGGTCTGCTGCCGCTGGCGCACCCCCAGCTGCCGCCGTCGTCCGCGCACCCCGACCTGATCCTCGACCGCCCGCTGACCGTGCGGCAGTTGCTGCGCCGGGTCCGGGTCGCGATCGCCGCCGGCGCCGACTGGGTCGCGGTGATCGACACGCTGCGGCACCAGGCCGACCGGCTGTGGGACGAGTTCGACGACGGCAACCGGCAGCGGTTCCTCCGGCACGTGGCCCGGTTCTGGGACGTGCACCGGCACCGGATGGCCCCGCCGGTCGCCGCCCGCATCGCGGAGCTCCAGGAGCAGGGCACGCTGCGCTTCACCGCCGGCCGCCTGCAGTCGATCGAGCCCGATCCGCGCGGCGGCCTGCTCGTGACGGTGGCCGGCGCGGCGCCGCGCCGGTACGCCGCGGTGATCAGCTGTACCGGCCCGGGCGCGCTGCCCGGCTCCGCGAACCCGTTCCTCGCGTCGCTGTTCCGCGACGACGTCGTGCACCCGGGCCCCTACGGTCTCGGCATCGACACCGACCCGGACGGCCGGGTCACCGGCGCGGACGGCGCCGGCCGGCCCGGTCTGTGGCTGGCCGGGCCGCTGCGCCGCGGCCACTCCTGGGAGACCACCGCCGTCCCGGAGATCCGCGCCCAGGTCGACCGCCTGGTCAGCGCGCTCGCCGATCAGAGCGCCCAGGTCCAGCTCTCCAGGTAGCCGTACTCCGAGCCGCCGAACATGTAACCCCAGGCGTGGTTCGGCGTCACGTACGGCCCCAGCTCGTCGAAGACGGCCCGGGCCGCCGCGCGCCGGCCGTTCAGCGTGTGGAACAGCGCGATCCACTGCCAGCACGTCCGCGCGCCGGCCGGGTTCGGCGTCCCGGCCAGCCACTTGGCGACCAGGCCGTCCACCTCGTCACGCACCTCGGGCCGCCGGAAGTACTTCCGGCACGCCTTCGTCGTCTGCTTCGAGCGGGTCTCCCAGGCGAACTCGCGCATCGCGTACTCGTAGTGCGCGAACAGCGGCAGCATCACCGCGTTCGCCCCGGCCGGCGCCGCCGCGGCCACCTCCCGCGCGGTCGCGAACATCTCCTCGTGCGAGCCGAACCACTTCTCGCAGCGCAGGCTCAGCGCGGTCAGATGCAGATCGAAATGGTACGGATCGCGCCGCCGCCCCTCCTCGAACACCTCGTCGATCGAGCCGCCCGCGGCGTACTGCGTGCCGAGCAGCTGCACCCACGGCACCGGGTCGGCCGGGTCGGCCAGCGCGATCGCCCGCCGACCGGCCTCCGCCGACTGTGCCGAGAGCCGGTGGAAGGCGGCGGCCTGCTCGGCGCTGGTGTTCGGGGCCGAGGCGGCGCCGCGCGCGTTCCCGGCCTCGTGCCCGAGCCGCGCCGACTGCAGCAGCACCGCGGCCGCGTCGTCCGGGTCGGCCCGCAGCCACTCGTCGAGCCACCCGCCGTCGGTGGCGGCCAGGTCCCCGAGCGAGCCGATCCGGCGGCCGCGCAGCTCCCAGTCCCGGCCGGCCGCGGCGATCACCTCGCGCGCCGACTCCCAGTCACCGAGCCGGACGTCGCGCCGGGCGTCCCGCAGCGGCGCGTCCCGGATGGCGCGTTCGTCGCCGAACTCCGGGACCTCGGGCAGCGAGCCCTCCCGGACCAGCCGGGCAATCGTTCGGACGTAGCGGATCATCGAGGGATCGTAGACGGACGATGCACCGGCCGGTCACCCCGCGCGCAGGCCGCCCAGCGTGGTCACCAGCACCAGGCGCAGCTCGCCGATGTGCAGCAGGCGCGCCGCGCCGAGGTAGGCGAGCGCGCCCACACCGGCCGCCGCGACGATCGTGAGCAACGGCATCGCACCACCGAGCAGGACGGTCATGCCGAACGCGCCGATCCCGCCGGCGGTGGTCGCGGACAGGACGCGGACGTGCGTACGCAGCAATCTTCTTCCATCGATCCACCCGAAGCGGCGCCGCAGCACCGCGACCGTCGCCGCCAGGCCGAAGGTGTAGGCGATCGCGTAAGCGATCGGCACGCCGACCACGATCGACGCCGCCGGCAGCACCAGCCCGGCCACCGCGCAGCCGGCGATCCCGGTCACCGCGACCCCGGCGGTGATCAGCGCGGGCGTCCGGGTGTCCTGCATCGCGTAGAAGCCGCGCTGCAGGATCGAGTACGCGCTGAACGGCACCAGCGCCAGCCCGAACGCGGCCAGCACCGTCCCGAGCGACCGCACCGTCGCCGGCGCGCTGCTCCCGTGATCGAACAGCACCTCGGCGATCGGCCGTCCGAGCAGCACCAGCGCCACCGCGATCGGCGCCATCACGGCCACCGCGACACGCACCGCGAGCGACAGATCGCGGACGATCCGGTCGTGGTCCCGCCGCGCCGCGCTCCGGCTCAGCCGCGGCAGCATGGTGGTCATCACCGACAGCGCGATCACCGCGAACGGCACCTGAAAAACCGCAAGAGCATTCTGGTACGCCGTGACCCCGCCCGGCCCGCTCAGCGACGCCACCCGGGTCGCCGCGACCAGGAACGCCTGCGCGCCGAGCACGGACAGCAGCACCCAGCCGGCCAGCCCGCCGATCCGCCGGATCGCGATGCCCCGCGGGTCGAGGTGCAGCCGCAGCGGGAACCCGGACCGGCCCAGCGCCCAGACCACCAGCGCCATCTGCGCGAACACGCCCACGCTGGTCCCGATCGCGAGCAGGGTGAAACTGCCCGACACCACGTAGAGCAGCCCGACCGCGATCACCACCAGGCTGTTGCCGAGCGGCGCCCAGGCCGCCACGGCGAACCGCCCGCGGATGTTGAGCACCGCGCCGGCGGTCGCGCTCACCCCGTAGAACAGGATCTGCGGCAGGAAGTACCGGCTGAAGACCACCGCCATGTCGTGCTGGTCCGGAGTGAAGCCGGGCGCCACGAGATCGACCAGCCACGGCGCCAGCACCAGGGCGAGCAGGGTGATCGCACTGAGCCCGTAGACCATCAGCGACAGCAGCCGCTGGGTGTACCGCACCCCCTGATCCGGATCGGTCAGCGCGGCCCGGGTCAGCAGCGGCACGATCACGCTCGCCATCGCCCCGCCGATCAGCAGCTCGTAGACCGCGTTGGGCAGCGTGTTCGCCACGTTGTAGGCATCCAGCAGCCTGGTCCCGAGCCCGAGCGCCGCGGTCAGCACCAGCACCCGCACGAACCCGGCCGCCCGCGACGCCAGCGTCGCGACCGCCATCTTCCGCCCGGCCGCCCCGATCGTCGCCATGCGGTCATCCTCTCCCGGCCGCGCAACGACGCACCCGCCCGGCCGGCGCGGGATCGGGGCCGGGGGGCGTCCGTCAGGCGATCGCGGGCGGGTCGGCGGCCAGATCGGACAGGCCCGGGTCTTTGTAGGCTCGGGCGGTGACCATCGACGTGACGCGCAGCGCACTGATCGTGATCGACCTGATGCCCCGGATCGTCTCGCAGAACCTGGGCCCGCACCTCGGCGCCGACGTGGTGGCCCGCTCGCTGGAGCTGGCCACGGCATTCCGCGCGGCCGGCGGTGTCGTGGTGCCGGTGCGGGTGGAGCGCCCCGGCGTCGCCGAGCAGCCGCCGGGCAGCGGCTTCGTCCCGGAGTTCACGCCGTTGCCGGGCGACATCGAGATCGTCAAAAGGACCATCGGAGCCTTCTACGGTACGGATCTGGACTCGCACCTGCGGGCCTCCGGCGTCGAGACGGTCGTGATGACCGGCATCGCGACCACCATGGGCGTGGAGTCGACCGCCCGCGCGGCCGCCGATCTGGGCTACCGGGTGATCTTCGTGTCCGACGCGATGAGCGGGATGACCGCCGCCGAGCACACCCACGCGCTGTCGGTGGTCCTCCCCCGGTTCGGCGAGGTCGTCACGACCGCCGAGGCGCTGTCCCGGCTCGGCTGATTTTGTCGTACCCCCGGTGCAGGATGACGGGGTCGACGAGGACCGGGAGGTGCGGCGTGGCGCTGCGGGTGGATCTGACGTTCGACTCCGTGCGGGCCGAGGAGCTGGCGGAGTTCTGGAAGGTCGCGCTGGGCTATGTGGACGAGCCGCCCCCGGCGCCGTTCACCACCCGGGCGGAGTGGGTGGCGTCGTTCGGCGAGCCGGCCGAGGACGAGGGCGGCGGCGCCTGGCTGCACGATCCGGACGGGGTCGGCCCGCGCCTGGTCTTCCTCGACGTGCCGGAGCCGAAGGTGGCGAAGAATCGGCTGCACATCGACGTCCGGGTGGGGAAACACGGCGAACCTTGGCCGCGGATCGTGGCGAAGGTCGGGGAACTGCGGGCGATCGGCGGCCGGGTGCTGGTCACGGTCGACGGGCACCACGTGGTGATGGCCGATCCGGAGGGGAACGAGTTCTGCGTGGCCGCCTGAAAAACAATCAGCAGAATTGTTGACAATCGACGCCACAGGTCTTTCATAGGCTCCAATGTTTGTATTGCGGCCGAGCGCGGAGGAATCCGGCGGGATTCCGTTCGCGCACCCCGGTGGACCTGGAACAACGCCATCGGGATCGGCACCGCGAAATGGCTCGGAGGATCAGTGAATCAATCGTCGTATCAGGGACGTCGCCTTCCCCATCCGGAGGAGGAGGTGTTCGACCAGGGGCTGGGATTCGATCTCGGCACATTGATGGGGCGCCGCCAGATGCTGCGCGCGTTCGGTATCGGCGCCACCGTCCTGGGGCTCGCGGCGTGCAGCGACGAGAAGACGCCGTCCGCGTCGGCCACGTCGTCGACGTCCTCGACCTCGTCGGGCGAGATCCCGGACGAGACCGCCGGGCCGTACCCGGGTGACGGCTCGAACGGGCCGGACGTGCTCGAGAAGAGCGGGATCGTCCGCAGCGACATCCGGTCCAGCTTCGGCGACTCGACGACCACCGCCGAGGGCGTCCCGATGACGCTGGAGCTGACGATCAAGGACCTGGCGAACGGCGGGAAGGCGTTCGCCGGCGTCGCGGTCTACGTCTGGCACTGCGACCGGGCCGGTGGCTACTCGTTGTACTCCGACGGGCTGACCAAGGAGAACTACCTGCGCGGCGTGCAGGTCGCCGATGCCGCGGGCACGGTGAAGTTCACCAGCATCTTCCCGGCCTGCTACACCGGGCGGTGGCCGCACATCCACTTCGAGGTCTACCCGGCTCAGGCCGACATCACCGACAACACCAAGGCGATCGCGACCTCGCAGGTGGCGCTCCCCAAGGACGTCTGCGACACGGTCTACAAGGAGACGGGCTACGAGGCCTCGGTCGGCAACCTGGCCCAGGTCACCCTGCAGAACGACAACGTCTTCGGGGACGACGGCGGCGTCTCCCAGCTGGGCACGGTGACCGGCGACGTGGCGTCCGGCTACGCGGTCGCGCTGTCGGTCGGCGTGGACACGAACACCAAGCCGTCCGGCGGCGCGGCTCCGGCCGGCGGCGGCGCCCCGCCGTCGGGCGCGCCCGGTGGCGGCGGCCCCGGCGGCGCCCCGCCGTCCGGCGCGCCCGGCGGTGGCGGCCCGGGTGGCGCCCCGCCGTCCGGCGCACCTGGCGGGGCCCCGCCGAGCGCCGCCTCCTGAGCCCGGGTGGGGAGCGGCGCGGCCCCTCGGTCGTTCCCCACCCGCAGCCCCCCACCGCGCGAGGTCGGGGGCGTGCGACCTAGCCGCGGGCGGGCGGTCGCGTGCGGGCGGGCGCGTGCGACCTAGCCGTGGGTGGCCGGTCGCGGGCGGCCGGTCGCGGGCGAGCGCGGGCGGGCGCATTCATCTGCGCGCGGTCAGCGCAGGCCCCGGCCACGCGAGGTAGGGCACAGCTCCCGGCCGCGCGACGGCGGGCGCACAACGTCGCGTCGCCGGAGCGACGGCGGGCGTGCCAAGAGGCGCCACCCGCGCGGTCAAATCAGCGCCACCCGCGCGGTCAAATCAGCGCCACCCGCGCGGGGAAAGCGGCGCGCGCGAGGAAAACGCCAGCCGGGCCGCTGGGCCGGCAGCGGGCGCGCGGGAGAAGCTGCGGCGGGGCCGTGGGGTCGGCAGCGGCACGTGGTCGGGTCAGCGGCGGGCGTGCAGGGCGGGGCGGCGGCGGGTGCGGCGAGGTAGGTGGCGGGAGACGAGCAGGAGGCCGCCGCCGGTGATGAGCAGGGCCATGCCCAGGAGGATCACGAGGGCCGTGGACTGTCCGGTGATCGGCGACGTGCCGCCGGGACGGCCCGGCGAACCCGGCCGCGCCGGTGGCCGGGCGGGGCGGCGGGCCGGCACGGCGACCGTCGACGGCGCCTCCGCGGTGACGTCGTCCGCGGCCGGGTCGAGCAGGTCCCCGGCGATGTGCGCCTCGAACGTGTGCTGGCCGACCGCGATCTGCCGGCTGGTCAGGTGATACGTCCCGGACCGGCAGATGACCTGCGCGCCCGGGGCGATCTGCCGGACCGCGCACGTCACGCCCGCCGGCAGGCCGGTGACCCGCAGGTTGACCAGCGTGACGTTGCCGGTGTTGGTGATCACGATGGTGGAGACCACGTCGTCGCCCGGCCCGAGGCGGCCGTCGCCGTCGGTGTCGGTCCACACCGCCGTCTGGGCGCCGTTCAGCTCGGGGCTCGGCGGGGCGAGCGGCACCGACGTGCCGGCCGTGTTCGAGGTGACCTTGCGGTTGGCGCCGGGGACGAGGCCCCGCGCGACGGCTCGGTCGACGATCGGGGTGGCCGCGTCGACGTCGGCCTGGGTCACGCGGTAGGGGTCGGCGGCCGCGCAGTCGGTGCCCGCGCCCGGGGCGAGCCGGGTCGCGTCGCAGGTCACCCGTGGTGCCCGGGCGTGCGAGACGGTCAGCTCGGCGACCGTGACGTTGCCCCGATTGGTGACTTTGTATCCGTACCTCAATAAATCGCCCACCTCGACCCCGGCGGCCGTGAGTGACGCCGCAGCCGTCTCCGAGATCCGGGTGGTCAGCGCGATCTCCAGGACGGGCGCGGCCGCGAGCACCGGGACACTCCCGTCGAACGGCCCGAACGTGTGCGGCCCGTCCGGCGCGCTCCCGGTCACCGCGATCTCGGTGCCGATCGGCGCGCCCAGGTCCACCTCGTCCTGGGTCACCGTGTGCACGTCGGCGTCGGTGCAGGTCATCGCCTCGCGGACGCCGAGCCGGGTCTGCGGGCAGGTGATCGTGCCCGGCCCGGCGCTGATCCCGGTCATCGTCTGGTTGCCGTTGTTGACCACCAGGAACGTCCAGGTGACGGTGTCCCCGGCGCCGGCCCCGGACTGGTGTGCGGCCGGCGTGACGGTGCCGATCGCCTGGGTGCCGAGCGACGGCGCCCCGACCACGACCGGCACCCAGGTGCTGACCGTGCCGAACGTGGTGAGCGGCCCGCCGCCGGTCCCGGACCGGCCGCGCAGCGTCGCCACCCCGGTCAGCGGGACCGCGGCGTCGATGTCCGACTGGGCCACGGAGAAGTCGTCGGTGGCGCAGGTCATCGTCGCGCCGGGCAGCAGCACGGTGGCCGGGCAGGTGACCGCCCCGGTCCGGCTGTCGGTGACGCTGATGCCGCGGACGCTGAGCGTGCCCGGGTTGGTGATCGTGAAGTCGAAGCCGACCCGGTCGCCGGCCTCGACCGCGGTCCGGTGACCGGCCGGGCTGACCCGGACCGCGGCGGTGGCGATGGTGAGCAGTGCGCTGCCGGAGCCGATCGGCACGGTCACCGTGCTGGTGCCGTAGCCGATGGCGCTCGCGGCGAGCGGCGCGCGCCCGGCGACCCGGGCGGTGGCGGTGAGCGCGGCTCCGGCGTCGAAGTCGTCCTGGCTGACGGGGTACGACGGGCCGCCCGTGCAGCTCATCGTGGCGCTCGGCGCGAGCGGGACGTTCGGGCAGGTGGCCGGGCCGGTCAAGGTGTCGGTGACGGCGATCGCGCGCATCGTCACGTTGCCGGTGTTGCGGACCACGTACCCGAGGTAGACCTGGTCGCCGGGCCGGACTCCGGCGGCGGGCCCGGCCGGGCTGACGTGCGGGGTGCTGACGACGGTGAGCGCGGTGACGGTAGGCACCACCGGGACGCCCTCGGAGACCTCCGCGCCGACCGGCAGGTGACCGGGCGCCACGCTGCGGGCGTCCACGATCGCGTCGTTGTAGACCGGGGTCCCGGCGTCGACGTCGGTCTGACCGACCGCGTAGGGCGTCCCGGTCGAGGCGCAGGTCATCGCCGGGTCGGTGGGCGCGAGCACGGTGTGCGGGCAGCTCACCCCGGCGGCGTTGGAGTCGGTGACGACGATCGTGTCGACGGTGACGTTGCCGGTGTTCCGGACCGTGTACGTGTACGTGATCGTCGCCCCCGCCCCGACCGGCCCGGCCGTGCTGGGGGTGGTGGTGAACGTCAGCCCGGGCGCGGCCGCCGCCACCGGGATCCCGCTCGACGGCGAGGCGAAGCTGAACCCGGTGGTGGTGCCGCTCTCGATCGCGGTGACCGTGGCCACGTTCGTGACCGGGACGCCGTTGTCGAGGTCCGCCTGGACCAGGGTGTATCCGGGGTTGCCGTGGGTGCAGGTGATCGACTGACCGGTGGCCAGCGGGCCGGGTGGGCAGGTGATGGTGTCGCCCCGGGTGTCGGTCAGCGCGATGTTGTCCATCGGCACGTTGCCGTTGTTGGTGACCGCGTAGCTGTAGGCGATCGTGTCGCCGACCGCGGCGGCGTTCTGCCGGCTCGGCGCGCTGACCGTCGGGGTGAGCACCACCGACAGCGACGGGACCGGGACGGCGACCGAGACACTCGAGCTGAACTGGGCGTACGTGGCCGGCAGCACGGTCGCGGTGTTCAGCGCCTGCGCGGTCACGGTGTCGGTGAGCGGCCGGTTCGCGCCCACCTCGGCCGGGCTGACGGTGTGCGTGCCGGCCGTGCAGGTGGCCGTCGCGCCCACCGCGAGGGTGGCCGGCACGCAGGTGGCCGGGCCGCTGAGGTCGCCGGCCAGGGTGATCGTGGTCATCGGCAGGTTGCCGGTGTTGGTCACCTCGTACGTGTAGGAGATCGTCGCGCCGACGCCGAGCGGGGGCGGCGTGGAGTAGGTGCTGGTGGTCCGGACGCTCAGGCCGGGCGCGGCGGCCACCGCGGTGATCGTCGCGGACGCGCTGTTGTTCCCGCCGACCGGGTCGGTGCCGTCGGCCGAGACGATCTGGCTGTCGTTGTGCAGCGTGCCGGTGCCGAGCACGGTGCCGACCAGGTCGAGCGTGACGCCCGGGCCGGCGCTCGGGGTGAGCCGCTGGATGGTCCAGCTGAGCATGTTCCCGTCGTACGTGCCGTCCGCGGTGGTCCCGGAGGCGAGGCTCAGACCGGCGTCCGGGATCTCGCGCAGCACCACGTCGGTGGCGTCCGACGGCCCGTGGTTGATCACCGTGACCCGGTAGCGGACCTCCTCGGTCTGCACCAGCGACGACGAGCCGATCACCGCCTTGGCCACCTCGACGTCGGCGCGCTGCTGGACCGCGGCGGTGGTGGTCACGCTGTCGTTCGAGGAGTCCGGGTCGGGGGTGCTCGCCGAGACGGTCGCGGTCCGTGCGTAGGCCGCGCTGCCGTACCCGGGGGCCAGTTGCACCGCGCCGAACGTGACCTGCCAGGTCGCCGCGGTGGCCAGGGTCGGCCGGTTGCAGACGAACGTGCCGCCGTCCGGGGTCACCCCGGCCGTCACCGTGCCCTGGAACGTGCAGGTCGCGCCGCTGGTGGTGACCGACGGCACCGGCCAGCCGGCGGCAATCGACTGCCGCATCACGACGCCCTCGGCGCGGGTCGGCCCGCTGTTGGTGACGGTGACGACGCCGGTGACGGTCTGCCCGGCGACCAGGTTGCCCGGGTCGGCCGGGTTGTCCAGGGTCTGGCCGACCGCCAGGTCGCCCTTCAGCAGCACGGTGAAGTTGATCGTGTCGGTGTCGTTGGCCGCGTTGTTGTCGGTGGTCGGCGAGATGACCGTGGTGCTGGCGAAGCCGGGCCCGGCGACCGCGGTCGGCTGCAGCGTGGCGTTGCCGCTCAGCTTCAGCGTGGCCCCGGCCGGCAGCGTGCCGACTGTGCAGGCGTTCGGGGTGCAGTACGGCGGGTTGCGCACGATGGTCACGCCGGGCGGGACGATCGTGTTGAAGGTGACGTTCGTGGCGTCCGACGGCCCGTTGTTGGTGACCGTCAGGGTGTAGACGACGGTGTCCCCGGCGTACGCGCTGAGCTGGCTGAGCCCGAGCTTGACGCCCACGTCGGCGACCGCCGTCCCGGCCGACTGCACGGAGAAGTTGTTGTTCGCCGCGTTCGGGTCGGGCGTGCTGGAGGTGACCGAGACCGCGTTGTTCACCGCGCCGGCGGCGTTCGACTTCAGCGTCATGTCGATGGTCACCACGGTCGTGGCGCCGGGTGCCATGTCGGCCAGCTGGCATTCCAGGGTGCCGATCGCGGTCGGCGCGCAGGTGCCACCGGTAGCGCTGTTGTAGGTGGCGGTGGGCGGGATGACGTCGCCGAGCACCAGGGTACGGGCCACCGACGGGCCGGCGTTGGTGACCGTGACGGTGTAGGTGATCGGGGCGCCCGCGACGCCGGCCGTGTTGGTCATGGTCACGCCGACGTCGGCGAGGGTGGCGACCGCGCCGCTGACCGAGGCGGCGTTGTCGGCCTGGTTCACCTCGTACGTCGTGCTGGTCACCGAGGACGTCAGCGTCGCCTGCGCCCCGGGGGTCGCCGCGGGCAGGACGTCCCCGCTGACCACCATCAGCCCGGTCGCCCCGGACCCCATCGACGGCAGGTCGCACCGCGCGTTCTGGCCGGTCACCGAGCAGCTCGCGCCGGTCATCGACGCGGTCACGTTGACGATGCCGAGCGGCACCGTGGCGCTGACCGACACCGCGCTCGCCGTGCTCGGGCCGGCGTTGGTGACCGTCAGGTTGGTCGTGGCGCTGCGCCCGGCGACCACCCCGCCGGCCGCGATCGCCGCGCTGATCTGCAGGTCCGCGGCCCGGTTGACGGTGGTGCCGACGGTGTTGCCGGTCGACGTCACGGTGCTGTTCGCGATCGGCTCGGTGAACGTCGCGGCGCCGTCGGTGCTCAGAGTGGCCTCGGCGGCGGCGGTGTTCACCCGTACCTGATAAGTAATTGATCTTGATTCTCCCACCGGAATGGTGCCACCGGCGGCGGAACCGGCACCCGTCCCGGCCCGGACCCGGACGGTCCGCGTCGCCGCGTCGTATTCGCCGGTGTCGCTGTCCGCGGAGTCGCTGACCGCGGTGCTGCTGGAGCCGGTGATCGACCGGATCGAGCCGGGGACGAACGTGGTGCCGGCCGGCAGCGTGTCGCTGAGCACGGCCGCCTTGGCCGGATTGCCGCCCTTGTTCTCCGCGTTGACGGTGTAGGTCAGCAGGTCCCCGACGTTCGCCGTCGCCGCGCTGACCGAGGTGGTGGTGAACAGGCACGCGGCGGTGCCGAACGAGATGCCGTCCAGGAAGTTGCCGTACGTCGGCTTGTTCTGCGCCGCCGAGATCGACTCGAACGCGAACCGCGTGCTGGTCTGCCCGCCCGGCACGGTGTAGACGCCGGACGTGGTGCCCCAGGCCGCGCTGCCGTCCGAGATCTGCGCGCCCTGTTGCACCAGCGTGCCGCCGGCCGGTCCGATCTTGACGGCCATCACGTCGGTGCCGAGCCGGCCGCGGTGCTTGAGCTCCCAGCGCAGCACCTGCCCGGCGGCCGGGGTCGGCACGTCCTGGTAGAGCGTGGAGACGTAGTTCGCGTTCAGCTCGACGAACTGCACCCCGGACCCGGCGTTGAAGCCCTGCCGCACCTCGTGCCACAGCTCGAAGACGTGGTCCGGCGCGGTCGTCCGCCACCCGGGCATGTCCGCGCCCTCGTTGATCAGCGACATCGAGTTCGCCGCGATCACCGGCAGCTCGTAGTCGCCGTTGATCAGCGTCACCGGCGTCGTGCACGTCGTCGGCGCGGCCCGCGCCGGCCGCTCGCGCAGGGCCGGGGCGACCAGGAAGCACACTGCCAGCAGGAACAGGGCGATCAGGTGAGGCGCGCAGCGACGACGAGTCACGGTTCGCTAACCTAATAGCTAAATGTGCGTAATGTTCGCGTTCAGCCGATCCGCACTGTCCGCGCCCAGTCCGGCGGCATGCGGAAGCCACCGTCGTCCTCGACGTCACGGCGGAAAAGGCCCACCACGGTCCGGCACGGCGGCGACGACTCCGGCCACGGTGTCCAGCCGTCGGTCAGCGCCACGATCACGTCCGGCCGCACCCGCAGCGCCTGCCGGAACCCGGCCCGAAGATCGGTGCCACCACCGCCGACCA
Organism: Actinoplanes sp. L3-i22; assembly: GCF_019704555.1. NCBI lineage: Bacteria > Bacillati > Actinomycetota > Actinomycetes > Micromonosporales > Micromonosporaceae > Actinoplanes > Actinoplanes sp. L3-i22. The sequence continues at coordinate 8,015,826 of NZ_AP024745.1, forward strand.
GTGCGATCCCCTCCGCCCGGCAGAGCGGGTGGGCCACCCGGGCCGCCGCGTCACACGAGACCACGCTGACCCGGGACCGGCCGCCGACCGCCCGGCCGATCGCGGCCACCTCCAGCAGCGCCGTGCCCAGCTCCGCGTCGCTGACCGATCCTGACGTGTCGATCACGACACAGACCCGGGGCGGATTGCGGCGCAGGGCCGGCAGGATCACTCGCGGTAGCGCCGCGGCCCTCCGGGCCGGTCTGCCGTACGTGTAGTCGCCGCCCGTCCCGGCCGAACCCGCCGCCGCCCGCACCGCCGCCCCCAGCACGTCCCGCCACGGCTGCGGCGGGTGGAACGCCTCCTCGGCCCAGCGCTGCCAGCCCTGCGGCACGCTCCCCGGATGACCGTTGATCGCCTGCGCCACCCGGAACCGGACCGCGTCCCGCTCCTGCTCGGTCAGCCCGTGCGCGCCGTCCGCCCCGAGATCCCACTCGCGGGCGGCGCCGTCCGCGCCGCTGCCGCAGTCCAGCCACGCGAACCCGTCGGTCCACGGGCCCAGCCGGAACAGCGCCAGATAGTCCTCCATCAGCTAATCCGGGTTCATCCGCAGCCGGGCCGGGGTCACCGCGCCGCGCGGGACCGGCAGGTCGTCGCCGAACGCGTCGTCGTTGATCTCGCAGTCCGCGGCGATGTTCATCCGCAGGCGCTCGCCCGGGCCGCTCAGGTCGTGCCGCTTCGCGTACCGGTCGCCGCGCCCGTGGTGGTCGCGCAGCAGGTGCGCGACCTCGTGCACCCAGACCGAGGCCAGCTCGTCGACCGGCAGTTGCGCGACGAACGCCGGGGAGACGTAGCAGCGCCAGTGCCGGTCGACGGCCATCGTCGGGGTTCCCGGGGACTCGACCACGTGCAGGGCGAACAGGGCGGCGGCCAGGTAGGGGCGGGCCCGGGTGGCGTGCAGGCGGGCCGCGTACAGCTTCTCGGTGTCGAGTTCCTGGATTTTCCTCATGCCGCTTGCCGCACAACATTTACCGCGCCGGCCAGTCGTTCGATCCCGGCCGGCAATGGCCAGTCGTCGCGTCGCAGGTCGGCCAGGTTCCCGGCGGGCACCACGACCAGGTCCGGCGCGCCGCCGTCCAACGCCTTGACCAGCAGGGTCCAGGCCGCTTCCCATCGCTTGCGGTCCGCGTTCCGCCGGACCGCTTCGACAATTGCCTCCAGTACGGCCTGACGAAGGTCCCCGCGCTCCGGCAGCACCGCGGCGCCCGGATCGGCGAGCAGCGCCTCCGGATCGGGCAGATCCACCCGGTCCAGCACGGCCAGCAGCTCCAGCCCCGGGCCGTCCCCGACCACGCCCCGGACCAGCATCGACAGCACCTCGCGCGAGGTCCCGGCCGCGTTACCGAAAGCGATCAGCCGGACCGCCATCTCCCAGGTGCGCGGGGACGGCCACGGCCCGCCCCGCTTGGTCTCCGACTGCGGCAGCTGATGCACCAGCTTCGGGCGCCCGGTGAGCAGCTCGGTGACCCCGCGCCGGGCGTACGCCACCGCCTCCGCCAGCTTTTCGCGGTCCAGCGTGGGCAGCGCGGCCCGCGGCCACGTCCCGCCGAGCCCCCGCAGCACCACCTCGTGGTCGTAGGTCCACTGCAAGTGGACGAACCGGTTCGCCAGCGGCGCGCTCAACTCCCAGCCGTCCGCGGCCGAACCGCGCGGATTCGCGGCCGCGACGATCCGCACCCCCGGCGGCAGGGTGAGCGCGCCGACCCGGCGCTCCAGCACCAGCCGCAGCAGCGCGGCCTGGACGGCCGGCGGCGCGGTCGACAACTCGTCGAGGAAGAGCAGGCCACGGCCGCTGTTCGCGAGCCGCACCGCCCAGTCCGGCGGGGCCATCGGCACGCCGTGCACGGCCGGGTCCGCGCCGATCACCGGCAGGCCGGAGAAGTCGGTCGGCTCGTGGACACTCGCGATGACGGTCGTCAGCGGCAGGTCGAGGGTGGCGGCCAGCTGGTTGAGGGCGGCGGTCTTGCCGATCCCCGGTTCGCCCCAGAGCAGGACGGGCAGGTCGGCGGCGACGGCCAGGGTGAGCGCTTCCAGCTGGGTGTCCGGGCGGGGCTCGGTGGTCGTGTCGGCGAGCAGTCCGAGCAGGTCAGCAGCAATATCAAGAGTCATGTATGCACCTTTGGTGGCAGGTAGGCCGAGCATGGGGCAGGTCGGTTCGGCGGCTCTCGTCCGCGTCATCTCGTGAACCGTCGGCGGCGTCGGGGCACGGGCTTGAGCCGGGGCGGGCCGAAGCCAGCCAGTCCGGCGCGGTACAGCCCGTAGGTGAGGTGCCGTTCCTCGACCCGGGCCAGTTCGTCCCGGAGCGGGCCGTCGCGGAGCGAGGCGTGCGGGCCGAGCAGCGCCTCCACGGCACGGATCGCACCGGGAAGATCGCCGTGATCGAGGCGGGCCCGGATGTCGGCAAGCGTCTCCGGGCTGCGCATGGCGTTGTCGATCACTCGGAGGCAGGGCAGCGGCGCCCCGCCGAACGCGACCAGGATCGCCTCCCGGCCCAGCTCGTCAGCGTCGTGATCCAGCGCGGAGAGCACGCCGTCGACGAGCCCGATCCGGTGCTGCCGTCCCCGGCACTCGACGACGCGCACCCCAGTCGCATCAACGTCTCGCCCGCCCGGGCCTCGCTCCGGCACGCCCAGCCAAGACACTCCCCGCGAAATCGAGATCTGCTCCGGCACGGCCGGCCCAGGCACTCCCCGCGAGCCCGAGATCCGCTCCGGCACGGCCGGCCCCGGGATGTCCCCCGCGGCCCCGGCTCTGGGCGGCACGAGAGCGTCGGCGACCAGGGGATGCAGTTGACCGGCTTCGATCAGCCCGGCCCGGAGCAACTCGAGGTCGGGCAGGACCCAGGTGGCCGCGTCGGGAAGCACCAGCGAACCCCGCGGCACCCCGCGGACATTCCCCCGTTCGCCGGTGCTCCCCGCGCGGCCGCCCGGCCACCCGCGGCCGTCTTCACGCCCGCGGAAACTCTCACCGCCGTCGCCCTCCCCGCCACGGAAACTCGTGCCCGGGACGCCCTCTACTACGCGGAAACTCCCGGTCAGGCCGCCTTCCCCGCCGCGGAAAGTTCCGTCCTGGGCTCCGGGCCGGCCGTCATGCCCGGCCGGCGACGACGGGCGCAGCTCGCGGTAGGCATGGGTATTCATCCGTACGAAAACGGGCTCGTCGTTTTTGTTCTCCGCCTGCCGCAAGATGTCCGCCTCGGCCGGCCACCGGTGTTCGGCCGCGGCCGAATCGCCCGCCCAGGTCGCTACACCCGCGCGTTCCCGCAGGTCAGCGACGCAACGGACGTCCCACAGATGGCGGTGCAGATCGAATCGGAACCGGCGATTCGGGCGCGGATGCGGATGCACCCCGTCCGAGCCGCCGCCCCACAGCGCGAGGCTGATCCGCTGATCAGCATCGGCCCAGGCCGGAGCGGTACGCGCGACGAGATGCAGCCGCGGCCCGTAGCGGGCCAGCGACACCGTGACGCCCGGCCGCAACCGCCCGGACTCGACCCGGGGCAGATGCCAGCGCAGCAGCTCAGGAACAAAATGGCGCAGATCGTCGCGAACCGCAGCAGCCACCGCATGGCCGTGCAGGAAGGCGATGGCGCGCGGATCCAGATCCGGATCCACCCGGGCCGCGGCGCACGCGCCGGCCCAATCCCCGGCGAGCCGCCGGGCGGTAGCAGTTTCGATCATGGCGGGCGGCACGGCGAACTCGCGCACGCGCTGCCAGGCGGTGAGACGGGGGTCGCCGTCCACAGAGGAGCGCATCAGCACTCACTTCTTGTGGACATGGCCCCCTCTCCGTGGTTCAAGGTAAGCATCGCGGAGGAGCATAGCGGCTCCGCACGGACCCGGCATCCCCCATTTTTGGGCTACCGTCGCCGTTGTGCTTCCCGATGGGCCCTCCCCCTCCCACCGCCACACATCGTCGCCGGCCGACCGGCTGCCCAGCGCCGCGCCGCTGACCCCGCGCACCACAAAGGCAGCCGCCGCCCACAGCAGCCCCGGTGCCGAAGACACCCCCGCACGAATCCCCGACGTGGCCGGCCATCGGGTTCCGGCGAGCGACCGCCTGCGCATCCCGCTCGGTCTGTCCCCCGACGCTACGCCGATTCACCTGGACCTGAAGGAGGCTGTGGACAGCGGAATGGGCCCGCACGGCCTGATCGCCGGCACCGCCGCCCCCGCCGTTCTGCGGACAATCACATCCGGCCTGGCCGCGACCCATCTACCCGACGAGGCGTCCTTCGTCCTGCTCGACGCCACCCCCGGATCCCTCGTCACCCTGGGGCGATTCCCGCACACAGAAGTGCTCGTCGACGCGACCCGGATGGACCTCCTGCCCCGCCTGATCGAGGTCCTCGAGGGCGAACTGGCCCGCCGCAAACGCCTGCTGGTCGCCGCCGGCTGCGCCAGTCACAGCGAGTATCTCCGCGGCGCCGCCACCCGTCCGCCGATGCCGGCCCTGATCCTGATCTGTCACGAGTTCTCCGCGCTCTTCGACGCCCACCCCGAGCTGCTCGACCTGGTCCGCCGGATCGGCTGGCTGGGTCGCGCGCGCGGCATCCACCTGATCCTCGCGGCCGCCGACGTCCCCGAGCCCGGCGTGCACGGCCTGGCCGGCTACCTCTCGTACCGGATCGCGCTCCCCGGCGCGCCGGCCTTCGTCCTCGGCCCGCACCCCACCGGCACGCCGCCCGCCGGCCACGGCCTGCTCCGCGCGCATACCGAGGAACCGATCCCGTTCGCCCTCAACCCCACCGCGGAAACAAACGGCACCTCCCCCGGCACCACTGCGGAAAGATTCGCCACCAGCGCCGAAGCGACCGCGGAAAGAATCGGCACCAGCATCGGGGCGACCGCGGAAAGAAACCCCACCGGCGCGGAAGATCGCGACGCCGTCGAGCGCCTCAGCACGACACCACCACCCACGCACCGGATCTGGCTGCCGCCACTCGACGAGCCACCCACCCTCGACGACCTTGCCGGCCCCATCGTGACCGATCCCGATCACCTCCCCCGATTCGCCGACCAGACCTTGCACGACACCCTCCAGATCCCGATCGCCGTCCTCGACAAGCCCCGCGACCACCGCCGCGACACCATCTGGCTCCCGGTCGCCGGCAACGTCGCGGTGGTCGGTGGTCCAGGCAGCGGAAAAACCGACCTCCTACGTACGGCCACAGCCGCGCTCGCCCTCGCCCACACCGCCCCGGACCTGCGCGTCATCGCCCCCGCCTCGATCGCCCCCGACCACCAGCGCATCCCCCTGGTCCACGGCGTCCTGGACCCGTCCCGCCCGGCCGACGACGAGCGGCGCGACCTGCACGCCCTCCTCGACACCCCGACCGGCGACACGATCCTGATGATCGACGGCTGGGCGGAGTTCTGGACCACCCACCCGGACTGGCACGACCTGCTCCTGGAGATCGCCCGCCGCGGCTCGTCCCGGGGCGTGCACCTGATCGCGACCGCCACCCACTGGTCCGATTTCGATCCCCGGTTCACGGACCACTTCGGGTCCCGTCTGGAGCTGCGCCTCACCGATCCGGCCGAGTCCACGATCGATCCGGTCGCCGCCGCCACCGTCCCGGCGGACCGCCCCGGTCGCGGCATCGTCGCCGCCCCCACCGGCGCCCTGCACTTCCTGACCGCCCGCGCCCCGGACGACGCCCTGGTCCGGTCGCTGTCCACCGATCACTGCGCGGAGTGCGGCTTCACCTACGTCGCGGTCTCCCCGGCCGACCTGCCCGCCCGGTTCCGCGCCACCGGCAACCTGTACGCCGCGGCCCTGCTCGCCGCCACGGATCTGCGCCGACGTCCGTACCCCGAAGTCTGGTCGCCTCTGGAATACACCTGCCACCTCCGCGACATGCTCCGGGTCCAGCGCGAACGGCTCGCCCTGGCGCTCGCCACCGACAACCCGGCGTTCACCCCGATGGGCCGTGCCGAACGGCCGCTCCGGGACGGCTACAACGCGCAGGATCCCCACACCGTCCTGACCGAGTTGGATCAGGCCGGCGAGTCCCTGGCGGCAGCCTTCGAGGCGCTGACGCCCGGCGACCTGCGGCGCACCGGCACCTACAACTGGCCGGTCACCGCCGTCCGCGATCTACTGTGGATCGGCCGCCACACCGTCCACGAGATCGTCCACCACCTGCTCGACATCACCCGCCAGCGCTGACCCCGACCGGCGGCGCCGAGACGACGGCGCTGGGGCAGGGGCGCTGCGGCAAGAGATCAGCGACCGAAAAGGAGCACCATGCGGATCATCTTCGTCGCCGCGCCGCTGCAGGGCCATCTGATGCCCCTCGTCCCGCTCGCCGCGGCGTGCCGCGACGCCGGGCACGACGTGATCCTGGCCGGCGGCGGTTTCCCGCCCGACCTGCTCGGCCTGCGCACCGCGGACATCGGATCCGGTTTCAGCCTGCCACGGAGCGCGATCCGGGTGGCTCTGCGGCGTCCGGGCCTGGCGCGCGCCGAGATGCGGGGCACCGCCGGCCTCGGCATGGTCGGCGAGCTGTTCGGCCGCGCCAATCTGGCCCTGGTCGGTCCGCTGCTGGCGCTGGCCGAGCGGGAACGACCGGATCTGATCATCCACGAGCCACTGGCCGAGGCCGGCGCGATCGTCGCCGGGCGCCTGTCGGTGCCGTCGGTGCTGCAGGAGAACACGCTGTGGCCGGCGACCGAGATCTTCCGGGCGGTCGCCACCAGCTCGGCCCTGCGAAGGACGGCAGTTCAACCCCCGAACCTGACAATTACCGTACGGCCGCGGAGCCTGCGCGACGATGCCACCGTGGACGGGGTGATCATGCGGCCGGTCCCGTTCTCCGGTGGCGGATCCGTCCCGGACTGGCTGCTCAGCCCCGGTGACCGCCCCCGCGTCCTGGTCAGCCGCAGCACCCTGGACGGCCCGAACGACGGCGACCCCGGGCCGGCCGTCGTCGCCGCGGCCGCGCGGGTGGACGCCGAGTTCGTCCTGTTCCGCCCGGCCTCGACCGGCAACCTGCCGCCGAACGTACGGGTGGTCGACCGGGTCCCCCTCGACCGGGCCCTTCCGCACGCCGCCGCGTTCGTCCACCATTCCGGCGCGGGCAGTGTGCTGGGCGGCCTGGCCGCGGGCATTCCGCAGCTGACCACGCCGGGAGCCGGCGACCGCCGCCACAACGCGGCGCTGCTCGCCCGGCGGGGCGCCGGCCTGGCCGTCGAGGCCGCGGCCATCACCCCGGACGACCTGAACCGCCTGCTGACCGACGACGCGCTGCGCACCGCGGCCGGGGAGGTCGCGGCGGAGATCGCGGCCATGCCGGCGCCGGCGGCCGTGGTCCCGGTACTCGAAGGCCTCGTCTGATTTCCGCCAGACCCCGGGCCGGGCCCGGTCGCAGGATTGCGGCATGGATTTCCGAGTACATGCCATGCCCACCGAAGTGCTCGAGCGCGTGCGGAAGGAGAGCGCCGGCCCGCCGCGACCGGACGTGGTGCGGCTGACCGCCGAGGGCGGCGAGCAGATCCGCTGCTGCCTGCGGAACGCCCGCGCCGGCGAGGAACTGCTGCTCTTCAACTACGAGCCGCCGATCCCACCCAGTCCGTACCAGGAGGCCGGTGCCGTCTTCGCGCACGCCGAGCCGTGTGCCGGCGCCGAGGACGACGGCTATCCCGCGGACTGGCGGGGCGGTCCGCGGGTGCTGCGCGCCTATGACGAGCGCGGCTGGATCCACCCGAACAGCCGGGCCCACGACGGCACCGACCCGGAGGGCGCGCTCGCCGAGGTCTTCGCCGACCCGGCGGTCGTCCAGGTGCACGTCCGCAACATCGCCTACGGCTGCTTCATGTTCGTCGCCACCCGCAAATAAGGAGTCGCCACCCGAGCACAGGAAAGCACCCCGCAAAGTCACCACCCGCTCATGACGATCCGATACCGAACGCATGACTAGCCATCGTGCGACAAGATGACGCATGACTATAGTCTTGGTGTGCCACGAATTCTCATGGGAGCAGGCGAGATCGCCAAACGGCTCGGGCTCAGCCGTCAGCGCGTGCAGCAACTCGCCGAGCGCGACGACTGGCCCACGCCGTTCGACGAGCTGGCCATGGGCCGGGTCTGGTTGATCACCGACATCGAGGACTGGATCCGCCGCCAGCGGGCCGATCTGAATCCCGACCCACCACCCGACTGACCGACAGCGATCACCTCCAGGCCCGCCGAGCGGGCCGAACCCCCGGCGGCCGGCCCGGAACAACCGGGCCGCCCGCCCTGACCGGCAGCGGCCGGGCGCCGGTTGATTAACTGTCGCCATGGGGCTGTTCACGCGGGAAGAGGCACGGGCCGAGCTCGATCGGCTGCGACCCGTCCTGGAGGAGATCGTCGTCGTCCGGGCGGACATGATGGAGCTGTCCGCCGCGCTGGTCCCGGGCGGAGCGCCCACCCCGCTCGGCGGCCTGCCGGAGCGGAAGGCCGCGGAGGCCCGGCTCAACGAGCTGATGACGGTCGTCCAGGAGTCGGGCGCGGAGCTGAAGGGCGTCGCCCCGCTCCTGGTCGACTTCCCCGCGGATCTCGACGGCGTGCCGGTGCTGCTCTGCTGGCTGGAGGGCGAGTCCGAGCTCGGCTGGTATCACCGGGCCGACCTGGGCATCGCCGGCCGCCGCCGGCTGTAGGGCGACGCCGGCTGTAGGGCAATGGTTCAGGAGGCGACCGCGACGGCGGCGGCGCTGCGGATCGTGTCCCGCCCGGCCGCCTTCGCCTCGTAAAGCGCGGTGTCCGCCCGCTCCAGCAAACGCTCCGCCGACTCCGACCCGTTCCACACCGCGTACCCGATGCTGCACGTCTCCGCCCCGGGCGTCGAGGCCCGCAGCCGGTCCAGGATCTCGGCGGCCTCCGCGTCCACGCAGTCCGGCAGCGCGACCACGAACTCCTCACCACCCCACCGGGCGATCAGGTCGCCCTCGCGGAGCTGCCCGCGGAACGCGCTCGCCGTCGCGGTAAGCAGATCGTCGCCGGCCAGGTGCCCGTGGGTGTCGTTGTACCGCTTGAACCGGTCCAGGTCGGCAATCGCCACGGTCAGCGGCCGCCCCTCGACCCGCGAGCCGAGCAGCAGCTCCGCGAAGCGGGACTGCCAGGCGCGCCGGTTGGACAGCCCGGTCAGCGTGTCGGTGTAGGCCATCTGCTCCAGCCGGGACAGCAGCCGCTCGTGTTCCAGGGCGAGCGCGGTCTCGTCGGCGAGCAGCGCCACCGCGCGGGCGCGCAGGTCGCTGACCGAGCTGACCCGCTGCTTCCAGCCGACCGCGAGCAGCGCGACGACCTTGCCGCCGGCGATCACCGGCTGCCACATCATCGAGCGGGCGCCGACGAGTTTGAGCAGGGCCGCGGAGACGCGCGGGTCCTCGCTCGGGTCGGCGAGGAAGACCGGCTGGCCGTCCCGGTAGACGTTGGCGATCATCGAGGTGCCGTTCTTCGCGACCCGGGTGCCCATCACCTCGGCGCCGACCCAGCCGGTGACGACCAGGGCGTCGTCGCCGGATTCGAGCAGGCTGACCGAGTCGGCCTCGGCCAGTTCCCGGACGGCCTGGATGATCGTGTCGCGGGCGTCCTCGCCGGTGCGGATCCGCCGGGCGGCGACCGAGACCGCGGCGAGGAGCCGGTCCGACTCGCGGACGGCGCGTTCGGCGAGGTGCCGGTCGGTGACGTCGTGCAGGTGGACCAGCATCCAGTGCTGGGTGTCGGTGCGCCCGACGGTCAGCCACACCCAGCGCACCGAGCCGTCCGGCCGCACGTAGCGCATCTGCTGCCCGGCCGGGTCGAGCTCGGCGGTCAGGTCGACGTAGGCCTGGCTGCTGGTGCCGATCAGCTCCTCGGCCGGTCGGCCGACCAGCTCGGTGAAGGACGGGTTGACCGCGACGAACACGCCGTGCTCGTCGGTGATCCCGACGCCGGCCGGCGAGGCCTGGAACAGGCTCTGGAACCGGCCGAGCACCATGGTGACCTGGTCCCGGGCGTCTTTCAGGTCCCGTTGCCGGCGCCGCATCGCCTCGTGCAGGATCGCGCCGAGCAGTGCGGCCATGCCGAGCTGCACCGAGTAGTAGCCGAGCTCGCCGGTCCGCAGGCCGGGCTGGGCGAGCACCGCGCCGATCCAGCCGGCGATCCCGGCCAGGCCGGCGAGCATCGCGGTGCGCCGGGCCGGCACCGCGCCGCCCACGCCGACCAGGGTCAGCATCAGCGCGGTGGTGTAGTGCAGCTGCCCGGTGACCGCGACCTGCGCGACGCTGTCGAGAACCGGCAGGTAGGCCAGTCGTTCCCAGCCCCGGCCGCTGCGCGTGCCCCGCATCGCGGCGATCGCCAGCAGCAGCACGGTCGTGCCGGTGAGCAGGGTCAGGATGATCCGCGGCGACCCGTTCAGCATGATCACGTCCGCGACGAGGAACGTCAGGTAGTAGGCCGCGAGCGCGCCCCGGCGCCATCGCGCGGCCGGTGCGTCGTCCGGCCGCGGCGCCGGGGCGCCCGCCGACCACGAAGCGGAGGCGGCCGCCGCGTTCGCGGGGCCGAGGTTTCCGCTCGGGTCATCGTGCCGGTCAGCGTTCAAGGCTTCCTCCCTCGCCGCCCAGGCTTGTCGGTCGCCGGACGACCGAGTTGAGGGAACGCCCTGGTCACCGGGCCCCGTGACACTTCGCACACACGGGGCCCGGGAGCGGCCCGGGAGCGAAGCACACGGGGCCCGGGAGCGGATCGGAAGCCGCTCAGGGAGCCGTTCCGGTGCCGACCAGCGACGCGACGGCCGCAGCGGTCTCCGGAAAACCCATCAACAACGGCAAAGGCCCAGAAAACCCGCTTTCCGGTACGGCGGTGGCCGCCACCCACTCCCCCGGACAACCCAGCAGCCCGGCCACCGCATCGGCGCTCGCCGGATGCGCCGCCAGGAACGCCCCGACCGGCCCCGCCGCCGGCCCCCGAGCGACGGTCGCCGCCACCGGGGCGCGGCGGGCGAGCCACGGCGGCGTCCACCCGTCGATCCCGGCGAGCGTCCCCGGGAAGGTCCGCCCGGCCTCCCGGGTCAGCACCGGCACCAGCTCCGCCGCCTGCTGTTTCAGCGTGGTGATCAGCGTCGGCAGCCAGGGCAGCAGCACCGGGTCGGGCAGCCGCCCGAACGCCTTGGAGAGCGTCTCCACGACGAACGGGGCCAGCCGCGGGACCGGTTCGAGCGCCTGCACGAACCCGCTCACGTACTGCGGGAACGCCGGCACCACCAGCGGGTTGCCGAGCAGGTCGTCGACGAGCGCCCGCAGCTCGGCCAAAGACAGGTCGCCGAGCTGGTTGCGGGCCGCCCAGAGCAGGGCGAGCTTGGCCGGGGTCTCCGGGTGTGACTGCCGGACGGCCAGCTCGAGCTGGGTCCGGTCGCAGCCCAGGGACAGGGCCAGGCTCTCCATGCTGAACAGGAAGCCGAGCATCGCCCCGACCTGCCGGACGCCGGTCTCCTCCTCCACGAAGGCGGTCGGCAGCAGGGTGCAGTAGTGCGCGTAGCCCCCGGTCACGAACCGTTCGCACCAGGACGGCAGCACCGGCGTGGTGGCCCGGTAGTGCCCGAGCAGCCGCCGGATGCGCCGCAGCACGTCCGGCGCGCCGTCGACGGTGCGCTCGGCGGCGAGCAGCTCGACCGCGCGGGCGCCGAGCTCGTCGGTGAGGCGCGGGCTCTCCAGGAACAGCAGCGAGCTCTCCACCGCCTTGAGCGCGGTGGCCGCGGTCGCCTTCGGGTCCCAGGCGTCCCGGCGCAGCCGCTGCTCCAGGACCTGCTCGACGGTGACGCCCTCGTAGCCGAGCTCGATGACGGTCCGCTGATGGCGGCCGAGGTCGAGGTCCCAGCTCTCCTGGATGTGCTTCTCGCCGAGCTTGCGACTGCCCATGATCGGCCGGACCGCCTGGTCGGGCAGCAGGTAACGCAGCATCCAGAGCAGCTGGGAGCAGGGCGCCAGCTCCGGGTGGGCGGCCAGGTCGAGCAGCGCGCGCTGGATGCTGCGCTGCTCCAGGTTCAGCCCGAGCGGTTCGAGCCGGTCGTAGACGTCGCGGGCCAGGGGCGGCAGCGCGTCGTAGCCGACCTGGCCGATCCGGTCGCCGCCGAGCAGGATCTCGCAGAGCCGCCGCACGTCGCGCCGGCCGGGGACGCTGTCCTTCTCGATGCAGGTGACGGCGGCGTCCTGGAAGTCGTACGGCGTCGGCCGCGCCCGCCCCCGCATCCCGGCGAGCAGGATCGACGTCTCGAAGACCGCGATCGCGTCGGCGGTGCTCGCGAGGTATCCGTTGCGGCGGGCCAGCCGGACGATGTCGACGCACCAGCCGCGCAGCTCCTCCTCGTCGAGCCCGTCGAGCGCGGGCGGCCCGGCGAGGTATCCGGTGAGGTGGTCGGTGACCGGCTCACCGGTGGCCACCGGCAGCGGCAGCGCCTTCGTGGCCTTCTTCTTGCCGCCCTTCTGCCCGTCCAGCCGGAACGGGGTGAGCCGGCGTTTCGTCAGCTGCTTCTGCCAGGTGCTCGCGGCGATCGACACCGAGCCCGGCGCGAGGCCGAACTGGGCCTCGATCGCCGAGTGGCTGGACGGGATCAGTCCGTACAGCCAGGTGGTGCCGGTCCGCGGGGTGATCGTGAAGTCCGGGGTGCCCGGGGCGGAGCCGGCCTCGGGGACCCGGCTCGCGGCGTGGAAGGCGCCGCAGATGTAGAGGCAGTCGGCCGGGTCGGTGCCGGTCGCGGCGAGGTGCTCGCGGATCCGGGTCCACATGTAGCGTTCCCGGTCCTCGTCGCTCGCGTACCGCTTGGTGTCGTGCGGGGCGAGCCGCCGGAACAGGCTGCCGACCATGGTCATGACCTGCCGGTACGTCTCGTGGTCGGCCCCGGCCAGGGGCTGCTCGACATACTGGTCCCACCACTCGGACCAGTGCCGGACCCGCCCGTGGTGCAGCAGGTGCTCCTCCAGCTCGGCGAAGCGCGGCCGCAGGTCGCCGATCTCCACGCCGACCGCGTCGCCGTGCAGGTCCTCCTCCGGCTCGCCGGTCCCGTCGTGCGCCTCGAGGTCGGGCTGCCACTGGAAGACGTGGTCGGTGGACCGGTCGACCAGGACCAGCTCGACGCCGGGGGTGTCCAGCGCGTACGAGATCGCCTGGTACTCCGCGGACGCCTCGGTGATCGGCGCGATCACCGAGAGCGGCGCCGACTCCTTCGGGAACCCGTCCAGCTGGGAGGCGAACGCCTGCAGCGCCACCGGCAGCCGGCAGTTGCGCAGCTCGGTCAGCAGCGGCCCCAGGTCCTCGCAGAGCTCCAGGTAGACGACCTTGGGCTGCTTGTCGCGCAGCCGCCGCAGCATGGCGAGCGCGGAGGCCGGCGAGTGGTGGCAGACCGGGAAGATCTCCAGCGGCTCGGCCAGGGCGTGGCCGACGTCGTCGACGATCCCGGCGAGGATCTCGGGCAGCGCCGCCGGCCCGCCGCCGAGCTCCTCGGCGGCGCTGAGCAGCTGCTCACGTAGCGAGTCGAAGGTCATGACAGGGTCGCGATCGCCTGGCGCCCGCCCTCCAGGAACCCGGTCCACTCGCCGCTGTGCTCCTTGCTGCGCGGCTCGACCACGCCGTGCCAGTACTTGTTCAGGATGGCCAGGTCCTCCGGGCTGCGGCGGGCGAGCGAGCCGACCAGCGACCCGGCGAGCGCCTCCGCGGTCAGCTTGCTGGCGCCGAAGAAGTTGCTGTGCAGGATCGCGTCCTCCAGCACGCCGATCTGCTCGGCGGTGGACAGGGCCGACTCCAGGCGCTCGTCGTCGCTGGTCGCGGACGTGGCGGCGGCGCGCAGGTCGGCGAAGCTCTGCAGCAGCACGTCGAGCAGGGTCGGCGGGACCTCCAGCTCGATGTTGTGCCGGCGCAGCAGCTCCTCGGTGCGGAAGCGGACGATCTCGGCCTCGCTCTTCTTGTTCGTCACGACCGGGATCCGGACGAAGTTGAAGCGCCGTTTGAGCGCCGAGGAGAGGTCGTTGACGCCCCGGTCGCGGCTGTTGGCGGTGGCGATGATGCTGAAGCCGGGCTTGGCGAAGACGATGTTGTCGTCGTCCAGCTCGGGGATCGACACGTACTTCTCGGAGAGGATCGAGATCAGCGCGTCCTGGACGTCGCTGGTGGAGCGGGTGAGCTCCTCGAAACGGCCGATCACGCCGTTCTCCATCGCGGTCATGATCGGCGACGGGATCATCGAGGCGCGGGACTGGCCCTTGGCGATCACCATCGAGACGTTCCACGAGTACTTGATGTGGTCCTCGGTGGTGCCGGCGGTGCCCTGCACGACCAGCGTGGAGTTGCGGCTGATCGCGGCGGAGAGCAGCTCGGCGAGCCAGCTCTTGCCGGTGCCCGGGTCACCGATCAGCAGCAGGCCGCGGTCGGAGGCGAGGGTGACGATGGAGCGCTCGACGAAGCTGCGGTCGCCGTACCACTTCTGCTCGATGTCCCGGTCGAGGCCGTCGGCGCGCTCGGAGCCGAGGATGAACAGGCGCACCATCTTGGGGCTCAGTCGCCAGGAGAACGGCTTCGGGCCGTCGTCGACCGACTCCAGCCAGTCCAGCTCCTCCGCGTACTTGGCCTCGGCCGGGGCGCGCAGCATGTCACTCATCAGAAGTCTCCTATTTCTCAGACGAGGAAGTTCTTGAGCTCGGTGACGAGCTTCTTGATGTGTCCGGAGAGGACCGGGGTGCCCTGGTCCTTGAAGCGCTGGCGGAACCACGGGTTGACGCTCTGGTGGCCGCCGCTGCTGACCGAGCCGACCGGGATGAACTTGACGCCGGTGCGGTGGATGGCCTGCATGCCGTCCCAGACCCCCTGCTCGTTCCACTCGTAGAAGTCGGAGATCCAGACCACCACGGTGTTGCGCGGGTCGGTGATCTTCGGCCGGGTCAGGTCGAGCGCGACCGTGCCGTCGGTGCCGCCGCCGAGCTGGGTGTGCAGCAGCACCTCGAACGGGTCGTGCACCCAGGGCGTCAGATCCAGCGCGCGGGTGTCGTAGGCGACCAGGTGCACGTCGACCTTGGGCAGCCCGGCGAAGATCGAGGCGAGAATGGTGCAGTTGACCATCGCGTCGACCATCGACCCGGACTGGTCGACGACCACGATCAGCCGGGCCGGCTCGATCCGCTTGGCGGTCTGCTTGTAGTAGAGCCGGTCGACGTAGAGGCGCTCGTCCTCCGGGCTCCAGTTCGGCAGGTTCTTCCAGATGGTCCGGTCCAGATCGAGGTTCCGGTAGACCCGCTTGGGCGGCACCGACCGGTCGATCGTCCCGGCGCTGGCCTGGGCCACCTGGGTACGCAGCACCTCCGCGACCTCGTCGACGAAGCGCCGGATCAGCGCCTTGGCGTTGGCCAGCGCGACGCCGTCCAGGTTGTCCTTGTCCCGCAGGAGCTGCTCGATCAGCGACATGCTCGGGGTGAGCTGCTTGGCGAGCCGGTTGTCGGCGAGCACCTCGCGCAGCCGCATCCGGCTGACCAGGTCGCCCTCGATCCCGGCCAGGGTGGCGCCGAGACCCGCGCCGCGGCCCGCCGCGGGTCCGTTGCCGGCACCGGCGCCGGCGGCCCGGCCGCGCAGGCCGCCCGGATCGCAGCCCATCGCCCGCTCGAACCAGCCGGCGTCGGCCTGCCAGCGCTGCAGCTGCTCGGCGGTGACGTTGCCGGAGCCGGTGGCGAACACGTTGAGCAGCAGCTTCGACGCGAGCGCGGCGCGGCGCACCGCGCCGTCCGGATCGTCGCCGGGGTCGCTCATCAGGCCGTCGAACTCGGCCGCCAGCTGGGGGAACCGCTGCACGACGGTGTCCACCGAGACGGCCGGGTCGAGCAGCGCGGCGGGCAGCCCGAGGTCGCCGACGATCGCCATGCTCCCGGACTCCAGCGCCGCCTGCTCCTCCGGGTCGAACAGTCGCGCGAGCAGCCGCCAGTAGAGGATCTGCCGCTGGGTCTCGGCCGCGCCGCCAGAAGTCGATGCGCCGCTCATTTGCGCAGCAGCCTTCCCGCGCGCTCGCGCAGCACGTCGACGGCGGTGCCCGCGGCCGTCTCCGCCTTCGCGGCCTTCGCCTCGGTCGGGCCGAGCGCCCAGTCCCCGCCGTACACCGTGACCGGCTTCTTCTTCACCAGCGCCTGCACGGCGAGCGGCTGCAACAGCCACTGCCCGTCCCACCGCAGCAGCCCGAGGCACGCGGTGGAGGAGGCGACCAGGGCGGGCGTGAGCGGGCCGGCGGCCGGCAGCCGGGCCAGGTCGAGCGCCACGGTCACCCCGCCGCCCAGGTCGAACGTGTCACCGGCCGCGGCGTAGCCCTCCAGCAGCACCGGCTCGGCGAGCCCGGCCGGGTGCCGGTCGAGCGGCGCGGCCGGCAGCGCGGTCGCCGCCCCGAGCCGGACCCGGGCGGCGGCGAACGGGTCGGCCGGCTCACCGGCGGTGACCTTCGCCTCGTCCCAGATCAGGTCGCCGCCCGGGGTGAGGGACAGGCCGGCCACCTCGACCGTGCGGTGCTCGGCCAGCACGCCGCGGAACAGCGGGAACGCGCTGAGCATCCGCCACGCGGACGGGCCGCTGATGGTGTCCACCTTGGCGGCGGCGACGCCGGTGCGGACCAGCCGGACCGCGCCGTCGGCCGTCTCCAGCAGACCGTGCGCCTGGGCCTGGAAGACCGTCGGGTGCTCGTGCAGGTCGACGCCGAGGATCACCAGCCGGCCGTCGACCGGGGTGGCCGCGAACGCCGGGTAGCCCTCCTGCGAGAGCAGCAGCGCCCGGCTCCACAGGTCGGCCCAGCGGCGCACCGGCACCGCCGGCAGGGTGGCGACCGGCGCGGCGGCGCGCAGCTCGGCGGCGAACCCGTCCAGCAGCACGGCGAGGCGGCGGGTGGCCGGGTCGGCGAGCAGCGACTGCACCGCCTGCGCGGCGCCGCCGGCCAGCTCGTGATCGACCCCGCGCCAGCCGGCGATGGCGAGCTCGCGCAGCCACGATCGACCACCGGCGAGCAGGTGGGCGGAATCGGTCACGGGCGCGGCGGCGGGCCACGGCTCACGGGACCGGCCGAGCGCGGTGTCCAGGCTCGCGCGCAGGGCGTCGTGGGCGGCGCCGAGCAGTGCGGCGCGGGCGCCGGCCAGGGTGGCGAGGTGCTCGTCGGTCACCGTCCCGGCGATGATCTTGCCGATCGCGTCGGTGACCCGGTCCCCCAGCGGCGAGCCGGTGAACGCGGCGGCCAGCGACTCCAGCGCGGCGGCGCGCTCCTCGTCGATCCGGGCGAGGCCCTGGACCAGGGCGTCGTCCAGGCCGTCGACCAGGGCGAGCGCGTCGGGCAGGCCGTCCGGGGTGGCGCGCAGGGCGTCGGCGAGCATCAGCGCACCGCCCCGGCGGCCGGGAACCACTGCAGCTCGGGCAGCGGATCGGTGCTCGGCTCGACCTCGAGGTAGGCGAGGTGGCGCAGGAAGCTGGCGAACACCTCGGCGGCCCGGTTCGGCGCGGTGGTGGTGTGCAGGCCGGACCAGAGGTCGTCGGCGCCGTCGGCGAGGTCGGCCTTCAGGTACCGCGCGACGCGGGCCAGACCGTACTGCGCGACCGCCGCGTCGGCCAGCGCGCGGATGTGGTTGCAGGCCCGGGAGCCGCCGGCGAGGCCGCCGCACGGACGGTTGTTGTTGGTGTTGCAGCTCAGCCCGTGGTCACCCGCCGTGATCGAGGAGACGTAGACCCGCTCGACGTCGGAGCCGCTGGAGACCACCCCCTGCAGGCGCCCGTCGGCCAGCTCCACGAACGGCACCTTGGCCAGTTTCCGTGGCTCCACCGGCGTGCTCACGGACGCCGAGCTACGCCGTTCGTACCCGGCGTGATCAGTTGTCACAACAGTCCCTCCCTCGTCCTTCGAGTGGAGGTAGTTCTATCGGAGGCGTACGACAAAAACCTCGGCGGATCCCCCGGCGGGTTCGCCCGCGAGCGGGTATAAGCAGGTCAGAGCCCGGAAAATGGAATTCCCGCAGCGGCCAGCATCGCCGGGTCGGCCCGCCGGCCGGCCGCCGCCACGATCCGGTCCGGCCGGATCAGCAGGGCCTCGCGCGTGCCGGGAGCGACCAGCGCGAAGCCGGCGCCGAGCGACGGGTCCAGCTCCGCCGGGCACAGCCGGCCACCGCCGCGGCCGACCAGCGGGCCGCGCCCGAGGGCCGGCCAGACGATCGTCGTCGCCCGGCGCTCCGCGCCCGGCAGCCTGGTCACGGTGCGTAGCAGCGCGCGACGCAGCGGTGCGGTGCGCCGGCTGCCGCCGGTCATCACCCAGCCGATCAGCGTCGCCATCCGGATCATGGTCCGCGCGTACGGCCGCCGCTCACTCTCGTACGTCCCCAGCAGCCGCTCGTCCGCCGCCCCCGCCAGCACCATCGCGAGCTTCCAGGTCAGGTTCGCCGCGTCCCGGATCCCGGCGCACATCCCCTGCCCGATGAACGGCGGCGTCAGGTGCGCCGCGTCCCCGAGCAGGAAGACCCGCCGGTCGCGCCACCGGTCGGCGACCGCCCCGCGGAACGTGTACGCCGCCTCCCGGATGATCGTCACCTCGGCCCCGCCGAGCCACGGCCGCATCCGGGCGCGCGCGTCCACCGGCCCGTCCAGCAGGAACTCCCAGCGGTACCGCCCGGGCGTGACCATCATGAACGTGGCCGCCGCGCCCGGGTCGCAGACCTGCTGCACGCCGTCGTAGACGTCCAGCGGCTCGGCCGCGACCGCGTCCACCACCAGCCAGTCCTGGGCGAATCCGAGGTCCTCCCAGCCGGCCCCGATCGACGAGCGGACCAGGCTGTTCGCCCCGTCGCAGCCGAGCACCGCGTCGGCGGTCAGCTCGGCGTCGCCGTCGGGCGATCGATAACGGACACGGACCGGGCCCGATGGGGGCTGGACCACGTCGTACACCTCAATCTGACCGCGCAGCTCGGCGCGCGGCAATTGCCGCAGCCGATCGCGGAGCAGGCGTTCCAGTTCGGGTTGGTCGAACATGTTGGCCTGCGGAAAGCCGTGCGGGCCGACCGGGTCGCGGGTGAACGTGGCGAGCGGCCGCAGCGCCGGGTCGACCAGTTGCATGCCGGGCGCCGGGCGGGAGATCCCGCGCAGCCCGTCGGCGAGGCCGAGCCCGGCGAAGATCCGGAAGACCTCGTCGTCGAAGTGGACCGCGCGGGGCAGCGGGTACGGCCCGGCGAACCGGTCCAGCACCAGGCACGCGATGCCGCGCCCGGCCAGCATGATCGCGGCGGTGATCCCGGTCGGCCCGGCCCCGACGATCACCACCGGCACATGTTCCACCGGACCAGGGTGCGCAGAAGCCGGCCCGATCCGCCACCCGGAAGCCGGATCGGGCTACGCCGTGGTGAGCAGAACCAGCATCGATCCGCCGGACAGCGCCAGCCCGATCAGCGCGAACCAGACGATCATGCCGCGCCCCAGGCCGATGTCATCGATCCGGACGGCCAGCGCCTGGTCCCGGGTGCGCGTCGTGAAAAAGCTCGGGACCAGGCCTTTCCCGGTCGCCCGGCCCAGCGCGAAGACCGGGACGCCGCGCGACATCCGGACCTCGGTCAGCTCCAGGCTCTCGTGCTTCTTCAGCCCGGCGACGATGTCCGGCGGCACGATCGCGGGCAGCGGCACCGGCGCCGCGCTGCGGAAATAGATCCGGATCGCCTCGACCGCGGACGGATCGGTGCGCAGCGAGCCACCCAGTTTCCGCGGGTCGACCGAAACCCGGCCGCTCGGGTCGGCGATCGCCGGCCAGCCCGGTGAGGCGACGTCGAGCAGCAGGTCATGGCTGTCGTCGGAGCTGCGCCGGCTCGGCTCGCGGGTCAGCCGCACGTGGTACCACACGCAGTCCTCGCCGCTGACCGGGCCGATCTGCGGGCCGGCCGGGCCGTACTCGGTGCGGGCCTCGGCGGCGACCCGGCCGCGGTCCCACGAGGCGATCGGCGCCGGCCGGACCTGACGCAGCGTGCGGACCTCGAGGTGCGTTCCGATGTGCAGGAGGAGGAAGATGGCGGCGCCGGCGAGCAGAAACCCACCGAGGCAGAAGGCGATCGTCGCGATCGTGACCACGTGGCCAACCTAGAGTGCCCGGGCAACCACCACAAAGCACATCAACCCCAAAAATCCGCTTTGGTACGGGCGGAGCACCGCCCCGGAAAACGTCAACTCCCCGGCGGCTCCGGAACCCGGTCCAGCTCGATGCCGAAGTGCGTCCGGTACGCGGCGAGCACCGCCTCGTCCGAGTCCAGCACCGTCTCCGTGCTCGCGCCGCCGGAGCCGCGGATCAGCCGCCGCCCGCTGAGCGTGATCCGGTCGTCGCCGTCGAGGCGGCTGCAGACCGGGCCGGTCCGGAAGTGCGACCCCGGCCAGGTCTGCTGCCACCAGCAGGCCGGCTCGAAGTCGAGCAGGTCCCGGGGCCGGCGCTCGATCCGGTACTGCGGCTCCCCGTCCCGGTAGATGTCCAGGTCACCGCCGTCCGCCTCGATCACCCGGAACCGCCCGCCCGGGTCGACCTGCTCGTCGCGCGAGTCGAGGCGCAACGGATACGACGAGTGCCGCCCGAAGCCGACGTCGACCACCCACCGCCCGTCCACGATCAGTGCCAGGTGGTCGAAGAGCGGCCCGAACCGGCCCTCGCCGCGGTGCACCCGCGACGCGACCCGGTCGACGGCGTGCCCGAGGTCCGCCAGGAGCAGCGCGAACAGCCCGTTCAGCTCGTAACAGAAGCCGCCCCGGCGCCGCCGCACCACCTTGTCGAACAGGTCCGCCGGGTCGAGCGAGATCGGCTCCCCGAGGTGGATACTGAGGTTCTCGAAGGGTACGGCGGCCTGGTGCGCCCAGCTCAGCGCACGGAGCGAGTCGTCGTCGGGGGTGGCCGGGCGGGGCAGGCCGATCCGGTCCAGATATGCGGTCACGTCCACCCGGAGAGCTTGCGACATGAAGCCGGGTCGAGGTCAACCGGGCCGGGAACGGCGGTTGTTGACAATGATGTCCATCACTGCCAGGGTCGGGACGAGCACCCGCCGCCGTACGGGAGATGACGCATGAGCGCTGATCATCCGATCCCTTCCGACCGGGCCCGCGACCTCGTCACCGGCGCATACGACACCCACGTGCACGTCGCGCCGGACGTGATGGAACGCCGGATCGACGACGTCACGCTGGCCCGCCGGTTCGCCGCGGTGGGGCTGGCGGGGTTCGTACTCAAATCGCATTATGTGCCGACCGCGGAACGTGCCGAGGTGGTGCGCGGCGTGGTTCCCGGCGTCGAGGCGCTCGGCGCGCTGACCCTCAACGGCTCGGTCGGCGGGCTCAACCCGGTGGCCGTGGAGATCGCCGGCCGGCAGGGCGCCCGGGTGGTCTGGCTGCCCACCGTGGACTGCGCGAACGAGCGGGCCAGCGTCTCCGCGCTGCCGCCGGGCGCGACCCTGCCGATGTGGGCGGCGCTCCAGGCGGAGCTCGCCGAGCAGGGCATCGTCGCGCCGGCGATCGAGGTGGTCGACGCCGCCGGGAAGATCGTGCCGGCGCTGCACGAGGTGTTCGCGGTGCTCGCCAAGCACGGGATGGTCCTGGCGACCGGGCACCTGAGCGGGCCGGAGATCGTCGCGGCGGTCGACGCGGCCGCCGACGCCGGGGTGCGGCGGATCATCGTGACCCACCCCGAGTTCACCTCCCAGCAGCTGGACGTGGACACCCAGCGGCACCTGGCCGGGCGGGGCGCACTGCTGGAACGGTGCTTCACCACGGCGTACACCAAGAAAGTCGCTTGGGAATTGCTCTTCGACCACATCCGTGCGGTGGGGCCGGAGCATTCCCTGCTCTCCAGCGACCTCGGGCAGCCGTTCAATCCGCCGGTGGAGGACGGCCTGGCCCTGCTCGCCGATCGGCTGCTCGACGCGGGGTTCACCGCCGACGAGGTCCGGACGATGGCCGTCACCAATTCCCGGCGGGTCCTCGGACGTTAGGTCGTGGCGGAGCCGCAGCCGGTGCAGAACATCCCGTTCGGCGACACCTTGGTGCCGCACTGGCCGCAGAACCGGCTCGCCTCGGTCGCGGCGGCCAGCGGGGTGCCGCAGTGCTGGCAGTACTTGCCGCCGCCGGTGTCGTTCGCACACGACGGGCAGCGCCCGACCGCCGTCTGGCCGTAGACCGTGCCCTGCGTCCAGTCGACCTGGCGGATCTTCTCGTCGAGCTGCTGGACCTGGGCCCGGGCCTGCATGCCGACGATCTCCTGGTCGAGCTTGGGCGCGCAGTTGACGCAGACCCCGCGCTCGTCGTTCCAGCAGACCGGGCCGCAGACCCACTCGCCGCAGCGGTGGCACTGGTGGAAGTGCGGGCGGATCTCCTCGACCGCGCCCTGCAGCGCCTTGTCCCAGGCCGGGCCGCGGGTGCCGTCGCGCATCCAGCTCGCGTCCCAGCCCAGCTCGGAGGCCCGCCGGCCCCACTCGCCGCCGACCAGGTCGCCGCCCATCCGCAGCAGCTTGCCGCCGAAGTTCGTCACCGACCGCTTGAACGACGAGGTGTAGCCGTTCCCGCAGCGCTCGCAGTAGAACTCGAACTGATAGCCCTCCTGCGTCGAACGGTCCTGATAGTTGTCGGTGAAGCCGAACATGCCCATCCCGCGTCCCCTTCTGGCACCTGGCAGGGACGCTACGCCGATCGGTCTGACTTATCGACGCCCGGCCGCGCATCCACCGTTTCCGCCAGGCGAAATCGAGACGAACGGCGACCGCAATCGGAACTCGAAGGCGATGACGGCAACAAATCCGAATAATCGCCCGCATGACGAGCAGTGATCTGTGGAGCGAGGACGAGGCGCAACGCTACGACGCCGAGGAGTCGGCGATGGCCGCGCCGGAGGTGCTCGGCCCGGCGGTGGACTTCCTGGCCGGGCTGGCCGGGGACGGCCCGGTCCTGGAGTTCGCGATCGGCACCGGCCGGGTGGCGATCCCGCTGGCCGAGCGGGGTCTCGCGGTCAGCGGAATCGAGTTCTCCCCGCCGATGGCCGCCCAGCTGCGACGCAAGTCGGCGGATCTACCGGTGGTGATCGGGGACATGGCGACGACCCGCGTCCCGGGCGAGTTCGCGCTGGTCTACGTCGTGTGGAACAGCATCGGCAACCTGCGGCTGCAGGACGAGCAGGTCGAGTGCTTCCGCAACGCGGCCCGGCATCTCGCGCCCGGCGGCCGGTTCGTCGTCGAGCTGTGGGTGCCGGAGATCCGCCGGCTCCCGCCCGGCCAGACCGCCGTCCCGTTCGTGGTGAGCGCGGAGCACACCGGCTTCGACACCTTCGACCTGGTCACCCAGCAGGGCACGTCGCATCACTACCGGCGGTCGTTGGACGGAAGTGTTCGCTACGGATACAGCAACTTCCGCTTCATCTGGCCGGCCGAGTGCGACCTGATGGCCCGGCTGGCGGGACTGGAGTTGGAGGACCGCTTCGCCGACTTCCGGCGGGCGCCCTTCACGGCGGACAGTGAAAGTCATGTCTCCGTCTGGCGGAAGCCCCTAGTGCGATGAATCACAACAGCACGTAGCCGACCAGTCGCTCTGAGAATTCTCTCAGAACCCATCCATAGCGTCGGATGCCTGATTAGCCCCAATCAGGCAGAGGAGCGTCGATTGTCTTCCCCCCGTTTCACCAACGTCGTGTGGCCGCTGTTCCGGGTGGTCATCGGTCTGCTGTTCACCTGCCACGGACTCGCCAGTCTGTTCGGCGTGCTCGGCGGCAAGGGCGGCACCGGCGAGTCGATCCCGGTCGGCACCTGGCCCGGCTGGTACGCGGCCCTGATCCAGCTGGTCTGCGGCCTGCTCGTGATGATCGGCCTGGTCACCCGCCCGGCCGCGATCCTGGCCTCGGGCTCGATGGCCTACGCGTACTTCGTCGTGCACCAGCAGAACGGCCTCATGCCGATCGAGAACGGCGGGGTCACCCCGGCCCTGTACGCGTGGACGTTCCTGCTCATCGCGACGGTCGGCGCCGGGGCCTGGTCCCTGGACGGCCTGATCAGCAGCCGGCGCGGCCCGGCGGCCACGCCCGCCCGGACCCCGGAGAAGGTGGCCGAACCCGCCTGACCGGCCGGGTCACGGCGCCACCGGGCCGGTCAGCGGGTGGACCCGGTAGACGGTGGCGCCGTGGGCCGGAACGGTCACGGTGATCGACGTGGTGGCGGCGGTGGAGTCGGCGCCGGACCAGACGTCGTGCAGCCGGTAGGCCGGCGCCGCGGGCAGGGTGATCGAGGCGGTCAGCACGGTCGCGGCGTCGCCGGGGTTGTAGAGGGCGATCGCCTGGTCACCCCCGGACAGCGGCCGGACCAGGACGTTCCCGGTCACGGTGGCCGGGGCGCCGAGCGGGTCCTGGTCGATGGCGATCAGGTCGCGGTCGGTGAGGATCGCCAGGGCGGACGGGGTCAGCGTGCGCAGGTCGGTGCCGGCGATCAGCGGGGCGGCCATCATCGCCCACATGCTCAGGTGCGTGCGATATTCGGTCTCGGTCATCCCGCCGTTGCCGACCTCCAGCATGTCCGGGTCGTTCCAGTGGCCCGGGCCGGCGGACGCGAGCACCGGCAGCGTCCCCGCGATGATCGACTTCACCGAGGCCCAGGTGTCGGTGATGTCGCCGGTGGTGCGCCAGAGCTGCCCGACGCCGGGCGCCCAGCTCCACGGCGCGGACTCGCCCCACTCGCAGATCGAGTAGACGATCGGCCGGCCGGTGGCGCGCAGGGCCGAGGCCATCGTGGTGTAGCGGCGCACGTAGTCGGCGCGGGAGCCGTCCGAGCCGTTGAAGCAGTTGTCGTACTTCAGGTAGTCGACGCCCCACTGGGCCCAGGTCCGCGCGTCGATCCGCTCGTGGCCGAGACTGCCCGGGTAACCGGCGCAGGTCCGGGTGCCGGCGTCACCGTAGATCCCCAGCCGCAGGCCGCGGGCGTGGACGTAGTCGGCGACGGCCTTCATGCCGTACGGAAACTTCTTCGGGTCTGCCTGGAGGCGGCCCGCAGCGTCCCGGCCGGGCAGTGACCAGCAGTCGTCGATGTTGACGAAGCGGTAGCCGGCGGCGGCCATGCCGTTCGCCACCATCGCGTCCGCGGTCTCGCGGATGAGCTGGTCGTCGACGTCGCAGCCGAACGCGTTCCAGTCGTTGAAACCCATCGGCGGCGTCGGCGCGGTGGCCCGGACCGGGGTTGTCCCGGGCCAGGCCACCGACGCCAGCGCCAGCGTCAGCGCGAACAGGGAGCGCAGGGTTGCCCGAAGCATCCGGGCAAACTACCCACGGAACCTGTCATCACCCTATGCGCGGGTGATCCAGAAGGTCAGGTCGATCGACTCGTCGGTGAACTCGCGGGCGTCCGCCCAGTCCGGCTCGCCGGCGGCGAAGTCGGTCGCCAGCACCTCGTCGGCGACCAGGTCACCGTGCTCGGTCAGGGCCCGGACGGTGTCCTCGCCGGCCCGGAACCGCAGCCGGATCCGGTCGGAGACCTCCAGGCCACTGGCCTTGCGGGCCTCCTGGATCTGCCGGATCGCGTCCCGGGCCAGGCCGGCCCGGAGGAGATCCGGCGTCAGGTGCAGGTCCAGCGCCAGGGTGGCGCCGGAGTCCGAGGCGACCGCCCAGCCCTCCTGCGGCGTCTCGGTGATGAACACCTCGTCCGGGGTGAGGACGATCTGCTCGTCCCCGACCGTCAGGGTGGCGGTCCCGGTCGTACGCAAACTGGTCTTCAATGCGGTGGCGTCAGCCGCCTGGACCGCCGCCGCGACCTGCTGGACGGCCTTGCCGAAGCGCTTGCCCAGCGCGCGGAAGTTCGCCTTCGCGGTGGTGTCCACGAACGAGCCGGCCAGGCCCTCGACCGCGTTGACGTTGAGCTCGGCGGCGATCTCGGCGAGCAGCTCGGCCGGCAGGTCGGCGCCGGCCGAGACCAGCGCCCGGGACAGCGGCTGGCGGATCTTCAGACCGGACTCGGCGCGCGCGGTGCGGCCCAGCTCGACCAGCCGCCGGGTGGTCGCCATCTGCGCGGAGAGCGCGTGGTCGATCAGCGACTCGTCGGCCTCCGGGTACGCGGCCAGGTGCACCGACTGCGGAGCCTGCGGGTCGACCGGGACGATCAGGTCCTGCCAGACCTGCTCGGCGACGAACGGGGTCATCGGCGCCATCAGCAGCGTCACCGTGCGTAGCGCCTCGTGCAGCGTGGACAGGGCCGCCGGGTCGCCACGCCAGAACCGGCGACGGCTGCGGCGCACGTACCAGTTGGAGAGGTCGTCGATGAACGCGGCGATCAGCTTGCCGGTCTCGTGCGGGTCGAAGGCCGCCATGGCCGCGTCGACCTTCACGACGAGCTGCTGCAACTCGGAGATCACCCAGCGGTCGAGCGCGGTCCGCTCGACCTTGTCGTCGGACGGCGTCCAGTTCGCGGTACGGCCGTAGAGGGCCTGGAACGCGACCGTGTTCCAGTAGGTCAGCAGGATCTTGCGGACGACCTCCTGCAACGCGTTGTGACCGACCCGGCGGGCCGACCACGGCGAGCCGACGGCGGCCATGAACCAGCGGACCGCGTCCGCGCCGTGCTGGTCCATCAGCGGGATCGGCTCCAGGATGTTGCCGAAGTGCTTGGACATCTTGCGGCCGTCCTCGGCCAGGATGTGACCGAGACAGACCACGTTCTCGTACGAGTTGCGGTCGAAGACCAGCGTGCTGATCGCCATCAGGGTGTAGAACCAGCCGCGGGTCTGGTCGATCGCCTCGGAGATGAACTGCGCGGGGAAGCGCTGCTCGAACAGCTCCTTGTTCTGGTACGGGTACCCGAACTGGGCGAACGGCATGGAGCCGGAGTCGTACCAGGCGTCGATCACCTCGGGGACGCGGGTGGATTTATCGCCACATTCCGGGCACGGGAAGGTTACCGCGTCAATGAACGGCCGGTGCGGGTCCAAATCCGACAAATCCTGCTTTGCCAGGACGGCTAGCTCTTCGCGGGAGCCGATACATACCAAATGTCCGGCTTCGCAGCGCCAGATCGGCAGCGGCGTCCCCCAGTACCGGTTCCGGGACAGCGCCCAGTCGACGTTGTTGTTCAGCCAGTCGCCGTACCGCCCGTGCTTGATGCTCTCCGGCTGCCAGTTGGTCTTCTCGTTCTCCCGCAGCAGCGCGTCCCGCACCGCGGTGGTCCGCACGTACCACGACGGCTGCGCGTAGTAGATCAGCGCGGTGTGGCAGCGCCAGCAGTGCGGGTACTTGTGCTCGTAGGGCTCGTGCTTGAAGAGCAGCCCGCTCTCCCGCAGCTCCTCGACCAGCGGCCCGTTCGCCTCGCGGAAGAACATCCCGCCGATCAGCTCGATCTCCGGCTCGAACGTGCCGTCGCGGCGCACCGGGTTGACCATCGGCAGCCCGTACACCCGGCAGCTGGCCAGGTCGTCCGCGCCGAACGCGGGCGACTGGTGGACCAGGCCGGTGCCGCTGTCGGTGGTCACGTAGCTCGCCAGGATCACGATGTGCGCGTCCGGCACCTCGACCAGCTCGAACGGCGGCTTGTAGGTCCACCGCTCCAGGTCCTTGCCGAGGAACGACTCGCCGGTCGGGGTCCAGCCCTCGGGGATCAGCGGCTCGGCGACGATCAGGCGCTCGTGACCGTTCGTGATCACCACGTAGGTGACCGACGGGTGCACCGCGACCGCGGTGTTCGAGACGAGCGTCCACGGCGTGGTCGTCCAGACCAGCAGCGACGTGGTGCCGGCCAGCGGGCCCGAGGTCAGCGGGAAGCGCACGTAGACCGACGGGTCGACGTCGATCTCGTAGCCCTGGTCCAGCTCGTGGTCGGAGAGCGTGGTCTGGTCCCGCGGGCACCAGGGGGCGACCCGGAAGTCCTCGACCAGCAGGCCCTTGTCGAAGATCTGCTTGAGCGACCACCAGACCGAGTCGATGTACTCCGGGTCCATCGTCCGGTAGGCGTCGTCCATGTCGACCCAGTAGCCCATCCGCTCGGTGAGCTGGGCGAACGCGTCGGTGTGCCGGGTCACGGAGTCGCGGCACTTGGCGTTGAACTCGGCGATGCCGTACGCCTCGATGTCCTTCTTCCCGGTGAAGCCCAGCTCCTTCTCCACGGCCAACTCGACCGGCAGGCCATGGCAGTCCCAGCCGGCCTTGCGGGCCACGTGGAAGCCCTTCATGGTCCGGTAGCGCGGGAACACGTCCTTGAAGACGCGGGCCTCGATGTGGTGCGCGCCGGGCATGCCGTTCGCGGTCGGCGGACCCTCGTAGAAGACCCACTCCGGACGACCCGCGGACTGCCGCAGGGTCTGTCCGAAGACGTCGTGTTCCTGCCAGAAACGCAGGATATCGTGGTCAAGAGCGGGAAGGTCGACCTGAGCCGGAACCGGGCGATACATGTGGCAGAACTTTACTCAGCCCGGCCGAGCGACATGTACGCAACCTTGCCCGCGTCCATCTCCAGCAGCAACGTCCAGCCGTCCTGGCCCGCGACCGGCACGCTGAAGGCGCTCTTCCCCTCGGATTTCAAACCCTTGCTTTGGTACGCGGTGAGCACCTCCGCCTCGGTCGAACCACGCTTCACGCCGGCGTCCGTGACCGCGCCGGCCGGGGCGGCGATCGAGGTCAGC
The DNA here is from genome assembly GCF_019704555.1 of Actinoplanes sp. L3-i22. Lineage (NCBI taxonomy): Bacteria > Bacillati > Actinomycetota > Actinomycetes > Micromonosporales > Micromonosporaceae > Actinoplanes > Actinoplanes sp. L3-i22. Next base: position 8,044,464 of record NZ_AP024745.1, read on the forward strand.
TTGCCGTCCTGGAACGTGGCGCCGCCGTTGGTCAGGTAGGCGATCAACCGGTCGGTGAGGCGCTGGGTGGAGTCCGCGTACGCCTTCGCGGCCTTGGCCGATCCCTCGGCCGAGTCGCCGAAGCCGCCGCTGTCCGCCTTGGCCACGTCCTTCTCGATCTTCTCGTCCGCCGCCATCCGCTTCGGGTCGGGCTTCGGGCCGTCCGGGTACGAGTACACGTTCTTGCCGAGCACGGTGGCGACCGGCGCGGTCTGCAGGTCACCGGTGGCCAGCGCCGCCGGCTCGGTCATGCCGAGGGTGAGCTTGCCGTACCGATCGGGGCCGAAGTAGTTCACGGCCGGCGCCTTGCTCGTCCCCGGCGCGGCGGTCTCAGCCTCCTTCTTGCACGCCGTCAGGGCGAGCACCAGGGCGAGTGCGGTGATACCGAGCTTCGCGATACGCATGCCCGGAACCCTAGGAAGATCGACGGTCGTGCCGCGCGCCCATTCACGGGTTTCTTGATGCCGCTGTTACCCGACGTCATCAATCTTGATCGGCGCGTTACTGCGCCGAGTCCTTCTTGACCGGAGCGTTACTCGACCACGTCGGCGGCCGACGCGGCCAGGATCGCCCGCACCGCGGCCAGCACCTCGTCGTCGGCGCCCAGGCCGGCCAGGACGCCGAGCAGGTATGCCCCGACCAGGCCGTAGTGCTCCGGGACGATGCCCAGGCCGAAATGGGCGTCGCGCAGGTCGCGGCCGGAGTACTCGGCGGGGCCGCCGAGGACCTGGCTCAGCAGGGCGACCATGTGACCCTTGAGATGGTCCAGGTCGAGCTCGTCGAAGTAGTCGGCGAGACGGTCGTCACCCAGGACGACCCGGTAGAGCGCGTCGACCGCGGCGGTCACCGCGGGTTGCCCGCCTACGCGGGCGTAGAACGATGCATCCACGAGAGAGAAAATAGAGCTTCGGCTATGCGTTTGTCTTGCGGAGTTTTGTCGGGGGGTGCGGCTAGTTTGCCGGGCATGACCGCCGATCTGACGTTCGAGCAGCTCGCATCGTGGATCCGCGACGGCGAGGTGGAGTCGATCACGGCCGCCCTGGTCGCGGCCGACGAGCCGGCCCGGCGCGCGCTGGCCACGCCGTTGCGCGGGCTGACCGCCGTGCGGCAGCCCTACGTCGAGGGGCTGTCCCATCAGGGCTGGCTGCGGCTGATGGAGCGGCGGCGGGCGGCCCTGCAGCTGGCCGGGGCGGGCTGCCTGACCAGCGCGTCCACGGTGGTCACCTGGCTGCGGAACCTCGGGGGTGCCGATGATCCGGCGCTGGTCCGGGTGTTGAGCGCGCCCGGGCGGCCCTCGCTGGCCGCGGTCGCCCGGGGGATGGCGACGCGGCTGCGGCCCGACCTGGTGGACTTTCAGTGGCGGCTGATCAGCCGGCTGCTCGACGCGGCCGGGGAGCCGGTGCCGCCGACCGAGGCGACGGTGCGGGGCTGGCTGCGGGAGACCGGGTGCAGTGCGGAGAGCCTGCGGGGCGATCCGCGGACGGGTCATCTGCTGCCGCACGTCTTCGCGATCCCGCGGGTCGGTGGGGACGTGAGCCCGGGTGGTCTGGCCAACCTCACCGAGCTGCGGGACGTGATCCTGCCCGGCTGTGTGGCGCGGCTCGCCGACGGGGATCGGCCGGGGGCGATCAGGTCGTTCGTGCAGTTGCACGGGCTGCTCCAGCCGACGGCTGAGGAGCTGTCCGAGCATCGGCAGGCGTATCTGGCGATGTTGGACAGCCCGCACAGCACCGTGGTCGACCTGGGGTTGCGGGCGTTGCGGGCGGTCGATGATCCGGAGCTGGTGGCGGATGCGGCGCTGTCGGTGTTGCCGCGGCCGGAGAAGAAGCTGGTTCGTGCGCAGTTGGACTGGATCGATGCGGTGCTGGCCCGGGGGCCGGATCCGGTGCTGTTCGAGGCGCTGCTGACCGGGCTGGGCAACGAGTCGGTCGACCTGGCCGAGCGGACCGTCCGGGTGATCGCCAAGCACCTGCCCTCTTTCCCCTCCCCTGCCGCGCCCTCCACCGCCTCCCCCGCCGCGCCCTCCACCGCCTCCCCCGCCGCGGCCTCCGCATCCACTGCGGCCTTCGGTCAGGTCGGCGGCCTTGGGATCGTTGGAGACTTCGGTGCCTCGGGATCTCCCGGTGGGGCTGGGCTCCTCGGGGAGACCGCGGTCGAGCGGCTGGCGCGGGCCGCCGAGGGATTGAGTGGCGATCTGCGCCGCCAGGTCATCGCGTTACTGCCGGCCGGGGTGGCTGAGAGCGCCCCCTCGGCTCCGGATCCGCTGCCGGTCGCCGCCGGGTCGGCCGTGGCCGGGCTGGAGCCGATCCGGTCGCTGCCCGAGGTGGCGGCGGCGGCCATCGCGCTGGTGGGGTTCGTCGATCGGGATCCGATTCAGTTGGAGCAGGTGCTCGACGGGCTGGTCCGGTACGCGCACACCGACCGGGCCGCGCTGGCCGCCGCCCTGGGGCCGAAACTGCCGAACTGGTCGGATCCCTACATCAACATGCTGCGGGCGGTGGTCGACGGGACGTGGACGCCGTGGACGCCGAATCAGTGGGAGCGGCACGCCGCGGCGCCGTTCTGGATGCTGACGGCCCGGTTGGAGGAGATCGCGCGGCGGATGACCACGGCCGCCGGCGCCGAACGGCAGCGGGTGCCCCGGCTCGGGCCGCCGGCGTTACTCGCCACCCCAGCCACAGTCGACGGCCACCTCGATCCGGCGCGGGTGCCGGCCTTGCTCGCGACCCCGGCCACTGTCGACGGCCACGTCGATCCGGTCCGGGTGCTGACGCTGCTGGCCGCCGCCGAGCGGGACGGGTGGGAACCGGGTGTGGTTGATCTGGCCCAGGCGGTGTTGCGCCTTCCGCGCGAACTGGACCCGGGCGTGCTTGCCGCCGCCGAGCGGCTGACCGGGCCGGCGGGTCGGTTCTTCGCCGCGTGGGTGCGGGGCGGCGGGCTGCCGGATCCGGTGGTGGTCACCGGCGAGGCCATCTGGCACGGCTGCCCTGACCCGGGTAGGTGCACCTGCCAGTGGCCGTTCCGCCAACGGTGGACGAGCTCGTTCTCGGCGATCCCGCTGCCGGTCCCCCGGCTCGCCACGCAGGACCTCGTCGCGCTGGGCCTTCCCGCACTGGTCCCCGCCACACCAGGTCGCACCGCGCCGGACCTCCCTGCGCCCGGCCCATTCTCGCCGAGCCTCCCCGTGCCAGGGACCGCCGCCGCGCCGGGGCTCGCCGCCCTGGGGATGACCGTGCCGGAGGCTGCTGTGCCGGAGGCTGCTGTGCCGGGGGCGACCGGGGCGCGGGCCGCTGTGCTGGGGCTTGCGGTGCCGGAGGGGCTGCTTGCGGCGTCGGCTGATCCGGATCGGACTCGGGGGCGGCGGTCCATGCAGGCGGCGAGTGCCTGGCCGATGATGTTTCCGTCGCATCCGGAGATCGTGGCCACCCACGCGCTGCCCGAGTTCCTCGGTGCGGTCGAGGACGGTTACCGCTACTACCTGGGGCTTCTGCCCGTGCTGGCCGCGTCGGCCGGACCGTTCGGCCCGGCGCTGGCGCTCGGCATCGGTCTCGGGTTCAGCGCGGATCGGCCCGCAGGCAGGGTGCTGGCGACCGACGCGTTCGTGGAAGTTGCCGCCCGCGGCAAGCTCGACGCCGCCCTGCTCGGTCGCGAGCTGGCAAACCTGCAGCGCGACGGCCGGGTAACCGCCAAGCGGGTGGCCGGCTGCCTGACCGAGGCCATCCGGGCCGGACTGGCCACCGAGGTGTGGGCCGTGCTCCGCGAGCTGCTGCCGGCCGCCCTGACCGCGCCCGGTCCCGGTACTCCCGACCTGCTGGCCACCGCCGAGTCCGCCGCCGCGGCCGTCCACGCGAGCGACGACATCCCCGAGGTGACCGAACTGGCGGCCCGCACCGGCCGGACCCGCCTGATCACCGAGGCCGCCCGCCTGGCCCGAACTCTGACCGGCAACCGCCAGGCCGGAGGTGCATGAGGTCAGTCGCTCGGCCGGAGCTGCACTGAGGTCAGCCCCCAGGCCGGAGCTGCGTGAGGTCAACCGCTGGGCCGGAGGCACGTGAGGTCAACCGCTGGGCCGGACGTGCGTCAGGGCCTACAGGAGGGTGGCTCGGCCCCAGCCTCGGGCCAGGCGGTGACACGCGAACGTCCCGGTGGCTGCGGCGACGATCAAGAGGAGAGCGGCCACGGTCAAAGTCCTGGCCGTGTCGCCGTGCACGGCGGCCTGGAGCATGGTCAGGCCCCAGTAGCCGGGCGAGAACGGCGCTGCCAGCCGCAGCCAGTGCGGAAACAGGGTGACCGGGACCAGCGCGCCGCCGATCGTGGTGACCACCAGGGCGCCGATGTCGCAGATCGCGTGCAGCTCGCCGTGACTGCGGACGATCGCGGCCAGCGCCGAGCCGATCGCCAGCAGGAGCGCGCCCCACGCCAGGATCGCGACGCCGAGCAGCCAGAGTGCGCCGGCCGGGCGCATGCCGATCACCGCGATCCCGAACACGGTGAGGACGACTTGTTGCAGGAGCAGGACGGCGTACACCGGGAGGGCCTTGCCCAGCAGCAACTCGGCGGCGGAGGCTCGGGTGGCGCGGAGCCGGTCCCAGGTGTGCCAGCCGCGTTCGGTGAGGGTGGCGGCGCCGACGATGTGCAGGGCCAGTACCGAGAACATGATCAGCAGGCCGGTCGCGACCTGGGTGGTTCCGCCGGGGATCGCGCGTTGGTAGAGCGGTTTGAGCGCGAGCATGCCCAGCATCGGCATCAGCAGGTAGCTGAGGAACTGGCCCGGGTCACGCAGCCGCAACAGAGCGTTGTGCCTGGCCAGCGCAGTGATCCGCGACAACGACTCGATCATGGGAACCCTTTCGGACGGTGTGCGCGCGGAAATTCAGGTCTGCCGCGAGGGCGGCGGGGCGGAGAGAGGCGGTCAGGCGGCCAGGGAACGGTAGAGGTCGTCGAGGGTGGGGCGGTGGACGTCGATCTCGTGGACCGGGCCGGTGGCCGCGCCGAGCAGGCCGACCAGGGCCGCGGCGGGATCCGTGGTCCGGACCCGGACCTCGGGACCGTCGCCGGAACGGACCCGCACCTCGCTGGGCAGGCCGTTGAGCAGGTCAGACGTCGTACCCCGGGCAATGACACGGCCCGCACGAGCGACCGCGACCGTAGCGCCCAGATCAGCCAATTCCGGTAGATAGTGGGTGGTGTAGAGGACGGCGCAGCCGTCCGCGGCCCGGCGGCGCAGCGCCGCCAGCAACGACTGCCGGGTCTGCGGGTCGGCGCCGGCGGTCGGTTCGTCCATGACCAGCAACCCGGGCCGGTGCAGCAGCGCGAGCGCCGCCTGTACCCGTCGCTGCTGGCCGCCGGAGAGCAGCCCAGTGCGCCGGTCGAGGAAGTCCTCGAGCATCAGGTCGGCGATGACCTCGGCGGATGCCGTGGCCAGCGCGCGGCGGCGCAGGCCGGCCAGCGCGCCGAAGAGCCGCAGATGCTCGCGCGCCGTCGCGCTCGGATACAGCGCGATCCGCTGCGGCGCGACACCGATGTTTCCACGATCCACACCGGGCGAGCGGCCAGAGTTTCCACGATCCGCACCGAGCAAGCGGCCGACCTTTCCACGATCCAAGCCGGGCGGGCGACTGAGGTTTCCGCAATCCGCACCCGGCGGGCAGGCGGGGTTTCCGCAATCCACGGCCGGCGGGCGGGCGAGGTTTCCGCGGGCTGCGGCGGGTGGGCGGCCGCCGATGGTGACCGAGCCGGCGTCCGGCCGGATCAGGCCGGCGAGAATCTCCGCGAACGTCGACTTTCCGGCGCCGTTGTGCCCGACCAGGCCGACGATCTCGCCGGCCGCGACGTCGAGGGTGAAGCCGTCCAGGGCGCGAACCGCGCCGTACCTCTTGATCAGGTTCTCCGCGTGCAACATTCGGGCCTCCGGTCTACGCCGTAGACTGACGGTCTACACCGTAGACTGCACGGGTGCGGAAACTCAAGGACGCCCGGCGGCCGGAAATTCTCGACGCGACCCTGGAGATCGTCACGGAGCGCGGCCTCGACGCGCTCTCGATGCGCTCGGTGGCGCAGCGGCTCGGCCTCACCCCGATGGCGCTGTACGGCTATTTCCGCAGCAAGGAGGAGCTTCTCGACGCGCTCCTCGGCCGCCTGCTGGAGGAGGTCACCCCGCCGCCGGAGGGTTCCGACTGGCGGGCGGCGATGCTGCACCTGAGCTACGAGATGCGGGCCGTCGCCCGGCGCCACCCCACCGTGCTGCCGCTGGTCCTGACCCGCCCCGGCGTCAGCCCGGGCACCCTGCGCCTGATCGACCAGGTCTACCGGGCACTACTTTCCGCGGGGGTCCCCCGGGCGGAGATCCCCCGCCTCGAACGGACGCTCAGCACCTTCGTGATCGGTCACGTGTTGTCCGAGGTCAGCGGCCGCTTCAGCGTCGGCAGTCTGGACCCGGCGGCCCGGCGGGCACAGCTGCCCCCCGCGGAACTTCCCGGCCACCAGGCACTCGCCGCCGAACTGGACGCGCCGGTCGACTGGGAGGCCGAGTTCCGCGCCAACGCGGAAGATCTGCTCTCGCTGGTGGAACGTAGGATCACGGGTTGAGAGGAGCGCCGATGGACCGTTCCTTCATTCTTCTCAAACCCGATTGCCTGCGTACGAATCGGACCCCGGCCGTGGAAGCCGCCGCCACCGCCGAGGGCCTCCGGATCGCCTGTCGCCATCCGGTGTCACTGACCGAAAATGACGTCCGCTTCCTGTGGTCGGAGTACACCGACGGGTCCCACGTGCTGATGCGCGCGCTGCTGGACCGCTACCTGTGCGCCGGCCCGTCCGAGGCGCTGCTGCTCACCGGCCCCGGCGCGTTCGAGGCCGCCCGCCGGGTCAAGCGCACGATCCGCTCCCGCTACGCGAACGGCCCGTTCGCGAACCTCGTCCACACCGCCGAGCGCCGCGGCGAACTGGCCCGCCAGGCGAACCACCTGTTCGGCCGCTGCCCGATCTGCGCGGACCCGTTCGTGTCGGACGAGCCGCTGGTCAACGCCCCGCGCCCGGCCGGCCGCGACTTCCGCCGGGACGTCGACCTGCCCCGCCTGGTCGACTCCCTCTGGCCGGCCCTGCAGGCCCCCGACCCGCCGCCGCCCGCGCCGCACCGCCTGGACGGCCGCTCCCCCACCGCCGCGATCTACCTCGGCGACGACCGCGCCCACTCGCTGGACTCGGCGGTGACCGCGATCTGGTCCGCGCTCCCCGGCGTCGCCGTGGGCCACGCCCTGCAGCTGATGCTCTACGCCGGCCGGGTGGGCAGCTACCCGATCGCGGTGGGCGGCCCGGACGCGATCGCCGAAAGCCACCGCACGCTGCTCGCCCACAACTTCACCGCCTGCGGCATCGGCCCCGCCCCCACCCAGCACTGAGGGCAAAGCGGAACCGGCCACCGTCAGCGGCGGCGACCGACCGCGAGGGCAAAGAGGAACCGGCCACCGTCAGCGGCGGCGACCGACCGCCAGCGCGACGAGGAACTGGCCGCCGCCGGGCTCGACGGTCGCGGTCACCGGCAGCCCGGGAGCCAGCCGGGAGAACCGGTCGACCAGCCAGACGGCCGCCTCCTCGGCGTCCTTCTTGCTCGGACAGCGCGCCACCAGCTCCCGCCCACCCTTGCGCTCGAGCCGCTCGGCCACGGTGATCAGCGGCGCGGGCTCCACCACGTGCAGCCGGTCCGGCCAGGCGATGACCACCTTGACCGCCCCCTTGCGGGTGTTGCAGGCCCGATGCGCCAGCCGCTCGGCAATCTTCGCCTTCTTGTCCGCGGTCCGGCTGTCCACGCTGGGCCCACGCGGATCGTTCACCGACATGTCGGCGTCGACCGGCTCGTCGCACACCCAGCAGCGCCAGCCGTCCCGCTTCGCCACGTCATCAAGAAGACTCATCCGAGCAAACTAACGTGCCGCCGCCGGCTCCCACGACAACCCCGCCGACCGGGAACCACCCGGCCCGAGCAGCCGAGCAGCCGACCGTTACTAAGCGGCCAGGACGGCGGGCAACGACCGCTGCTAAACGGCCAGGGCGGCGGGCAACGGCGGTTACTGAGTGGCGAGGGCCGGGGCCAGGGGGCGCCGGGCGAATTCGCCGCCGGGTAGGCGGGTGGCCAGGGTGTAGACGAGCAGGGCGGCGAGGGTGACCGCCGCGCCGGCCCACAGCGGCGAGGTGTAGCCGAGGCCCGCGGTGATGGTCAGGCCGCCCAGCCAGGCGCCGAACGCGTTGCCCACGTTGAACGCGGCGATGTTCGCCCCGGACGCCAGGGTCGGCGCCTTGCCGGCGTAGCTGAGGATGCGCATCTGCAGCCCGGGCACCGTTCCGAAGCCGAACCCGCCCATCAGCAGCAGCCCCGCGACCGCCGCGATCTGGTTTCCGGCGGTCAGTGCGAACAGGGCCAGCGCCACGGTCAGCGCGGCCAGCAGGACCGTCAGGGTCCGCGGCACGTTGCGGTCGGCGGCCCGGCCGCCGAGGAGGTTGCCGATGAAAAGACCAAGACCGAAAACGATCAGGAGCCACGGTACGGCGGCAGCCGTGAACCCGCTCACCCCGGTAAGGGTGTACGCCAGGTAGCTGAAGGCCCCGAACATGCCCCCGAAGCCGAGCACGGTGACCAGGATCGACAGCCACACCTGAAGGCTCGCGAACACCCGGAACTCACCGAACACGCTGCCGCTCGGGGCGGCCGGCGTGGCCGGGATCAGCGCCGCGATCCCGGCGAGGGCGAGCACGCCCACGGCGGAGATGGCCCAGAACGTCGAGCGCCATCCGGCGGCCTGGCCCAGGAATGTCCCGAGCGGCACGCCGAGCACGTTGGCGACGGTCAGGCCGGTGAACATGATCGAGATCGCGCCGGCCTTCTTCTCGGCCGGCACCAGGTCGGTCGCCACCACCGTGCCGATGCCGAAGAACGCGCCGTGGCACAGCGCGGCCAGGATCCGCCCGAGCAGCATCAGGCCGTAGGTCGGGGCCAGCGCGGAGAGCACGTTCCCGGCGATGAACAGGACCATCAGCCCGAGCAGCGCCCGGCGGCGGTCGATCCGGGTCAGCGCGGCGGTGAGGACGATCGCGCCGACGGCGACCGCCAGGGCGTACCCGGAGATGAGGCCGCCGGCGACGGCTTCGGTGACCCGGAAGTCGGTGGCGACCTCGGGGAGCAGGCCGGCGATGACGAATTCGGTGAGTCCGATCCCGAAACCGCCGATCGCCAGCGCGTACAGGGCGATGGGCACGAGCATTCCTCCAGCGTGTGCAATATCCAGCGTGTGCAACTAAAAATACTTGCATGCGCGCTATACCCGCGCAAGCGGATGTAGAGTGAGCAGCGCCGCACCCACCGGGGCAGCGCCGCACCCACCGGAGCGGGCCGCACCCACCGGAGCGGGCCGCACCCACCGGAGCAGACTGCTGGACGGGTTGTGGGAAATCAGTGCGTGGGAGGGACGACGATGGGGATCGGCAACGACGCGGTGGAGATCCGCGCGCAGGGCTGGCGCCGCCTCGCCGCCCTGCACGGCCTGATCGAGACGGCTCTGGAGAAGGAGCTGCAGTCCGGCTTCAAGCTCTCGATGGTCGAGTTCACCGTGCTCGACGCGCTGAGCCGGCAGGACGGCTGGCACATGCGCATGCAGCAGCTGGCCCGCGCCGCGGCACTGTCCAGCAGCGCCACCACCCGCCTGGTGACCCGGCTGGAGGACCGCGGCCTGCTGACCCGGATCCTCTGCGCCGACGACCGCCGCGGCATCTACACCGAGCTGACCCCGGCCGGGCAGGCGCTGCTGGCCACGGCGCGACCGACCCACGACCGGGTCCTCGAAGCGTCGCTCACCCGGGCCGAGCTGATTCCCGAGCTGGAGAGCCTGGTCACGGCTCTGACCTCGGACGAGAAGACCGCTATCGACGTACGGAAATAGTGGTTTGCTGTTTTTGATGGGTTTTTGCCCGGTGGCCTCACCGGAATCGCACATTTATTGAGGCCGGTGGACTCGCTGAGCCAGAATGCGAGCCGTGACCGCCCGTATCCTTGTCGCCGACGACGACCCGAAGCACGCCCAGCTCATCCGGCTCTACCTGGAGCGGGAGGGGCACCAGGTGCTCACCGTCGGCGACGGCCGGGCGGCCCTGGAGCAGACCCGCGCGCGGCGGCCGGACCTGCTGGTCCTGGACGTGATGATGCCGCTGGTCGACGGCCTGGACGTGTGCCGGATCCTGCGCGCCGACCCGGACCCGGGGCTGGCCGGGGTGGCGATCCTGCTGGTCACGGCGCGCTCGGCGGAGAGCGACATGCTGCTCGGGCTGGACATCGGCGCCGACGACTACCTGAGCAAGCCGGTCAGCCCGCGGGAGCTGACCGCACGGATCCGGGCGCTGCTGCGCCGGGTGCGCGGCGGGGAGAGCCCCGAGGTGCTGCGGGTCGGTGACCTGGAGGTGGACGCGCCGCGCTTCGAGGTGCGGGTGAGCGGCAGCGCGGTGCGGCTGACCGCGAAGGAGTTCGCGATCCTGGAGCTGCTGGCCCGGGAGCCGGGGCGGGTGTTCACCCGGGGTCAGATCATCGACAAGACGTTCGGGTTCGAGAACGACGTCTCGGAGCGGACCGTGGATGCGCACGTGGTCAACCTGCGCCGCAAGATCGAGGCGAATCCGGCCGAGCCGCGGTACGTGCAGACCGTCTACGGGCGCGGTTACCGGATGGGCGAGCGGTGAGTTTCCGGCTGCGGATCTTCCTGCTGGTCTCGATCGTGGCCGGCACGGCGATCGGCGCGACGGCGTGGCTCACGCTCAGCCTCACCTCGCGGGAGGTCTCCCGGCTGGACAGCGCGCGGCAGAAGCACGAGGCGGAGATCACCGACGCGATCTGGACGTTCGGCGTCACCAACGGGCGGTGGAACGGCATCGACCGGGTCGTCGACGACCTGTCCCAGCGCACCGGCCTGCACATCCGGGTGGAGGCCGACGGCGAGGTGCTGACCGATTCCGACGTGCTGCACAACAAGATGGTCGGGCCGATCCAGACCAGTTACACCACGATCGACCCGTACCCGGAGCTCGAACCGGAGATCGGCCGGCAGGCCAGTGTGCTGTCCTCGGCCGCGTCGGCGAGCCCGGCCGATCAGAAGGTCGCGCAACTCTGGGCCAAGAACCCCAAGCGCCAGATGTACGTGACCGGCCCCGTCCCGGCCCGTCCGGAACTGCCCGCCGAGCTGTTCGCCACCACGCCGTCCGCCGCCGCCCTGCCGAATCTGGAGTCGCGCGCACTGTTCCAGGTGGCGCAGTACCGGGCCGCCCTGGTCGCGGTCCGCTGCGGGTACGAGGCCCAGCTGCTGCGCGCGCCGGCGCTGGGCCTGCTCACCGCGCCCTACCTGTCCCCCGCCCAGCTCGCCGCCGCCCCGCGGTGCGTCCGGGCCGGGCAGGTCAAGGTCTACGGCGACACGGGCTGGCTGGACCAGTGGTGGCAGGCGATCGCCCAGTGCCGGCTCCAGCCGATGATGTACTTCAACCAGTGCCTGCCGTCGGAGTTCGTCCAGGCGGCGTCGAGCACCGCCGCGCTGCCGGTGCGGGTCTTCTTCGGCGCCGGGCAGATGGAGTTGACCGGGCTGGCCCAGCCGGCCGTGTTCGGCGCGGCCGGGCTGCTGCTGGCCGCCGCGATCGGCACCGCCTGGATCGCCCGCCGGATCAGCCGGCCGGTGCGGGCGCTGACCGGCGCGTCGCTGCAGCTCGCCGCCGGCCAGCTGGACGTGCGGGTGGCCACCCGGGGCAAGGACGAGCTGGCGTTCCTGTCGTCGTCGTTCAACGCGATGGCCGAGGCGGTGCAGCGCAGCGAGGAGCGCCAGCGCCGGCTGGTCGCCGACGTCGCGCACGAGTTGCGCACCCCGCTGTCGAACCTGCGCGGTTACCTGGAGGGCCTGGCCGACGGGGTGATCGAGCCGAGCCCGGAGCTGTTCGCGTCGCTGCACGAGGAGACGCTGCTGACCCGCCGGATCCTCGACGACCTGCAGTACCTGGCGCTGGCCGAGGCGGGCGACCTGGCGTACCACCCGGAGCCGCTGGACCTGTCCGAGCTGGCCGCGACGGCGGTCACCGCGCACCGGGCGAACGCCGCGAACGCCGGGCTGGAGATCGTCATCGACGCGCCCGAGCCGGTCCACGTGCACGCCGACCCGGGCCGGATCCGGCAGGTGCTGGGCAACCTGCTCAGCAACGCGATCCGCTACACCGACGCCGGTGGCCGGGTCGAGGTGCGGGTGGCCCGCGACCCGTTGACCGCGATCCTGTCGGTGACCGACACCGGCGTGGGCATGTCCGAGGCGGAGGTGTCCCGGGTGTTCGACCGGTTCTGGCGGGCCGACCCGGCCCGGCAGCGGGCCACCGGCGGGTCCGGGCTCGGGCTCACCATCGCCCGGCGGATCGTCGACGACCACGGCGGCAACATCGGCGCGACCAGCCGGCCGGGGCTGGGGTCCACGTTCACGGTCCGGCTGCCGGCGGCTATCCGCCCGTGATCCGGCGCAGGGTGCTGCGGCCGAGCCGGGCCATCGGCGGGTTGGTCCGGTCGTAGTACCAGACCAGGCCCATGGCCTGTTGGAACGCCCAGGCTCGGCCGCGTTCCCAGTCCAGGTCGGTGCAGGTGACCGCCGATCGGAAGGCTTCCCGGGTCGCCCGGTCGAAGAGGTGCCAGGCGCAGATCAGGTCCAGCGCCGGATCGGCCGGGCCGAGGCCGCCGACGTCGAGGACCCCGGCCAGGTGATCACCGTCGGACAGCAGGTTGCCGGGGATCAGGTCGCCGTGGCACATCACTTCCGGGGACTCGCGGGGCAGCTCGCGCAGCTCGGCCCAGAGCCGGCGCAGCGCCGGGACGTCGAGCAGGCCCTCGCCGGCGCGGAAACACGACTCCAGGTACGCGTCGTGGGCCGGGAGGTCGCCGCCGCGTCCCTGGCCGCGGAACGTGCGGCCGGCCGGGTCCAGGGTGCGGACGCCGTGGATGAACTCGGCCATGTCGTACCCGAAAGCCTGGTTTTGCTGGTGTGAATTTTCGCTGGTCACGGTGCCCGGGAGCCAGGTTTGGACGGACCACGGCCGGGGGAAGCCGGGGCCGGGCACGCCGAGCGCGACCGGCTCGGGGGTGCGGAACCGGGTCGCGCCGAACAGCTCGCGGGCGGCCGCGGCCTCGGCCTCGACGTCCTGGTCCTGCAGCGGGAAGCGGGCGGTGAGGCCGTCGCCGAGGCGGAAGACCGCGTTGACGGTGCCGTGCACGCCGACCCGGGCCAGCGGGAGGTCGCGCCACTGCGGAAACTGGGCGGCGAGCAGTGCATGTGCGGTTTCGGTCCGCATCACAGCGGGCCGTAGCGGCGGGCGGCCGCCGGGTCCCGGCGGGCGGCCTCGGCGAGCTCGTCGGCCATCAGCACGCGCAGGGCGGTCGAGGCGGACGGGCCGAACGGGTCGAATCGCGGCGGGTCGCCCTGCCGGCCGGAGGACTGCCAGGTGAGCCAGGCGTCGTCGAGCGTGCGATCCGCCGTACCGAAGCAGGTTCTCAGAAAGGCGAACGCGGCGCGCAGCGACGCCGTCGCCTCCGGGCCGAGATGGTCGGCGCCGCGCACCAGGTGGTAGTCGTGGGCGATGTCGAGATCCCACAGCTCGCGGTGCAGCAGCTCGGCGCCGTCGTGCATGTTGAACACGTCGTGGTCGCCGCAGCGGAGCAGGATCGGCAGGCCGCTGGACCGGATCTGATCGGCGTTGGCGCGCAGCCGGTGCACGATCGTGTCCTCCGGGCGCATCTCGGCGGCGAACTGCGCGAGCACGCTGAGCGTGTTGCGGGGCCGCGGCTCGGCGGTGAGCAGCGCGGGCGACACCGCGGCGACCGCGGTGAAGCGCGCCGGGTCGGCGAAGGCGATCCGCAGCGCGCCGTAGCCGCCCATCGAGCTGCCGACCAGCGCGATCGCGCCGGTGTTGAACTCCGTCGCCAGGTGCGCGGGGAACTCCTCGGCGACCAGGCGCTCCCATCGGCCCAGGTAGAAGCCGCCGACGGTCGGCGTCGAGAGGCAGGCGACCAGGGTCCGCGGGAGGCCGGCCGCCTCGATCACCGGCCGCATCATGGTGAGCACGTCCGCGGAGGAATTCGCCCCGTGCAGCACCAGAATCAGCGGCAGTCTTTCCGCGTTCGTCCAGCCTTCCGGGGTGAGCACGGTGTAGCCGTGGTCGTCGAGGGTGCCGCGCACGAGGTCCATTCCGGCCAGCCTTCCAGTGGTGCGGGAGTGGCGGCCAGCGAATAAACTCCGGCGGATGCGACTGAGGCGGTTGTGGGTCAAGCATCACGAGGCGGCCAAGTTCCTGCTCGTCGGCGGGGTCTGCCTGGTCGTCACCACCGCGATCAACTACCTGCTGAAGCTGACCGTGCTGCACGAGAAGCCGGTCACCGCGCTCGCCTTCGCGACGATCGTGGCCACGATCCTGTCCTACGTGCTGAACCGGGAGTGGTCGTTCCGGACCCGCGGCGGCCGCGAGCAGCATCACGAGGCGGCGCTGTTCTTCGCGGTCAGCGCGATCGGAATCGGTCTGAACCTGGTCCCGCTCGCGGTCTCGCGCTACCTGCTCGACCTGCGCGTGCCGGACGTCAGCCGCCCGATGCAGGAGATCGCCGACTTCGTCAGCGGGATCGTGCTGGGCACGCTGATCGCGATGGCCTTCCGGCTCTGGGCGTTCAAGCGCTTCGTCTTCCCGCACGAGGACGCGCGCCCGGCGCGCTCCCGCCCGGGGCCGCGCACCCGGTCCCTGCGGCATCGCCCGCGTCCGGCGGCTCGGGACCGGTCCGACCTCTAGGTTCTGTCCCGCCGATCGCGCGGGAGCCGCAACGTAGTCCGGTAGGCCGGTGCGGTGAGGCGGGCCGGCATGGAATGGTGTGCGCGTGCAGATCGAGCTGGATGACGCTGTCGTGACCCCGGACCAGGGGCGCTGACCGCGTGCGCGCCGGACGTGTGGTGAGTGTGGAGGCGCCCGGGCGCCGCGGTTCGGGCTACCTGATCGCCGGGCGGCTGGTGCTGACCTCGGCCGAGGTCGCGCCGGCGGTCGGCGAGCCGGTGACGATCGTGCCGGTCTCCTCCGGGCGGTCGTTCCCCGGGGTGGTGACCTGGCGGGGAACGCCGGGCGCGCTGGTCCGGGTCGACGATCCGGGCTGGAGCGACGTGAGCGACCCGGCCCCGGTGTTCGGGCGGGTCGCCACCGCCCGGGCCGGCCTGCCCGGGGAGACGTGGGGCTCGGCGAGCCGGGAGCGGGTGGCCGGCTCGGTGAGCTTCGAAGCCGACCGGCTGGTGCTCAGCGCCCCGGACGAGCCGGCCGCCGGCGCCGCGGTGTTCTGCCACGGCCTGCTCGTCGGCGTGGTCGCCGACGGCGGGCCCGGGCTGCTCGAAGTGGCGCCGGTCGCCGGGCTGTCCCGGGAGCCGGGCTTCCTCGAGGCGGCCGGGCGGGCCATCCCGCGGCTCGCGCCGGTTGAGCTGGCCGCCGCCCAGCTGACCGAGCCGGACCAGCCGCGCTCCCCCGCCACGCTGCTCAGCGCCGCCGCCGAGGTGGTCGGCTTCCGCGGCCGGCAGCAGCTGATCGACGAGCTGGGCGCCTGGTGCTCCGGCGCCGGCTTCGCGACCCTGCTGCTGCACGGCCCGGCCGGGCAGGGCAAGTCCCGGCTCGGTCACGAGCTGGCCGGCCGGCTGACCGCGGCCGGCTGGGCCACCCTGTGGCTCGACGAGGCGGCCCCCACCGACGCGCTCGCGGTGCTGGCCGACGTGGTGGTGCCGCTGCTGGTCGTGGTGGACACCGCGGAGACCCGGCCGGACCAGCTCCGGGCGCTGTTGCAGGCGTGCGCCGGGCACGACGGGACGCGGCCGCTGCGGGTGCTGCTGCTGGCCCGGACGGCCGGGGACTGGTGGCGGCTGCTGCGTACCGACCCGGCCGCCGAGCGGCTGCTCGACGGCGCGTCCGTGGTGGAGCTGCCGGTGCTGGACGAGGACCCGGCCGGCCGGGCCGACGCGTACCGGCAGGCGATCCAGGACCTGGCCGGCACGCTCCCGCACGTGCCCGGGTACGCCGTGCACAACTGGGCGTCGGTCGCCGCGCGGCTGACCGCCGAGCCGCACGACGCCGGCGGCGAGGCGCTGACCGTGCAGACCACCGCGCTCGCCGACCTGCTCGACGCGATGTGGCCCGGCCCGGCCGCCGACGGGCGCAAGACCGCCGAGGACCGGGTGCTGGCGCACGAGCAGCGCTACTGGTCGTTCACCGCGGCCTGGCACGGCCTCGATGTCGCCGAGCCGGCCCTGCAGGACGTGCTCGCCGCGGCGTTCCTGTTCAGCCCGACCGACTCCGAGCAGGCCTACCGGTTCCTGGGCGCGGTCGCCGACCAGGACCGGCGCAACACACTGCGGGCCTGGCTGGCCGACCTCTACCCGGGCACGAACGGCCGGCCCTGGGGCACGCTGCCGCCGGACCGGCTCGCCGAGCGCTTCGCCGGGCTGCGCCTGGCCCGCTCCCCGGGTCTGCCCGAGCCGCTGATCCCGGTCGCCACCGACCGCCAGCTGCGGCGGATGCTGGCCGTCTACGCCCGGCACCCGGGTCTCGCCGAGCGGCTGGTCGACCTGTGCGTCCGGCACGCCGACCGGCTCACCCCGGCCATCGTCGCGACCGCCACCAGCATCGACACGCCCGAGCCGCTGCTCGCCGCGCTGCAGCGGATCAGCGCCGACCCGGACACCGACGTGGAGCGGCTGGCGCTGATCGGCGACGGGCTGCCCCGGCTCAGCCCGCTCGCGGTGGAGATCGCCCAGCGGGTCACCGACCGGCACCGGCAGTCCGGCCGGGCCGCGGAGCTGGCCACCGCGCTCAACAACCTGTCGATCCGGCTCGGCGACCTGGGCCACAACGGTCCGGCGCTGGCCGCGATCGAGGAGGCCGTCATGATCCACCGGCAGCTCGCCGGGGAGCGGCCGGAGACGTTCGAGGCGGACCTGGCCCGCTCGCTGGGCAACCTGTCGGTCCGGCTGGGCGAGCTGGAGCAGCCCGAGCCGGGCCTGGCCGCGGCCGAGGAGGCCACCGGGATCTACCGGCGGCTCGCCACCCGGCAGCCGGACACGTTCGTACCCGACCTGGCCTCGGCGCTGATGAACCTGTCGCTCAGCCTCGGCGCGCTCGAACAGTTCCCGGCCGGGCTGGCCGCGATCGAGGAGTCCGTCGACCTGTACGGGCAGCTCGCCACGCACCGGCCGGACACGTACCTGCCGGACCTGGCCGCGGCGCTGAGCGTGCTCGGGATCAGCCTGGGCAGCCTGGACCGGGACGAGCCGAGCCGGGCGGTGGCCGAGGAGGCCGTCACGATCCGCCGGCAGCTGGTCGCCCAGCGGCCGGACGCGTTCCTGCCCGGCCTGGCGACCGCGCTGACCGACCTGGCCGTCCGGCACGTCGTGCTCGGCGAGCGGGAGTCGGCGCTGGCCGCGATCGAGGAGGCGCTCGCCATCCGGCACCAGCTCGTGGAGCGGTCGCCGGCCGCGTTCGGCGAGGATCTGGAGTGGTCGCTGCACGTCCACAAGGTGATCCTGGAGTCCGCCGCCCCGGAGTGAATTGTGCGGATCAGGTGAAGAACTTTCACGCGAGGCCGTGCGGGCCCGGAAGCCCGCAGGATCCGCACAGGTTCTTCACGAGCCGGCCCTACGGTCGCCTCCTCGACCAGGAACACGAGGAGGCCCGCGATGTGTGGTCTGAGTGCGTACTTCAGCAGCCGGTCCGACGCCGGACCGATCGACGAGACGATGGCGGCGGCCTTCGCCGCCGCGCTGGAGAGCATGCGGCACCGGGGGCCGGACGACACCCGGATCGAGCACGGCGACGGCTACGCGCTCGGTTTCAACCGGCTCGCGATCATCGACCGGGACCATTCGGTGCAGCCGCTGCACTACGCCGACCGCTGGTCGGTGGTGTTCAACGGCGAGATCTACAACTACCGCGAGCTGCGCGCCGAGCTGATCCGCGACCACCGGGCGAGCTTCGCCACCGACGGGGACTCCGAGGTGCTCGCCGCCGCGTTCCACTACTGGGGCGAGGCGGCGCTGCCCCGGCTGCGCGGGATGTTCGCGTTCGTCGCCTACGACCACCGGACCGGCACCGTGCACGCCGCCCGGGACGCGTTCGGGGTCAAGCCGCTCTACCTGCTGGAGACCGCGGACGGGCTGTGGCTGGCCAGCGAGCGCAAGGCCCTCGACCCGTTCGCGGCGCCGGCCGGGGGCGCGCTGAACACCGACGCGGTCGGGCACTACCTGACGTTCCAGTACGTACCGGACCCGATCACCCTGCACCGGCACATCCGCCGCCTCCCGCCGGGCCACCGCCTGGTCTGGACGCCGGGCGGCGGGGTCCGCGAGCACCGCTGGTTCCGGCCGTCACTGCGGCCGCTGCGCCTGCAGCCGGCGGCCGCTCACCAGGCCATCCAGGACGCGTTGCGGGCCAGTGTCCGGACCCACCTGCACGCCGACGTCCCGGTCGGCACGTTCCTGTCCAGCGGCGTCGACTCCTCCGCGGTCGCGGCGCTCGCCGCCGAGGCCCGGCCGGGCATCCACGCGTTCACCGCCGGGTTCGCCGCCGACGGGTACTCCGAGATCGAGATCGCCCAGGACACCGCGAACCAGCTCGGCATCCCGCTGACCCCGACCGTGGTCACCGACGAGCAGGTGCTCGCCGAGCTGCCCCGGATCGTGCAGCTGCTCGACGACCCGGTGGCCGACCCGTCGCTGATCCCGCTCTACTTCCTGGCCCGCACCGCCGCGCGGTACGTGACCGTGGTGCTCTCCGGCGAGGGCGCCGACGAGCTGTTCGGCGGGTACACGATCTACCGCGAGCCGCTGTCGCTGGCCGGCGTCGACCGGCTGCCGCAGGGCGTCAAGCGCGGCCTGAAGCACCTCGCGCACGCGCTGCCCGAGGGCGTGAAGGGCCGCTCGTTCCTGGAGCGCGGGACCACCCCGATCGAGCAGCGCTACTACGGCAATGCCCGGATCTTCGATCCGGAGGAGAAGGCGCGGCTCATGCGCTTCACCGCCGAGCCGCACACGGCGATCACCTCCCGGCTGTACGCGGAGACCGCCGACGTGGACGAGGTGGCCTCCATGCAGTACGTGGACCTGCACACCTGGCTGCCCGGCGACATCCTGGTCAAGGCCGACCGGATGTCGATGGCGCACAGCCTGGAGCTGCGGGTGCCGTTCCTGGACCAGCAGGTCTACGCCGCCGCGGCCGGGCTGTCGACCGAGCTGAAGCTGCCGCACGGCTCCCGCACCACCAAGGCGGCGCTGCGCGAGGCGATGCGCGGGATCGTCCCGGAGTCCGTGCGGGACCGGCCCAAACTGGGCTTCCCGACTCCGACCCGGCTGTGGCTGCGCGGCGTGATCGGCGACTGGGTGGACCACCTGTTCGCCACCTCGCAGACCGGCCACCTGCTGGACCTGGAGTACGCCCGCGGCCTGCTCGCCGAGCACCGGGCCGGGACGGCGGACCGGTCCCGCAAGGTGTGGACGGTCGCGATGTTCTGCCTCTGGCACGCGATCAACGTGGAGCGGACGATCGTGGTCCCGCAGCCGGCGGCGGAACGGGTCATGACGACCTACTGAGACCTTCCCGAACGGCGGCGCCGTCCCGCCTCCCCGCGGGGCGGCGCCGCTTCCATCGACGTACGTATTGAGAAGAAGTCTTTGCATTGATATCTTCTCATGCATGACCGATCGCTCTCCGGGAGCGCCGCGGGTTCTCGACGTGGACTCCCTCAAAGCCCTGGCCCACACGCTGCGGCAACAGATGCTCGCGCGGCTGCAGCGGGAGGGCCCGGCCACCTCGGCCGAGCTGGCCGCCGAGTTCGGCGCCGACCGCGGGGCCACCAGTTATCACCTGCGCCAGCTCGAACGGTTCGGGTTCATCGAGGAGGACACCGGCCGGTCGGCCGGGCGGCGGCGGTTCTGGAAGGCCGTCCCGCAGGACCTGCGGCTGCCGCGCCGGTCCGACGACCCCGCGGTCGCGGCCGCCGCCGAGGAGGTCGGCCGGCAGTGGTTCGAGCGCGGCCGGCACGAGCTCGACGACTACCTGCGCAACCGCGAGTCGTTCGGCGAGTGGGCCGAGGCCGTCATGCACTCGTACGGCAGCACCCGGCTCACCCCGGACGAGCTGAAGCAGTTCGCCGAGGAGTACATCGCGTTCCTCAAGACCTGGCACCGCGGTCCCGGCGAGGACAGCCCCGGCGCCCGATCGATCACCGTCCTGTTCAACGCGTTCCCCAGCCCCGACGGGCGGGCCGAGGCATGAGCACCTCGCTGTGGCGCAACCGGGACTTCACCGCGCTCTGGGCCGGGCAGGTGGTGTCCGCGCTCGGGGCGTCGATCACCAGCACCGCGATGCCGCTGCTGGTGCTGGCCACCACCGGGTCACCGCGGGACGCCGGGCTGGTCGGGGCGGCCGGGACGCTGCCGTTCCTGGTCGGCAACCTGCCCGCCGGGGCGCTCGTGGACCGGTGGAACCGGCACCGGATCCTGCTGGTCAGTGAGCTGCTCGCGGCCCTGGCGGTGGTGACCGTGCCGCTCGCGATCTGGGCCGGGCGGTTGAGTGTGGGCCAGATGTGCGCGGTCGCGTTCGTACAGGGAATGTGTTTCGCGTTTTTCAGTCTTGCCGAACGCGCCGCCCTCCCGCGGGTCGTCCCGGGTGAGTAACTGGCCACCGCGATGGCGCACAACGAGGCCCGCAGCCGCGGCGCGACCCTGGCCGGGCCGCCGCTCGGCGGCCTGCTGTTCGCGGCCGGCCGGGCGCTGCCGTTCCTGGTGGACACGATCACCTATCTGGTCTCGGCCGCCGCGCTGCTCTGGGTGCGCCGCGATCTGAGCAGCGACAATCCGCCGAAGGAGCCGCTCTGGCGGTCGGCGGCCGACGGGCTGCGCTGGGTGTGGCGGTTCCCGCTGATCCGCGCCGGGATCCTGCTGGTCGCCGCGAGCAACCTGGTCTTCCAGGCGCTGGTCCTGGTCCTGGTGGTGCTCGCCGGGCAGCGCGGGGCGAGCCCGGCCGCGATCGGCGTGATGCTCAGCGTCTACAGCTCCGGTGGGCTGCTCGGCGCGATCGCCGCCGGCCGGCTGCACAAGCATCTCCAGCCGCGCACCGTGATCATCGGGGTGAACTGGGTGTGGGCCGCGCTGCTGCCGCTGTTCGCGGTCGCCGGCGCGCCCTGGCAGCTGGGGCTGATCGGCGCCGCGACCGCGTTCGTCGGCCCGCTGTGGAACGTGGTGATCGGTACCTACGCGGTCACGCTGGTGCCGAACGAGCTGCTGGGCCGGGTGAACAGCGCCGGCATGGCGCTGTCCTGGGGCGTGCTGCCGCTGGGCTCGCTGGCCGCCGGCTTCCTGCTGGACGGGGTCGGCCCGATCGGCGCGGTCTGGGCGCTGTCCGGGTTCATGCTGCTCACCGCGGTGCTCGGGACGCTCAGCCGGGCCGTCCGCGGGGCGCCGCCGCTGGTCAGCTCACATACTCCCGAAGATGCTGTGCGGTGAGCGTGTCCGACTTGGCGATCAACTCGTGCGGCGTGCCGGTGAAGACCACCTGGCCGCCGTCCTGCCCGGCGCCCGGCCCCAGGTCGATGATCCAGTCGGCGTGGGCCATCACCGCCAGGTGATGCTCGATCACCACCACCGTGTTGCCGGTGTCGACGAGCCGGTCCAGCAGCGCCAGCAACTGGTCGACGTCGGCCAGGTGCAGGCCGCTGGTCGGCTCGTCGAGCAGGTACGTCGCCGGACTCCCGCCCATGTGCACGGCCAACTTGAGCCGCTGCCGCTCCCCGCCGGAGAGCGTGTTGAGCGGCTGCCCGAGGGTCAGGTAGCCGAGCCCGACCGCGGCCAGCCGGTCCAGGATCGTCCGCGCGTTCTTCTCGGTGAAGAACTCGAGGGCCGCACTGACCGGCATCGCGAGGACCTCGCTGATGTCCCGGTCGCGCAGCTTGTACTCGAGGACCTTGGCGGTGAAGCGGCGCCCCTCGCACTCCTCGCAGACGCTGGCGACACCGGCCATCATCGCCAGGTCCAGGTAGACCAGGCCGATGCCCTTGCAGTTCGGGCAGGCGCCCTCCGAGTTCGCGCTGAACAGGGCGGCCTTGACCTTGTTAGCCTTGGCGAACGCGGACCGGACGGCGTCGAGCAGGCCGGTGTAGGTGGCCGGGTTGCTGCGCCGGGAGCCGCGGATCGCGGCCTGGTCGACGACGATCACGCCGGCGCGTTTCGGTAAGGACCCGTAGAGCAGCGAGCTCTTGCCCGAGCCGGCCACGCCGGTCACCACGGTCAGGATGCCGAGCGGGATGTCCACGTCGACGTCCCGCAGGTTGTGGGCGTTCGCACCGCGGATCGGCAGCGTGCTGGATTTTTCGCGACAAGTCTCTTTGAGGGCGATCTTGTGGCTCAGGTAACGACCGGTCAGAGTGCCTGAAGCGCGCAGATCGGTCACCGCGCCTTCGAACTGCACCCGGCCACCCGCCGGGCCGGCCCCCGGACCGAGATCGACCACGTGGTCGGCGATCGCGATCGTCTCCGGCTTGTGCTCCACGACCAGGACCGTGTTGCCCTTGTCCCGCAGTCGCAGCAGCAGTCTGTTCATCCGCTGGATGTCGTGCGGGTGCAGGCCGACGGTGGGTTCGTCGAAGACGTAGGTGATGTCGGTGAGCGACGACCCGAGGTGCCGGACCATCTTGACCCGCTGCGCCTCACCACCCGACAGGGTGGCCGACTCCCGGTCCAGCGACAGGTAGCCCAGACCGATCTCGACCAGCGACTCCAGGGTGTGCCGCAGACCGCGGACCACCGGCGCGACGGACGGCTCGGTGACCCCGGCGAGGAACTCGGCCAGGTCGCTGACCTGCATGGCCGCGGCCTCGGCGATGTTGCGCCCACCGATCCGGGACTCCAGGACGGCCGGCTTGAGCCGGGCGCCGGCGCAGTCCGGGCAGGTGGTGAACGTGGCGACCCGGTCGATGAAGGTACGGATGTGCGGCTGCGCCGACTCCCGCTCCTTCGCCAGGTACATCCGCTGGACCTTGAGGACCAGACCCTCGTACGTCGTGTTGACCCCGGCGATCCGCAGCTTGACCGCGGGCTTGTAGAGGAAGTCGTCCCACTCCTGCTCGCTGAAGTCGCGCAGCGGCTTGTCCGGGTCGAACAGCCCGGAGTCGGCGAAGCCGCGCACGTACCAGCCGCCGACGGTGAAGTTCGGGACCGTGATCGCACCCTGGTTGATCGACTTCTCCCGGTCGACCAGGCCGTCCACGTCGATGCTCGACACCCGGCCCAGCCCCTCGCACGCCGGGCACATGCCCTCGGCGTTGAACGAGTAGGCCAGCGCGCTGCCGGCGCTCGGCGCGCCCAGCCGGGAGAACAGGATCCGCAACATCGTGTACGCGTCGGTGACCGTGCCGAGCGTGGACCGGGCGTTCGCGCCCATCCGCTCCTGGTCCACCACGATCGCGGCGCTCAGATTGTGCAGCGCGTCCACGTCCGGCCGCGCCGGGCTGCCCATGAACGACTGGAGGAAGGCCGAATAGGTCTCGTTGATCAACCGCTGGGACTCGGCCGCGATGGTGCCGAAGACCAGGGACGACTTGCCCGAGCCGGAGACCCCGGTGAAGACGGTGAGCTGGTGTTTCGGGATGTCGAGCGAGATGTCGCGAAGGTTGTTCTCACGCGCCCCGCGAACCTGGATGAGGTCGTGCCGGCCGGGGGTCGGATGCTCTGGGTCGGGGTCAGCCTGCACGCCGGCGAGCCCTCCTGGCGGCCAGTTCGTCGCCCGCGGCGGGTTCCTCGGGCAGCTCGTTCACCGGCTGCGGCGCGGCCGGCTCGGCGGGCAGATGCGACAGCGAGCCCTGGATCTCCTTGAACGCGCCGCCGATCGCGATGCCGAACACGCCCTGGCCGCCCTGGAGCAGATCGACGACCTCCTCCGGGGAGCGACACTCGTAGACCGTGGTGCCGTCCGAGATCAGCGTGATCCCGGCCAGGTCCTCCACCCCGTGCGAGCGCAGCGTGTCGATCGCCCGGCGGATGTTCTGCAGCGAGACCCCGGCGTCCAGCAGACGCTTGACCACCTTGAGAACGACCAGGTCCCGGAAGGAGTAGAGGCGGGACGTGCCGGACCCGGAAGCGTCCCGCACGCTCGGCACCACCAGCGTGGTGCGCGCCCAGTAGTCGAGTTGGCGGTAGCTGATGCCGACCGCCTGGCAGGCCGTCACCCCGCGATAGCCGACCGAGCCGTCCTCGCCGACGAGTGGGCCTTCAAGAGGCTGCTCGTGCACGCGACTACCTCCCCGCTGCCCGTGATCTATGGATCTGGGCGGTGCCGGTTCACCTGGACTTCACGAGCGTATATCTCAGTCGCGGGTGAAACATGGAGGTAACCGCACGACACGCCGCGTTCGGACGAGCGACACGCCGACACGCCGTTACTCTCCGGCGCGTCGGGGGGTTTTCCGTCTCTTCCCGGCGTTTCCGGCAGCGACACGGCCAGAAACATCAACCGTTTCCGGCCGCGGCCGACCGGCGCCAGGCGGCGTCAGCCGGCGAAATCCTCCGGCCGCACCTGGTCCAGGAACTCGCGGAACTTCTCGACCTCGTCCTCCTGCTCGTCCGGGATGACGATGCCGGCCTCGGTGAGCACCTGATCGGCGCACCGGATCGGCGCACCCACCCGCAGCGCGAGGGCGATCGAGTCACTCGGCCGCGCGGAGACCCGCAGGTTGTCCCCGATCAGCAGATCCGCGTAGAAGACGTTGTCCTTCAGCTCCGTGATCTCCACGGCTTTCAGCGGCTGCTGCAACGCCGCCAGGATGTCCCGCAGCAGATCATGGGTAAGCGGCCGAGCCGGCTTCACACCCTGCTGCTCGTAGGCGATCGCGGTCGCCTCCACCGCACCGATCCAGATCGGCAGATACCGGTCGCCGTCGACCTCTCGCAGCAACACGATCGGCTGGTTACTGGGCAGCTCCACCCGGACCCCGACCACGCTCAGCTCGCGCACCGCCGCCTCCGTGTTCGTTGTTGTCGCCGCCCCCAGACGGCCCGCCCCTTACCCTGCACGGTACACGCACTCCAAGCCGATCCGCCCCGCGCGGGACACCCCGCACAGGGTAGGCCGACACCGGGTCAACGACCCAGTTCGCCGCGCAATCCGGTGCGCACCAGCGCCGCGTGCAGCCGCTGCGACAGAGCCTGCAGCTCACGGGCGGTGTCGGTGGCCCGGGCCCGGGCCGCCGGGTCCTGCTGGCGCACCATCGGCGCCAGCAACTGGGTGAACAGGCCGACCTCACGGTCCGACGAGTTCTTGAACGCGCGCAGATGACGCACCTCGAGACCGAACTGGGTGAGACCCACCACGGCTTCGACGATGATCACCGCGTCCGGGTCGTACCACCCCGGCGGGCGCGCCACGACCAGGCCGATCTGCTCCAGCTCGGCCAGCAGCGCCTCGTCGATCCCGGTCCGCTCGACCAGATCGTCCTTGGGGATGCGGGCATCGGCCGGATCGGCCGCCCGCTGCGTGCCGACCGCCACCAGCGTCGGCCGCTGCGGGACCACCGGCTCCTGCTCCATCCGGTCCAGCTGCTCCCGGATCACCCGCAGCGGCAGGTACTGATCCCGCTGGGCGGTCAGCACGAAACGCAGCCGGGCGACGTCGTTCCAGGAGTACTTGCGGTACCCGGAGGCGGTGCGTTGCGGGTCGACCAGACCCTCCGCCTCCAGGAACCGCAACTTCGAGATCGTGGTGTCGGGGAACTCCGAACGCAGATGGGCCAGCACCTCCCCGATGCTCATCAGCGCACTCTCGCGCCCGCCCTGGGGGCGCGAAGCCCCCGGGTCGCGTGCGGCCGCCCCCGACGGGTTCACGCCCGGCCGCCCTCGCCCTCCGGCCGCGGGCCGGCGATGAACACCAGACGGAACTTGCCGATCTGGACCTCGTCGCCGTTGCTCAGCGTCGCCGCCTCGACCCGCTCACGGTTCACGTACGTACCGTTGAGCGAACCGACGTCGCGCACGGTGAACACGCCCCCGTCACGGTGGAACTCGGCGTGGCGACGGGAAACCGTCACGTCGTCGAGGAAGATGTCACTGTCCGGGTGCCGTCCGCTGGTCGTCACGTCGTGGTCCAGCAGGAACCGGGCGCCCGCGTTCGGCCCGCGGCGGACCACCAGCAGAGCCATGCCGGGCGGCAGCGAGCCGGACATCCGGCTGGGTACCACGTCGGTGTCCGGACCCTCGAGCACCTCGTCAAGGGCGCCAAGGTTCAGCGTGGACGTGACGTCGAGCGGGGGGAACTCGTCGTCTGGGCGCGTCATCGGACCACCTCACGGATCAGTTGGTCGTCGCCTCGACCGGCAAGGTCATGATGTTGCGACCTCACCGAGGCCATCAAGGCCCGACGCACGACTATGTTGGTCGGTTTCAAAGGAATAACAGTTCTACATGTGCCCCGCGAGCCTAGTCAGCGCCAATATCGCAGGGCAACCAGACTCGCGGGCAAGCCGGAAGATCCGGGTCGATCCCTCAGTTCTCGATGAGCGCCTGGTACGCATCCGCGTCCAGGAGCCCGTCCAGAGACGCCGGGTCGGCCGGGGCGATCTCGATCAGCCAGCCGGCCGCGTACGGCTCGGCGTTGATCAGCTCGGGCTCGTCACCCAGGGTGGCGTTGCGGGCCACCACGGTACCGGCGATCGGCGCGTAGATCTCCGAAACGCTCTTGGTCGACTCGACCTCGCCCATCGACTCGCCGGCGTCCAGCTCGCGACCCTCGTCGGGCAGCTGGACGTAGACGATGTCGCCGAGCGCGTCCTGCGCGAAGTGGGTGATCCCCACCCGCACGGGACCATCGCCGTCACCGACGGCAACCCACTCGTGCTCCGCGGTGTACCGCAGATCCTCAGGAATCAACACTTCCTCCGTAGTCACGAAACCGGACGTGCGTACTGCAAGGCAGTAGCCTTGCGCACCGCGGTCACCTCGACCATGGAGCGCGAATCCATGGTCACGCTACCGCCGTCGCTCTTCACCGACGCCACCACCCCGCCCGGGATCTGCAGCGCCGTCCTCATCGTCTCCGGAGAACCGATCACGAGCAGCCGGAACGGACCGGTCAGCCGGTCACCGTCGGCGAGGATCCCACCACCGGCCGCATCGACGAAATACGTGGACGCGACGATCCGTACGGACGTGCCGTTCACCCCGCTGATCTGCATCACCTCGCCGCCCGAGCCGCGCAGCTCCTGCACCGTGTTCAGCACGTCGGACGCCTTCACCTTGTCCATCGCGATGTCCAGCCCGGGGCCGCGGCCGGCGATCGTCCCGGCCAGGAGTCCCAGCTCCTGGCTTCGCTTACCGGCCTCCTCGAGCGCCGCCTGACGGCCCTCGACGCCCGAGGTGAGCTGCTGCCGGGTCCGCTCCAGGCTCTCGATGTCGGTGTTCAGCCGGCTGTCCCGGGCCTCCAGATCGCTCAGGATCTGGACCAGGTCCTCCTGCCGCATGGTCGACAGCCCGCTGTCCGCGTCGTTGCTGCGCAGCTGCACCACCAGGGTGAAGCCGAGCAGCGCGAGCAGCACCCAGATCAGCGTCCCGGCCGGCGCCGGACGTTTCAGGCCCGGTTTCCGTTCCTTCGCGGCGCTGCGGTCAAGATCACTTTCGGCGCTAGCAGGCTCGGGCGTGTCGGGCATCGACGCAACGGGTGACGTGGGCGATATCTCCTCCACGGTCACGTCACCCACCCGGGTGTCCTCGGCCTCGGCCGGCTCGGCGTCGCCCCCGGCGCTCTCCGGCACGTCCACGGCCGGCGGCTTGCGTCCCGCCGTGGGCAGGCCGAAGCCCGGCACCGTCTCGTCGCGGTCGCTGTCCTCGCGGTCGGTCATCGAGTCCCCACGTTGTCCTGCCCGACAGATCGGATACGGGCCGTCACGCCCGGAAGAGATGCCGGCGAATCGCCGCGACGTTACCGAAGATCCGCACGCCGAGCACGACCACGACGCCGACCGACAGCTGACTGCCGACGCCGAGCTGGTCACCGACGTACACGATCAGCGCGGACACCAGCACGTTCGAGATGAACGAGACCACGAACTGCTTGTCGTCGAAGATCCCGTCCAGCTTGGCGCGCAACCCGCCGAACACCGCGTCCAGCGCCGCGATCACCGCGATCGGCAGGTACGGCACCAGCTCCAGCGGCACCGACGGGTGGAACACGATGCCCAGCAGGACACCGACGAGCAGGGCGAGTACGGCGATCATCGGCCGCCTTCCGATCCAGAGACGGACGGCACCGACCCCGAGGGGGCGCCGGAGCCGGACACGGACGAGGCGCCCGACGGAGCGGGCGGAGGGGTGCTCGGCGACGCCGACCGCAGCTTCAGCTCCGGCGCCGCGTCCAGGGTGACGTCGCGGACCTTGGCCGACTCGAACGACATGCCATAGGTCTGCGCCAGACTCTCGAAGAACTTCCCGGCGTAGCCGTTGCGGAAGTCGGCGGCCAGGTCGGCCGGGCCCAGCGCGATCACCTCGTACGGCGTCGTCACCGGCCGCGTGTCGACCAGGATCGCCTCGCCGGCCTGCCGGATCGTCGACGTCGCGGTCAGCCGCTGCCCGTTGATCGCGATCGCCTCGGCCCCGGCCGCCCACAGCGCGTTCGCCGCGAGCTGCAGGTCGGTGTCCTTGACCCGGCCCTCGGTACCGCGCACCCCGGTCACCGCGTCCACCGACGTCGGCCCGTCCGCCAGCCGGATCTTCGCCCCGGAGCCGTGCACCGCGGCCAGCCCGGTCGCCGCCTCCAGGTTGTCGATCCCGGCCATCGCGGCGCTGCCCAGCTCCTGCTCGCGCAGCTTGTCGACCTGATCGGCGAGCACGTCGGCCCGGGCCTGCAACTGCTCGGTCTGCTCGCGGCGGCTCTCCACCTGCTTGGCCAGCGAGTCCCGGGCCTGCGTCCGGCTCGGCTCGTCGGCCACCGTCTGCTGGTAGCCGATCACCAGCAGGAAGCCGATCGCGGCCAGCGTGACCGAGGCGAAGCCCCGGGTGGCGCGCTTGCGGGCGCCGGTCCGGCCGTGCCCGGCGGCGCGCCGGGCGGCGGCGTCCGCGTACCCGGGGTCCAGCGGATTCTGGAAGAGCGCGGTGAGGAAGTCGGGGCCGTAGGTCCGCTTGCCCGCGGCGGTACCGTCCGGATCCGGGGTCGACGACTTTCGGTCAGGAGTGGCCGGGATCGTCACGGTGCGACCGCCCGGGGCGTGCCCGGGCCCGCCCGGTCGGCGCGCAGCAGACGCGCGGCCTGGGCCAGATAGAGCGCGCCGGCCGCCCAGTACAGCCCGAGCGCCCACCAGGCCAGGCCCCAGCCGATCGGCTGCGCCCAGCTGTCGATCGACGGGACCGCGCTGGCCAGCAGGATCACCGGGAACGCGGCGAGCAGCACGAACGTGCCGGTCTTGCCGACGTAGTGCACCGGGGGCGGACCGTACCCGTGCCGGCGCAGGACCAGCAGCGCGACGCCGAGCACCACCTCACGCAGCAGCAGCGCGCCGGTCAGCCACCACGGCACGACGTCGCGGATGGTGAAGCCGACCAGGGTGGCCAGGATGTAGAGCCGGTCCGCGAACGGGTCGAGCAGCTCACCGAGGCGGGACACCGAGTTCATCCGGCGGGCGACGTAGCCGTCCACCCAGTCGGTGGTGCCGCCGATCGCCAGGACGATCACCGCGGCGATGTCGTGATGCGGGCCGAGCAGCAGGTAGAGGAAGAGCGGGACCCCGAGCAACCGGAAGAAGCTGATCACGTTCGGAATCGTGAAGATCCGGTCGGAGGTCTCGATGGACGGCGCAGGCTGCTGCGACATCGCCACGACTTCCTCTCCCCCTTTGGTGCGACAGGTCTGTCGCTTTCCGCTCGCCGAGCACTATAACCACCTGCCTACCGCCCGCCGCCGCCCAGTCACGCTCGCCACACCCCCTAATCCATCCTAGGAGGCTAGGCACCTGCCCAGACCCGGCAGAATCACGATCAACGGCATTGCGCCGTACGGCGTCAGCCCACGTCCCCGAAGAGCGGCCACAACGACGGCGCCACCGGCGACGGAAGCCGCCACCCACCCGTCTCCAGCCACGTCGTGGTGTTGATCACGCGGTTCGCCACGATGTCGAGCATCACCAGGGCGAACGGCTGATATTCCGTACCCTCAGGTCGCATTTGCCAGAAAGCGGGCTGGCCCGAGGCCGCCACCGGAACCAGCCGATGGCCCTCGCAGGCCGCCTCGGGCGCGGCCATCGCCAGGCCGATCTGATCCCGCCCGCGCAACCCCCAGGCGAACGGCGGCATCGACGTCGTCGCATCCTCGTGCAGCAGCGCCACGAGCCCGGCCACGTCGTGGCTCTCGAACGCCGCGCAGTACCGCGCGAGCAGCTCCTTCTGCGCCACGTCGAACGGATCGAGCACGTCACCGGGGCGCGGCGCGACCGTCCGCAGCGTGGCCCGGGCCCGCTGCAACGCGCTGGTCACCGACGCCGCCGACGTCTCCAGCAGCACCGCGACCTCGGCAGCCGGCCAGCACAACACGTCCCGCAGGATCAGCACCGACCGCTGCCGGGGCGGCAGATGCTGCAGCGCCGCGACGAACGCGAGCCGCACGCTCTCGCGCTGCACGACCAGCGTCGCCGGGTCCTGCGCCAGGTCCAGGACCAGCCGATCCGGCACCGGGCGCACCTCGGCGCCAGGCGGCAGCAGGGCACCGAACGGCTCGCCGGCCCTCGACGGCACGCTCAGGTCGATCGGCAGGGCCCGGCGTGCGGCGCCGCGCAGCAGGTCGACGCAGACGTTGGTGGCGATTCGGTAGGCCCAGGTGCGTACTGAGGCGCGGGCGGGGTCATAGCGGTCGGCGGCTCGCAGGACCCGTTCGAACGTCTCCTGGACGGCGTCCTCGGCCTCGTGCCCTGAGCCGAGCATGCGGTAGCAGTAGCCGGTCAGCTCGGTCCGCAGCCCCGCCAGCGCCTCCTCCACGCCCTGACCTTATGCCTGGCCCTTCCCTGGTATGTCGCAAGGCCCGCCCCGAACAGAACAGTCCCCCACCCACCACCGGGGGGACGACCCAGACCCATTCTGACCGAATTTTCATGATCGTTCCGGCGGCCTGTGGACAGAGCGCCAGTGTGGATAACTCCCGGCGCCCGCCGAAACGTGGTAGGCAACGCACCGCCGCCCTCGGCCGCGGCCTGCTCGCTGCCAGCTTTGCCGACCCGCCACCGCCGACCGGTCACGGCTGCGGCCTACCCGCTGCCAGCTTTGCCGACCCGCCACTGCCGACCGGTCACGGCTGCGGCCTACCCGCTGTTTGCTTGCCAGGCACCGCCCGCTGGTGCTCACGGCTGCGGCCGCCGCTGACGGAGGTTGCCGATTGCGGTTGCTTCGGAGGTACGCCGTAGGCGCGCTCCGCCGACGGCGCAAGCTCCCCGGCTGGTACTCAGGGCTGCCCCGACACGATCGAACAGCTCTCACGACCAGCCGAGTCCGGCGAGCTGGTGCTCACGGTCGTTGAAGGCGCCCAGAACAGCCATGACAACCAGCCGGGACCGGGACCGCGCGGCATGGGCGACGCGGCACGGCACGGGCGGCACGGCACGGGCGGCACGGCACGGGCGGCACGGCACGGGCGGCACGGCACGGGCGGCACGGCACGGGCGGCACGGCACGGGCGGCACGGCACGGGCGGCACGGCACGGGCGACGCGGCACGGGCGACACGGCACGGGCGACACGGCACGGGCGACGCGGCACGGCGGGGCGGCGCGGCGGGGCGGCGCGGCACGGCGGGGCGGCGCGGCACGGGCGGCGCGGCACGGGGGCTTCACGCCGTACCGAAGAAATGTTGGACCGATTAATCGGCGGAGCCGCAGCCGTATGTCTTTCCGAAGCGCGCCGCAGGCGCCTGAGGAGGGACCGATGATGGAGACCGAGGTGCGCACCGAGATCGCCGCGCAGCGGACCGAGCTGAGTGAGATGCTCGGCGGGCTGGCGCCGGAGCAGTGGGACGCCGGCACGCTGTGTGCCGGGTGGCGGGTGCGGGAGGTGGTCGCGCACATCACCTATCCGTTCCGGACGTCGCCGCCGCGATTCTTCCTCGACCTGGCGAGATCCGGTGGGAAGTTCGATCGGATGGCCGACCGGACCGCGCGCCGGGATGCCGCCGCGATGAGTGCCGCCGAGCTGGTGGCCGGGCTGCGGGACAACGTGGATCACCCGTGGTCGCCGCCGGGTGGCGGGCTCGCCGGGGCGCTGTCGCACGATGTGATCCACGGGCTGGACATCACTCTTGCGCTGTTCCCGGAACGGACCGTTCCGGCCGACCGGATGGCGGTGGTGCTCGGCGGCATGACCCCGCGCACCATCGGCTACTTCGGCACCGACCTGTCCGGCGTCCGGCTGATCGCGACCGATCTCGACTGGGCGTTCGGGGACGGGGAGCCGGTGCACGGCCGGGCCCAGGACCTGCTGATGCTGGTCTGCGGCCGCGCCCTGCCGGCCGGTCTGCTGAGTGGGGGTTCCGCCGCCCGATACACCGAATGACCGAGGGCAAACCGCCCGATCAGGCACAGTGAGGCGCATTCAACACCGGTTGGCAGGGTGTCAACTGACCGGTCAAGCTGTTGAGCGTGCACGCGATGACAACTCATTTGACCAATGTGGAGGAAGCTCGGGAGGTCCTGCGCCAGGCCTTCTACACGATGGACGTGGAGGTGCTCCGTCCGAAGAAGGACTGGACGGCCCGCTTCGCGGTCGGTGGCTGCAAGTCGGTCACCCTCGGCGACCTCGACTTCGGGGTGGACGTCCGGGTCCGGGCCGGCGAGCTCGGCGCCTACCACGTGAACCTGCCGCTGACCGGGGCGATGGCCTTCCACCAGGGCCGCGACGAGCCGAACCGGGCCCGGGCCGGGCAGGGCGCCGCGCTGTTCCAGCCGGTCGGCGACACCGTCGTGGACAGCTGGGACGGCGACTGCCGGATCCTCGCCGTCAAGATCGGCCGGGCCGACCTGGAGACCCAGCTGGAACGGATGCTGGATCGCCCGGTGCGCGGCCCGGTCGACCTCGGCCAGGTGCTCGACACCCGGAGCGGGCCGGGCGCCAGCTGGGCCCGCCTGGTCCGGCTGATCACCGCCGACGCCAGCGGGCCGAACGGGCTGACCGGGCACCCGGTGATCGGCGCCCGGATGAAGGAGGCGCTGATCACCGGCCTGCTGCTGTCCACCGACCACAAGTACCGGGGGCCGCTGGAACGGCAGAGCCCGGCGCTGGCCGCGCCGGGCGCGATCCGGCGGGTGGTCGAGGCGATGCGCGCGCAGCCGGGCCGTCCGTTCACGGTGGCCGACCTGGCCGGTATCGCCGGGGTGGGTTCCCGGGCACTGCAGCAGAGCTTCGCGAGGTACGTCGGGATGCCGCCGATGACCTATCTCAAGCAGATCCGGCTGGCCCTGGTCCACGACGGCCTGCGCGCGGCCGACCCGGGGACGACGACGGTGGCCCAGGTGGCGTACCGCTACGGGTTCACCCACCTGGGCCGGTTCGCCGCCGCCTACCGGGAGCGGTACGACGTCCCGCCCTCGGAGACGCTGCGCGGGTGACCGCCGCTCAGCCCCGGCCCCGCCGGGCCCGCACGTAGTCGTCGATCACGTAGCGGCCCAGCTCGGCGGCGTCCGGGCTGAACACCCGGCCGCCGTTGCGCCGGGCCACCGCGTCCATGAACCGTTGCAGGCCCGGGTCCTCGCCGAGCATGAACACGTTCATCGTGGCGCCGTACCGGGTGAGCAGGTCGACCTCGCGCACGGTGGCCCGGACCGTCTCCGGCGTCGGCGGCCACCAGAACGTGGCCTCGCCGTCCTCCTCCAGGTGGGCGGTCGGCTCGCCGTCCGTGACGACCAGCACCACCGGCTCGGCGCCGGGATGCCGCCGCAGGTGCCGGCCGGCCAGTTTCAGGGCGTGCTGCAGGTTCGTGCCCTTCTCCATGGTCGGCTCGGTCCCGGCCAGCTCGCCCTGCGACAGGGTCATCGCATACTTCCCGAAGCCGATGATCTGCAGCGCGTCCTGCGGATACTTCGTGGCGACCAGGTGCGACAGGGCCAGCGCGGTCTGCTTCATCGGGCCCCAGCGGCCGTCGGCGAACATCGAGTAGGACAGGTCGACGCAGAGCGCGACCACCGCCGAGGACCGTCGTTCGGTCTCGGCGATCTCGAAGTCGTCCGGCTCCAGCCGCACCGGGAGGGTCGCGGTGCCACGTGAGGCGGCGCGGCGGCGGACCGCGTTGCCGATCGTGCGGACCACGTCCAGCGGCTGGTCGTCACCGAACTCCCAGCGCCGGGACGAGCCGATCAGGTCGCCGGCCGCGCCCGCGTCGCGTACGTCGTGCTCGCCGCGTTTGCCCTTGACGTCGTGGAAGATCTTCGACAGGGCGGTCTGGCCGAGCCGGCGCAGCGCCTTCGGCGACAGGGTGAGCCCGTCGCCGTCGCGCTCCACCCAGCCCTGCCGGCGCAGCTCCCGCTCCAGCTCACGCAGCCGGCGCAGGTCGTCGGCGGCGGACCGGCCGAGCTGGCGCTCGACCGCGTCGACGTCGACGTCGTCCAGGGTGGCGCCCGGATGCTCCTGGCCGAGCTGGTCGATCAGCTCGTCCAGGTCACCGATCTCGCCGAGCGCCTCGGCCGCGTCGCCGTAGCCGAGGTCCTCGCCCCCGCGCATCCGCTCGCCGCGGCCCCAGTTCATGCCGGGGCGCAGCGCCTGCAGATTGTCGGTCAGCTCGTTCAGCTGACCGCGCAGCGGGCCGTCGCCGAGCGCCTGGTCCATCAGGCTCTGCAGCTCCTCGCGCTGCTGCGGGCTCAGCGACCGCATCAGGCGTTCGGCCGCGGCGGCCTGGCGGGCCAGCGAGTCGATCAGCTCGTCGATGTTCTGCGGGTCGTCCGGGAAGAACCGCCCGTGCTTCTCCATGAACTCGCGGAACGCGTCGTCGGTGTCCTCGCCGCGGGCGTGTTTCTCCAGCAGCTGGTTGAGGTCGCCGATCATCGCCGAGACCTCGGCGAAGTCCCCGTTCTGCAGCGCGTTGCGCATCCCGGCGAAGCGCTGCTCGACGACCTCCTGCCGAAGGCCGTCGAGGATCTGCTGGTAGATGGCTCGCGCTTCCGGCGAGGCCCAGTTGTACTCGGACAACTCCGCAATGGCCTGCGAGGTGGACCGCGGCAGATTGTCCAGGACCGCCTCGTTGAACCGCGCGTCCATGTCGTCGCGGGCGCTCAACGTGTCCCGCTCGGCGGCCAGGGCCTGGTCGAGCTGCTGCCGGGCCCGGGTGACCGCCCCGTCCAGGTTGCCCCGGCGCAGGGCCTCCTTGCGGAGCCGGCGCGCCCGGTCCCGCAGATTCTCCAGCCCACGGCCGTCGCGCGGACCGCGGCGGATCAGGTCACGCAGGGCATCCCGGAGGCTGTCCCCCTGCATGACCCGCTCGCCCATCTCGTCCACGGCCGCGCGCACGTCGTAGGGCGGGGCGAGCGGATCGGGCCCGTCCTGCCACGCTCCATAGCGGAAGACGTTGCGAGGCATGTTCAGCTCCCGTAGAGGGTGCGGCCGTCGTCGGTCAGCTCCTTGGCCAGCCGTCTGGTCAGGTGCAGCCCCTCCAGGACGAACTCGATGCCGGACGCGGCCTGCCCGGGGCTCGGCGCGTCGCCGAGGCCGAGCCGGTCGAGGACCTTGGCCAGGCCCGGGACCGTGCCGATCTGGGCGAGCAGCTCGTCCGCGCTGACCAGGTCGCCGGTCTCGATGATCGCGCCCTCGGCGACCAGATCGGTGAAGCCGGACAGGTCCAGGCCGGCGAGCCGGGCCCGGAACGTCTCCGCGGTCGCGACCCGGAGCAGGTGACCGAGGATCTCGGTCTCCCGGCCCTCCTCCCCGCTCTCGAACTCGACCTTCCCGCGCAGCGTCGACGTGACTGAGACGGTGTCGCAGATCCGGGCCACCGCCTCCCGCTCGTTGCGCAGCCCGGACCGGCGCAGCGCGGACGCCGCCACGGTCTCGGCGGCGGCGATCGAGAACCGGGCCGAGACGCCCGAGCGGGAGTCCACCGACGACGACTCGCGGACCGCCCGCGTGTACCGCGCGAGCACGTCGATCAGGTGCTCCGGCACGGCCGCGACCAGCGCCGCCTCCTGCCGGACCAGGGCGGTCTCCAGCTCCAGGTCGACCGGGTAGTGGGTACGGATCTCCGCCCCGAACCGGTCCTTGAGCGGGGTGATGATCCGCCCGCGGTTGGTGTAGTCCTCCGGGTTCGCCGAGGCGACCAGGAGCACGTCCAGCGGCAGCCGCAGCTGGTAGCCACGGACCTGGATGTCGCGCTCCTCGAGCACGTTGAGCAGCGACACCTGGATCCGCTCGGCCAGGTCGGGCAGCTCGTTGACCGCGAAGATGCCCCGGTTGGTCCGCGGGACCAGGCCGAAGTGGATGGTCTCCGGGTCGCCCAGGGCCCGGCCCTCGGCCACCTTGATCGGGTCGACGTCGCCGATCAGGTCGCCGACGCTGGTGTCCGGGGTGGCGAGTTTCTCGCCGTACCGCTCGGAGCGGTGCAGCCAGGAGATCGGCAGCAGGTCGCCGGTCTCGCCGGCCAGCCGGCGGCTGCCCGGGGTGAGCGGGTGGTAGGGGTGTTCGTGCAGCTCGGAGCCGGTGATGAACGGCGTCCACTCGTCCAGCAGGCCGATCAGCGAGCGGATCAGGCGGGTCTTGCCCTGGCCGCGCTCACCGAGCAGGACCATGTCGTGGCCGGCGAGCAGCGCCCGCTCGACCTCGGGCAGCACGGTGTCGTCATAGCCGACGATCCCGGGGAAACGGGGCTCGCCGGTGCGTAACTTCTGGAGCAGGTTGTCGCGCAGCTCCTCCTTGACGGTGCGGAACTCGTGCCCGGTGGCACGCAGCTCGCCCAGGGTGCGCGGCAGGTCGGCGGGAGGTTCGAACGAGATCGCGGTAGGACCCTCAGTCACCGCTGGAACGCTACTCCGGAGATCGGACAACCGGCGACTGTGATCGGGAACGCGGCCAGGGCCGCGAGATTGGCTCTTACCCGCGGCGGCGGCCGCGCGGCACGCTTGGTCCCATGATTGAGCGGTACGCGGCATTCACCGATTCCCCGTCCGGCGGCAACCCGGCCGGGGTCGTCCTCGACGCCTCCGGCCTGACCGACGCGGACATGCTCCGGATCGCGGCTGACCTGGGCTATTCCGAGACCGCCTTCGTCACCGAGCGGGCCGGCGAGCGGTACCGGGTGCGCTATTTCAGCCCGCTGACCGAGATCCCGTTCTGCGGCCACGCGACCGTGGCGACGGCGGTCGCGCTCGGCCCGGGCGAGCACCGGTTCGTGACCAACGTCGGCGAGGTTCCGGTGATCGTCGACACCACCGGCGTCGCCACGCTGACCAGTGTCCCGCCGGCCGTCGCCGAGCTGCCGGCCGCCGATCTGGCCGCGCTGCTGACCACGCTGGGCTGGTCGGCCGAGGACCTCGACCCGGAGCTTCCGCCCCGGGTGGCCTACGCCGGGGCGTTCCACCCGGTGATCGCCGCCGGCAGCCGCAAGCGCCTGGCCGAGCTGGACTACGACGTGCCGGCCCTGAAGGCGCTGATGACCGACCGGGACTGGACCACGGTGCAGCTGGTGTTCCGGGCCGGTCCGGACAGCTTCGACGTGCGCAACCCGTTCCCGATCGGCGGCGTCTACGAGGACCCGGCGACCGGCGCGGCGGCCGCCGCCCTCGGCGGGTACCTGCGCGAGCTGGGCCTGGTCCCGGACGACGCGACCCTGGGTCTGCGGCAGGGCGACGACCTGGGCCGTCCGAGCCGGATCACGGTCCGCCTGGTCCCCGGCGAGCCCGGTGTCCGGGTCAGCGGGCGGGCGGTGCCGATCCCGGCGGAGTGATCTCCACGCCGGGAGGCGCGGCGCCGGCTGGGCTCAGGCGTTGAAGGCCATGCCGTCCTGGTAGCGGTTCCAGGTGCCCTTGCCCTGGTGCTTGGAGGCGTACATGGCCATGTCCGCGTCGTGGAGCAGGGTGCGCACGTCGTCCCGCTCCTCGGCGCAGGCGATGCCGATGCTGGCGTTCGCGTGCACCGCGATGTCGCCCACGTCGATCGGGTCCTTCATCGACCGCAGGATCCGCTGCGCGGTCAGCTCCGCGTCGCGGACCGTGCAGTGGCGCAGCAGCACCGCGAACTCGTCGCCGCCGAGCCGCGCCACCAGGTCGCCGGAGCGCACCGACTGGCGCAGCTTCTCGGCCACCCCGGCGAGCAGCAGGTCGCCGGCCTGGTGGCCGTGGGTGTCGTTGACCGCCTTGAAGCCGTCCAGGTCGACCAGCAGCAGCGCGACGCTGCCCGGCACGGTCTCGGCGTCCTCCAGCGCGCTGGTGGTCTCCTCGCGGAAGTGCGCGCGGTTCGCCAGGCCGGTCAGCTCGTCGTAGTGCGCCTGGTGCCGCAGCCGCTGCTCGTGCTCGCGCAGCTCGGACAGCGTGGTGTCGAGCTGGTCGATCAGGCGGGTGTTGTCGTGGAACGCGGCCAGCTGCCGGGCCACCACCAGCGCGATGATCGCGCCGAAGCCGGCCACCACGCCCCACAGCTGCGCGTTCACGCCCTTGCCGCTCGCCTCGTGCGGCAGCGCGTAGACCAGGGTCAGGAAGACCACCACGATCGAGCCGTACGGCAGCAGGCTGTACGGCTTGCGCCGCCGCGACCCGAACGGCGCCTCGTCGAACTGGGCGATGATCTCCTGGATCCGCGGGCCGAGCGCGATCAGCAGCGACGGCGTCAGCCGGACCACGTAGACGATCGCGGGCAGCGAGCCGTTCGCGCCGGGCGGGGCGACGAACAGGCCGACGCTGCTGGCGATCGCCGAGAAGATCATCGGGAACGCGGCCGCCTTGTTCATCGGCGCGTTCCCGGACAGCACCATCTTCACCGTCGCGAACGAGGAGGTGAGCGCGACCGCGCCGCCCGCCAGCGTGCCGATCAGGCTGGCGCCCTGGTCCATGTCGGCCGGGTTGATCAGGAAACACCAGGCCACCACGACGCCGCCGACCAGGACGGTGGCCGAGTCCAGCCAGAAGGCCAGCGACTCCCGCCGGGTGCGGTTCGGGTGCGGGTGGATCAGCATCGCCACGATGATCAGCGCGAGGCCGGAGGCGAAGCAGGCGGACTGGACCGTGCCGCCGGCCGTGGACCACTGGCCCTGCCGGGTGAACGCGAGCACCGCCTGCACGGTGTCGCCGAACAGGAACAGCGACGAGCCGATGCCCATCAGACGCCAGAACCGGCGGATCGGGTGCTTGGCGACCCGGAAGACCTGCCAGGACGAGTACATCAGCAGGAAGTCCAGCGGAGGCTGCGCCAGCCAGAAGATCCGGACCTGCGAGTTGGGGTTCCCGACGACGACCAGCAGCACGCCGGCCAGCACGAACGCCGCGATCGCGGCGAGCATGGCCCAGTCCCGGCGGATCGCGGCAGCGGTCTCACGCCCGTATGCCAGCCTCGTCACAAAAGGGTGATCGGCCGGTGACCCGCCGTCATGAAGGTTCCGGCGCGGGCACTGCGTAGGATGCGCCCTGATGAGCGCCACACTGATCGCCCGGGAACTCGCCGCTGGGCACGGCGACCGCAACCTCTTCACCGGGCTCGACCTGGTGGTCGCGCCGGGCGACGTGATCGGCCTGGTGGGGGCGAACGGGGCCGGGAAGACCACGCTCCTCCGTACCCTCTCCGGGTTGTTGGCCGCGGAGAGCGGGAGCGTCACGCTCAGCCCGCCCACCGCGAACGTCGGATATCTCCCGCAGGAGCGCGAACGGCGCGCCGGGGAGACCGTGCGGGACTTCCTCGCCCGCCGCACCGGCGTCGCCGCGGCCCAGATCGCGATGGACGCCGCCGCCGAGGACCTGGCCGTGGGCACGGCCGGCGCCGACGACCGGTACGCGGTGGCCCTGGAACGCTGGCTCGACCTGGGCGGCGCCGACCTGGACGAGCGGGCCGCGCCGCTGGAGACCGACTTCAAGCTCGACCTGGACCTGCCGATGACCGCGCTCTCCGGCGGCCAGGCGGCCCGGGCCGGGATGGCGTCGCTGCTGCTCAGCCGCTATGACATCTACCTGCTGGACGAGCCGACCAACGATCTCGACCTGGACGGGCTGGCCCGGCTGGAGACGTTCGTCGAGGGGTTGCGGGCCGGCGTCGTGGTGGTCAGTCACGATCGGGAGTTCCTCGTCCGTACCGTGACGAAGGTCCTTGAATTGGATCTTCATCAGAACCAGACCCATCTGTACGGCGGTGGCTACGGCTCCTACCTCGAGGAGCGGGAACGGGCGCGCTCGCATGCGCGGGAGCAGTTCGAGGAGTACTCCGACAAGAAGGAGGACCTGCTCGAACGCGCCCGCACGCAGCGCGCCTGGATGGACAAGGGCGTGCGCAACGCCCGCCGCAAGGCGCCCGACAACGACA
The DNA here is from genome assembly GCF_019704555.1 of Actinoplanes sp. L3-i22. NCBI lineage: Bacteria > Bacillati > Actinomycetota > Actinomycetes > Micromonosporales > Micromonosporaceae > Actinoplanes > Actinoplanes sp. L3-i22. Next base: position 8,085,055 of record NZ_AP024745.1, read on the forward strand.
AGATCGCCAAGAGCCAGCGCGGCGAGACCAGCGAGAAGCAGGCCGCCAAGGCCCGGCAGACCGAGAAGATGATCGAGCGGCTGGACGTGGTCGAGGAGCCCCGCAAGGAGTGGGAGCTCCGGATGGAGATCGCGGTCGCGCCGCGGGCCGGGGCGGTGGTGGCGACCCTGCGGGACGCGGTCGTGCGGCGCGGGTCGTTCACGCTCGGCCCGGTCACCGTGCAGATCGACTGGGGCGACCGGGTCGCGATCACCGGGGCGAACGGCGCCGGGAAGTCGACGCTGCTCGCCGCCCTGCTCGGCCGGCTCGACCTGGACTCCGGGACCCAGCACCTCGGCCCGGGGGTCGTGGTCGGCGAGGTCGATCAGGCGCGCGGGCTGTTCCTGGGGTCGTCGTCGCTGGTCCGCGCGTTCGGTGACGCCGTGCCGACCTGGGCGGACGCCGACGTGCGCACGCTGCTCGCCAAGTTCGGCCTGAAGTCCGGCCACGTGATGCGCCCCGCCGAGTCGCTCTCCCCCGGCGAGCGCACCCGGGCCGCGCTGGCCCTGCTGCAGGCCCGCGGGGTGAACCTGCTCGTCCTCGACGAGCCGACCAACCACCTCGACCTGCCGGCCATCGAGCAGCTGGAATCCGCGCTGGCCGGCTACACCGGGACGTTGCTGCTGGTCACCCACGACCGACGGATGCTCGCGGCGGTCCAGACGAACCGGCACCTCGAGGTCGGCGACGGCCGGGTCACCGGCTAGGTTGACGGAGTGAGCACGATCATCACCTTCTACACGGCCGCCGACGACGACGCGGCGGAGGAGCCCGGGCCCGGCCGCGACGCGGTGCGGTTCGAGGGCTTCGACGTCTTCGCGTCCCTCGAGGAGTGGGAGAGCCTGCTGCTCGACCGGTCGGGCGACGAGGTGGACGGGCCCGAGCAGGTCAACGACGAGGTGTCGCCGATCATCCTGGCCTTCCTGCCCCGGCTCGCCAAGGCCCTCGCCGCAGCGAACCCGGCCGCCCTCGGCGACCTCACCCGGCGGTGGGTGGCGGCCCGCGCGAAGGACGGGGAGACCCTGGACCCGGCGCTGGCCCGGCGGGTCCTCGACGCGGTGGCCGCGCTGGCGCGGTCGCGGCGCAAGCTCTACTGCCAGGTCGCCTGATCAGAGCACGCGTGCCAAGCCGCACGACGACGGTCAGCCGGCCGCGGGTTTGATCCTGGCCAGGAGCGCGGCCGCCTCGGCCGCCGGCAGCTCGGCGGTGACCTGGACCGACGGGATCATCAGCGGGTAGGCGCGGCCGACGTTCCAGCTCCGGGTGTATGGCGCCGGATCGACGACCGCCACGCGGACGCCGTCGAGGTGCGGGATGTCGGCGGGCCGGCCCTCGTTCCAGATCCAGGCGCCGTCCGCGTCGGCCAGGTTGAAGTTGCCGCTGATGCCGCCGGGCACGTCCATCCCACCGGTGGACGCGGCGGCGACCTCGGCCGGGCTGGGCGCGGAGCCGGGCAGCACCTCGGCGGGAAGTGCCGCCGCGAGCAGCGTGTGCAGCTGGAAGTTGTCGCCGATGCCGGCGATCGTGACCCGGAACGCGCGGCCCGAGGCGCGGGCCACGACCAGCAGCGTCTCGTCGTCGAGGACCTGGAGCAGGCCGTGCAGCCACTGCGCGGCGTCGAAGTACTCCGCGGCGGCGGCGACCGCGGCGGTCAGCTCGGCGCGTTGCGGCAGCGCGGCCCGCACGTCGTGGCGCTGGGACAGGAACAGCACCGGCTGCACCCAGTCGTTCGCGGTGAACCACGCCTCGCCGGCCAGCCGGTGCTCCGGCGGCAGGCTCGCCAGGACCGGGCCGATCGCGGCCTCGTCCTCCGGGTCGGGCAGCTGATCGTCGTCGCCGACGAGCTGCCGGAACTGCTCGGCCGCGGCCAGGACCTCGATCGCCCGGGTGGTGAGCACCGGCAGGATCGCCTCGATCTCGCCGCTCTCGCCGGCCATCCCGCCGGCCAGCTGGGCCAGCGAGCTGCCGATCCCGAACGGGATGCTCGCCAGCACCGGCGCGATCCGGGTCAGCGCCGCGCCGACCTGCTCGGGTGCCGACCTGGGCGTGGTCTTCGCCAGGCCCTGCAACGCTTCGTGGAACCGGTCGGCGTCCCGGGCGGCGTGCGCGGCCACCAGGACGTCGGCGTATTTGACGACATTCTTTCCGAACATCCGATCACGCTACTGGGGCGGTCAACCCCGGGCTGAGCGGGCTCTCGTTGCCGTTGCGGTCGACCGCGCTCAGGCAGTACGTGCCGTTCGCGACCGGGTACCGATCGGCGATCTCGGCGCCGGCGCGACCGGTGGCGACCAGGCCGGCCGGCCCGCCGGTGGTGCGGTAGAGCGCCCAGTTCGTGGTGGCCACGCCGCTCTGCGTGAAGATCAGCTTGCCGGTGGCGTCGCGGCGGACGGCGGTCAGCTGGGGCGTCGCCGGGGCGGCCGCGGTCAGCCGGGCCAGCCGGGGCTGCAGCGCCGGGGAGTTGTAGAACGCCTTGCGGTACCGGGTGACCGCGCCGAGCTTGTCGTCCCGCACCTGGGTGGCGCTGAAGTGGATCTCGCCCTGCGCGCCGAGCTGCCGGTTGAGGGTCATCTCCCGGCTCAGCATGGTGGGTTTGCTCCAGTCGTTCTTCTCGCCCACCCGGTAGTCCGCCATGCCGATGTAGAGCTGGACGTTCGTGCCCTTCGTCAGCGCCGTCCACCATTTCAGCATGGTGGTGTAATCGGCCTTGTCGAACCCGATCGTCCAGTACAACTGCGGCGCGATGTAGTCCAGCCAGCCGGACTGCACCCATTTCCGGGTGTCGGCGTAAATGGTGTCGTAGCTCTCCAGCCCGTTGGAGGCCGAGCCCTTCACATCGGTGGCCTTGTTGCGCCAGATGCCGAACGGACTGATCCCGAACCTGACCCACGGCTTGGTCTGCTGGAGCCGGTCGTGCATCTCCTGGACCAGGACGTTCACGTTCTCCCGGCGCCAGTCGGACTTGGACCTGCCGGCGCCGTACTTCTTGAACGAGGCGGCGTCCGGGAAGTCCTCGTTCGTGCCCTCCGGGTACGGGTAGAAGAAGTCGTCGAAGTGCACGCCGTCGACGTCGTACTTCTGCACCGCCTCGAGCATCGAGTCCTCGACGAACTTACGCGCCTCGGGAATTCCCGGGTCGAAGTAGAAACGGCCGGTCTTGCCCTTCGGATAGGCGACCCGCCATTCCGGGTGCAGACGCAGAGGATGATTCGGCGCGAGCTTGGCGGCGTCGGTGCCGACGCCGCTCGGGGCCGGCTGCGTTCCCCGGTACGGGTTGAACCACGCATGGAACTCCAGCCCCCGCGCGTGTGCCTCGGAGACCATGAACGCCATCGGGTCCCAGCCCGGCGACTTCCCGTCGAAGCGGCCGGTGAGCCAGTTCGACCAGGGCGCGTACGCGGACGGCCAGAACGCGTCCCCGCTGGGCCGCACGTGCACGAAGATCGCGTTGTGGTTCTGCGCGACGGCCAGGTCGAGCCACTTCTCGTACTCGGACTTGACCTTGTCCTCGCTGAGCCCCGGTTTGCTGGGGAAGTCCAGGTTGTAGACCGTGGTCAGCCACATGCCGCGCAGCTCCCGGGTGGCCCGGGCGGGCTGCCCGGCGCACTGCCCGGTGGTCCCGGCCACCGCGCCCGCGCCACCGTTGACCGGCGCGGCCGCGGAGGCCTGGTAGAACGCCGCCCGGACCAGCCCGGCGCCGATCGCCAGCGCGGCGATCAGGACGACCGACAGGAGCAGCCCGAGGCGGAGACGTTGAACCCCGGTCACAGCACCGACCGGTAGACGTCCAGCGTGTCCTCGGCGATCCGGGCCCAGCTGAAGTGCTCGACCGCGCGGCGCCGGCCGGCCTTGCCCATCTGCTCGGCCAGCTGCGGGTCGTTGAGGACCCGGGCGAGCGTGGCGGTCAGGTCGGCGACGAACTTCTCCGGCTGCAGCGGGGTGCCGGTGCCGTCCCCGGCCTGCTCGAGCGGGACCAGCAGACCGGTCTCGCCGTCCGCGACGACCTCGGGGATGCCGCCGGTGGCCGAGGCGACGACCGCGGTCTCGCAGGCCATCGCCTCCAGGTTGACGATGCCCATCGGCTCGTAGATCGACGGGCAGACGAAGACCGTGGCGTGCGTGAGGACCTGGATGACCTCGGCCTTGGGCAGCATCTCCTGCACCCAGATGACGCCCTGCGGGTCCCGGGACGCGCGCAGCTCGTCGGCCAGGGCGGTGACCTCGGCGGCGATCTCCGGGGTGTCCGGGGCCCCGGCCAGCAGGATGATCTGCGCGTCGGACGGCAGGTCCTTGCAGGCCCGCATCAGGTACGGCAGGCCCTTCTGCCGGGTGATCCGCCCGACGAAGACCACGCTCGGCCGGTTCCGGTCGATGCCCAGCCGGTCGACCACGTCGGTGCCGTGATCGGGGGCGTAGAGCGCGGTGTCGATGCCGTTGTAGACGACCTGGACCTTGTCCGGGTTGACCGTCGGGTACGCCTTCAGCACGTCCCGCCGCATCCCGGCGCTCACCGCGATGATCGCGTCGGCGTGCTCGATCGCGGTCCGCTCGCAGAACGAGGAGAGCGCGTAACCGCCGCCGAGCTGCTCGGCCTTCCACGGGCGGAGCGGCTCCAGGCTGTGCGTGGTCAGCACGTGCGGGATGCCGTGCAGGAGCTTCGCGGTGTGCCCGGCGAAGTTCGCGTACCAGGTGTGGCTGTGCACGATGCTCGACCCGGCGCAGCCGTCGGCCATCGCGAGGTTCACCCCCATGGTGCGCAGCGCGGCGTTGGCGCCGGCCAGCTCGGCGGGCTCCGGGTACGCCGTGACGCCCTCCTCGGTACGCGGCGCACCGAAGCAGTGCACCCGCACGTCGGCGAGCCGCCGCAGGTCCCTGGTCAGGTATTCCAGGTGCACGCCGGCACCGCCGTACACCTCCGGCGGGTATTCACGGGTCAGAAGGTCCACACGGAGAGCCACGCCCCGCAGGATAGCCCACCGCAACCCGGCGCGACCCGGTCCAGCACCCGGCCGGCAACCGCCGCCCGATTAGATGTCTGAGTGTTCAAGACTCCGCCCGGGTGGCAGTGTGCCCTGATCATCGGGGTGGTGGCGGTCACCGCCACCCATCTGCTCGCCGGTACGTCCGGTGGACCGCTCTTCGTCGCGATCCAGGCCGTCGCGCTCGCGTTCGTGGTCCGCGCCCGGTCCGGCACCGGCTGGCGGCTGGTCGCCGCGTCCCAGCTGGCCGGCCTGGCCTGGACCGCCTGGTGGACGCTCGGACCGTTCCACGCGACGACCACGCAGTCCGGGCTGAGCCTGGCCCCGCAGTACGCGCTGTTCGGGGCGGGCGCCCTGCTGCTCACCCGGCGCCGCCGGACGATCGGCCTGGCCGAGATCGGCGTCGAGGCCGGCGCGGTGGTGCTCGGCCTGGCCATGGTGGCCTGGTCGTTCGTGGTCCTGCCGTACCTGGGCACGGCGAACTACCTCCAGGTCAGCAACGCGATGGCCGGGCTCTTCGCGGTCCTGGACCTGACCATCCTGGCCGCCGCGATGCGCGGCCTCACCGGCCCCCGGCGGATGTCGGCGTGGCTGCTCAGCGCCGCGGGCGCGAGCCTGCTCGGCGGGCACCTGGTGTACGCGGCCACGGACAGCGGCGGCACCGGCCCGTTCCTGCCCGGCGGCCTGCCGTTCCTGATCTTCCAGCTCGCCGGGGTGCTGATCGTCGCCGCCGCGCTGCACCCGGCGGCGGCCGCCCCGGGTGTCGCCGTCCCGGCCCCCACCCAGGTCGACCGGCGGCCGCCGGCCCGGATGGTGGCGATCGCGGTCGCCGCCCCGCTGCTGCCGATCGCCACCCGCCACGACGAGCCGGCCATCTGGGTCCCGGCGGTGCTCACCTCGGCGCTGTGCGGCCTGCTGGTGCTGCGGATCTGGCTGCTGGCCCGGGTCTCCCGGCGGCACGCCCGGGAGGCCGAGCGGCGCTCCACCGCGCTGCGGGCCGCGATCGACGAGCAGGCCGCGCTGCAGCGGCGCCTGCAGTACCGGGCCGGGCACGACGCGCTGACCGGGCTGGCGAACCGGGACCTGCTGCTGGAACAGCTGGCCGGGCCGGGCGTCCGGGACCGGGCGCACTGCCTGATCCTGTGCTCGCTGGACGGGTTCAAGGAGGTCAACGACTCGTACGGGCATCCGGTCGGCGACGAGGTGCTGCGCCAGCTGGCCGGGCGCCTGCTGCTGTTCGCGCCGGAGGCGGTGCTGGTCGCCCGGCTCGGCGGGGACGAGTTCGGGCTGCTGCTGACCGACCCGGGGGTGGCGGCCGAGCTGGCCGCCCGGGTGCTGGACACGGTGGCCGGGGTGCCGGTGACCGTGGACGACCGGCGGATCCATCTCACCGCCAGTGCGGGGCTGGCCGACGCCGTACCCGGAAATCCGCCCTCGGCCGTGCTCGGTGACGCGGACCTGGCGCTGCGCAAGGCCAAGCGGGCGGGCGGAGCCCGGCTCGGGTATTTCGACGACTCCCTGCGGGCGGAGCAGCACGAGCGCGCGCACCTGGCCGCCGGGCTGCGGCAGGCGCTCGCCGACGAGTCGCTGTTCCTGCACTACCAGCCGGTGGTGGACCCGGCGAGCGGCCGGATGACCGGGGTCGAGGCGCTGATGCGCTGGCGGCGCGACGGCGAGCTGGTCCCGCCGGCGGTGTTCATCCCGGTCGCCGAGCAGACCGGCCTGATCGGCGCGATCGGCGACCGGGCGCTGCGGCTGGCGTGTGCCCGGGCCGCCGGATGGTTCCGGCGCGACGGCGTCTACGTGACCGTGAACGTCTCCACGTACCAGCTGCGCGACCCGTCGTTCGCGGCCACCGTGCTCGGCATCCTGGCCGAGACCGGGCTGGCGCCGGCCGGCCTGGTCCTGGAGATCACCGAGTCGGTGCTGATCGACGCCGCCGACACGCCGGTGCTCGGCCGGCTGCGCGAGCACGGGATCCGGATCGCGATCGACGATTTCGGAACCGGATATTCCTCGCTGGCGTACCTGCGGACCCTGCCGGTCGACATCCTGAAGATCGACCGGTCGTTCATCGGCGACGTCAGCATCACCCGGGCGATCCTGGAACTGGCACGCAGCCAGGACCTGGTCACGGTGGCCGAGGGGGTGGAGACGGCGACCCAGGCGGAGCAGTTGCGCGAGCTCCGGTGCGACCTCGTCCAGGGCTACTATTTCGGTCGTCCGGCCGCTCCCGAGGTGATCGAGACACTCATTCGAGAGAGCAGCGCCACGGCGGCTTAACCAAAGTTCGTAACACTTTGGGTGGCGGACGGCAGGCCGGGATATTAGCGTCCTTGCCATGGCTGTCAAGGTGCTTGCGATCGTTCTGGCCGGTGGAGAAGGCAAGCGCCTGATGCCCCTAACCGCGGACCGGGCCAAACCCGGGGTCCCGTTCGGGGGCATCTATCGCATGATCGATTTCGTTCTCTCCAACCTCGCCAACGCGGGGTACCTCAAGATCGTCGTGCTGACGCAGTACAAGTCGCACTCGCTCGACCGGCACATCTCCAAGACCTGGCGGATGTCGACGCTGCTCGGCAACTACGTCACCCCGGTGCCGGCCCAGCAGCGACTCGGGCCGCGCTGGTTCGCCGGTTCCGCCGACGCGATCTACCAGAGCCTCAACCTGATCAACGACGAGTCGCCGGACTACGTGATCGTCTTCGGCGCCGACCACATCTACCGCATGGACCCGAAGCAGATGGTCAACGACCACATCGCCTCGGGCGCCGCGGTCACGGTGGCCGGCATCCGGCAGCCGCTGTCGCTCGCCGACCAGTTCGGCGTGATCGACGTCGGTCAGGACGGGAAGCGGATCCAGGCCTTCCGGGAGAAGCCGCGCGACGCCCAGGGCCTGGCCGACTCGCCCGACGAGGTCTACGCGTCGATGGGCAACTACGTCTTCACCACCCGGGCCCTGTGCGAGGCGGTCAGCGCCGACGCGCTGAACCCGGACAGCAAGCACGACATGGGCGGCAACATCATCCCGATGCTGGTCGAGCGCGGCGAGGCGAACGTCTACGACTTCCGCGACAACGACGTGCCCGGCGCCACCGAGCGGGACCTCGGCTACTGGCGCGACGTGGGCACGCTCGACTCGTTCTACGAGGCCCACATGGACCTGATCGCCACCCTGCCGATCTTCAATCTCTACAACCACGAGTGGCCGATCTTCACCAACTACGGCTCCTGGCCGCCGGCCAAGTTCGTGCACGGCTACGACGACCGCCAGGGCCGGGCCATCGAGTCGATGATCTCCCCCGGGGTGGTCGTCTCCGGCGCCCTGGTCGAACGCTCGATCATCTCGCCGAACGTCCGGGTCAACTCGTGGGCGCACGTGGAGGGCTCGGTGCTGATGGAGGGCGTCTCGGTGGGCCGGCGCTCGGTCGTCCGCAACGCCATCATCGACAAGAACGTGTCGATCCCGGAGGGCGCCCAGATCGGTGTCGACCTCGATCGCGATCGCAAGCTCTACACCGTCAGCGACAACGGTGTCGTGGTCATCGGCAAAGGACAGAAGATCGAGCTCTGAGCGTACGGCGTGAGACCCGTCCCGTAGTTTGCTCCACGGCACGGGTCCTCAGTCCGTCCGGTTCGGTGCCGATACCGGTGGTGTGAGCGACGACGTCGCCTTGCGGCCGGTCCGGCCGGCCGTCCGCGCCATCGCCGCCTGGCTGCTGGCCGGTCTCAGCCTGCCCGCCGCCGCGCTGGTGGGGACCCTGCGCGGGGCGCCCGCCAGTACCGCCTACCTGATCGTCACCCTGATCTGCGTGCTCGCCGGCGCCGCCGGGGTCCGGCACAACCTGGCCGCCGGGCAGCGGCGCCCCTGGGTGTTCATGCTGGCCGCGCAGGGCCTGTCGGTGGCCGGCCAGCTGATCCGGGTGGTGCCCGGCGGCCCGGCGCCGGTCGCGAACGCGCTGCTGCTGCCCAGCTATCTGCTGCTCACCGCGGGCGTCCTCGACCTGCTCCGGCGCAGCCGGGCCGCCGAGGACGAGCCGGCCCGGGTCGACGCGGTGCTCCTCGGCCTCGGCTCGACCCTGGTGGTGTGGTCGCTGTGGGTCGAGGACTGGCTCGCCGGCCCGGACCCTCGATGGCCGGACCTGGTCGCCGCCGTGCTGCCGCTGGCCGCCGCGCTCCTGGTCATCATCGTGCTGCCGATGCTGCTGCTGGGCCGGGTACGCGCCCCGGCGATGTGGTTCTTCGCCGCCGGGGGCGCGGCGCTGCTGGCCGGCGACGTCCTGATCGCGGTCCGCGGATGGGTCCCGGACGGGCCCGGCGTGATCGGGCTGAACGTGATCGGGGCGGCGATGCTGATCGCGTACGCCACGAACTCGGCCTGCATGCTGCACCCGACCGTGGTCGCGCTCACCGAGCGGGTCCAGTCCCGCTCCTGGGACCTGCGGACCTCCCGTACCGCGGCGATCACGGCCGCGCTGTGCGCCCCGACCGTCCTGGCCGTCGTCGCGCCGCCGGACACCACGACGTTCGCGCTGGTCCGGGCCGCGCTCTCGCTGGCCCTGATCGCCACCGCGGTGGCGCGCATCGTCCGGGCCAACAACTCCCGGGCCCGGGCCGAGACCCAGGCCCTCTGGCAGGCCGGGCACGACGCGCTGACCGGGCTGCCGAACCGGGAGTCGCTGACCACGACGCTGGCCGGGTGGGACGCCCGCGAGGTCAGCGTGCTCTTCCTGGACCTGGACCGGTTCCAGCTGATCAACGACCACTGGGGGCACGAGGTCGGGGACGAGCTGCTGCAAGCCGTGGCCGGGCGGATCCGCGGGGAGGTACGGGCCGAGGACCTGCTCTGCCGGGTGGGCGGGGACGAGTTCCTGGTCGCGCTGACCGAGCCGGCCGAGCCGATGGCCGCGCGCCTGCTCGCGGCCCTGGCGGCGCCGGTCCCGCTGTCGGTCGGGTCGGTGGACGTGACGGCCTCGATCGGGATCGCCCGCTCCGCGGCCGTTCGTCCCTCCCAGGACCAACGCTCCCAGGACCAGCGCTCCCAGGAGCGGGGGCTTCTCGGGCGGGCTGATGCGGTGGAGCTGATCCGCGACGCCGACACCGCGATGTACCGGGCCAAGAGCTCCGGCCGCAACCGCTACACGATCTTCGACCTCGCCCTCCGCGACCGGATCCGCACCCGGATCATCGTCGAGCGCGCGCTGCGCGGTGCCCTGGCGAACGGCGAGCTCGACGTCCACTACCAGCCCATCGTCGACCTGCGGACCGACCGCGTGGACGGCTTCGAGGCGCTGATGCGGTGGACCCACCCCGAGCTGGGCGCGGTCTCGCCGGTCGAGTTCATCCCGATCGCCGAGGACACCGGCCTGATCGTCGAGTCCGGCGCCTGGCTGCTGGCCGAGGCATCCACCCGGATGCGCGACTGGCGGGCCGGCGACGACGGCCCCCGGCACGTGTCGGTCAACCTGTCCGTCCGGCAGCTGCGCGAACCCGGCCTGGCCGACCGGGTCGCGGACATCCTGACCCGGACCGGCCTGCCCCCGGACGGCCTCTGGCTGGAGGTCACCGAGTCCGGCCTGATGGAGGACCTGGACAGCTGCCTCGCGGCGTTGCACCAGCTCCGGGACCTGGGGATCACGCTGTGCATCGACGATTTCGGCACCGGGTACTCGTCGCTCAGCTACCTGCAGCGCCTCCCGGTCGCCATCGTCAAGATCGACAGGGCCTTCATCGCGGGCGTGGGCGACGGCGGCGCCGACGAGTCGATCGTCCGGGCGGTGCTCGCCATGTCCCAGGCCCTGGGTCACCGGGTGGTGGCGGAGGGGGTCGAGACCGCGGCCCAGCGGGACTGGCTGCGCGCCAACGGCTGCGACTTCGCCCAGGGCTGGCTCTACGGCCGCCCCCAGCCCGCCGACGCCATCCGCCTGACCACCGCCGCTGCCACCGCTGCCGCCTCGGCCGCCGAAATATCCTGAAAAATCCGGCATCGCTGCCGCGAACGAGGGCCGCTCGGACGAGCAATCGGCGGTCGGGAGATTCACGCCGTACCCAGGAATGGTCTTGAATTTGGTGGGAGCGAGGGTCAGGACCGGTCGCGCAGGGTGGCGGACGGGGAGACGCCGAATCGGTCGCGGTACGCCCCGGCGAACCGGCCCAGATGGGTGAAACCCCACCGGTAGGCGACCTCGCTGACGCTCGCGGTGCCGGGATCGGCCCGGGTCAGCTCGGTGTGCACCCCGTCGAGCCGCAGCCGGCGAAGATAGGTCATCGGCGACATCCCGACGTGCTGCCGGAACGAGTCCTGCAGCACCCGGATCCCGACGCCGGCGATCATCGCCAGGTCCCGCGAGGTGTAGTGCCGCGACGGCTCGGCGTGCATCACGTCCAGCGCGCGTTTCACGGTCCGCGGACGGTACGGCCCCTGCAGCCCGGCCGGCTCCTCGCCGTACGGATGCTCGACCGTCAGCGCCAGCCCGCTGACCACCATGTCCCGCCAGCGGGCCGCCATCCGGGGCTGGGAGGCCAGCCCGTCCGTCCCGCGCAGCTCGGCCAGCAGCAGCCGGACCAGCGCCACCCAGGTCCGGCCCGGGCCGTCCACCAGGTCGAAGCTGGCACCCAGCAACAGCGGGGAGACCACCTGCTGGTCGAGGGCGGCGTCCAGCTCGCGTTCCAGGGCGCCGCGCTCCACCTTGACGCTGAGCAGCCGGCAGGAGCCGGGCCACTCCAGCTCGATGTCGCCGGTGGGCCGGAACACCGCGGCGCGGGTCGGGTCGGCGAGCACCATCGTGCCGCGGTGCCAGGAGCGGAGCACCCCGGTCAGCGGCACGAGCACGTGGTACGACGTCTCCAGCCCGGCGATCGAGACCCGGATGTCGGTGCCGTACCCCACTTCGCCGACCGTGATCGGCCCGAGCTCCACCACGTCCGCGTTGAAGTCGAACCGGCCGGGGTCACCGACCGATTCGATCCGCAACGGCTCGTAGTAGATCTTGCGGCAGAAGGCGCGGGCCTCCTCCATGTCGGTGGTGCGCAGCGCGACATGGACCGGAACATCGACCGGAAGACCCGCCATCGTTCCACCCTAGACCGAAAGCAGGGTCCTTCCCGGTACGGCGTTCTCCGGCCAGGCGAACTGGGCGACCGCGCCACCGCGCACCTCGATCTCGGTGAGCGGCTCACCGCCGTCGGCCCAGATCGCGTACCGGCCCTCGGCCAGCCCGTCGATGACGACACAGTAGGTGACGCCGCCGCGGATGTAGCGGGCCCGGACCGCGGCGTGCTGCCGCTGTTCGGGGGTCGCCACCGGGCTGATCTCGATCTCGTGCCCGTGGAACCGGGCCGACGTGTCGATGATCAGCGCGCCGATCGAGCCGCCGATGTTCAGCATCACGGTGCCCTGCCCGGAGGGGGCCAGGGTGTGGTGGTGATGCGCATGTCCGTGACCGTGATCGTGCGAATGGCTCATGACGGCACCGAGAATCCATCGAAGGGGGTACCCAGGTACGGGAACTTCTTCAGCAGACCCGAGCTCACGTTCTTGATGCTCAGGCCCTGCTCGACGAGCGCCGCCGCGGCGTCCGGCTTGAACTCCTTGTCGACCAGCGGCAGGGTCACGCCGGCGATCGCCCGCAGCGAGATGGAGACCACGTCGTCGGCGATCCGGCGGCCGTTCGGGAAGCCCTGGATGTCGCCGCCGACCACACCGAACGCGTTCGGCTTGGCCGCCGGCGGGATCGCCGTGTTCAGCCGCAGCACGTCGGCCTGCACCTTGCCGGTGTTGTTCTGGAAGCCGTCGATCAGGCCGGACGGGATGCCGGTGAGCAGGATCGCGAGCAGGTCGGCCCGGTCCTTCTTGAGCTTGTTCTGCGCGGCCAGGTTGTCGAACAGACCCGGGTAGAGCACCGGCAGCAGGCCACCGAGCTCCGGGGTGGCGACGAACTCGGCGAACCGCTTGTCCTCGCTCGGCGGCAGGCTGTTCCACTTGTCCTTCTGCGCCATCGGGACGATGACCTCGTTGAACAGCGGGTTGCCCAGCCGGGAGACCTGGACCTGCGGGCCCACGTAGACCTCGCCGCTCTTGTCGTCGCCGCGCACCTGCACCTGGCGGCGGCTGGCCGAGGTCCACACGCCGATCACGGCGGCGGCGTCGTCGGCCTTGACCCGCTTCTTGCCGTCGCGGCGGACCATGTCCAGCGGGATCTTGATCGCGATGCTGTGCACGTTGGTCTGGTCGGTCGCGTTGACCGCCTTGCCGGCGTAGTTGAACAGCTTCTGGCCGACCAGGTGCTTGTCCTGGAACGGGCGCAGCGTGCCCAGGTCGAAGATCGAGCCCAGGTCGACGAAGAACGCGTCGGCGCGCTGCCCGGCGAAGACCGTCTCGCGGCTCTTCAGCTTGTGCACCGCGTCGGCGGCCAGGCCCTCGTAGTCCGGGATGGAGATCTTGCCGACGTTGCAGGGCGGACACGGCAGCTTCTTGGCCAGCACGGTCTGCTTGCCGTGGCTGTCGACCTTGGTCACCGAGAAGAACTGCCGCCGGTTCCAGTTCTCACTGTCCAGCGACTCGATCTGGCCGGTGTTGTAGAGGAACGTCCGGTCGTTGCGCAGCTCGGTCACGAACCGGAACTGGTACGTGATGTCCGGCCGGGCGTCGCCGTTCGCGTCGATGTGGATCTCGTAGAGCACGTCGTCGCCGAACTCGAAGAAGTTCGGGCCGCTCGCCGGAATCTGCAGCGGGACGTAGTTCGCGATGATGGTGACCGTGTCCGGATCGTCGGGACTGACGAACGCGTATAGGTCAGAACTGTCGGCGACCGGGTCCTTGCTGATTTCCGGCGCTTCGCGGTGAGAAGACATTTTTGCGGAATCCTCCGGGTCAGCGAGCGGCCTTGAGCAGCTGGGCAACGAGTTTCTTGTCGGTCACGGTCTTCTTCGAGTTGCCGGAGAAGACGTCGATCGTGCCCTTTTTGGCGTCCCGTACGGAGATGACCAGGGGGGATCCGTCCGAGGACGACGTGGTCTCGTTCTCCCCGGCGAGGCTGATCCCGGCGACCGAGACGGCCGAGACCCCGACACCTGCCGCGGTGAGCGCCAGCATCCGGCGGCGGTTGAACCGCGGGAATGCCTGAGCACGGTAACGACTACGACTCATGCTGGGCCTTTCGTCTGTTGGGGGCCGGACGGGCGTTGCAGTTGTCGACGCCGGTGATTACGTGAATGGAGATCGAGGAGTTCAAACATTTTTTCCAGGTACTTCCCAGGACCACGAGATAGGCCCGTGATGCGCTGCTCAGAGGCCCGAACGACGCCTGCGGGTGAGGAAACCGATCGCCAGGGCGACCAGTCCGGCCGCGAGCGCTCCGCCGATCAACCAGTGACCCACCGTGTTCGGCTGCTCCTCCGCGGGGCTGTTCGCCGCGGCGAGCACCGGGTCCGCGCTCACCGCCGCGGTCGTCGCCGCCACCGTCGCCTCCGGAGCCGGCGAGGTGGTCGCGACCGTGGTGGTCGGCACCGGCGCGGCCTTCTTCGTGACGGCCGGCGCCGACGACGCCTTGACCGCCGCCGGGAAGACCAGATCGGAGCACGAGTAGTAGGTGTCCGGGGTGCTGGAGGTCTCCCACACCACGTAGAGCATCTGCCGCCCGGTCCGCTCCGGCAGCGTCACCGACATCCGGTACGAGCCGCCGGTCAGCGGCGGGTCGGTGAACGTGCCGATCGGCTTGCTGCCGAGGTCGTCCCAGGTCAGCTTCTTCAACGGGCTGTAGCCCGGCCTGGTCAGGAAGATCCGGAACTGGCCCTTGTGCGGGATGGTCCCCTCGTACTGGATCGGCAGTTTCTGCCCGGACTTCACCGCGGTCGACGGGAAGTCGTCGCGGGCCAGGTCGAGTCCCTTGTAGTTGTCGAGGCCGCCGCTGCAGAGCTTCCCGTCCGGCACGACGTCCCGGTCCTTGCCGTTCACGTTCGCGATCCGCAGGTTGTCGAACGCGCCGATGAACCCGTTCGTGGCGACCTTGGCCGCCTTGCACGCCGCCGCCGAGGTCTTGATGCCGTTGCCCGCGCAGGCGGCGGACCGGCTGATCGGGGTGATCGGGGCGCCGTGGGCGAGTGCGGGCACGGCCGGTACGGCGAAGGGCGCCACCGCGAGAAGCAGAGCGGCGGCGCGGAGGCGGCGGACGGACACGGGATTCCCCCAGGCGGGTCACACGACCGGGACGTTCCCGGTCACCCGGGGATACGGAGATCCGGCACCGCTCGTTCAGCGAGCCCCCGGCTGTGATTGCATGACCGAGTCCGGTAACACCATTCGGGAGGACCCATGAACAAGCCCGACGTCGGTCAGATCCCCGACGAAGCGCCCGCCGATCTCGTGATCGAGGACATCGTCGAGGGCACCGGCCCGGAGGCCAAGCCCGGCGAATTCGTCAGCGTCCACTACGTGGGTGTCGCCCAGTCCACGGGCAAGGAGTTCGACGCCTCCTACAACCGTGGCGAGGCGCTCGGTTTCCGGGTCGGTGGCCAGCAGGTCATCGCCGGCTGGGACCAGGGCGTGGCCGGCATGAAGGTGGGCGGCCGGCGCAAGCTGACCATCCCCCCGCACCTGGGCTACGGCGCGTCCGGCGCCGGCGGCGTGATCAAGCCGCACGAGACCCTGATCTTCGTCGTGGACCTGGTCGAGGTGCACTGATTCCCGGCTGATCAGGAGGGCCCGGGGGCGTCCCCGGGCCCTTGGAGCAGACCCGACAGCCCGGCGGCCTCCTCCGCCTCCAGCCGCGCGGTGGTCGCCTCCTCCTCGGCGAACCGGGCCTCCTCGGCCAGCACCTCGGCGGCGACCTCGGCCACGTGCGCCGCGCGCCGCTCCTCGACCGCCTCGACCAGCGCCGCCGAGTAGCGCAGCTTGGCCTCCTCGATGTCCTGGTCCATCTGTTCCACCTCGGCCTCGTCCGGCCGGGTGTGGTGCCAGATCCGGTTCAGCTGGTCCACCGTGATGTCGCCGCGCCGGTACGCCTCCAGAGCCGCCCGCTCCACCAGCGTGCGGCTCTCGTCCTTCGGCCCGGTCCACGCGTCCCACTTCGCCCGCTGATAGCGCTCCTCGGCCTCGTCGCGTACGTCGTTCGCCTCGGTCGCCCGTTCCCGTGCCTCGTCGGCAGCCGCGACCGCACGCTGTGCCGCCGCCCACACCTCACCGGCGCCGCTCTCCAGCTCCACGACCTCCGGCGCCATCTCGGGCGGCGGAGGGGCGGGCGCGCGACGGCCGGCGAAGACGGCCATCCCGCCGAGCGCCAGCACGGCGAGCAGGAGCAGCGCCAGCGAGATCCGCGCTGCCTCGATCCCCGTTCCACTCACGTTCCTCGACGCTAGTAGGAACGTGAGTCAGACGCACATCGGGGGTTCGTCCTCGGGAGCCGGGGCGGGCGGCCACGGCTCGTCGATCGGGATCACCGCGCGTCCTTCAGCGCGGCGCAGCCGCCGGTCTCGTCCGGCAGGAACGGCCGGAAGGTGATCCCCCACTGCTTGCCGCCGGAGGTCCACGGGGTCCGCGCGTTCGCCTTCGCGGCCGCGGCCAGCACCGTGTCCTTCTCGGCGCCGGTGACGGTGACGCAGGACAGCTTGGTGTCCGGGTTCAGCACCGCACCGGGCAGCGCCGGGCCGGGCCAGGCGATGTCGGCCTGCTTGGCCTGCGGGTCGGGCACGTACGTCTGGACCAGCGCGGCCACCGCGTCCGGCGCATAGGCGACCGGTGCCGGGGAGCCGGTCTCGGCGAAGGAGGTCAGCTCCTTCGCGTAGGCGGCGAGCTTCTTACGCGCCGCCTGCTGGGCCGCGGTCAGGTTCGAGTCGTCCGGAGCCGCCTCGTTCAGGGCGGTGACCCGCACGGTCTGGGTCGCCCCGCCCGAGGTGGCGGTGATCACCGTGTCCGGGATGTCGGCGACGCCGGGCTGCCCCAGATCGGCGCCGGTCCGCACGCCGGCCTTCAGCGCGTCGTCGGCCCACTGCCGGGCCCGCTCCGGGGTGATCGTGGCGACCAGCAGGTTGGGCAGCGCCGCGCCGGGATACATCATCGTCGTCGGGCCGGTGGTGATCACCCGGCCGTCGGAGTAGATCGTCGCGACCGGCATCCGGCCGTAGTTGTAGTCCCGGATCATGAAGCCGCCCTCGTGCGCGATGCGGACCAGC
Organism: Actinoplanes sp. L3-i22; assembly: GCF_019704555.1. Classification (NCBI taxonomy): domain Bacteria; kingdom Bacillati; phylum Actinomycetota; class Actinomycetes; order Micromonosporales; family Micromonosporaceae; genus Actinoplanes; species Actinoplanes sp. L3-i22. The sequence goes on from NZ_AP024745.1 coordinate 8,102,241, forward strand.
ACGGTCGGCGACGCGGCGGAACTCTCCAGGATCGGGTCGGCGGCGGATCCGGCTTCGCCCGGCCGGGCACAGCCGGCCATCAGGATCAGGGGGACGGCGGCGGCGGTCAGCAGGCCGCGGGTTCGGGTCATACCGGTTCGACGAGCCGCGCCGGGCGCCGGTTCCGCTCCCCCGCGAGATTCCCGCCGAAAGGATGGATCTTGTCCGACGCCATCAGATCAAGATCAAATTCCGCTTACGGTACGACGCGAGCACTGTTCCCGAGCACCGACACCACGTCCCCGGGGTGCAGCTGACGTCCCCGGCGCGTGTCCACCTCGCCGTTCACCGTCACGTCCCCGGAGGCGATCAGGACCTTGCCCTCGCCACCGGTGTCGATGAGGTCGGCCAGCTTGAGAAACTGGCCCAGCCGGATCATGTCGCCGTCGATCGGCACGTCGCGCATCGGCACATCATCCGGCACCGCCCGGCGTCGCCCGGAGGCAGGGCTGGCGACAGCCCTGAAAAGAACTCGAAAACTTTCCGGCCGGGTTTGAACCATCGGGGCCCGTGATCCGAACTAATTCCCGTGAGGTATTTGGGAACAGCGCTCACGCTCGTGACGGCCGCCGGGGTGCTCGGCGTGACTGCCGGTCCGGCGTTCGCCGACGTGACCGTCAGCCCGGCCAGCGTGCCGCAGGGCAGTGGGCAGAACCTGACCTATCACTACGTCAACGAGGGCACCCTGCCGGTGTCCGAGGTGACGTTGCTGGTCCCGCCGGACAGCCCGATCGCCGAGGTCTACCCGCTCTCGGTGGACGACTGGGCGCCGAAGATCGACTATCAGCAGCTCACCGAGCCGCTGAAGACGATCCACGGCGGCACCCCGGTCACCCAGGCGCCGAAGTCGATCACCTGGATCGCGGTGGCCGGCAAGGAGATCGCCCCCGGCGGCGCCGCCGACCTCAGCGTCGCGCTGGGCCCGCTGCCCACGCTCAGCTCGCTGAAGTTCTCGCTGACCGGCAAGTACACCGACGGCAAGGCCGCGCCCGCGATGACCGCGGACCTGACCCTCACCCCGGACCCGGACGGCTCGGTCGCCGCGGCCGGGCACGCCGCCCACGGCACCGGCACGGACACGACCACCACCAGCGAGGACCAGATCTTCGCCGACGCGGTGAACGCCGCGCAGAACGACCGCGGCGCCTCGGTGCTCAGCCTCCTCGGCTGGGTGGTGGCCGCCCTGGCCCTGCTCGGCGCCGGCTGGATCGTGCTGCGCAACCGGCACCGCGCCAGCGAGGAACCGGACGAGCCCCCGACCCCGGAGGACGAGTCCACCGAGCCGGCCGCCGCCAAAGCCGACGGCGCCGCTCCCCGAGCCGAAACCGGCAGCGGCGCTCCCCAAGCCGAAGCCGAGGGCGGCAGCGCTCTCAAAGCCGAAGCCGAGGGCAGCGGCGCTCTCAAAGCAGACGCCGAGGCGGGAGCCGACGGCGAGGACGAGAAGGAAGCGGTCGTCGCCGGCCGCTGGAGCATCCGGACCTGAGAAAGAGAAACTCCCCCGCAGGGCAGGGTCCTTGCAGCGGGAAACCTCACGCGGGTGGGCGTGAGGCAGTCGTGTGAAGCGCGTGGGGCGCCGACCACGACAGGCGGGTGGGGCCCCGGGCAAGGCCCGTGATCCGCACGGCGGGCGGGTGGGGAGGAAACTCCCCACCCGTTCCGTATGCGCCCCGGCCCGAAACACCCGCCGCAAGCACCGCCCGAGCCGCCCCGCCGCAAGCACCGCCCGAGTCGCCCCGCCGCAAGCACCGCCCGAGCGCCCCGCCGCAAGCAAGGCCGAGCGCCCCGCCCCGCAGCAGGCACCCCGCCCGCGGCACGCGCCGCGGCCCCAGGCTGGCCCTCACGGTCGCTTCGCGGCTGCAGGCTGGCGCTCACGGTCGCCTCGCGGCCGGGGAACAGCCCCCAGCACCAGCCGAAAGCCCGCGCCGAACCCCCGCAACACACGCGGCCCGGCTGGCAGTCACGGTCGCCTCGCGGCCGGGAACAACCCGCCAGGAACAACCCGCCGGGGACAGCCCGCCGGGGACAGCCCGCACCGCCGGCCGAGGGCGGGGCGCGCGGCGTGGGTGCGGCGGGATCAGGCCGCGACCGGGCGAGGCGGGACCCGGCTCACGACGTACCCAAATCGGGTTTCAATCGGTTTTCAGGGCCGTTGCGACGTCGGCGAACATCGGCAGGTAGTCGCTGAGGCCCAGCGTGTCGAAGAGGCGCCGGAGGAAGCCGGACGGCGCCGCGAGGCGGACCCAGCCGCCGCGCTCCATGGCGCGGCCGTGCGCGGTGACCAGGACGCCGACGCCCATGGAATCGCAGAAGTCGAGGCCGGCGACGTCCACCACGACACGCGGGGCGGGTCGCTCGACCAGGCGGCCGAGGTTGGCCTTGAGCGCGGGCGCGGTGTCGATGTCGAGAGAACCGCGCAGGACGAGGACGGCCGTGTTCGGTGGATGGTGCGCGACCGATACCTGCATTGTGCTGTGAACCTTCGGGTCGGGGGGCGGACTCGTTGAAGCAACCCTATGCGAGCCCGCCCACCACCGCAGTTCTCAGATCGAGTTACGCCACTTCCGGCCGTTACGCCCGATCAGGCGATCGGCGTCGGTCGGGCCCCACGAGGCGGCCTCGTACGTCGGGATCGGCGACCGGTCGTTCGCCCAGTGCTCGATGATCGGGTCGACCACGCGCCAGGACTGCTCCACCTCGTCACTGCGGATGAACAGCGACGCGTCCCCGACCAGGGCGTCCAGCAGGAGGCGCTCGTACGCCTCCGGCGACTCCTCGACGAAGGTCTGGTCGTAGGAGAACTCCATGCTGGCGGTCCGGACCCGGAACGAGTGGCCGGGCACCTTCGCCCCGAAGCGCAGCGAGATGCCCTCGTTCGGCTGGATACGCAGGATCAGCGCGTCCGCGTCCAGCTCGGTCAGCTGGTTGGTCGGGATCGGCAGGTGCGGGGGCCGCTGGAACTGCAGCGCGACCTCGGTGACCCGGGCCGGGAGCCGCTTGCCGGTACGCACGTAGAACGGCACACCCGCCCAGCGCCAGTTGTCCACGTTGAGGCGCAGCGCGGCATACGTCTCGGTCCGCGACAGCGGGTCGACGCCGACCTCCTCGCGGTACCCGGCCATCAGCTCCTCGCGGGTGCCGCCCCGGGTGTACTGCCCGCGGACCGCGGCGTCGGCGATGTCCCGGTCGGTGGGCAGCCGGATCGCCTGGAGCAGCTTCACCTTCTCGTTGCGCAGCCCCTCGGACTCGAACGAGGCCGGCGGCTCCATCAGCGCGAGCGCGAGGACCTGGAGCACGTGGTTCTGCACGATGTCGCGCATCGCGCCGGCCGACTCGTAGAAGCCGCCACGGGTGCCGACGCCGAGCGTCTCGGCGACCGTGATCTGCACGTGGTCGACCCACGAGCGGTCCCAGATCGGCTGGAAGATCGAGTTGGCGAAGCGCAGGGCCAGAACGTTCTGAACCGTGTCCTTGCCCAGGTAGTGGTCGATCCGGAAGACGCTGGACTCGTCGAACGCGGCGTGCACGACCCCGTCGAGCTCGCGCGCGGTGGCCAGGTCCCGCCCGTACGGCTTCTCGATCACCAGCCGGGCGAACGAGCCCTCCGGCGCGTGGTTGAGCCCCGCGCCGTCCAGGCCGCAGATCACCGGCTCGAACGCGTTCGCCGGGGTCGACAGGTAGAACAGCCGGTTGCCCGACGTGCCCCGCTGCGCGTCCAACTCGTCGAGCGTCTCGGCGAGGCGTTTGTAGGTCTCCGGGTCGTCGTAGCCGCCGGAGACGTAGCGGATGCCGCCGGCGAGCTGTCGCTTCTCGCTCAGGCTGCGGCCGCCGAGGGCACTTTCCGCGAACTGTTCGTCGGACATCGGTGTCCGCGCGACGCCGACCAGGGCAAACTGGTCGGGCAGGCGGTTGTGGCGGGCCAGGCTCTCGACCGCCGGGAGTAGCTTGCGGCGGGTCAGGTCACCGGAGGCGCCGAAGATCACCAGAGTGGCCGGCGGCGCGCTGCGCTCCTGGATGAGCTGAGGTTGATCCATCGTCTCCGTGTCCTCCGACCGATTTGTTACCGTCCGTTAGAACCTTACGCAGCGGCCCCCCTCCATGGTTCACCCTGATGTGTGCCGCCGAGCACAATGCGACCGCTTCTCTGGATGCGACAGAGACCTAACCGATAAAAGTGGCAAAATGGGCGCAAAGGTCTGGCAACCGAGGGGGACCCCGTGAAGTACCGGCTCGTGACGCGCAGCGACTTCGACGGCTTGGTCTGCGCGGTGTTGCTGCGGCACCTCGAGATGATCGACGACATCATGTTCGTGCACCCCAAGGACGTTCAGGACGGCGTCGTCGACATCACCGACCGGGACATCCTCACGAACCTGCCGTACGACGCCCGCGCCTACCAGGTCTACGACCACCACCATTCGGAGACGCTGCGTAACGAGGGCGACCGCAGCAACCACGTGATCGACGCGGACGCGCCGTCCGCGGCCCGGGTGATCTACGACCATTTCGGGGGCAAGGCCCGGTTCCCGAAGGTCGCCGACGACCTGATGTTCGCGGTCGACCAGGCCGACTCGGCCGACTACTCGCTGACCGACATCCTCAGCCCGACCGGCTGGACGCTGCTGAACTTCCTGATGGACAGCCGCACCGGCCTGGGCCGCTTCCGCAACTTCCGGATCTCCAACTACCAGCTGATGATGCAGCTCATCGACGCCTGCATCATCCACACCGACGTGCACGACATCCTGGCCCTGCCGGACGTCGCCGAGCGCGCCGAGCTCTTCCACGAGTGCTCCGCGCGCTTCGTCGAGCAGCTGCACCAGGTCAGCCACCTCGACGGCGACGTCATCGTGGTCGACCTGCGCGAGGTCGAGGTGATCGAGGCGGGCAACCGCTTCATGGTCTACGCACTGTTCCCCGAGGCCCGCGTGTCGATGCACGTCATCTGGGGCCGGCAGAAGCTGAACACGGTCTTCGCCTGCGGCAAGTCGATCCTGGACCGCTCGTCACCGGTCGACATCGGCGAGGTGATGCTCCGCTACGGCGGCGGCGGCCACATCGCCGCCGGCACCTGCCAGGTCCCGCACGACGAGTCGGACCGCGTCGAACGCGAGATCATCGACGCCCTCCGCACCGAACGCGTGGTCTCGGTCTGACCCCACGCGCGGCGGCCCGGTCGCGGCCGCCGCGCGCCGCGCGGGAACCATCAAGATCAAATTCTTCATTGCCTCGGCTGCGGCCAATAACTGATCGTCGCTCCCGCGGGGACCCTTCCGGGCCTCGCAAGGGCGCGGGGCGCCCAGAACACGAGACCCTCCAGGGCGACGTCCGCGGGTGGGCACGGTTTCAAAGGACCCACGCGAGCCGGCGGCCGGGCCAGGCCCAGCCGCGGGCTCGCGAGCCCGCGGCAGGTCAGCGCGGGACGGGCGTGTTGACCGCGTCCAGCGCCGCGACGGCGGCACCCCGGGCGCCGGCCATGTCCAGGTCCGCGACCAGCGCGAAGGTCGCCGCCTTGGCCTGCTCGTCGCGCAGCTCGGTGCTCTCCCGCACAGTGTTCAGGAACCACTGCCGGAAGTGCGGCGCGGCCTCCACCACACCCCCGCCCAGGAAGTAGGCGGCCGGGTCGGTGAAGTTCGCCGCGATCGTGAACAGCTTGCCGATCGCCCGCGCCTGCTGCCCGAAAACGGCCATCGCGAGCGGATCCTCCTTCTCCCCGTACCCGCGGAGCATCTTGGCGGCCTTGCCGACCGGCTCGCCGGCCAGCGGGTGGTCCGGGAAGCGGGTCAACCAGTACGGCAGCAGGTTGTTCTTGATCCCGGTCAGCGACGCGATCGCCTCGACGTCCCCGGCGAACCCGCAGTTGCAGGCGGGCACCGGCTGATCGTCCTCGAGCACCCCGTGCAGCGGGATCTGGACGTGCCCGAGCTCGCCCGCCATCCCGGCCGTGCCCTTGACCACGCGACCGTTCTCGACCACTCCCCCGCCGAGGCCGGTGCCGACGATCGCGGCGACCGACGACATCTCCAGCGCGGCCGTGCCGAAGTGCCGGTGGTGCGCGTAGAGCGCGGCGGCGTTCGCGTCGTTGTTGTAGATCACCGGCAGGCCCAGCCGGGCCTCCAGCGCCCCGCGGATGTCGAACCCGTGCCAGGAGACCTGGTTGAAGTTCGTCGCGCCCTTGGACGAGATCACGCCGTTCGCGCTGGCCGGGCCGGGCGTGTCCAGGCCGACCGCGCGGACCAGCGACAGCGGCGTGCTGGTCAGCTCCAGGATGTTGGTGAACGCGTCGGCGAGCGACTCGACGGCCGACTCCGGCCCGTCGAGGACCCGGGACGGGTTCTCCACCAGGTTGTCCACCAGGAACTGCCCCGTCGCGTCGAGAACGGTGGCGTTGTTGCAGGTCCCGCCGTTGTCGAGACCGACGACGACCCAGGACGACGGGGTACGTACCGCTTCAGCCTGATCCACGATCCGAAGCCTACGTCCGTCACCGGTGTCCGGTCACGGAGGCGCCCGGATTTGCGGCCCGGGAAGCCCCGCCACGGCTCGGCGGACAACAAAAACGACAGCAAAATACGGGACCGCCACACATGGTGGCGGCCCCGTATCTCGAGGGGTTCGGTGCTTACTTCGCGCCGGCGGTGCGGCGCTTGCTCCACACGTCGAAGGCGACCGCGGCCAGCAGCACGATGCCCTTGGCCAGCATGACCTTCTCGGTCTCCCAGCCCAGCAGGCCGGCGCCGTTGTTGATGACACCCATGATGAGGCCACCGGTGATCGCGCCGACCACCTTGCCGACGCCGCCCTGGACCGCGGCGCCACCGATGAAGGCGGCCGCGATGGCGTCCAGCTCGAAGCTGTTACCGGCGGTCGGGCCGGCCAGGTTCAGCCGGCCGGCGAAGATGACGCCGGCGACCGCGGACAGCACGCCCATGTTGACGAACAGCCAGAACACCACCGACTTGACCTTGACGCCGGAGAGCGTCGCGGCCTGCAGGTTGCCACCGACGGCGTAGATCTGGCGGCCGAACACGGCCCGGTTGGTGACGAACGTGTAGCCGACCACCAGCACGGCGAGCAGGACCAGCACCCACGGCAGGTTGCGGAACCGGGCCAGCTGCACGACCAGGAACAGCACCAGCACGGCCGGGCCGGCCGCCTTGAGGATGAACAGCCACATCGGGTCGACGGCCTGGTTGTAGCGGATCCGCGCGGTGCGGGCCCGCCACTGCACGAAGACCAGCGCGACCACGACGACGACGCCGACCAGGATGCTGAACAGGTCGGCGCCACCCAGCGAGCCGAGCCCGATGTTGTTCAGGAAGCCGGGGGTGAAGCCGTTGGCCAGGGTGCGGATCTCGTCCGGGAACGGCCCGATGCCCTTGTTACCGAGGATCATGTAGGTGATCGCCCGGAACAGCAGCATGCCGGCCAGCGTGACGATGAAGGCCGGGATGCCGAAGTAGGCCACCCAGTAGCCCTGCCAGGCGCCGATGACCGCGCCGAAGATCAGCGTCACGACGATCGCGAGCGGCCATGCCAGGTGCCAGTCGACCATCATAACCGCGGAGAACGCGCCGGTCGCGGCGACCACGGAACCGACCGAGAGGTCGATGTGGCCGGCGATGATGATCAGCACCATGCCGATCGCGAGCACCAGGATGTACGAGTACTGCACGATGATGTTGCTGAGGTTCTGCGGCGCCAGCAGGTCGCCACCGGTCGCCACGGTGAAACCCAGCACCAGCAGCGCGAGGGCGATGTAGATGCCGCTGGACTTCAGGTCGAAGTTGACCTTCCGCGTCACCTTCTGCCCGGCACCGGCCGGACCCTGGTCGATCGACAGATCGGCATTGGTGGGTGCGACGGTCACGGCGCCACCTCCTGTTCTTCCTTCGTCATGAGAGTCATCAGGCTCTCCTGGGTGGCCTCGGCGCGCGGCACCTCGCCGGTGATCCGGCCAGCCGAGAGGGTGTAGATACGGTCGCAGATGCCGAGCAGCTCGGGCAGCTCGGACGAGATGACCAGGACGGCCTTCCCCTCATCCGCGAGCCGGTTGATGATCGTGTAGATCTCGTACTTCGCGCCGACGTCGATGCCCCGCGTGGGCTCGTCGAGAATCAGCACGTCCGGATCCGTGAAGATCCACTTCGAGAGTACGACCTTCTGCTGGTTACCGCCGGAGAGCTTGCCGACGACCGCCTCGACGGTCGGCGCCTTGATGTTCATGCTCGCCCGGTACTCGTTGGCGACCTTGAATTCCTCGTTGCCGTCGACCCAGCCGCCCTTGGCGAGCTTGCTCAGCCCGGCCGCGGAGACGTTCCGCTTGATGTCCTCGATGAGGTTCAGGCCGTACCGCTTGCGGTCCTCGGTCGCGTACGCGATGCCGTGGTCGATCGCCTCCCGCACGGTCCGGGCGTGGATCTCCTTGCCGTCCTTGTACAGCCGGCCGGAGATGTTCACCCCGTACGACCGCCCGAAGACGCTCATCGCCAGCTCGGTGCGGCCCGCGCCCATCAGGCCGGCCAGCCCGACGATCTCGCCGCGGCGCAGCGTCAGGTTGGCCTTGCGGACCAGGGCCCGGTCGGTCTGGGTCGGGCTGTAGACCGTCCAGTCCTCGATCCGCAGCACTTCCTCGCCGATCGTCGGCGTGTGCTCCGGGTAGCGGTGCTCCAGGTCCCGGCCGACCATACCGGAGATGATCTTGTCCTCGGTGAGGTTCTCGATCTCGTTGGTCCAGATGGTCTTCCCGTCGCGCAGAATGGTGACGCGATCGGAGATTCCCATCACCTCATTCAGCTTGTGCGAGATGATGACGCAGGTGATGCCCTGGTCCCGCAGGCCTCGGAGCAGGTTGAGCAGGTGCGCCGAGTCGTCGTCGTTGAGCGCGGCGGTCGGCTCGTCGAGGATGAGCAGCTTCACGTCCTTGGAGAGCGCCTTCGCGATCTCCACCAGCTGCTGCTTGCCGACGCCGAGCTCGACCACCGGCGTGACAGCCTTCTCCTGCAAACCGACACGGCGCAGCAGCTCGTCGGCCGCCGCGTTCGTCTCGTTCCAGTTGATCCAGCCGCGCTTGCTGCGCTCATTGCCGAGAAAGATGTTCTCCGCGATCGAGAGGTTCGAGGCGAGCGCCAACTCCTGGTGGATGATGACGATGCCCCGGTGCTCGCTGTCGCGGATACCGGAGAAGTTGCAGGGCTCGCCCTCGAACTGGATGTCGCCCTCGTAGGTGCCGTGCGGGTAGACCCCGGACAGCACCTTCATCAGGGTCGACTTGCCGGCCCCGTTCTCCCCGCAGATGGCGTGGATCTCGCCTCTGCTCACCTCGATGTCGACATCCTGCAGCGCCTTGACGCCCGGGAACGTCTTGGTTATGCCGCTCATCCGCAGGATCGTGTCGGTCATGAAGACCCTCCTATGGGCCGATGAAGTCCGCGCCCCGCCCGCGGAGGCGGGCGGGGCGCGGAGATCAAATCACTTCAGCTGGTCAGCGGTGTAGTAACCACCGTCGACGATGACCTTCTGGTAGTTGTCCTTGTCGACGATGACCGACTGCAGCAGCTGGGCCGGGACGACCTTCTTGCCGTTGTCGTAGTCGGTGGTGTTGTTCGTCTGCGGGGTCTGGCCCTTGAGCAGCGCGTCGGCCATCTCGCCGGTGACCTTCGCCAGCTGACGGGTGTCCTTGTAGATGGTGCTGTACTGCTCACCCTTGATGATCGACTTGACCGAGGCGAGCTCGGCGTCCTGACCGGTGACGGTCGGGTACTTGCCGCCGGTGCCGTAACCGGCCGACTTCAGCGCGGAGAGGATACCGATCGAGATGCCGTCGTACGGGGAGAGCACGCCGTCGACCTTGGCGCCACCCTTGTACGTCGAGGTGAGGATGTTCTCCATGCGCTTCTGGGCCGTCTCCGGGTCCCAGCGCAGCGTCGCGACGGTCTTGAAGTCCTTCTGGGTGGACTTGACGACCAGCGTGCCGTCCTTGATGTACGGGTCGAGGATGCTCATCGCGCCGTTGAAGAAGAACGTCGCGTTGTTGTCGTCCGGCGAACCGGCGAACAGCTCGATGTTCAGCGGGCCCTTGGCGTCACCCTTGCTGCCGTCGGCCTTGAGCACGCCCAGGCCGGTCAGCAGCGAGGTGGCCTGCTGCACGCCGACCTTGAAGTTGTCGAACGTCGTGTAGTAATCGACGTTCGCGTTGTCGCGGATCAGCCGGTCGTACGCGATGACCGGGATGTTGGCGGCCTTCGCGTTGTCCAGCTGGGTGGAGAGCGCGGTGCCGTCGATCGACGCGATGATCAGCAGCTTGGCGCCCTTGGTGATCTGGGAGTCCAGCTGCTGGGTCTGCGTCGGGATGTCGTTCTCGGCGTACTGCAGGTCGACCTTGTAACCGAGGCCCTCGAGCTGCGACTTCAGGTTGTCGCCGTCGTGGATCCAGCGCTCCGAGGACTTGGTCGGCATGGTGATGCCGATCAGGGCGCCCGCGTTGTCGGTGCCGGACGCGGCCTTGTCCGTGGTCTTCTCACTCGAGCCACAGGCGGCCATGGTGGTAACCAGCGTGGCGGCACTCAGGGCCGCCAGGAGCCGGGTGTATTTCACGGTTGGTTCTCCTCTTTGAGAGCGGTGTTACAGGGGGCGGGCCAGGCGGAAGTACGCCTGGTTCCACCGCACCCGATCGGCGAAGTCGTCGGTCGTGGTGCGGTCATCGATGAGCAGGAGCTCGGTCTGGGCCATCGTCGCGAAGTCGCGGAGGACCTCGGCCCCGACGGCCTGGGAGAGGACGGTGTGGTGCGGTCCTCCGGCGGTGAGCCAGCACTCGGCCGACGTCGACAGCGACGGCGCAGGCTTCCACACCGCACGGGCAACTGGCAAGTTGGGCAGCGGCTCGTCCGGCGGGACCACCTCGATCACGTTCGCCACCAGGCGGAACCGGTCACCGAGGTCGGCCAGGCCGACCACCACGCCCGGGCCGGGAGCGGCGTCGAAGACCAGGCGGACCGGGTCTTCCCGGCCGCCGATGCCCAGCGGGTGGATCTCGACCCGCGGCCGCGAGGACGCGATGGTCGGGCAGACCTCGAGCATATGCGCCCCGAGGATCTTCGGCTCACCCGGACCGAAGTGGTAGGTGTAGTCCTCCATGAACGAGGTGCCGCGGTCGTCGCCGGCGCCCATCGCCTTCACGGTGGCCAGCAGGGCGGAGGTCTTCCAGTCGCCCTCGCCGCCGAAGCCGTAGCCGTCGGCCATCAGGCGCTGCACGGCCAGGCCGGGCAGCTGCCGGAGCCCGCCGAGGTCCTCGAAGTTCGTGGTGAAGGCGCCGAAGCCGCCCTCGGTGAGGAACTGCCGCAGGCCGGCCTCGATCCGGGCGCCGTAGCGCAGCGAGTCGTGCCGCTCGCCGCCCTTGGCCAGCTCGGGGGCCAGCTCGTAGAGCTCGGCGTACTCCCCGACCAGGTCGTCGATCGCCTTCTCGTCGACCGCGTCGACGACCGCGACCAGGTCGTTCACCCCGTACGTGTTGACCGAGACGCCGAACCGCAGCTCGGCCTCGACCTTGTCGCCCTCGGTCACGGCCACGTCGCGCATGTTGTCGCCGAAGCGGGCCAGCCGCAGGGTGCGCAGGCGCTGCAGGCCGGCCGCGGCCTTCGCCCAGCCGTTGATCCGGGACACCACCGACGGGTCGGACACGTGCCCGGCGACCGTCTTGCGCGGCACCCCGAGGCGCGCCTGGATGAACCCGAACTCCCGGTCGCCGTGCGCGGCCTGGTTGAGGTTCATGAAGTCCATGTCGATGGACTCCCAGGGCAGCGAGCTGTTGTGCTGGGTGTGCAGGTGCAGCAGCGGCTTGCGGAGCGCGTCCAGGCCGGAGATCCACATCTTGGCCGGCGAGAACGTGTGCATCCAGGTGATCACACCGATCACGTCGGGATGCGCGTTCGCCTCCAGCATCACCTGCTTGATCGCGCCCGAGTCGGTCAGCACCGGGCGGGTGACCAGCTCGGCCCCGAGCCCGGCCGCCAGGGTGCGCTGGATCTCAGCGGACTGGTCGGCCACCTGCTGGAGCGTCTCCGGCCCGTACAGGTGCTGGCTGCCGGTCAGAAACCAGATCTGCGGTTTCATCGTGTTTCCTTCGGTGTCGATGTGGTGCTGTGCTCGTCAGCGGTCCCGGTAAGGCGTCACTGGTAGTAATCGTGCAGCACCGGGCGCTCGGCGAAGAGCCGGTCGTAGATCTTGGCCGCTTACGGGTGTCGTCGAGCGTCGCGACACGGGACCACTCAAGGTCCCGCGGTTCCCGCCGATGGCAGGGGTCGCGGTCGGCCCGACGGACATGGGGTTTACCTCCACAGGGGGAGCCAGGTGGTGGCGACGGCCACACCCCGGCGGGAGAAACCCAGTGTTATCGCTAACAAATGCGCTGTCAACGGCTCTTGGCAACAACAAAGTAACGGCCGCTTAACCGAGCCCTGCGAGGGTCTCAGGAGGGCGGCGCGACGCTCTCACGCACCACCAAGTGTGCCGGAACGATCACCGTGTCCGGGGCCCCGGGCTCACTTTTCATCTGGCTCAGCAACAACGTCAGGGCGGCCCGGGCCACGTCGCCGAAGGCCTGACGCACCGTGGTCAGCGGCGGAATGAAGTAGGCCGACTCCGGAACGTCGTCGAAACCGATCACGCTGACGTCGTGCGGCACCCGCCGGCCGCGCTCGTGCAGCGCCCGCAGCACGCCCAGGGCCAGGTGGTCGTTGGCCGCGAAGACCGCGGTGACCTCGGGCATCCGGGCCAGCATCTGACCGGCGCGATAGCCCTCGCCGGCCGACCAGTCCGCGCTGAGCAGCGGCGGCACCTCACGGCCGGCCTCCTGCAGGGTCTGCCGCCAGCCCTGGATGCGCCCGGCCGAGTCGAACCACTCGGTCGGCCCGGAGACGTGCCAGACCGTCTCGTGGCCGGCCTCCAGCAGGTGCCGGACCGCGGCCCGGGCGCCGGCCACCTGGTCGACGGTGACCAGCGAGCGGCCGGCCGCCGGGTCGCCGTCGATGAAGACCACCGGCACGTCGGCCGGGATCTCGGCGAGGGCCTCGGTGGCCGAGGCGACCTGGGCGATCACCACCAGGCCGGCGACCCGCTGATCGAGGTGCCGGTCGACGACCGCGCTGATCGAGTCGCGGTCCAGCTCGCGGACGCTGCCGACGCTGACCGCGAAGCCGGCGTCCGCCGCGGCCTGCTCGAACTCGGTCAGCATCGAGGCCGGGCCGTAGAGCATGCTGTTGCGCGCGACCACGCCGATCAGCTGGGACCGGCCGGTGACCAGGGCGCGGGCCGCCCGGTTCGGCCGGTAGCCGAGCTCGGCGATCGCGGCCCGGACCCGCAGGCGGGTCTGCTCCTTGACGTTCGGATGGTCGTTCAGGACGCGCGAGACGGTCTGGTGGGAAACACCGGCCAGTCGCGCCACGTCGGTCATCGCCGGGGAACGGGATCCCTTGGTCTCCACTTGCGCACCTCGCCAGGTCCGGATCTGATGGAGCGTAGCGGCAGGCCGCGTGTCTCCCGTTGTGGGAAATGTTATCGATAACAATGCCCGCGCCGCGAGCCCCGCGGCGAGGGTTGCCTCAAGCCCCGTACTCTCGGCAGCGATGGACGTGACACCCATGATCAGCAGCCCCGTCGTCGCCGGCCCGGCGGACGACGAGGGTTTCACGTCCCTGCGCCGGCCCGCCCGGCCGCGCGCCGAACGATACGAGATCGGTCGCTCCCTGCGCGAGCGGTCCCCCCGTTCCGACATGGCGCTCTGGCAGCCGGGTCCGGATCGGCCCGATCCGGTGCAGCAGGTGATCGCGTCGCACGCGGGCCGGCTGCCCTGGCTCGTCCCGGTCCGGATCGGCCGCATGATCGCCAGTCCGTACACGTTCCTCCGCGGCACCGCCGGCCTGATGGCCGACGACTTCGCCGCCCTCCCGCACACCGGCATCACCCCGGTGATCTGCGGCGACGCCCACCTCGGCAACTTCGGCTTCTACGCCTCGCCGGAGCGCGAGCTGGTCTTCGACCTCAACGACTTCGACGAGGCGCACCCCGGCCCGTGGGAGTGGGACCTGCGCCGCCTGGTGGTCAGCGTCTACGTGGCCGGCCGGGTCAACGGCTTCCGGGAGAGCGCCTGCGCCGACGCCGTGCAGCACTGCGTCGAGGCGTACCGCGAGCAGATCGCCCAGCTGGCCGACCGTCCGCTGCTGGCCCGCTCGTTCGACCAGCTCAACGTCGACGCGATGCGCGGCGCCGCGACCAAGGCCAGCTTCCGGGACGAGATCGAGCGGGCCGCCCGGCGGGCCCGGCGGCGCACCAGCGACCGGGCGCTGCCCCGCTTCACCGAGCGGCGCGACGGCACCCGGCGGCTGGTCGAGGAGCCGCCGGTGATCACCCGCCCGGCCGACGGCGACCGGGAGCTGCTCGAGGAGGCCCTGGACGGGTACCTGAACACGCTCAAGCCGCACTGGGCCCGGATCCTGGGTGGGTACCGGGTGGTCGACGTCGCGCACAAGGTGGTCGGCGTGGGGTCGGTCGGGCTCCGGGCGTACGTCGCGCTCTGCGAGGGCTCGGACCCGGAGGACGTGGTGTTCCTGCAGCTCAAGCAGGCCCGCCGGTCGGTCATCGCGAAGCACCAGCACGGCGCCCTGGCCTGGCACCGGCACCAGGGCCAGCGGGTGGTGGAGTACCAGCAGGCCCTGCAGACGGTCAGCGACCCGCTGCTCGGCTGGGCCACCGTCGGCGACCATCAGTACTACGTGCGCCAGTTCCGCGACATGAAGGGCGCGATCGTCGTCGAGGACATCAACGCCGGCGCGCTCGCCGACTACGCCGGCATCTGCGGCTACCTGCTGGCCAAGTCGCACGCCCGGACGAGCGGGGCGTCGATGATCGCGGGATACTGCGGCGGCAGCGACAAGCTCGACGACTCGCTGGCCCGCTTCTCCCGGCACTACGCCGACCAGGTGGAGAAGGATCACGCGGCGCTGGTGGCCGCGGTCCGGCGCGGCCAGCTGACCGCCGAGTCGGCCTGAAGAACTTTCACCCGAGATCCCGTAACCGGGCGTGTCTGAAACGGAGAACCCCGCGTGAGCGGCATCGTCCCCCTGGAGTCCGCCGCCCTGCGCGAGTTCTGGACCGAGCGGCACCTCTGCACCCTGACCACCCTGCGCGCCGACGGCTCCCCGCACGTGGTCGCGGTCGGCGCCACCCTCGACCCGCTGACCGGGATCGCCCGGGTGATCGCCTCGGGCGGCTCGGCGAAGGTCCGCCACGTCCGGCTGGGCCAGCAGCGGGTCGCGATCTGCCAGTTCGACGGGCCGCGCTGGAGCACCGTCGAGGGCCTGGCCGTGGTCCGCGACGACCCGGAGTCGGTCGCGGACGCCGAGCGCCGGTACGCCGGGCGTTACCGGACGCCGCGTCCCAACCCGGCCCGGGTGGTCATCGAGGTGACCATCTCCCGGGTGCTCGGCTCCGCCTCCCTGATGCCCTCGCCGGCCACCAGCGCCTGAAACTCGCGCTCGCGGGCCCGGCGCCGGCGCAGGTACCGCACGCCCAGATAGATCAGGTAGAGGGTGACCAGCGGGGCGCCCGGGAACTTCAGCGAGCGGACCAGGCCGGAGCCGTCCGGCAGCACCGAGAACGACGCCACGATGGTGATCACCATGACCACCTTGGTCCGGAAGCCGGTCGCCGCCAGCAGGGTCAGCGGCCACAGCGTGTACCAGGGCAGGAACACCGGGGCCAGGGCCACCGTGGCGACGATCGCCGCGGCCGCGCCGAACAGCGCGGCCTTGCCCGGATCGGTACGGTCGCGCAGCGCCCGGATCCAGATCGCCACCAGCGCGGCGGCGAGCACGGCGTAGGCGATCGCGCGGACCACCGGGACGGCGTCGAAATCCGGATCGAAGAGCTGCCCGACGTACGTGATGGTCATCCCGACCGCGGTCGGCATCGAGCTGAACTGGACCAGCTCGCCGCTGTCCCGCATGCCGGCGATCCAGCCGTAGTCGAGCCCGCCCGCCGCGGTGATCCCGGCCAGGGTGGCCGCGGCCGCGCCGACCACGCTCAGCGTGCCGATCAGCAGCCCGCGCGGGTCGATCCCGCGCTTGCGGACCAGCGCGGCGGCGACGATCAGCACCGCGAACGGGATGGCGATCAGCGCGGTGGCCTTGACCGCCACCGCGCCGCCGAGCAGCACGCCGCCGCCGAGCATCGCGGCCGGGTGCTTCGGGAACCGGGTGACCAGGGCCAGCCCGGCCACCATCAGGCCGAGCATCGCGGCGTCGTTGTGCGGGCCGCCGATCAGGTGCGCGCCGATCAGCGGACCGGCCAGCGCCAGCCATAGCGCCCGGGCCGGCGGCACCCCGCACCGCCGGGCCAGCACCGGGAGGCCGGCCGCCATCGCCAGCACGCCGACCAGCGCGACCAGCCGGAACAGCACCAGCGGCAGGACCAGGGAGCCGATCTGCGGCGGCAGCGCGTCGACGATCCCCGGGGCCGGCGGCAGGGCGTGCCCGGCGGCCACGATCGCGGCGGCGAGCAGGATGAACAGCGGACCGTACGGCGCCACGGTGTCCCGCCAGATCGGCGGCACCGCGCCGACCCAGGTGCAGGGCAGCGTCTCGGCGGTGGCGGTGTACGGACTCAGCCCGTGCGTGAACAGCTCGCCCTGGCAGCTGTACGAGTAGAAGTCACGGCTCCCGACCGGCGGCAGGAACAGGAACGGGATGGTCCAGAGCGCGATCGTCCCGAGCACCCACCGCGGGCGATGATCGCGATCGCGGCCGGTCCACCACGCGTACCCCATAAGCCCCGTGCCCACCACCCAGAGTGAGGTGACCGCGAGGTTGTGGTTGCCCTTGGTGGGCAACGCCCCGCCCATCAGCCCGGCGACGAGAAGCAGGATGGAACCACCGAAACCGACCCAGCGCAGGGCCCGGGAACTCAACACCGGCAGATGGTCGCGGCACCGGATGAGCAGAAGGCCGAGCCTGGGCGAACGGGAGCTGTCCAACAGGCGATGCGGCGATCCGGTTCGGTCAATGTTCATCCTGGCCTCATGCCCCCGTCAGCGGCTCCGTCCGGATCGAGTCCGACGAATGGAGACTGCCATGACGTGGCAAGCAGGGCCAGCGCGAGCGTCGCGGGGTGTCCCGACGACGCCGAGACACCCCGCAAACCAGGCTTTTCGCTTCAGGCCGCTGCCGCTCGCGGCCGATTGAGCTCCGGTACGGCGGGAAGCGTCCCGCCCAGCACCTCCGCGTAGTGACCGAGCAACTGGTCGCCGACCGCCGCCCAGCTCCGGCCGCCGATCGCGGCCCGCCCGGCGGCCCCCATCCGGCGCCGCAGCATCGGGTCACCGGCGAGCCGGGCGACCGCGTCGGTGAACCCGGCCGACTCGTGCGGCGGCACCAGGAAGCCGGTCTGCCCGTCGCGCACCAGGTCGCACGGGCCGCCCTTGGCCGGCGCCACCACCGGGACGCCGCTGGCCATCGCCTCCTGCACGGTCTGACCGAACGTCTCGAACGGCCCGGTGTGCGCGAAGATGTCCAGGCTGGCGTAGATCCGGGCGAGCTGGCTGCCGTGCCGCGCGCCGAGGAACGTGGCGTGCGGCAGCGCCTTGCGCAACTGCGCCTCGGCCGGCCCGTTCCCGACGATCACCAGGCGCACGTTCGGCAGCTTCGACACCCCGGCGAGCAGGTCGACCTCCTTCTCCACCGCGAGCCGGCCGACGAAGCCGACCAGCACCTCGCCGTCCTTGCACAGCGCGCGGCGGACCCCGGCGCTGCGCCGGCTCGGCTGGAAGCGGACGTCGTCGACCCCGCGGCGCCACAGGTGGACCCGTTCGACGCCGTTGCGGCGCAGCGCGTCCATCGACTCGGTGGACGGCGCGAGGGTGCGCGAGGCGCCGTTGTGCAACCGCCGGATCCACTGCCAGGACAGCTGCTCGGCGACGCCCAGGTTCCGGACCCGGGCGTACGCCGCCACGTCGGTCTGGAAGACCGCGACCGTGGGCAGCCCGAGCGAGGTCGCCGCGCTCCGCCCCCAGGCGCCCAGGAAGAACGGGCTGGCCAGATGGACGACGTCGGCGTGGTGCTCCCGGATCGCCGCGCGCAGCGCGGGAACCGGCAGGCCGAGCCGGATCTGCGGATATCCGGGCATGGGGATCGACGGGATCCGCACGACCGGGTACGGCAGCGTGAGGGGCATCGGCCCCGGTGCGGGCACCGGCGCGATGACGATCGGTTGGTGGCCGGTGCGGACGAGGTGCTCCGCGGTCCGTACCACCGAGTGGGCGACGCCGTTGACGTCCGGCATGAATGACTCTGTGATCAGCGCGATGCGCATGCCCCTAGGGGAAGGTCGAGCCCGGACCAGCGGGCAACGGGCCCATGTCGCGCGGTTTAAGTGTGGCTGACATCACTGATGTTCGTCTCTACGTTGCTTGCGCGTAGCTGGGAGGTTCCTGAGTGCTCTCGAGAGGCGGGTGCGGACCGCTGGAAGATCCACCTCGGCCGGTCCGGTCGCGTGCAGCCGGGCCTCGATCCCGCCGCTCTCGCTCACCGGATTCCATGGCCGCGGCTTTTTCTGCGGATTTGCCGGGAAGATGCTGTGAATCGGACAGACGGGCTCGGCCGGAGCTTTACTTGCGGAACCGTCGATCGTCATGATCCTCCGGTGACGCCGACGCCCGGAACCTTGCGCCTGTTGGCCACGCTGGGTGCCGTGCCGGAGTTGGAGCCACGCGCCGACAACTCGTTCCCACCCGTGGTGACCTGGGACGACGGGCCGTGCGGGTGGACCGCGGCGAAAGCCCTGGCGGCCGGCGGGTTCACCGTGGGTGAGCACTTCTGGGGCGGGGCGCTCGCCGACGTACCGGACCTCGAGCCCTGCGTCTTCCAGCGGGTGCTGCGGCCCCGGACGGCGGCGCTGCTCTACCTGCACGCGCCCGAGCCGGACACCGCCGACGGCGACGCCACGCTGGCGGCCCGGGTGTTCGCCACCGACCTGCCCGGCGCGGGCCACCTGCCGGACGGGCCGGCCGGCGAACTCGCGGTGCACCTGCTGCTCGGCGAGGTGGAGGGCTGCGACTTCGCCGGGGACGCGGTCTTCGCGACGATGGGGGCGGCGGTGCGGCGTACGTTCGGGGGCCGTCCCGGGCTGTTCGAGATCGCCCACCGTGTGGTCATCTGAGCGGATGACGCTCGGCGGTTACCTGCGCGCGGTCGCGGCCGGCCTGGAGGACGCCGGGCTGCCGGTGGCGGACTGGCGGGCCGATCCCGGCGAGGGGTGGATCCCGTTCGACCGGCGGCGGCCGTCGATCGTCGCCTGGGAGCACGACCAGGCCGGGCTGACCTGGTCGGAGTCCGACGGCTGGGCGCTGCTGCTGGTCAACTCGCCGGGGCGCCGGCGCACGGTCCCGCTGGCGGTCCCGCTGCTCGCCGCACCGGCGTCGATCGCGCTCGCCGTGGCCACCTGGGCCGGGGTTCCCCTCCCACCGAACCGCCCCACCCCGAACCCCGACGCCGTGCCGGACTTCGATGGGCCGGCCGGCACGCAGCAGTTCGCGCGGGCCCTCGCCCGCTACGCCTGACCCCGCCAGGCCCTCGCCCTGTCAGGCCCTCGCTCGCTCCGCCTGGCCCCGCATCGCCGAAGATTGCCGGCGGTGGATGCGCCTTCGATGCGCAGCAGTCGCACAAAGTGGCGTTGACGGGGTGCCGACGGCGGCGGAAGGTCGAAGGAGACATCCGCACGGAGTGTGCCGTGACCCTTTTCGACGCCAGTCGCATCGCCCTGATCATCGCCACGCCGCCGCTGGTCATCGTCGCCGCCCAGCGGGCGCCGGGCTGGTGGCGCGCGCTCGCCGACCGGCTGGAGGAACGGCGGCCGGTCGAGCCGCAGCCCTACGGTCTGCCGATCGAGCAACTCGCCGCCGACCTGCGCCGGCTGCTGCGGCTGCACGGCGAACTGACGGTCTCCGCCCGGCCGGCGCTGTGCGCGCACCGGGTGTGGGCGGTGGAGGCGGCGATCGGCGCGCGAGCAATCGAGGCGGCCGTGGCGCTGGGCGTGCCACACCCCCGGCCGGACGGGGCTGGTTTGCTCACCCGTACCCAATTGTCGGGTTTGCTCACCGACCTGGCCGCAGCCGGGCTGGTCCTCCCGGCCCGGGCCTGCCCCTTCACCCCGGACGGCCGAATCTGACCGCCAGCCGAACACCGCAAGCGCCGCAACCAGCTTGAGCCACGACGCGCGGCGCGGGCTCGGGAGGGCGGGGAAACAAGAACGGCGGCGGGATTGCTCCCGCCGCCGTCTCTCGTCCCGGCCAGCTGCGCCCTGATCCGCCAAGCGCCCGGGAAGTCGGGGGGCGGTTTCCCGGGCGGGTCGTTCATGGGCGCTGGACAGCGGCCGCCAATAACTGGGGGGCGACGGCCGCTCGGCCGGGGAGTTCCTAGGTGCATCCCCGCCGCGGACGCCATCGGCCGCGGCAGGGCGGCCGCTCCGCCGGGAACCGGTGTCCCGCGGGGGTCCGGCCCCTCGGGACCCGGTCCTTCGTGGACCTGGCCGCTCACCAACCGTGCCAGGCCGACCCCCCAAGATCCGCGAAACGCAAGGGTGTCCTTCGCCACGTTCCGTCACCTGATCAGGGTCACCCGCAAGCTTCTTGCCTTCCTGAAATGGACCTTAAGAATTGCTTAATTCGATCAGGGCCCGGTAACCGGAAAGCAATCACCCGGGTTGATGGGAAGGCGTTCCGGTGCGCCCCCTGGACCCCTCCCGGAAACCCGGCATAGTGACTGCTCACAACATTGAACCGGGAGCCGTCGGCCGACGTACTCCTGGTAGACCGAGTACACCCGGCGGGCTGCGGCGCCGGGGCGGTCACCGGTCGCGGCACGTACGCGCGTCCGGGCCGGGGGACCCGCAGGGCGGTGGCGCACCTGGCAAATCCGTGGTTAACCTTCCACATCCACCACGTGGCGGCGGTTGATCCGGGTGTGCGAGGGGCGGGCACCGGGGCGCGCGGAGGTGGTCCAGGTGAGGACGGTGGCACAGATGCGGCGACGGGGCGGTGGGACATTCCCCAGCCGTAACGGAGCCGCGTCATGAGCTTCGAGGACGACGAGTACTGGGACGAGGAGTACAACGAATACTCCTTCATGCCGAAGTACGCGGTCATGCAGGAGCGCCATTTCGAGAAACGGGATGCGCCCGATCCGGTCATTCCCACCCGGCGTCCCACCGAGGGTGACGAATTGGCCGCGCGGCGTGCGCGGCGCAATCCCGACAAACCGGCGACCCCGTTCGACAACCAGCGCCCGAGCTGGCTGAACGACCCGAACTTCGTGCCGATCGACACGTCCGTCGAGAACCTGTCCGACGGCTACTTCGACGACATCGACTTCAACCGTCCCGAGCTCGGGATGGACTTCGACAAGCCGGACTTCCCGATCGTGGACCCGGGGATGCTGCAGAACCCGGAGCGCCAGCGGCGCCGGCCGGGCGACGACGGTGGTCGCCCGGCCCGGCCGGCCGAGCGGTACGGACCGCGGCAGACCGACGACTTCACCGGCGACCGTGAGCGAGGCCGCGGCCGGGACGAGCGACGTGCCCCCGACGACCGCCGCGCGCCCGACGAGCGGCGCATCGCGGCCGAGCGGCGCGCTTCGGATGACCCGCGTGCGCTCGACGGACGCCCCCTGGACGGGCGGCGGGACGACCCGCGCGCTCTGGACGGGCACCGGGACGACTCGCGTGGCCGCCGGCCCGCGGAGCGCTGGGACGACGACCGGCGCGGCGCACGGCGTGCGGACGAGCGCTGGGACGGCGCGGAGCCGCGCCGCCGCCCCGCCGAGAGCGGCCCGGAGCGACGCCGGCCCGAGGACGAGATCGGCCAGCGCCGGGGCACCGGCCCGGTCGAGCGCCCCGCCGCCCGGCGCGACCCCGCCGACGAGCAGATTCGCCCGATCGACCGCCCCGCTGCCCGCCGCGACCCCGCCGACGAGCAGGTCCGCCCGGTCGAGCGCCCGGCTGCCCGGCGCGAGCCCGGCGACGAGCAGGGGCGCCCGGCTGCCCGGCGCGAGCCCGGCGACGAGCAGGGCCGCTGGCAGGAGGACGACTTCGGGCCGATCCGGCCGCCGGGCGGTCGCCGTCCGCGGCGGGACGAGGAGGAGCCGCGCCGTGGTCCGGCCCGGCGCCCCGCCGCCTCGTCCGGGCGGGCGCAGATCCCGGCCGCCGGCGACGAGCGGTTCGACGGACGTGGCCGGCCGCTCGACGAGTTCGACGACTTCGGCCGGGGACGGCCGGACCAGCGCGGCCGCGAGGACGAGCTGGTGCGCACCGGCGCGGCCCGCGACTGGGACGACGAGCCCGTCGACCTGCAGGCCCGCGACTGGGAGAACGCCGTCCCGGCGAACGCGGACTGGGACGGCAGCACCGTGGACCCCGACCTCACCGCCGCGGACGAGGGCCGTTCCGCTCGGCGGGACGAGCGTTCCAAGGCGCGGGACGAGGGCACCGAGCCGCTCGTGCTCGACGGCGAGTACTACGAGACGCCGGACGAGACCACCCCGCCCGAGACGCCCGGTCGCAAGCCCCGTGTGCTGCGGCGCGCGGATCCGCCCGCGCCCCCGAAGGTGGTCAGCCGGGCCGCGCCGTCCGCCGCGCCGCGCGTCATCAAGAGCGAGCCGCCGGCCGCGCCGCGGGTTGTGGCCGCTCCGCAGCCGACCGCTCCGGCGCGGGTGATCGGCGCGGGCGCGCCGCAGGTTCCGGCCGCCTCGGCCTCGCCGACTCCGTCGGCATCGGTTCCACCGGCAGCTTCCGGGCCGCAGGTGGCTGGGGTTTCCCCCGATTCCGGTACGGCGAAAGAACCGCCCCCGAACGCAAGCGGCCCGTCGACAGGCACGCAGCCGACCGGCCCCGCCACGGGCGCTCGGCAGGCTCCCGGCGTCCCGGGCGGTCCCGGCGCTCCCGGTGTCGCGTCCCGTCCCGGCGGTCCCGGTGTTGCCGGCGGTCCCGGTGTTGCGGGCCGCCCCGGTGTTCCTGGCGGTCCCGGCGCGCCTGGTGGTCCGCACACGCGGGCTGACTCGCAGGCTCCCGCGGGTCCGCAGATGCCCGGTGCGCCCGGAATTTCGCAGATGCCCGGTGCCCCGCAGCGGCCGGTCGCTCCGGCGGCAGACGCCGGTCGTGCCGGAGCGGTGTCCGGTTCTGATCGGCCGGGCGCTCCGATGGCCGGCGAGCAGGGCATGGCCGCGCAGTCCGGCGACCCGCAGCAGGCCGGCAATCCCTGGCCGGGCGGGCAGCCGAACGTTCCGCAGCAGCGTGCCGGTCGCAGCCCCCGGACCGCCCACGTGTTCCTCGCCGACGGCGACGGCCCGTGGGCGATCGTCCCGGACGACGTCCCGCCGATGCCGACGCCCACCCACCCTTCCGGTCGCCCGCAGGCCCCGCCCCGCGGCCCGATCCCGGTCGACGCACGCACCCCCATGCCCGTGGACCCGCGCGGACCCATGCCCGTCGACGCACGCAGCCCCATGCCACTGGACCCGCGCGGTCCGATGCCCGTCGACGCACGCAGCCCCATGCCACTGGACCCGCGCGGTCCGATGCCCGTCGACGCACGCAGCCCCATGCCACTGGACCCGCGCGGTCCGATGCCCGTCGACGCTCGTGGGCCGATGCCGGTGGACCCGCGCGGCCCGGTTCCGGCCGATCGGCCGGGGATGTCGGGGCCCGGCGCTGGCCAGCAGCCGATTCAGCCCACCGGCCCGACGCCGCCGAAGGTCGGCCAGCCGGTCATGCCGCCGCCGGGCCTGGTCACGCCTCAGCCGGTGACGCCGTCCTCCGGGCCGGTAGTACCCAAGCCGGTCCAGCCGGTCATGCCGCCACCCGGACTGGTCACCCCCCAACCCGTCATGCCGCCACCCGGACTGGTCACCCCCCAACCCGTCATGCCGCCACCCGGACTGGTCACCCCCCAACCCGTCATGCCTCCGCCCGGGCTCGTCCCACCCGCCGCGCCCCAGGGCCAGCCGGTCGGCACGGGCT
Source organism: Actinoplanes sp. L3-i22 (assembly GCF_019704555.1). Taxonomy (NCBI): domain Bacteria; kingdom Bacillati; phylum Actinomycetota; class Actinomycetes; order Micromonosporales; family Micromonosporaceae; genus Actinoplanes; species Actinoplanes sp. L3-i22. The sequence continues at coordinate 8,126,334 of NZ_AP024745.1, forward strand.
CGCAGCCCGGCCGGCCGGAGCAGGCACCGCCTCCGGCTGCCGCACGCTGGGCGCCGGGTCAGCCGATCGCCCCCGCACCGGCCGCCGGCGAAGTCCATGGCCCGCGACAGGTCTCCCCCGCGGCTCAGTGGGCACCCGTCCAGCCCGGAGCCGGCGTTCCCGCTGGTCAGTGGGATCCGCGCCAGACGCCAGAGGCTGCCCGGCAGTGGGAGTCCGCGCAGCCGGTATCCGGCCAGCCGCCACACCCGCAGCCCGACACCATGCAACCGGCCGCACCGTGGGGATCCGGCCGCCCGCCGGCCGCAGACCCGGCCCGCCCGGTCTCGGCACCCGCGAACCCGTGGGGACCCGGCCAGCCGCAGGCAGCCGACCCCGCACGCCCCGTCTCCGCACCCGCAAACCCGTGGGGACCCGGCCAGCCGCAGGCAGCCGACCCCGCACGCCCCGTCTCCGCACCCGCAAACCCGTGGGGACCTGGCCAGCCAAACGCAGCCGACCCCGCACGACCCGTCTCCGCACCCGCGAACCCGTGGGCACCCGGACAACCGCAGGCACCCGATGCCTCGCGGCCGGTTTCCGCGCCTGCGGCTCAGTGGGCTCCGGGCCAGCCCGGCAACGGCCCGGTGGCGCCTGTCTCCGTGCACCCGTCGTCGCCGCCCGCCCCGTGGGGACCGGCGGCACCGGCCGCCCCAGCGGCGGCGAACGGCCCGTGGGCGTCTCCTGCCGGGCAGCCCCCCGCCGCTACACAAGCTGGAGCGCTGCCGCTCAGCGAGCAGCCGACCCAGCCGATGCAGTCCCCCGGCAGGCAGCCCCAGTCCGGCCCCACCCACGCGGGACAACCCCAACCCGGACCCACACAGGCAGCGCCGACGCACCCTGGACCGGCGCAGGCCGGGCCCACGCACGCGGCACCGACGCACCCCGGACAAGCTCACGCGGCACCGGCACAACCCGGACCGGCGCACGCGGCACCGATGCAACCCGGACCGGCTCAGGGTGGGCTCGCCTACGCTGCGCAGATGCCGGGCGAGCGGCCGACGGACCAGGAACCCTGGGGTCCCCGAGCCGGGCACCGCGCCGCCGAAGGCCCGGGCCACTCGGCGGAAGGCATGGCCGGGCAACCGGCAGCCGCCGCGGGCGGGTTCCCGGGCAACGACGGACCTACCGGCGAACTGCCGCAGCTCGCGAGGCCGGAGGACGACAGCTGGGGTCCCCGCGCCGGGCATCGACCGGTCTCCCCCGCGCCGGGCCAGACCTCGCCAGGCCAGACCTCGCCAGGCCACACCTCGCCAGGTCAGCCCTCGGCCGGCCAGACCTCACCGGGCCAGCCCACCGCGGGACAGCCCGTGTCGGGACAACCTGCGCCGGGACAGCCGGTGTCGGGGAAGGCTTGGCTGCCGGCTCCGCGCCCGGGTACCGAACCGAGTGCTCCTGCGACCGGTGGCGGCCGGTCGCAGGACGGCCTCCCGGCGCCCGCTCAGGGCCCTGCGGCCGGCCAGAACCGCGTCCCGATCGGCCCGGGCAACCCGCCTGCCGCCCAGCACAGCGTGCCCGCCGGCCAGCACGGCACGGTGGATGCCGGCCAGCACGGCATGGTGGAAGCCGGCACGCCGAGGCCCGGCACACTGCCGGTCAGCGCTGTACCCGCCGCCGGCACGACTGTGCCCGGCAACAACCCGCCCGGTCAGGCCGGCAACGCGGCCGGGCAGGGCGGCAACGCGGCCGGGCAGGGCGGCGGCGGGGCCGGGAACGTGCCGCTGCAGCGGCTCTCCGTGGAGGACCTGGCGCAGGGGCTGGACGACGACGACCCGGCACCGTACATGGATCCGGACGGAACCCTGCACAACCTGAAGCCGATCGCCCGCCTGGCCGTCTCCGGCCCCGATCAGGAACCGCGCCGGTTCTCGGACCCGGCCTTCGGCAGCGGCTGGTTCGTCGCCAAGACCACGGACGACGAGCCCGACAAAACGCCCGCAAAAGACGAAACATCAGCGGCAAACCAGGATGATCCGGCTGCAACCACGAGCAAGCAGGACAACGAGCCCGAAACTGCAGCCGGGACGACCAACGCGGACGGAACGGAGGACGTCCGTACCGGGAAGGAATTCACCGATCTCGGCAAGCACCTCCCCCTCTCCGCGGCCGAACTGGACGCCATCCGCTGGCGCCTGGACGGCGGCACCCTCCGCGAGGTCGTCGACGACCGCGACGCCCTCCGCAACCTGGGCGAACGCCTGGACGGACCGCTCGCCGACGAGGCCGACAACGTCGTCAAGGCCGGCCTGCTGAGCGTCCGCGCCGAGGTCTACCGCCTCCTCGGCGAGTTGGGCATGGCCGCCGCCGCGAGCCGGCTGGCGCTGGCGCACGCCGAGTCCGCGCAGGACGAGCAGTCGATGGTGATCGCCCAGGCCGAGCTCGCGCACGTGCTGCGCCTGCGCGGCGACTGGATGGAGGCGGACCGGCTCTTCCAGCGGGCGGTCGACTCCGAGGTCTCCGCGGCGGTGCGCAGCGTGGTGCACGAGAACGCCGGCCGCAGCGCCTACGACCAGGGCCGGCACATGGAGGCGCTGGATCACTTCGCGCGGGCGATCCGGCTGGGAGCGTCCGACGACTCGGATCTCGTGGAGCGGGTCGGGGTGTGCCTCGAGGCGGTCTACATCCACGTTCTGCGGGACGGCTGGGGTCCGTACCCTCGTCGTCCTGAGGAAATCCTCGCGCCGCTCAGTGGCCGCAACGCGGAAGAGCCGGCGGAGAAGCCGGCGAAGCCGGATCCGAAGGAGCCGGACGCCTTCGACGAAGCAACCGCCGAACAACCGACAATCAAAAAACGGAACTGAGACGTACGGGCACGCGGGCCACCGAGGTCCGCCCCCGCCCGCCCGCCTTGGCCTCGTAGAGCGCCGCGTCCGCGACCCGCTGCAACTCCTCCGCGGTGAGCGCGTGGTCCGGCGCGACCGCGATCCCGATGCTCAGGTTCGGCGGCCCGCTCGGCAGCCCTTCGACGGCACGCAGGGCGGCCCGCGCCCGTTCCACGTACCGTGCCGGGTCGTCGCGCAGCAGCACCGCGAACTCGTCGCCGCCGAGCCGGGCCACCAGGTGCTGGGTGCCCTCCGCCGCGGCGCGCAGCGCGTCGGCGACCGCGCGCAGGGCGAGGTCGCCGGCGGCGTGTCCCCAGGTGTCGTTGATCTGTTTGAAGTGGTCCACGTCGATCAGGACCAGCCCGGCCGGCTCGCCGCTCCGGGTGGCGGCTCCGACGGCCCGGTGCAGCGCCTCGTCGAAGGCGCGCCGGTTCGCCGCCCCGGTCAGCGCGTCCGAGGTGGCCTGCTTCTGGAGGACCTCGCGGAGCCGGTCGTTGCGGTCGTTCAGGTTGATCACGACCCAGGCGGTCATGCCCACCGCCACGGTCATCGCGATCCAGTCGTTGAGCGCCTGGCCGGGCGGCGCGAAGCTGAACATCACCGCCGCGTGCCCGAGCGAGATGGCCGCCGCGGTGAGGTAGGCGCAGCGCCGGCTGAGGAACGTCGCGGCGTAGAGCAGCGGCCACAGGTAGAACAGCTGCGCGGCGGTGGTGGCGTCCTCGGTGGCGAAGTTCAGGCCGGTCACGACGGCGGTCGCGAGGAACGGCACGACCAGCCAGAACGTGCCGGGCAGCGCCTCCGGGCGGCGCCAGCAGACGATCCCGACCAGGAACAGCGCGACCGAGGTCACGGCGAGCGCGACCAGTTGCGGGACCGGGCCGCCGAGCTTCATCAGGACGCCGGTGACCAGGTTGTACGGGGCGCCGGCCAGCATCAGGTAGGCGACGGCACGGGCTGCGCCGCGCTGGTCGCGTAACTGATACGGCAAGTCGCCTCCTCCGGGTCCGTCTGCATTTCGGCGCGGCCCGGCGAGACCTGAGCGTTCAGACCGGTACGGCCTCGGGCGTCACCGGGGCGCGGCGGGCCAGCGTCACGCCCACGCTGGCGACCGTGACCAGGGCCAGCGCGACCAGTTCGACCGGGCCGAGCCGCTGGTCGAGCACGAGCAGCCCGGCCAGCGCGGCGGCGGCCGGTTCCAGGCTCATCAGGATGCCGAAGACCCGGGTGGGGATGCGGCGCAGGGCGGACAGTTCCAGGCCGTACGAGATGACCGAGGAGAGCAGCGCGACCGCAGCCGCGCCGAGCAGCAGGTGCGGGTGGCCGAGCACGGCGGACGCCCCGGACAGCCCGAACGGGGCGACCAGGATCGCGCCGATCGCCAGTGACACGGTCAGGCCGCCGGCGCCCGGGATCAGCGCGCCGACCCGGGCGCTGAACACGATGTACCCGGCCCAGCAGAGCCCGGCGGCCAGGGCCAGGAGCAGTCCGCCGACCGGGGCCGACCCGCCGGAGTGCAGGCCGAGCAGCAGCACCCCGGCGCCGGCCAGCGCGGCCCAGCACAGGTCGAGCAGGCGGCGGGTCTGCACCAGCGCGAGCAGCAGCGGGCCGAGGAACTCGACGGTGACCGCGGTGCCCAGCGGGACGGACCGGATCGCCAGGTAGAAGATCAGGTTCATGCTGCCCATGGAGAGGCCGAGCAGTGCCGCGGCCCGCCAGGCGGCCGGCGACCAGGTCCACACCCGGGGCCGGGTGAGCAGGCCGAGGAGCAGGGCGGCGATGGCCAGCCGCAGGAAGGTGACGCCGGCCGCACCGAGGTCGTCGAAGAGGGTACGGGCCACCGCGCTGCCGAACTGGACCGAGGCGATCGCGGCCAGGACGAGGATCGGCGCGGGTACGCGTCTCATGGGGTTACTCCGTTCGCAGGGCCACCACCGGATCCAGGCGGCCGGCCCGCTGGGCCGGGACGACGCCGAAGATAATGCCGACCGCGGCGGACACCCCGAACGCCAGGGCCATCGACCACCAGGTGAGCGCGGCCGGCACCGGGCTCAGCCCGTCCACCAGCAGGGCCGCGGTCGCGCCGAGCGCCATGCCGAGCACGCCGCCGGTGGTGGTCAGCAGCACCGCTTCCAGGAGGAACTGGACACTGATGTCGCGCGGCCGGGCGCCGACCGCCTTGCGCAGGCCGATCTCCTTGGTCCGCTCGCGCACCGAGACCAGCATGATGTTGGACACCCCGACCCCGCCGACGAGCAGGCTGATCCCGGCGATCGCGGCGAGCACCCCGGTCAGCACGCCCAGGATGTCGCCGAGCACGCCGAGGATCTGCTCCTGGGTGACCGCGCTGAAGTCGGTGTCCGGGTGCCGGTCGGTGAGCGTCGCGACCACGTCCTTGCCGAGCTGGTCGATGCGGTCCCGGTCGGGCGCCTTGATGGCCAGGCCGTCGATCCGGTCGGTGCCGAGGAGCCGCTGCGCGGCGGTGACCGGTACGTGCACCTCGTTGTCCCGGTCCACCCCGAGGCTCTGCCCGAGCGGCTCGAACGTGCCGATCACCCGGAACCGCACGCCGCCGATCGTCATCTGCCGCCCGATCGGGTCCCGGTCGCCGAACAGCGTCCGGGCCACGCCGGCGCCGAGCACCGCGACCCGCCGGCCGGTGCTGACGTCGGTGCGGGTCAGATAGGCGCCCCGGTCCAGCTTCCGGACGAAGACCGTCGGCGTGGTCTCCAGGACGCCCTGCATGCTGGCGAACCCGGACCGCGAGCCGGCCCGCACGGTCTCCCCGGACGCGATCGTCACGGCGACCCGGGACCGGTCGCCGACCACCCGGCTGACCGCGTCGGCGTCGTCGAGGGTCATCGGGGAGCTGGTCGGCGCGGCGCCGGCGGTCAGCTTCCCGGGCACCACGATCAGCAGGTTGCTGCCCAGCCCCTCGACCTGCCGTTCGATCTGCTGTTTCGTCCCGGTCCCGATCGCGACCAGGGCGACCACCGCGGCCACCCCGATCACCACGCCGAGCATGGTGAGCAGGCTCCGCAGCCGGTTGGCGCGCAGTGCGTCGAGCGCGACCCGCCAGGCCTCGGCGACCCTCATGCGACGATCAGCCCGTCCCGCATGACGATCTGCCGGTGGGCGCGCTCGGCCACCTCCCGGTCGTGGGTGACCAGGACGACCGCGACGCCGTCGGCGTTCAGCGACTCCAGCAGCGCGAGGATCGACTGTCCGGTCGCCGAGTCCAGGTTGCCGGTCGGCTCGTCGGCCAGCAGCAGCGACGGCCCGGTGACCAGGGCGCGGGCGATCGCGACCCGCTGCTGCTCGCCGCCGGAGAGCTGGTTGGGCCGGTGCGTGATCCGGTGGGCCAGGCCGACCCGTTCGAGCATCGCGGTCGCCCGGGCCCGGCGTTCCCGGCGGCCGATCCCCCGGTAGACCAGCGGCAATCCGACGTTGTCCTGCGCGGTCGTCCGGGCCAGCAGGTGGAACGACTGGAAGACGAAGCCGATCGTGGTGTTGCGGAGCTCGGCCAGCTCGTTCGGGGTGAGGCCGGCGACGTCCCGCCCGCCGATCAGCAGGGTGCCGCCGGTCGGCCGGTCCAGGCCGCCGAGCAGGTGCATCAGGGTCGATTTGCCGGAGCCGGAGGCGCCGACGATCGCCACGTAGTCGCCGGCCCCGACGGTCAGCGACACCCCGCGCAGCGCCGGCACCGAGAAGCCGTCGAGCTGGTAGGCGCGGGTCACGTCGGTGGCGACGACGGCCGGGTCGGTCACCGGGCCTCTTCGCCGGGCCGCACCCGGTCGGCGCCGGCCACCACGATCCGCTGACCGGCGGAAACCCCGGAGAGCACCTGTACGGTGTCCTCCCCCTGCACGCCCAGCCGAACCGGCACGGCCTGGTACTTCCCACCCAGCACGGCCCAGACCGTGTCCCGCCCGTCCGCGCTGACCACCGCCGACGCCGGCACGGTCACCGCGTCGTCGGCCTGGCGGACCCGCAGCCGGATCACCGCGCTCATCCCCGGCCGGGGCGTCGGCGCCGCCCCGCTCCCGTCGGTGTACTTCCCGGCGCCCAGGTCGAGCCGCACCCGGTAGGACACCCCGCCGCGCGCCGAGGTGGTCGGCAGCAGGTCCACCGACCGCACGGTCGCCGGGTAGGACGCCCCGGTCGCCGCGTCCAGCTCGACGTCCGCCTGGACCCCCGCCTTGACCAGCAGCACGTCCGTCTCGTCGACCTCGGCGGAGAGCCCGAGGTGGGCGATGTCGACGACGGTCAGCACCGGGGTCCCGGCGGTCACGTAGGCGCCCTTGAACACCGACGTGTCGACGCCCTCCGGGGTGGTGGTCTGCCCGGCGCCGCTCACCAGCGAGGACAGGTCGGCGGGCGCGGCCGCCGGGGCCGGGCCGCCGAACTGGACCACGCCGGCCACCGGCGCCTTGAGGGTCAGCGCGTCCACGGCCGCGTCGGCCAGCTCGTACGCCTGCTGGGCCTGCAGCCGTTGGGCGGCGGAGAGTGCGGCGACCGCCTGCCCGAGTGAGGAGACCCCGCGCTGCACGGCGCGGACCGCGGCGGCAGCCGCGGCCGACGCCGCCCGGTACTGCTCCCGCGCGGCGCCGACCTGCTCCTGCAGCGCCTTGCGCAGCGCCGGGTCGGTGATCTTGGCAGCCGCGTCGGTGGCCTGCTCGAACGCGTCGGTGGCCTGCTTGTCGGTGGTCCGGCGGACCTGGGTGAAGTCGCCGGACGGCACCCCGCCGCCCCCGGACGGGAGCCGGTCCAGCGCCTTGAGCGCGGCGTCGCGGCGCTGCCGCAGCTCGGGGGCGTCGACGACGGCGAGCACGTCGCCCTTGGCGACCCGGTCGCCGGGCTCGACGCGCAGGTCGTCGACGGTGCCGGCGGCGGGTGCGGTGACGGTGGCGGCGGTCCGGGCGGTGACCGCGCCGGGTGCCTCGACCACCTCGCCGACGGTGCCCACGGTCGCGGTGCCGAGGCGTACGCCGGTGTCGTCTTTCTGGCAGGAGGCAGCGGTCAGAAGCAGGAGCACCAGGGTTCCGCCGACGATCAGCGCACCCCGGGAGTGGGAGCGAGACACAGAGGACACTCTATGTCGGCGGACGCGGAACGGGCCGCCCCCGCAAGGGGACGGCCCGGACCTGCATCAATGGAACGATCAGGTACCGGGGCGACGCCCGAACACCTTCACGGTCGAACCGATCTTGCCGATGCTGTAGTACTTGGCGGCGTCCGCCTGGAGCAGGTTGACGCAGCCGTGCGAACCACGCCACATGTCGTGGATGTACGTGGTGGTCTGGTGGAACCCGCGGCCGCCGATGAAGCGCTGCCAGTAGGGCAGCCAGACCTTGTACGGGTCGGACCATTCCTTCTTCGTCCGCTTGTTGATCTTGAACGTGCCGGCCGGAGTCTCGTACCCGTCCATGCCGGTCCGGGTGACCGTCGGCTTGAGGTAGACCTTGCCGTCCTTCATCACGAAGGTCGTCTGGTGCGAGAGGTCGACGCAGAAGGTGATGCCGGTCTTCTTCGCCTTGCAGGACGCGGTGTTCGTCCAGGCGAGGCGCTGCGCCACCTTGTAGGTCGTCGGGCCGGCAAGTCCGGCGGCCGGCTGGATGCCGAACCGCTTCTGGAACTTGACGATCGCGGCACAGTCGGCGGCGGACTGCTTGCCGTCGACGGTGACCGTGCCGTAGCCGCCGATCTTCTTGATGTACGCCTCGACCTGCTTCTGGTACTTACCGGTGGCGCACGCCTTCGCGGCCGCCTTGGTGACCACCATGGTGGTCACCGGTGCGCTCTTCACAGCGGCGCCGGCACTCGCCGGCGTCAATGCGAACACGCCGAGACCGCCGCCCACCACGGCGGCCAGGACCGCTGTCGCGAGACGTGCGGTAACACGTTTCACTGCCAAATCACATCCTCCCCAGGAGTGTCGTTCGCACATCGAAGCACAACCGCCCCGCGAAAACGATCGAGGGAGGGACGGTGACATGAAACCGGGATGCCAGTCGGCATCCCGGTCGTCGGCTTGATGTGAATCCCGCTCCGGGGAGTTGTGATCCGGTTACCCGGCGGTTGCTTTACTTCGGGGTGGCGAAGTCCTGGACCCAGTACGGCGTCTTGTCACCGTCGATCGCCAGTCCCACACCGATCTGGTCGAGCTTGCAGTCGAGGATGTTCGAGCGGTGCTCGGGGCTGTTCATCCAGCCGTCCATCACCTCCCACGGGCTGTCCTGGCCACGGGCGATGTTCTCGCCGTACCAGCGCCACTGGTAACCGGTCTCGCTGACCCGCTCGCCGGCCTTGTCGCCGTTCGGGGACTCGTGCTGGAAGTAGTCGCGGCGGGCCATGTCGGCGGCGTGCCGGTTGGCCGCCTCGATCAGCCGCCGGTCGACCGAGACCGCCGGGCAGCCGGACTTCGCGCGGTAACGGTTGACCAGGGCGAGGATCTGCTGCTGGACCGGAGAGCCCGGGCTGGCGGAGACGCTCTGCGCGGTGACCGTGGTGTGCGAGGCGGCGATCGGGTCGGCGACGGCCGCGCCCTCGTAGCTCTTCTTCCGCGCCTCGGCCTTGATCCGGGTCGCCGAGGGCCGGGCCGACGGCGTCTCGGTGACCGGATCGGGCGCCGGCCGCCGAGTGGCCGGCGGAGTGCTGACATCAGGCGAAATTTCGGACACGGCCGCCGAGGGCGCGGCCACCGAGGGCCCGGCGTCCGAGGGCGCGGCGTCCACGACCGGCACCTCCGACACGGCCGGCACCGGCGCGCCGAAGATGTTGAGTCCCAGGAATTCGTCCGGTGGCTCCTGCGCCATCGCGCGTGTCGTGGCGACCCCACCCACGATCAGGGCGGCGGCCGCCACGCCGAGCACAACCAGAGGCTTACGCATAACGTGGTCGATCCCAATCCGTCGCGCGCCCCGCCTTCTGCCGGGGCGCTCCCGGGGAGGACCAACGTCACAGACGCGGGGCGGTCACTTCGCCGCCGGGTCCGCTCCGGGGCGCGGTTGTTTCGACAATCCTTGATGCGTACGGCGTGAGCAGCGCAAAGCCGTATCCCGCCAAAGCACACGCGTCGCACAATCGCACTCGATTCCGGCACACTTCCCGCTAACGGGGTAATCCGGGTAGGTGTTCTTGTAAGCCGCGCGGATGGCGTCAACGACACGCGGGCGTGGCTACGGTTCGTCGGTGCGCAACCGATACCTGGACCTGCTTCGTGCCGCGGCCATTCTCCGGGTGATCGTCTACCACCTCTTCGGCTGGTCCTGGCTGTCGATCGTGATGCCCGCGATGGGGGTGATGTTCGCGCTGGCCGGGTCGCTGACCGCGGCGTCGCTGGAGCGGCGGCCGGCGCCCCAGGTCGTGACGTCCCGGTTGCGGCGGCTGCTTCCGCCGCTGTGGCTGCTCGGGCTGCTCGCCGTCCCGACGATGATCGTGCTGGGCTGGGCCGGGGAGAAGGGTGGCGAGCACCCGCTCACGTGGTGGAAGGTCGCCTTCTGGATCCTGCCGCTCGGCGACCCACCGGGCAGCGAGCTCGGCGTCGACGCCTGGGAGCCACTCTGGTACATCCGGGCGTACGTCTGGTTCATCGTTCTTTCCCCGGTGATGTGGTTCGTCTGGAAGAAGCTCGGCCCGGCCTGCTGGCTGCTGGTGCTCGCGCCGTTCGTGGCGATCGCGCTGCTCGACAAGTCCGGCTTCGAGCTGCCCGAGACCGCCGACGTGGTGATGTGGGACTTCGTCACCTACGGGGCGTGCTGGGTGACCGGTTTCGCCCACCGGGACGGCCGGCTGCGCAAGCTCGCCCCGGCCACCGTGGTGTTCCTGGCCGCGATCCTGGCCGGCGCCGCGCTCTACTACCAGAACGGGCACCAGGGCGAGGACGCCTGGGACCTGAACGACGTCTCCGAGTCGCAGTCGCTGTACTCGCTCGCCTTCGTCCTGCTGTTCCTGCGCTGGCAGCCCAGCATGGCCTGGCTGCCGAAGCTCCGGCTGGCGGACCGCGCGGTGACGCTGCTCAACGCCCGCGCGGTGACCATCTACCTCTGGCACAACCTGGCCATCGCGGCGATCTGGCCGATCCTGACCTTCCTCACCGTGGACGACCTGGGCCACCTGGAGAAGCCGGTCACGCTGACCCTGACGCTCGCGCTCACCGCGGTGGCCGTGCTGCTGTTCGGCTGGGTCGAGGACGTCGCCGCCCAGCGCCGCCCGCAGCTCTGGCCGGACACCACCGCCCCGGTCCGGGCCGCCGGCCCGCCGAAGGCCGAGGCTCCGGAGCCCGGCTTCACCGGTCCGGTCCCGGCCGGCTGGCCCGAGGTGAACCGCGCGGGCGAGCCGCTGGCCGGCTGGGGCGCGGCCGGCCGCGACGGCGAACCGGTCGCCGGGCGGCAGCCGGCCGCCCGGCACCAGGCCGAGGTGGCCGGCGCGACCACCGAGAAGCTGGACCTGCCGGCCGGGCAGCGCCCCGGCAAGACCCCGAAGAAGGACGAGAACTCCCTGATCCCCACCTGGTGGGCCGCGAAGGAGTAGCGGACCCGAGACCCCGGCTCCGGTGGGTGGCGGGCGGCTGCCCGCCGGAGCCGGCCCGGGGTTGTTTGCCCCGGCGCAAAGGCATCGGTCAAAGCGAGCAAAGCTCGCGAAAGCGGAGAGATCGGTGACTAGCCTGGAGCCGTGGGGCAGCCAGGTGCTGGAGTGGTCGCGCTGGTCTTCCAGGCCGGCCCGCTCTTCTGTGCGCTCCCCCTCGCCGAGGTCATCGAGACGATGCGCCCGCTGCCGACCCGTCCGCTGGCCGGGACGCCGCACTACGTCCGGGGGCTGACCATCCTGCGCGGCGAACCGTCCCCGGTGATCGACGTGACCCGGCTGCTGACCGGGGTGACGTCCGAGATCGATCGGTACGTCGCGGTGCGGGCCGGCCGGGGCCCGGTGGCCTGCGCGACCGGGCCGGTGCTCAGCGTGCAGACCGTCCACGCCATGCCGCCGGAAGGGCCCAGCACCATGTTCACCGGCGCGTCCCGCTCGCTGGTCGCCGCGGTCGGCCGGTTCGGCACCGAGCCCCTCCTGCTCCTGCGCAGCATCCGGACCGTCCCGGACGAGGTCTGGGAGGCCGCCGCGCAGGAAGCCGGCACGGGAGTGCCGGCGTGAGGGCGGAGCTTCCGCTGGTGCGGTTCCGGGGGATCCTGGAGCACCGGCTCGGGTGGACGACGACCGACACCGAGGCGGTGCCGATCCTGCCGGTGCTCGCCGAGCGGGCCGCCGCCCGGCACCTGGCCGAGGACGAGTACCTGACCCGGCTGGCCGGCCAGGCCTGGCCGGAGGAGACCGCGGTGCTCGCCGAGCGGCTCAGCATCACCGAGACGTACTTCTTCCGGCACGGCGACCAGTTCCGCGCGCTCGGCGAGCGGGTGCTGCCGGAACGCCTCCGGGCCCGGTCCGGGCAGCGGGTGCTGCGGCTGCTCTCGGTCGGCTGCTCGTCCGGCGAGGAGCCGTACTCGCTGGCCATCGCGGCGCAGCGGGCCCGGCCGGCGCTGGACTGGATCGTCGCGGTGGTGGGCGTCGACGCGAACCCGGAGATGCTGCGGCGGGCCCGGCGCGCCGAGTACTCCGAGTGGTCGTTGCGGGAGACTCCCGAGGACGAACGGCGGCGGTGGTTCCGCCGTACGGCGAACGGGTTTGATGTCGTCCCGGAAATTCTCTCCTCGGTGCAGTTCGTCGAACACAACGTGGCCGGGCCGGAGGACCCGCGGATCTGGCAGCCCGGGCGGTACGACGTGATCTTCTGCCGCAACCTGCTGATGTACCTGACCAGGCCGGTGATGACGGTGCTGCTGGGCCGGATCACCGCCGCGCTCGCGCCGGGCGGCGCCCTGTTCCTCGGGCACACCGACACGCTCGGCAGCGATCCGGCCGGATTCGCCGTGGAGCACTTCGGCGACACCGTGTACTACCGGCGGACGGTCCCCGCGGCCGCGACCGCCGCACCCCAGCCGTCGCGTCCCGCGCACCCGCCGCGTCCGCCGCTCCCGGACCGGCCCGCGGCCGACGCCCACGCCCGGGCCCTGGAGCTGTTCCGGGACGAGCGGTTCGCCGCGGCGCTCGCCGTCGCGGAGCCCGGTGACCTGCTGCTGCGCGGGGTGCTGCTGGCCCAGCTCGGCCGGCTCGACGAGGCCCGGGCGATCGCCCGGCGGCTGATCGACGCCGGCGGCACCGACCCGGACGCCCACCAGTTGCTCGGCGCGTGTCACGAGGTGGACGAACCGGATCAGGCGCACGGGGAGTACCGGCTGGCGGCGTACCTCGATCCCGGGTTCGCCATGCCCCGGCTGCGGATGGGCCTGCTGGCCCGGCGCCGCGGCGACGGCGGCAACGCGGCGGCCGACCTGGCCGCGGCGCTGGAGCTGCTGGCCCGCGAGTCCGAGGAGCGGATCACGATGTTCGGCGGCGGGTTCGGGCGGCTCACGCTGAGCTCGCTGTGCCGGTCCGAGCTGGACGCGGCGACGGCGCGGGGGACCCGGCGATGACCGAAAGCATCCAGACCCGGGTCGATCGGCTGCGGGCCGATTTCGATCGCTCCTTCGCGGTGCCGTTGCGGACCCTGGACGACGACGCGGTGGAGCTGCTCGCGGTCGGGGTGGGTGGCCGGGCGTACGCGATGCGGCTGTCCCAGACCTCCGGGCTCTACCCGGACCGGCCGGTGACACCGCTGCCCACCTCGGTCCCGGCGCTGCGCGGCCTGGCCGGGTTCGCCGGCGTGGTGGTCCCGGTCTACGACCTGGCCGCCCTGCTCGGGCATCCGATCGCCGACGAGCCGCGCTGGCTGGTGCTGGCCGGCGGCACGCCACCGCTGGCGCTCGCCTTCCACCAGCTCGACCACCACGTCCGGGTACCGGCCGGCGACGTGGTGGACGCGTCCGGCTCGACTCCGGTCCGGGGCTGCCTGCGGGGCATGGTCCGGCTGCCGGACGGCGACCGGCCGATCATCGACGTACCGGCCACCCGCGCCCTGGCCCACCGCATGGCCGGGCATGAACTCACGGAGGGAACCCCATGATGGAGGGGCACACATTCGGCCGGAAGATGGGTGCCGGGGTCGCGATCACCGGTCTCCTGACGCTGGTCTCGGTGACCGTCGCCGTGGTCTGCATGCTGTTCGTGGTGCACGCCAAGGACCGGGTGATCTCGGCGGCCACCTATCAGCTGACCGGCGCGGTCAATCTCAACGGGCTGATGGACAAGCGGCTCAGCGACTACCGGGCCTACATGCTCTACGGCACCGCGGAGTTCTCCGATGCCACCGCGCAGGACCGGACCGACTTCCACAACCAGCTCAGCAGTCTGCGGAGCAATCCCGACGCGACGGTCCGGGCCCTGCTGGACCGGGTGTCGGCCGCCGAGGAGAAGCACGCCGAGTGGGTCGACACGGTGATGGCCGAGCGGGAGCGCACCAAGGACCCGCTGGTCGCCGCGAAGCTCAACAGCACCTCGGCGGTGCCGCTGCGCAAGGAGGTCCAGGCCGCGCTCAACGACCTGACCACCCGGGTCCGGGCCGACGTGCTGGCCGACCGGAACCACTCGTCGCGGCAGGCGAACATCGCGATCGCGGTGATCGTGGTGCTGGGCGCGCTGACCGCCGGCAGCGCGGTGCTGGTGGCCTGGCGGCTGAGCCGGGACCTGCGCCGCGAGGTGGGCGCCGCGGTCGGGCACATCCAGAGCTCGTCGGCGGAGCTGGAGGCGGCCGCCCAGCAGCAGGCCAACGGCGGGCGGGACCAGGCCAGCGCGATGAACGAGATCACCACCACGATCAACGAGCTGCTGATCACGTCCCGGCAGATCGCCGACAGCGCCCAGCGCGTCTCCAAGATCGCCGAGGAGACCGAGTCGGCGGCCCGGGCCGGCGACTCCACCATCGACTCGACCCGGGCGTCGATCACCGCGATCCGTACCCAGGTCGACCAGATCGTCCAGCACATGCTGGCGCTGGGCGAGAAGTCGCAGCAGATCGGCGGGGTGGTCGACCTGGTCGCGGAGCTGGCCGAGCAGACCAACATCCTGGCCATCAACGCGACCATCGAGGCCAGCGGCGCCGGCGAGTGGGGCCGCCGGTTCGCGGTGGTGGCCGAGGAGATCCGCAAGCTGGCCGACCGGACCGCGGCGTCGGCGAAGGAGATCCGGCAGATGATCGAGGACGTCCGGGGCGCGGTGAACACCACCGTGATGGCGACCGAGATCGGCGCCAAGGCGGTGGACGCCGGGTCCCGGCAGTTCGACGACGCGACCAGCGCGTTCCGGGAGATCGCCCAGCTGGTGTCGACCACCAACGACGCGACCCGGGAGATCGAGCTCTCCACCAAGCAGCAGACCACCGCGGTCGAGCAGGTCAACGTGGCCGTCTCGGACACCGCCCGGGTGTCCCGGGAGACCGAGAGCAGCGCGGTGCAGACCAAGCAGACCGCGGCGCATCTGAGCAACCTCTCCGGCGAACTGCTGGAAATGGTCGGATCCCGGGGCCACTGAGATGCCGGAGAACCGGGATCCCCTGCGCTACTTCCGGGTCGAGGCGAAGGAGCTGGTCGAGGAGATCAGCTCCGGGGTGCTCGACCTGGACCAGCGGCCCGGCCCGGAGCCGGTGGCGAAGCTGCTGCGGGTGGCGCACACGCTCAAGGGCGCGGCCCGGGTGGTCCGGCAGAAGGACATCGCCGACCGGGCGCACGAGTTCGAGGAGATCCTGGTCCCGCACCGGGACGACCCGGCCGGGCTGGCCGAGTCCGACATGCGCGAGCTGCTGCGGCTCAACGACGTGATCAGCGCGCAGGTCGCCGCGCTGTCCCAGCCGCAACCCGCGCCCGCGCCGCCGGCGTCGTCGTCGGCTGCTGTTGCTGCTGAGGAGACACCGGTCCCGGCGCCGGACGAGGAGCACGAGCCGATCGCCCCGCGCTCCACCACCGAGGACCTCGACGACCTGCTGGACTCGATCGGGGAGGCGAACGCCCGGATGGCCCCGCTGCGCCTGGGCTGCCACACCCTGGAGCGCCTACACCGCGACGCCGAGACGCTCGCCGAGCAGATGCGCGGCGGCCGGACCTCGCCCGGCCTCACCCGGGCGACCGCCCAGCGGCTGGCCGGCGAGCTGGGCACCGCCGGGCGGCGGCTGATCGACGCGGTGGACCGGATCGAACGGGAGCTCGACGACGTCCGGGCCAAGGCGGAGGGCCTGCGCCTGGTGCCGGCCGGCAGCATCTTCACGGCGCTGCGCCGGGCGGTCCGGGACGCGGCCGACGGTGACGGCAAGAAGGTCCGGTTCGGCACCGTCGGCGCCGAGGTGAAGATGGGCTCGCACCTGCTCGGCCCGATCAGCGCCGCGTTCCTGCACGTGGTCCGCAACGCCGTGGTGCACGGGATCGAACCGGCCGCGGAACGGCTGACCGCGGGCAAGCCGGCCGAGGGGACGATCACCTTCGAGGTGGAGCGGCGCGGCCGGTTCGCGGCGTTCCGCTGCACCGACGACGGACGCGGGTTCGACGTGGCCGCGCTGCAGGCCAAGGCGCGGGCCCGGGGCTCGGTGGTGACCGGCGAGGCGGAGGTCCTCGAGCTGGTCATGCACGGCGGGCTGAGCACCTCGAAGGCGGTGACCGAGGTGTCCGGCCGGGCGATCGGGATGGACGTGGTCCGCGACATCGCCGCGCAGCTGCACGGCGAGGTGAAGATCCGCAGCACCGCCGGGGCCGGCGCGATCGTCGAGCTGATCGTGCCGCTCGCCCTGCTGAGCATGACCGGGCTGCTGGTCGAGGCGGGCGGCACGGTCGCGTCGCTGCCGCTGGACTCGGTACGGGCCTGCGTACGGCTGAGCGCCACCGAGGCGGCCACCGCGGCGGCCACCGGCAAACTCGTCTACCAGGACACCGCCGCGCCGTTCCGGCCGCTGGTGGAGACGCTCTACACCGGGCGGGCGGTGCCGGACTCGGCCGGCGCGGGCGCCGCCGTGATGCTGGAGGCCGGCGACGGCACCGTCGCGGTCGGCGTGGACCGGCTCTGCGGCACGCACGCCCTGGTCGCCCGGCCGCTGCCGGACCTGGCCCCGTCCACCCGGGCGATCGGCAGCGTCTCGGTGGACGCGGACGGCAACCCGCGCCTGGTGCTCGACCCGGACGGGCTGGCCGCCGAGATGCTGCGCGGCGACGCGGACGGCGGCCGGGCGGCGATCGCCACGATGGCGCCCCCGCTGCCGATCCTGGTCGTCGACGACTCGCTGACCACCCGGATGCTGGAGCGCAGCATCCTGGAGTCGGCCGGCTACCAGGTCGATCTGGCCGCCTCCGGCGAGGAGGGCCTGGAACGGGCCCGGTCCCGCCGGTACGGCCTGTTCCTCACCGACATCGACATGCCCGGCATCGACGGCTTCACGTTCGTCGAGCGGACCCGGGCCGATCCGGACCTGGCCGGGGTGCCGGCGATCCTGGTCAGCTCCCGGGCCAGCGCCGCCGACCGGGACCGCGGGATCCGGGCCGGGGCCAGCGCGTACGTCGTCAAGGGCGAGTTCGACCAGGAGCAGTTGCTCACCCACATCCGCGGGCTGGTGGTACGGGCATGATCCGGGTTCTGGTGGTCGAGGACTCCGCGACCATGCGCTACCACCTGCGCGAGGCCCTCACCGAGGACCCGGAGCTGCAGGTGGTCGGCGAGGCGGTGACCGGTGAGCAGGCCGTCGAGATGACCGGCCGGCTGCGCCCGGACGTGATCACGATGGACATGATGCTGCCCGGGATCAGCGGGCTGCAGGCGACCGAGCACATCATGGCCGAGCACCCGACGCCGATCCTGGTGGTCTCGTCGGCGGACCGGCAGGAGCTGTTCAGCACGTACAACGCGCTGGCCGCGGGCGCGGTGGACGTGATGGAGAAGCCGCGCGGCGACGAGTCGGACGCGGACTGGTCGCCCCGGCTGCGCCGGACGCTGCGGATGGTGTCCCGGATCCGGGTGATCACCCACCCGCGGGCGCGGCTGGACGGCCGGGCCAAGCCGGCCCCCGCGCCCACGCCGCCGGCCCCGGTCACTCCCCCGCACCCGAGCGCGATGGCGGTGGTCGCGATCGGCTCGTCGACCGGTGGCCCGGCCGCGCTCACCGAGCTGCTGCGCGAGCTGCCGGCGAACTTCCGGACCCCGGTGCTGTGCGTGCAGCACATCGCGGCCAGCGAGCAGTTCGCGGTGGCGTTCTCCGACTGGCTGGCCGGGCAGACCGGGCGCAACGTGCGCTACGCGCAGGACGGCGTCCCGGTGCGCTCGCTCGCCGGCCAGGTCCTGCTCGCCCCGCCGGACCGTCACGTGTACCTCCGGGACCACGTGATCCGGCTCTCCGACGGCCCGCCCCGGCACTCCTGCCGGCCCTCGGTCGACGTGCTGTTCGAGTCGGTCGCCGCCGAGTACGGCGCGATGGCGGCCGGCTGCCTGCTCACCGGCATGGGCCGGGACGGCGCGCTCGGGCTGCTGCAGATGCGCAAGCGGGGCGCGATCACGTTCGCCCAGGACGAGCACTCGTGCACGGTCTACGGCATGCCCCGGGAGGCGGCGCTGATCGGCGCGGCGATGCACATCCTGCCGCCGGCCCGGATCTCGGCCCGGCTGGCCGAGCTGCATCCCGCGGCGGTCCGCCGATGAGCCCGACCGTGCTGATCGTCGACGACAGCCTGACCGTGCGGATGGACCTGAACGACGCGTTCTCCGACGACGGGTTCACCACGATCCTGTGCGCGACCGGCGCGGAGGCCCGCAAGGCGTTCACCACCGCCGAGTTCGACGCGGCGATCCTGGACGTGCTGCTGCCCGACGCGGACGGCCTGGAGCTGCTCACCGAGCTGCGCGGCTCGGCCGGGCACGTGGGCGTGGTGACCATGCTGCTGTCGGTGGAGAGCGAGGTCGCCGACCGGCTGGCCGGGCTGCGGATCGGCGCGGACGAGTACGTGGGCAAGCCGTACGACGCCGGTTACGTGGTCGCCCGCACCCGGCAGCTGCTCGGCGAGCAGATCTCCGCCCGGACCGGCGACGGCAGCCCGACGATCCTGGTGATCGACGACAGCATGACGTTCCGCGAACAGCTGCGCGAGCTGCTGGAGCCGGAGGGGTACGCGGTGATCACCGCCAACGGCGGCGAGGAGGGCCTGCGGATGGCCGCCGACCGCCGCCCGCACGCGGTGATCGTGGACGGCGTGATGCCGGGCATCGACGGCGCCACGGTGATCCGCCGGATCCGGCTCGACCCGGCGCTGCGCGACACCCCGTGCCTGCTGATGACCGCGGCCGACGACTACGCCACCGAGATGCAGATGCTGGACGCCGGCGCCGACGCGTTCGTCCGCAAGCAGCAGGACCTGGCGGTGGTCCTGGCGAAGCTGGCCGCGGTGCTGCGGCAGTCCGCCGAGACGCTGCCGATCGAGGCGCTCGGCAGCCTGCACGGGCCGGGCAAGGTGTTCACGGTCAGCCCGGCCCGCGCCGACCTGGAGGACTGGGCGGACGCGCTGCGCGCCGACGGGTACGACATCGTCGCCTGCACCGGCGTCGCCGACGCCCTGGCCCTGCTCGCCGAGCAGACCGCCGACTGCATCGTGCTCGGCGTCGACGGCGACCTGCCGGCCGCCCGCGAGGCCTGTCACCGGATCCGCGAGGTGCCGCAGATCGGCGAGATCCCGCTGGTCATGACCGGGGTCGAGGACGCCATGCTGGACTGCCTGGCGGCCGGCGCCGACGACTACGTCCGCGCCGACGACGTCCCCGAGGGCCTGCGCGTGCACGTCCGCGCCCAGATCCGGCGCAAGCAGACGCACGACGAGTCGCGCCGGATCCGCGAGGAGCTGATGCGCCGCGAGCTGGACGCGGCCGAGGAGCGGGCGGCCCGGCAGCTGGCCGAGACCCGGGCGGCGCTGGTCGAGGAGCTGGAGTGGCGCAACCGGGAGCTGGAGGCGTTCTCCGGCTCGGTCTCCCACGACCTGCGCGGCCCGCTGCAGGTGATCAGCAGTTTCGCCGAGCACATGCTGGACGAGGCGGACGACGAGGAGCTCGGCGAGCAGACCCGGCACCGGATCACCCGGATCCACGCGGCCGCGCTGCGGATGGCCGACCTGGTCGAGTCGCTGCTGATCCTGGCCCGGGCCAGCCGCGGCGAGCTGCGCCGGACCACGTTCGACATGACCGCGACGGCCCGTCAGGTGTGCGCCGAGGTGGCCGGCCGGGATCCCGAGCACAAGGTGGAGTTCCAGGTCCAGGACGACATGTCGGCCGACGCCGACGAGGGCCTGGTCCGGGTGATCCTGGAGAACCTGATCAACAACGCGGTGAAGTTCACCCGCAAGGTCGAGCAACCGGTGATCATCGTCGGATGCGAGCAGGGCGATTATTTCGTACGGGACAATGGGGCCGGTTTTCCGGCGGGGAAGGCCGGCGAGCTGTTCCGTCCCTTCGCCCGCCTGCACGACGCCCGGGATTTCCCCGGCACCGGCATCGGCCTGACCACGGTGCACCGCGCGGTGGAACGCCACGGCGGCGAGATCCGGGCGGACGGCGAGGAGGGCCAGGGCGCGACCTTCCGCTTCACGCTGCCACCGACCGAGTCCCCGCCCGGCCCGGAGCGGCGCGGCCAGCCCCGCCGCTCCGGTTGACGGAAAGGATCAGCCGACGTACGCGAGGCCGTCCGAGACCACGGTCGGCCGCCCGCTGGTGCCGGCCACCACGACCACCACCGTGTGCTTCTTCGCGCTGAACGACTTCACCCACACGGCCTGCCGGTACTTCGTCGAGCTGGACCGGGTGTCGACCGTGGCGATCTTCTTGCCGTCCAGGTAGACGTCCGCCCTACCGGTCGCCGCCCCGCGGGAGAACAGCAGCGCGGCGGCCCGCCCGGTGAACGTGTAGGTCAGCTTGGTGTTCTTCTTCGTCGCCGAGAGCGCCTTGCCACCCAGATAGTTGCTCGACTTGCGGGTGGTCCAGGTCCCGGTCTTCTTGGCCGAGGTCTCGGCGAGCAGCGAGGTCTTGCGGGCCACGCTCACCGTCCGGAGGTTGCCCGGCACGTCCCGCGCGGTCAGCGTGAACGTCGTGCTCACGCCCGGCTTGACGCCGGTGTACCAGGCCGTCCCGGCGACCGGCAGGTTCGCCTTGGCCGGCTTGCTCGCGGTCACCGTGTAGACCTTGACGTTGTCGGTCGCCCGGTAGCCGACGGTCACCAGCGCCGAGGTGGCCGAGTAGGTGCCGGTGCGCAGCACCACGGTCGGCGTGGTCAGGCCGGGCGCGGTCACGTCGGCGATCACTTTGTAGGCCGCGGTCACCGCGGTGCCGCCGGCGACGTGCGTGGCCCGGACCTGGACGGTGTGCCCGCCCGGGGCCAGCGGGATCGCGCTGCCGCGAGCGGTGCCCGGCAGGGTGGTGGCGACCTTGCCGTCGACCAGCACGTCGAACCGGCCGATCTGGTCGGACGGGGTGGTCACCGTCCAGTCGAAGGTGACCGCGGTCCGCACGTAGAACACCCCGCCCATCGACAGGCCCCCGGCCAGCGACTTCCCGGCCAGCCCGGTGATCTGCTGGTTGGACCGTGCCCGGATGGTGTTCAGCTGCGCGTACAGGTTGGTGCCGGGGCACTCGGTCAGGTAGCCGCCGGACGCGCTCCGCTCGCCGTCCTTGTGCCCGGCGATCCGCGGGAACGTGACGCTGGAGTTGATCGGCCAGTACCGGTCGCCGACCCCCTCGGTCATCGCCGTGGAGCTGGCCGGGTTGTATCCGTAGGCGCCCAGCCGGGCCGCCGCGACCTGCGCGATCGTGGTCATCGCCGGGTCCGAGGGGGTGGCCGTGGTGTAGTCGCCGAGCAGCGCGATCCCGACCGAGGCGGTGTTGAAGCCGACCGTGTGCGCGCCGATGACCGCGTTCGTGACGCCGCCCTTGCGGCCCTCGAACAGGGTGCCGCACGGGTCGACCAGGAAGTTGTACCCCATGTCGGCCAGGCCCTTGACCTTGACGTCGTTGACCTGGATCCCGCGGACCACGGATGCCGACTGGGCGCAGGTGTAGGCGTTGCCGAAGCCGGTGTGGTGCACCCAGACCATCTTGGCCTGGCTGGCGACGTCGATGGAGTACTTGACCAGGCTCTCGTCGGCGCTCCAACCGGCCCGCGACACGTAGGCCGGCAGCTGGGCCTTGACCGGGACGGTCGAGCTCGGCACCGGCACCGCGGTGGTCCCGGTCGGCGCGACGGTCGTGGTCATCGTCGCGGCGGTGGTGACCGGCGGGACCGTGGCCGGCGGCGCCTCGGTCGTCTCCGCCGGCACCGGAACCGTGGTCGGGTCGGTCGGCAGGTCGCTGACCGGCGGGTTGGTCGGCTCGGTGGTCTCCTCGCCGGCCGGCGGCTCGGACGGGCTCTCGGTGACCGACGGGCTGGGGTCGACGGTCTCGCCGCCGCCCTGACCACCGGTCCTACCGCCCTTGGCGTCGGTGTCGATCAGGTTGACCTGGAGTTCGTCCGGCAGCTTCCCGGTCCCGGCGATCCGGGCCGCGACGCCGTCGGCGAGGCCGGTCCAGATCGGGTCGGTCGCGCCGTGCGCACGGGCCGCCTCGTCCGGCCGGTCCGCGGCGGCCTCGGCCACCCCGAGGGTCTGCCAGGTGGACCACCTACCGGTGGCGGCGCTGCGGGTGCGGACCTGGATGGCGCCCCGCGGCGCGTCGGCCGGGTCCGCCCAGGAGACGCTGACCATGCTGAACTTCCGGGTGGACCGCTGCGGGAGCTCGGACCGGCCGGCCAGGTCGAGCGAGTCGACCTCGGCGTGCAGCTCGGGCCGCACGGCGGCCGGGTCCGGCGGGACGGTCGAGATGGTGACCTCGGCGGCGGGCCGGTCACCCGGACCGGACGGCCAGGTCAGCGCCGCTGTTCCGCCGGCTGCGGCGAGCACGGCCAGGGCCGTGCCCGCCACGATGGACTGCCGCCGATTCATCCCCGTACCCCCGCATGATCTTGATTCCGGCGGCGGTGAGGGTACCTGAGAATTGTTCCTATTCGGTGCCGAGGGCGGTGACCGGGCTGACCCGTGCCGCCCGGCGGGCCGGGAGCACCCCGGCCAGCGCGGTCAGCGCCACCAGGATCAGGAACGCGGCGGCCAGCTGCCAGACCGGGACCGCGAGCGGCGCGTTCACGCCGATCGCCTGCAACGCCAGCCAGGCGTAGGGCACACCGAGCGCCAGGCCGAGGACCGCGCCGATCACGCCGTAGAGCGCGGACTCGGCGGTGAGCATGGCCCGCAGCCCGCCGCGGGACATCCCGATCGCCCGGAGCAGCCCGGACTCGCGGACCCGCTCGACCACCGACAGCGCGGTGGTGGCGCCGACGCCGACCACCGCGATCAGCACGGTCAGCCCGATCAGGCCGAGCGCGATGCCGAGCAGGATGGCCAGGTCCGAGTTGAGGTTGTCGCGCTGGTCGGCGAGCACCTCGACGCCGAAGTCGGTGTTGCCGCCGCTCGCCGCGCGCATCGCCCGCAGCGCCTCGGTCCGCGCGGTCGCGCCGTCGGCGGACGCGTCGGCGAGCATCCCGGAGTACCCGGCGCCCATCCCCATCGCGGTCAGGTCGGTCGGCGTGACCAGCAGGCCGGCGTGCAGCGGTGCGTCGTCGCCGAGCACCGCGACGATCGTCAGGCCGACCGTCTTCTTACCGTTGTGCACCTGCACGGTGTCGCCGAGCCCCAGGTTCGCCATCTCGGCCAGGTAGCGGGCGAGCACCGCGCCACCCGGCCGCAGGTCGCTCACCGAGCCGGCCCGGACGTCCAGGTCCCGCAGCCGGGGCAGCGCGGTCACGTCCAGGTCGGTGATCGGCACCTGGTCGAGCTGGGCGATCCTGGCGGTGGTCAGCCGCCGGTACGGCGTGACCCGGGTCAGCTCCTTACTCGCCTTGGCCCGGTCCACGAACCCGTTCGGCAGCGTGGTGCCCTCGCCGCCGACCATCTCGAAGTCGGCCGGGGCGGACGCGGCCAGCTCCCGGTTGCCGAGCGCCCGGATCGACGCCCCGCCGACCAGCACCCCGGCGACCAGGGTGACGCCGAGCGCGACCACCACCGACACCGCGGCGGCCCGGCGGGCGCTGCCGCCCACCCCGCCGACGGCGAGCCGGCCGACCGGTCCGAGCCGGCGCAGCGGCCAGCCGGCGACCGCGAGCACCGGCCGGACCAGCACCGGGCCGAGCGCGATCAGCGCGACGAAGGCCAGCGCGCCGGAGACCACCACGGCCAGCAGCATGGTCTGCGCGTCGTAGTTCTCCTCGTTCGGCCCGGGCAGGTTGGTGTACACGTAGAACGCCGCGGCCAGCGCGGCGGCCAGCGGCAGCAGCCCGGCGATCCAGCGCAGCACGCCGATCCCGGTGCGGGCGCCGGTCCCGGCCGCGGTCCGCAGCGCCTCCAGGGGCGCCACCCGGGAGGCGGAGATCGCCGGGGCCAGCACCGCGACCACCGAGATCACCACGGCCAGCAGCACCGTGCCGAGCGCGGGCAGCACCGGCAGACCGGGGCTGAGCACGGGCCAGCCGAACGCCCGGGCCGCGGCCGGCACGAGATGCCCGGCGGCGAGCGCGGCGAGCACCCCGGTCACGCCGGTGACCAGGCCGGTCAGCGCGCCCTCGGCGGCCAGGGCGCGGAACGTCGCGCCGCGGCCGGCGCCGACCGCCCGGAGCAGGGCGAGCTGCCGCATCCGCTGGGCGAAGACGATCCGGAACGTGCTGGCGGCGATCAGGCCGGCCGCCGCGACGGCGATCCCGACGAACATCCCGACCACCGCGAACAGCTGGTCGATCTGGCTCGCCGCGACGCGGGCCTCGGCCAGCCGGACGTCGGCCCCCGTGGCCACCTCCGGCCGGTCCTCCGGCTTCGCGCCGGCGAACAGCGCGGCCACCTGGTCCTGTACCGCCCCCGCGTCGGTGCCGGCGTCCACGTCCACGTCGACCTGCTGCACGTAGTGCTCGGTGACCAGCGGGAACAGGGTGGTCGCCGGGGCGTACGCGTCGTACCCGAAGTCCTCCGGCGCGGTCACCACCCCGACCACCGTGAGCGGCGTCTTCTTGCCGTTGCCGGTGTCGGCGGTCGCGGTCGCGCCCACGGTCAGGCCGAGCAGCTGGACCGTGCGCGGGGTGATCGCGATCTCGCCGGCCGCGGCCGGGTAGCGGCCCTCGGTGACCTTCACCAGCGCGAGCGGGCCGCTGCCCGGGTCGGCGGTCAGGTTCAGGTACTGCCCGCCCAGCTGGGCGCCGATGCCCATCCGCGCGGCGGTCCGGGAGACGCCCGGGATCGCGGTGATCGCGGCGAGCTGCTTGTCGTCGATGCTGCCGTTGCGGACGACCAGGTCGGCCGCCTCCGGGGTGCCGCTCAGACCGGCCAGGATGCTGCGCTCGGTGATCTGCTGGGCGAGCACGGTCGCGAAGACCACGAACGAGGCGACCAGGACGGCCAGGCCGGTCAGCAACAGGCGCGACGGCCGACGGGTGACGCCGGCCAACTGCGTACGCAAAATGGTGTTCATCGGGCCGCCGCCAGGGACTGGAGAGCGTCGGTGACCGACGCGATGTCGGGGTTGTGGATCTCCCCGGCGAGCCGGCCGTCGGCGAGCAGCACCACCCGGTCGGCGTAGGCCGCCGCCCCCGCGTCGTGGGTGACCATCACGATCGTCTGGCCGAGGTTGCGGGCCGAGTCGCGCAGCAGGCCGAGCACCTCGGCACCGGAACGCGAGTCCAGGTTGCCGGTCGGCTCGTCGGCGAAGAGCACCTCGGGGCGGGCGACCAGCGCGCGGGCCAGGGCGACCCGCTGCTGCTGGCCGCCGGAGAGCTCGCTGGGCAGATGCCCGAGCCGCCCGGCCAGCCCGAGCGTGGTGACCAGCCGGTCCAGCAGCTCGGCGTCCGGCTTCTTCCCGCCCAGGTCGAGCGGGAGCGTGATGTTGCGCTCGGCGGTCAGCTGCGGCAGCAGGTTGAACGACTGGAAGACGAAGCCGATCCGCTCCCGGCGCACCTTGGTGAGCACCTTGTCGGACTGCTTGGTCAGGTCGCTGCCGCCGAGCAGGACCTGCCCGGAGGTGGCGGTGTCCAGACCGGCGAGGCAGTGCATCAGGGTGGACTTGCCGGACCCGGACGGGCCCATGATCGCGGTGAACCGGGCGCGCTCGAAGCCGACCGTCACGCCGTCGAGAGCACGTACCGCGGTGTCGCCGGAGCCGTACACCTTCACCAGGTCGACGGCCGCGACCGCCGCCAGGGCGTCGTGGCCCGACTGTCGTGAGGACTGCGTCTGCATGGAAGCTCCAAGAAAGCGGTGAACCGGACGGACGGAATCCTGTTCGATCGACCCCGGTGCGCGCATCCGCTCACAGGCAGGCTTCAGGTTCGCCCGGGTCTAACTTTCGGCCGATGGTGACCGGTTCCCGGCCGCCTACGCTGGGTCACGATGAATCGCATTCTCGTGGGCGTCCTGCAGGTCGCCGGCCTGGCCGGGATGGCCGCGTTCGGGCTGATCGACATGAGCGCCGGCCTCACCTCCAGCCCGCTCCTCGGCGTGCAGGTGGCGCTGGCGATGGTGGTCGCCGCGGTCTGGCTGCCGCACTACCGGCCCGGGTCGACGCTGCTGCCGCTGGCCACGATCGGGGTCTCCGGCGTCTCCCTGCTGGTCACCGCGGGGCTGGCGCTGACCGATCCGTACGGCGGGGTGTGGGGCATCGCCGAGTCGGCCGGGCTGCTGGTCCTGCTGACCGTGGTGGCCCGCAACGCCCGGCCGGACTGGGCGGTGCTGGCCCTGGTCGCGGCCGGCGCGGCGGTCAGCGTGATGCCGCTGCGCGCCGGGCACACCACCATCTACGGCACGTTCTGCCTGATCCAGGCGCTGGCCGCGGCCGGCGCGATCGGCTTCGGCGTCACCCTGCGGACGATGTCCGGCAACCGGCAGCGGGCCCTCGACTCGGTCCGCGCCGAGCAGCGCGCCGAGTTCGCCCGCGACCTGCACGACTTCATCGCCCACCACGTGACCGGCATCGTCGTACAGGCCCAGGGCGCCCGGTTCATCGCCGAGCAGGACCCGAAGCGGGTGCTGCTGGCCCTGGAGCAGATCGAGCAGGCCGGCACCGAGACGATGGCGTCGATGCGCCGGATGGTCGGCGTGCTGCGCGACCCGGAGTCGAAGCCGGACGCCCCGCTCGCCCCGGTCGCCGGCGTCCCCGAGCTGTACCTGCTGACCGACCAGTTCACCGCGGCCGGCGGCCCGCCCGCGCGCCTGCACCTGGAGGGCGACCCGCACGGCCTGCCGGTCGAGGTGTCCACCTCGGTCTACCGGATCGTGATGGAGGCGCTGACCAACGCCCGCCAGCACGCCCCGCAGGCCACGGTCGTCGACGTCTGGGTCCGCCGGGCCCGGGACCAGCTGCTCCTGCGGGTCGCCAACGACGGCCCGGCGCCGCGCCCCTCGCTGGACCGGCCGGGGTACGGTCTGGTCGGCCTCACCGAGCGGGTCCGCGCGGCCGGCGGCCGGATCTCGTCCGGGCCGGGCGTCGACGGCGGCTGGGTCGTCGACGCGGTCTTCCCCCTGCCGTAGGACTTCCCACTGTCGTAGGAGCTACTCAGAGTGATACGCGTGCTTGTCGCGGACGACCAGGCGATGGTCCGCACCGGCTTCGGCATGATCATCGGCGCCCAGCCGGACATGGAGGTCGTCGGCGAGGCGGCCGACGGCGTCGAGGCGGTCGAGCTGGCCCGCCGCCTGCGCCCGGACGTCGCCCTGTTCGACATCCGGATGCCGCGGATGGACGGCCTCCAGGCGCTGCGCCTGCTCGCCGGCCCGGGCGTCACCGACCCGATCCGGGTGGTCGTGGTCACCACCTTCGACCTGGACGAATACGTCCATCAGGCGCTCCGCAACGGCGCGGCCGGCTTCCTGCTCAAGGACTCCGGCCCGGCCCTGCTGGTCGAGGCGGTCCGCGCCGCGGTCTCCGGCGACGCCCTGATCAGCCCGTCGATCACGGTCCGCCTGCTGGAACACCTCTCCCAGCCGGCCCCGAAGGGCGACGACGGCGGCCTCTCCCCACGCGAGCTCGAGGTGGTCCGGCTGATCGCCCGCGGCCGCACCAACGCGGAGATCGCCGCCGAACTGTTCATCTCGATCGGCACGGTCAAGACCCACCTGGGCAGCGTCCAGTCCAAGATCGGCGCCCGCAACCGCGTCGAGGTGGCCGCCTGGGCCTGGGAACGCCGCCTGGTCAGCTGACACCCTTCCGCTCCCCCGAAAAATCAAGATCAAATTCTTCATTGCCACGGCTGCGGCCAATAACTGATCGCCGCTCCCGCGGGGACCCTTCCGGGCCTCGCAAGGGCGCCGGGGCGCCCAAAACACGAGACCCACAAGGGCGACGTCCGCGGGTGGTTGCGCTCTACCCCAAGATCCAAACCCTGGGAGTCATCCCCACCGCCGGGCGGGTCTGCGGCTGGCGGTCAGGGGTGACTCAACTGCACTGAGGCACCCCCTGACTGCCAGCCGGTCGGCCGCGGCTGGCGGTCAGCGGTGCCTCGACCGGGCTGAGGCACCCCTGACCGCCAGCCGGGAGCTTGCGCGACGGCGGAGCGCGCCCACGGCGTACCTCCAAGGCAACCGCAATCGGCAACTCCCGCAAGGGGCGGCCGCAGCCGCGACCGACAGCGGGCGGTGCCTGGCAAGCAAAACAGCGAGCAGGCCGCCACCGTGACCGACCAGCGGGCGGCACGGGCCGGCAAGCCACCAGCACCCGCCGCCGCCAAGATCAAGCGGCGTTGACCAGCTCTTTTGCGGGCGCAGTGCGGACCGGGCGGGTAGAGAGCCAGCAACCGGCGACGATCAAGAGGAAGCCGGCGACCGTGCCGATGCCCACCGGCTCGCTCAGCAGCGCCACCCCGAGGACCGCCGCCACCACCGGGTTGACGTAGGTGACCAGC
The DNA here is from genome assembly GCF_019704555.1 of Actinoplanes sp. L3-i22. NCBI lineage: Bacteria > Bacillati > Actinomycetota > Actinomycetes > Micromonosporales > Micromonosporaceae > Actinoplanes > Actinoplanes sp. L3-i22. The sequence continues at coordinate 8,155,140 of NZ_AP024745.1, forward strand.
CCGGCCTTGTTCGACCCGGCCAGCGCGATCAACCGGTAGAAGGCCAGCATCGCGAGCGCCGTGCAGAGCACCCCGAGCCCGGCCAGCGCCAGCCACGCGTGCGCGCCGACCGAGCCCGCCGACGGCAGCCGGAACAGCGCGAACGGGATCAGGACCAGGGTGCTGATCCCGGTCGTCCCGGCGGTCAGCGCGTCCGGCGGCAGGTCGGACAGCCGCTGCTGGACGAGCTTCGTCGCGTAGGCGTAGCTGAGCGCGGCGAGCAGCACCATCCCGGCGCCGATCATGCCCCAGCGGTCGCCGGACACGTCCAGCCCGACCAGCACGACCACCCCGGCGAACCCGGCGACCAGGCCGGCGATCCGGATCCCGGTGATCGGCTCGGAGCCGGCCATCATCAGCGCGATGACGACCGGCTCGATCGCGATCAGGATGCCGGTCAGGGACGAGCTGATGTGCGTCTCGCCGTACGTGATCAGCAGGAACGGCCCGACGATGTGCACCGCCGCGAGCCCGGCCACCACGCCGAGGTGCCCGCGGAGCGCGCCCAGGGTGCCGCGGATCAGCGCGACCGGGATGAGGCAGGCCGCGCCGATGGCACACCGGCCGGCGACGACGAGCAGCGGCGAGAGGTCGTCGATAGCGATCTTGATGAGGAAGTACGGGATGCCCCAGAGCACGGACACCAGGATGAAGAGGAGCCAGGCACGACGATTCACAAGCACCACCCTGCTCCCGTACGGTAGTTAGCGGTAGTAGTGACTTGGTGACGACGTACTAAGGAAATCTAATGATCGACTCGCGTCGGTTGCAGGTGCTCTCCGAGGTCGCCCGGCACGGCAGCTTCAACCGGGCCGCCGCCGAGCTGCGGCTCACGCCGTCCGCGGTGAGTCAGCAGATCAGTGCGCTGGAGCGCGGCCTGGGCACGCCGGTGGTCCGGCGCAGCACCCGCGGGGTCGAGCTGACCGAGGCCGGCCTGGTCCTGATCGACGCCGCCGAGGCGATCAGCGCCGAGCTGGTCACCGCCCAGCGCGAGATCGACCGGCTGGCCACCGCCCGCACCGGCAAACTGACCGTCGCCACCTTCACCAGCGGCGGCCAGCGCCTGCTGCCGGCCGCGCTGACCCGGTTCACCGCCGCGTTCCCGGGCGTCGAGCTGACCGTGATCGAGTGCGAGCCGGAGGAGAGCCTGCCCCTGGTCCGTTCCGGGGCGGCCGAGCTGGCGCTGGCGTATTACTTCACCGGCCCGCCCCCGATCGTCGACGGCGACCGTTCCGGCCTGGTCTGGACCCCGGTCCTGGACGATCCGATGTATATCGTGATGCCCGCCGACCATCCGCTGGCCGGCTCGTCCTCGCTGGGGATCGGCGACCTGGGCGGCGAGCGCTGGGTGCACGGCTGCATCGGCCAGAGCGACATGATGGAGCACTACGCGGCGCTGGCCGGCGTCGAGCTGCGCGCCGCCTGCCGCGGGACGGACTACCAGTTCGCCCAGTCCCTGGTCCGCGCGGGCGTCGGCATCAGCTCGATTCCCGAGGTCGCCCTGACCAGCGACCCGGCCGGCCTGGTCGCGGTCCCGATGCGCCCGCCGGGCCCGTGCCGCTACATCGGCGTGGTGACCCCGAAGCGCCGGCCGTCCACCCTGGCCACCAGCCTGCTGGACACTCTGCAGGAGGCGATCCGCCGGCTCACTCCGAACCCGCTGACCCGCCGCTGAGGGCCTGCTCGTCCGTACGTCGAAATCGGGTTTTAAAGGGTTGTCCAGTAACGCTTGAGCGTGCCGATCTCGGTCTCGCGGATGTCCTCGAGGACGCCGCCGTGCTTCTCGATCGTGCGCGCGGACGCCTCGTTCGTGACGTTGCAGGTGATCAGGACCCGGTCCAGCCCCCGCCGGCGCGCCTCGACCAGCATCTCGCCGAGCGCGAACGACGCCAGCCCGCGCCGCCGCTCCGCGGGCCGCACGCTGTAGCCGATGTGCCCGCCGGCCCGCAGCAGGAAGTCGTTCAGCTCGTGCCGCAGCCCGATCGCCCCGAGGTACCGATCCCCCTCGACGATCCACCGGAACGTGCAGTGCACCCACCCCGCCGGCACCGGCAGCGCGTGGTCCTCCGCGCCGACCAACCCGTCCACCCAGGCGGCGAACCCCTCGGGCGTGTCCAGCTCGACGCCGGGCCGCAGCCCCGCCCCGTCCTGATGAACCCCGGCCCCGAACTCGTCGCGCGCCGCGAGCCAGCTCTCCCGCAGCCGTGCCGTCGGCACGATCAACTCAGGCATGCCGAAACCCTATCGCCCGACTGCCTCCCGGCGAGGTCCGCCAACCTCGGTCCAGCCATAGAACATACGGGTGCATCAATGGATTTGGCACCGCAACCTGGCTGGCGATCGCCGCCCGTTCCGCCGGCAGCGGCTCCGCCGAACTGGTCGAGCATTCCGTTCACGCGGCCATCCGCGGCGACGCCGACTGGTGGTCGCGGCACAATCCCGGGCAGTCCAGCGCGTTGGAGAAGAAGTGGGTCGACCCCGCCGCCGACCCCTTCCCGCTGGGGATCACCGAAAGCTTCAGCCCGAACGCGATCAAACATCTCCTCGACCGGATCCACGACAACGGCACGCTGGTCCCGGTCGAGGAGCCCTTCCGTGGCCGGCCCGTCGTCGGCATGGAGTGGGACGGCTGGTCAGCCCTGGTCACCACGGAATATCCGCAGACACTGGTCTGGTTCGGCGGCCCGATCACCAAATCCAGCCCGATCAAGCCGGCGTCCTGGACATCATCCGCACCCTCCACTGTCAAAACCATTTCGGCGTACGCGACGAACGCCGTCCCCCGGTATGCACTCGCCCCGGTTCCCCTGCCACAGGTGCCGTACGTCAGCGTCACCGTCAACGACGCTCCCGAGGATGCGGCGAATGCCGTCCAGCAGGCCGTCGCCAAGGTCCTCCCGCAAGCCGCCCAGCCCGGCGCCGGCCAGACTCCGGAAGAACCACCCGCCGAACAGTCGATGGTCGCGGAGGCGCCGATGACCTTCGCCAACCCGGCCCCGGCCATCCCCGGCCGCATCACCCGGATTCCGGTCAGCTACACCGCCGACCTGGTCAGCCCGGATCTGGCCGGCCCCTCGCAAGCGGTGATCGATCGGCTGCGCTCGCGCGGCATCGAGGTACCGGGAAACTCGAACCTGAACGACGTCGACGAGGTCCAGAAGGCGATCGCCTACCAAGCCCTGGACGTGATGTCCAGCCGGCCCGGCTTCCGCCCCGCCAAAGTGCTCGAGGTCGTAGAGAACGCATTCCGGGAAAATGCCGTACCTGAGCTGATGACCCTCACCCAGTCGGGTCGTCTGGACAATCCACAGGACCTTCCGGAAAGTTGAGCCAGCTCTCCTTCGAGATCGACCCCGATCCGGACGCACCCCAACCGGCGAACGGTACTATCGGTTTCCGGCGCGAGGTCCAGGTCGCCGCGATCACATTGCGTGCCGATCCTCAGGCCCGCGTGCTGCTCGACGGCACCAAAGAGATAGACGGTCGAAAGTACAAGGCCGACCTGCTGATCGAGCGCAAGAACTCGGGGCGGACCGAAACTGAAGCTTTTCAGATTAAAACGGTCAGCAGTGACAAACTGATCAGCAACTTGATCGATGCGTTGCGGCAGCTCAACGGTCGCAAAGGCCCGCGGCATCAACCGGGATTGCCGAGCAGGCTCCGCCGGACAGTAAACGGATCGTGCTGATCTACCTCGAGCCCGGCGCCGGCTGGGTACACGCCACCGACCGGGCCAGTCTGGAACGCAGGCTTTCCGGAAGTGGCCGGGCCGAGATACTGAAAGCCTGGTGCATGGATGACACGGCGGGGGCCGAGGAACTGCTCATCGTCAATCAGCTCGGCACGCATCGATGGACCAAGGAGCAGATGAATGCCCTCCTCAGAATCTCCGGAAATTGCGCCTGATGTGAACAACTGGAACTCGTGGAAGACCGACGAGATCTTCATCTGGAGTTCCCACATCCCGCGGATCACCGAGGGCGAGCGGGTCACCGCCTGGCAGGATGCCGTCCTCCGGGCCGGTGAGCGGCACGACATCCTGCGAATAGTCGCCAACGACTGGGGTTACCACCGCGTTCGGGACGGTTCCATCTTCGACTGGATCGCCGCCCACGGTGACGTCATCGAGTCGTACGGCACCTTTCCGACCGGCTTTCTCCTCGGCCGGTTCGCCTCCTACACCCCGGCATCCCGCATTGCCTTCGCCACCGCTGACGGCCGGACCGAGGGTTGGTTCACCGACGTCGCCGAACTGGCCCAAGCCGCCGGCCTGCCCCCACACGGCTGGATCCATCCGCCGATCGCCATCGAGCCGAGCTACTGGGACCATGACGACAGCTTCACCGTCAGCATCTCCACCGCCACCGACATCTGGTTCCCGCACAACTACAAAGGACATCGGACCGGCCCGCAACCCATCGACAACCGCATCGTCTCGGCGTGGAACGCTCCTCGCCTGAACGCCTTCCTCACCGAGGTCCACACCGCCTGCCAAGCGCTCGGCGGCACCTGGGAATGGACCAGAACCCCACCCGGCTTCTACGAAGTCGACCACCAAGGCCTCGTTCAGATCTATTGATCATCTACGCGGTTCGCGTCGGCCCGGACATGCCAGTCTCATCCTTAAGATCGAATAAATTGAATCATCTCTCGTTCTGAGCCAACCTCGGTCCGGCCACATCGGACACGGGGAGAACGATGATTCAGACGCACCAGTGGATGCCGCAGCCCTCGGCCCCGGTCCGGCCCGACAAACGCATCCTGGTGATCGCGGCCGCCCTGGCCATGATCTGCGCCGTAGCCCTCGCCCTGCTGATAACCCGCCGCAACGCCCCCGGCCCCGGCAATTCCCAGCAGGAAATCGTCACCGCCCTGCGCGACCAGCCCGCCACCACGGTCCAGGTGGGCTGGTTCGACCCGGCCGGCTCCTCGATCACCGGCGGCTTCACCGTCACCGCCGACGGCATCGCTTCCGGCAAGATCGCCGACCCGGTCTCCGGCACGGCCCACTACGCGGCAAGCCACGGCGACGTAGCCGTCCGAGGCGACGCCGCCTGGTGGTCCCGCCGAGCCCCGGACCAGGTCACCAGCGTCCAGAAACATTGGGTCACCCCGGCGACGAACCCGTTCCCGATGGACGTACCGGCCGCCCTCGGCCCGGCCGGACTCGCGGACACCGTCGAGCACATCCTCGCCGGCGGCACCCCGACCGCCACCGACGACACCTTCCGCGGCCGGCCAGTCACGGGCTTCGAGCGTGACGGCTGGACCGCCCTGCTGAGCGACCGGAAGATCGTCTGGCTCGGCGGCCCGGTCACCCGCACCGCCCCGATCAAACCGGTCGTCTCTTCCTTCAAGATCAAGACCGGTTTCCGGTACGCCCTCAGCCCCGTCGCCGTCCCCGAACCCCCTTACGTCAGCATCACCGTCCCACCCACCCCGGACGCCGGCGCCGCCGCCCGGTCCACCCGCGAGGCCGTCGCCAAGATCCTCCCGCCGGTGACCGAGGCGACCCCGGCAGCAGGTCAGGCCACCACCGCATCACCCGCACAGGCCGCCCTGATCCCGAAGCTGCCGGCCTTCGAGACCAGGATCAACGCCACCAACTGCTCGGGCGCCACCTGCTCCTGGACGGTGACGGTGACCAACGTCGGCGACGCCACGGGCGAGGCCTCGGTCCTCGCCACGGCCAGCCCCGGCATGCCCACCCGCACGATCCCGGTCGGCAAGCTCAAGCCGGGCCAGAGCCACACCACCCCGCCGATGACGTTCGCGAACCCGGCCCCGTCGATCCCCGGCAAGAACACCCAGGTCCCGCTCACCTTCACCGCGGACGTCTACAGCCCCCAGTTGAACGGCCCGTCCCCGGCCGCCGAGCAGCGCCTCCGGAACCGGAACCTGGACCCGGCCACGTCGAACACCCTGAGCGGACTCGACCCCACCCAGTACGCGACCGCCCTGAAAGCCCTGGACGTGATGTCCCGCCGGCCGGGCTTCAACCCGGCCCAGGTGATGAGCGGTGTAGAAAACGCCATCACCCAGGGCGCCCTCCCCGAACTCCAGGCCCTGATCAGCTCCGGCCGCCCGGAAAACCCCCAGGATCTTCCGCAGAAGCTGAAGAACCTGACTTTCGAAATCGACCCGGATCCAGCCGGCACGCAACCTGCCGCGGAACAAATCGGATACCGCCGAGAGATTCAATTCGCCGCCCAGACCATCCGGACCGACCCTACGGCGAGGGTGCTGCTGGATGGCGCCGAACGGGTCGGGGGCCGAAATTACAAGGTCGATGTCCTGATCCGTAAGAACGGCTCGCAACGTTCACGTGATGTCGCCATTCAAATAAAGACGGTAAGCAGCGACAGACTGGCCTCCAACCTCAAGACGGCTCTGAAGCAGCTCAACGGGAGGAGCGGCATCGATCCCGCGATCGGCGCGCCGGAAAGCGCTCCGCCCGGCAGTACTCGCGTGGCACTGATCTATCTGGAACCCGCCGCGTGGAGTATGCATGCCATGGGCCGCGCCGATCTGGAGTGGGTCCTGGGCCGGAGAAGCCGCAACGAGGTCTTGAAGGACTGGTGCTTCAATGGAAAAGCCCAGGCCGACGAGGTCGTCATCGTGAACCAGGCAGGGACTCATCGATGGACCAGGGATCAGATGAACACGCTGCTTCGCGTTGACGGCCTCTGTGCCTGAGTCGCTCGCCCGAGAAGGATTTACGGTTCCGGTGAACAACTGGAATGTCTTCAAGACCGACGAGGCCTTCGTCTGGAGGTCCGAGATGCCACCGGTTCCCACCGAGCGGCTCCTGGACTGGCAACGCATCGTGCTGGAGGCCGGCGACCGGCACGAGGTGATGCGGGTTCTCGACGCGCCGGATTGGGGCTATCAGCGGGATCGGGACGGGCCGGTGGTGGCCTGGCTGGAGCGGCACGGCGAGCGCATCGAGCCGATGGATTCCTACCCGGCCGGATTCCTTGTCGGCCATGGACAGGCGTACACATGTGCGGCGCGCCTGGCGTACCTCAACCGGGATGACATCGTCGAGGGCTGGTTCACCAACCTGGGCGAGGCCGCGCTGGCGGCGGGAGTCTTCTACCCGGGCGGAGGCTATCCACCGATCTCGGTGGACACGGCGCCGGCGTGGCGCGAGGAGGGCTTCACCGCCCACATCGCGACCGCAACCGACATCTGGTTCCCGCACAACATGATGGGGAGCCGAGGCGAACCGGCCGACAACCGCACCCTTTCCCGAATCAACGCGGCCCGGCTGAACGCCTTTCTCCGCGAGTTCCGCGACGCGTGCCGGGACCTGGGCGGGGACTGGTCCTGGACCCCGCACCGGCCCGGCACCTGGGAGGTCGACGACCAGGGCTTCGTCAGCGAAGGCAGCGAAGGCAGCGAAGGCAGCGAAGCCTAGGCGGCCAGCCGGAGCAGCCGCTGGATCTGGGCCTGCCGAGTCTCGACCATCTTCGCCGCCAGGCTCTTCGCCGGCGGATACGACCCGGACGCCGACTCCATCCGCAACGTCTCCATCCCGTTGTGCAGGTTCCCGAGCAGCAGACTCACCACGGTCCGGTCGAAGTCGGCGCCCCGCGTCGCTTCCAGGTCGGCGAAGTCGGACTCCCGAAGCGCATGCAACTCCCCGTGCCCGGCGTGCACCCCCGCCGACGGATCCGCGCTGACCGGTTTCGACCACCCGAGCAGCCACCTCTCCATCGTCCCGCTCTCGCCCTTCCACTGACCGCGCAGCTCCCCCGCGATCGCTTTGATCTCCGGGTTCCCGGCGCGCTCCACGGCGAGGCCGGCCAGCCGGTCCCCTTCGGTGATCTGGGTGATCCCCATCTGCAGGAACATCACGTCGACGTCGTTGACCTCGGCGGACGGAATCGGAGCCGGGGCGGCCGGGGGCGGAGCGGAGGACCCGCAGCCGGCCAGGAACAGGGCCGAGAGCAGCAGCAAGGCCGAAGCGGCCCGGCGAACCGGACCGCTCGGCATCATCGAGATCGACATCGTTACAGCGCGGTCCACAGAGCCGGCACGTTCGGCGGCTCCCACCCGGTCAGCGCGGTGTGCGGCTGCCGGCACTGGTACGACTTACCGGCATAGGTCACCTTGTCGCCCACCTTGTACGCGACCCCGGCCGCCCACGTCGTGGTCCCGGAGGTCGGGGGCGTGGTGGTCGGTGCCGTGGTCGGGGGTGTGGTGGTGGGTGCCGTGGTCGGCGTGGTGGTCGGCGGGGTCGTGGTGCCCCCGCCGCCGATGTTCAGGTCCACGCAGGAGTAGAACGCGTTGACCGTGTCCGCGATGTTCCACCGGGCGAGCACCGTCTGCCGCCCGGTGAACCCCTTCATGCTGACCGTGTGCGACTTGGTCGCCCCCGGCTGCGCCCCGCCGTCGTTGAACGACGCCAGAAGCGTGTTGCCGATGAAGTATTCCCAGGTCGCGGTCGAGTGCCGGGCGGTGAGCACCCAGTTGAAGGTGACCGTCTGACCGACCGAGGCCGCCGGCCAGCTCTTGCCGCTGTCGTTGAGCACAGTGAAACGGCTGCCGCCACCGTTGCACTGCGTGGACCCCTTCGGGGCTTCGACGCTCTGCGGTTCGTAGACGATGTCGCCGCAGCCGGTCACGGCACCGCTCGCGCAGTTGGCCTGACGGCTGGGCGGGGACGAGATATATCCGTGCGCGAAGGCCGGGCTGGCCGCCACGAACAGCGATCCGAGGACCGCCGCGACGGTCAGCGCGGGCAGGGTGAAACGACGTCTCATCAGGCGCTCCTTGCTGAGAACGGGGGACGACGTGTTCACCAACGTAAATGAATTCGACTTAACAGTAAACACTGTTAAGGAATCTTTAGGGCAATACCCAAAACCGCATTTTTCGTACGATCGTATGCGCGCACCTCGGAGGGCGAGCTGTTCGGCGCCGCACGGGCGCTCGGCCTGGGCGTGCTGCCGTGGAGCCGGCCGCGGTGTCCCTGGCCTGGGTCCGCCAGCAGGCCCCGGTCACCTCGACGATCGTCGGCGCCCGCACCGTCGCCCAGCTCACCGCCAACCTGGCCGCCCTGAAGGTGCCCCTCTCCCCCGCCCACCTGGCCTGACCAGACCGACCGTCACGCGTGGCCGGGCTCCATACCCGGCCGCACGTGATGCGCCGGCCGCAGAGGTTCCCCGTTGAGCTCGGTCTTCCCGGCCTGGTCCCACCAGATCTCGCCGTCAGCCGCGAAGTAGAGGTGCCAGACCCCGACAGCTCCCCCGGCCTCGAACGCATCCGCGACCACGGTCAGGTAGGCCCCGAGCGACGGATAGGCCGCACTGAAGTCCCCGCCGCTGCTGTTCGGCGCGAGCCCCAGCCTCCCCTGCCCCACCCCCGGCCGAGCGTCGACGACCTGAAGATCACCGTCGTACCCGCCGAACGGGAACCACTGCGGACTCCACCACGGTTCGTCGTTGGGCGAGTGCGTCTCGAACCCGTCGACGTCCTCGGCCACATCCATCCGGATCTCGTAGAACTCGACGATCTGATCGAGGCTCAGCGGCTCCTGCTCAGGGAAGAAGCACACCCATTCGGTGAGCCCGTCATGCCGCCGCAGCGATTCCACCAACTCGACCGGGAAGGTGACGCCGAGCCGCTCCTGCGCCGCCGTGATCGCCGCGGACCCGGCCGGGCCGGCGAGTTTCCCGAACGCACCGGGCGAGTGCTGCCGCAGCCAGTCCTCGATGCGTATCCACGCCTCTGTCACTGCTCCCACCAGCGCAGTCTAGATCTCAGGCGCGGCGCTCCAGGAAGTCGTACACGTCGCGGTTGTCGACGCCGGGGAAGGTGCCCGGCGGCAGCGCCGCCAGCAGGTGGGAGTGGACGCGCGCGGACGGCCAGGCGTTCCCGGCCCAGGCGTCGACCAGTTGGGCCGGCGGGCGGCGGCAGCAGTCCGGATCGGGGCAGGTCGAGACGGTACGCCCGGTCACGTCCCCGCCCCGGAACCAGCGCGCGTGCTCGTACGGCGTCCCCACCGTCACCGAGAACTCCCCGGACCGGGTCGACTCCACGTGCACGGTGCACCAGTACGTCCCGCCGGTGGTGTCGGTGAACTGGTAGAACGACGAGTACGGGTCCTCCGCCTCGAACACCGTCCGGGACGCCCACTTCCGGCAGACCGGCTGCCCCTCGATCGCCCCGGTCACGTCGGACGGGAAGCGCACGTTGTCGTTCTCGTACGCCTTGTAGACGATCCCGCTCTCGTGCACCCGCGCGAAGTGCACCGGGATCCCGAAGTGCTGGGTCGCCAGGTTGGTGAACCGGTGCGCCGCGGTCTCGTAGGACACCCCGAACGCGTCCCGGAAGTCGTCGATCGCGAGCGCCCGGTCGGCCTTCGCCTTGGCCAGGAAGTCGACGGCGAACTTCTCCGGCATGAGCAGCGCCGCCGCGAAGTAGTTCACCTCGACCCGCTGCCGCAGGAAGTCCCCGTAGTCGGCCGGGTCGTTGTGCCCGAGCACGAAGTGCCCGAGCGTCTGCAGCACCACGCCGCGCGGGTCGTGGCCCTTACCGCTGGCGACCTGCGGGAGATAAATTCGGCGGTTCTTCAGGTCGGTGACCGAGCGGGTGGAGCTCGGCAGGTCGTTCACGTAGTGCAGGCTGAACCCGACCTGGGCGGCGATGTCGAGGATCCCGCGCTGGGACAGCGGGCCGGTGGCATGCCGTACGGAAAGCAGGATCTTGTTTGCCGCGGTTTCGATCTCGGCGAAGTAGTTGTCGCGTTTCCGCATGTCAGCGCGGAGCTGCGCGTTGGCGCGCCGGGCCACCTCGGGGGTCGCGCTCTGCTCGGTCAGCACCCGGTTGAGCTCGCGGTGCAGCCCGATCAGTGACTCCAGCGCGTCGGCCGGGAGGCGCCGGCCGCCCTTGACCACGGGCAGGCCGAGCGCGGAATAAGCGGCGTTCTTCTGCAGGTGGGTCAGCTCGATCTCCTGCGCGGCCCGCCGGGACGGCGCCTCGGCCCGCAGCAGGTCCTGCATCGGCACCCCGAGGGCGGCCGCGATCGCCTGCAGGACCGAGAGCTTCGGCTCCCGCTTGCCATTCTCGATCAGGGAGAGCTGGGACGGCGCCCGGCCGACCGCCTCGCTGAGCTGGTCCAGCGTCAGGCCCCGGGTACGGCGCAAATGCCGCAGACGCTGGCCCAGGGTCACAAGATCGACAGAGTCGGAAGGTGAAGCGGTCACGGGTTTCACGTTAACAGAATTTTCGCGTTTCTTCTCCTCACAAAGGTCTTCTTAGGGGTTGGTGGGATCCGTGAGAGTGAAGTTCTTCCAAACGGAAGATGCGACAGGGCACGAAAGGGATTTTCCGATGACTGAGCTTGCCACCAGGGGCGGTACCGCTGCGGACCTCACTCAGGCGTGGGCCGGCGACCCTCGTTGGGCCGGCGTCAAGCGCGACTACACCGCGCAGGACGTCGTGCGACTGCGAGGCACTCTCCAGGAGCGGCACACGCTGGCCGAGCGCGGCGCGGAGCGGCTGTGGGAGTTGCTGCACACCGAGGACTACATCAACGCGCTCGGCGCGCTGACCGGCGGCCAGGCGACCCAGATGGTGCGCGCCGGCCTGAAGGCGATCTACCTGTCCGGCTGGCAGGTCGCGGCGGACGCGAACCTGTCCGGCCACACCTACCCGGACCAGTCGCTCTACCCGGCGAACTCGGTTCCCGCGGTGGTCCGGCGGATCAACAACGCGCTGCTGCGGGCCGACCAGATCGACACCTCGAACGGTAAGTACGAGCGTGACTGGTTCGCCCCGATCGTCGCCGACGCGGAGGCCGGCTTCGGTGGCCCGCTCAACGCGTTCGAGCTGATGAAGGCCATGATCGCGGCCGGCGCGGCGGGCGTGCACTGGGAGGACCAGCTCGCGTCCGAGAAGAAGTGCGGTCACCTGGGCGGCAAGGTGCTCATCCCGACCCAGCAGCACGTCCGCACGCTCAACGCGGCCCGCCTGGCGGCCGACGTGGCCGGCGTCCCGTCGCTGGTCATCGCCCGGACCGACGCCCTGGCCGCGGACCTGCTGACCTCGGACGTGGACGACCGGGACAAGCCGTTCGTCACCGGTGAGCGCACCGCCGAGGGCTTCTACCGGGTCACCCCGGGCGACGACGCGGCGATCGCCCGCGGCATCGCCTACGCCGACTACGCCGACATGCTCTGGGTCGAGACCGGTAAGCCGGACCTGGACTTCGCCCGCAAGTTCGCCGAGGCCGTGCACGCGGTGCACCCGGGCAAGCTGCTCTCCTACAACTGCTCGCCGTCGTTCAACTGGAAGAAGAACCTGGACGACGCCGACATCGCCCGCTTCCAGAAGGAGCTCGGGGCGATGGGCTACAAGTTCCAGTTCGTCACCCTGGCCGGCTTCCACGCGCTGAACCACTCGATGTTCGAGCTGGCCAAGGGCTACGCCGAGACCGGCATGACGGCGTACGTGAAGCTGCAGGAGGCCGAGTTCGCGGCCGAGTCCGACGGCTACACCGCGACCAAGCACCAGGCCGAGGTCGGCACCGGCTACTTCGACGCCGTCTCCACCGCCCTGAACCCCGAGTCGTCCACCACCGCCCTGTCCGGTTCCACCGAGGCCGAGCAGTTCTGATCTAACGAGTAGGGCAGGGAGATCTGATCATGGGTGCCGAAGAGATCACCATCACCGGAACCACCGCAGACCGATACTCCGAGATCCTGACCCCCGAGGCCATCGCGTTCGTGGTGGCGCTGGACCGGGAATTCGGCGCACGCCGGGTGCAGCTGCTGGAGCGCCGCCGGCGCCGCCGGGCCACCCGCACCACTGACCTGGACTTCCTGCCCTCCACCCAGCACGTCCGGGACGACCGGTCGTGGCAGGTCGCGCCCCCGCGGCCGGACCTGATGGACCGGCGCGTGGAGATCACCGGGCCGCCCGAGCGCAAGATGACCATCAACGCGCTCAACTCCGGCGCCAGGGTCTGGATGGCCGACTTCGAGGACTCGACGTCCCCCACCTGGGAGAACGTCATCCTCGGACAGGTCAACCTGAAGGACGCGCTGGACGGCACGCTGGGCTGGACCGCGCCGGACGGCCGGGACTACAAGGTCGGCGAGCGACTGCCGACCATCATGGTCCGTCCGCGCGGCTGGCACCTGCCGGAGTGTCACCTGCGGATCGGCGGCCGCGCGGTCTCCGCGTCGCTGTTCGACTTCGGTCTGTACCTGTTCCACTGCGGGCAGAAGCAGATCGACCGGGGCTCCGGCCCGTACTTCTACCTGCCGAAGCTGGAGTCGCACCTGGAGGCCCGCCTCTGGAACGACGTCTTCCTCTTCGCCCAGGAACTGCTCGGGATCCCGCGCGGCACGATCCGGGCCACGGTCCTGATCGAGACGATCAACGCGGCGTTCGAGATGGACGAGATCCTCTACGAGCTGCGCGAGCACTCGGCGGGTCTGAACGCCGGCCGCTGGGACTACCTGTTCAGCATGATCAAGAACCGGCCGGACGTGGTCCTGCCCGAGCGGTCCCAGGTCACCATGACCGCGCCGTTCATGCGGGCCTACACCGAGCTGCTGGTCAAGACGTGCCACCGGCGCGGCGCCCACGCGATCGGCGGGATGGCCGCGGTCGTCCCGAGCCGGGACCCGGTCGCCGCCAAGCGCGCGCTCAACCAGGTCCGCCAGGACAAGCGGCGCGAGGTCGGCGACGGCTTCGACGGCTCCTGGGTGGCGCACCCGGGCCTGGTCGAGACGTGTCGCGAGGTGTTCGACCAGTGGCTCGGCGACGAGCCGCACCAGATCGTCCGCAAGCGGGACGACGTGCGGGTCGGCGCCGCCGAGCTGCTCGACGTCAAGGCCAGCGAGATCTCGGTGAGCGAGGTGGCGCTGCGCACCAACGTCAGCGTCTCGCTCCGCTACATCGCCTCCTGGCTGGGCGGGCGCGGCGCCGTCGCGCTCGGCGGCCTGATGGAGGACGCCGCCACCGCCGAGATCTGCCGGGCCCAGCTCTGGCAGTGGATCTCGTCGGGGACGCCGACCGACTACGGCGTGCCGGTCACGGCCGCCATGGTCACCCGGATGCTCCGCGAGGAGCTGGACGTGCTCAGCGAGACCGGTGCGCTGGACGAGGAGATGGCCCGGCTCTTCGGCCAGGCCCGGATCCTGCTCACCGTCCTGCTCACGGAAAGAACGTGCCCGGAGTTCCTGACCCTGCCGGCATACCTTCGGCACCTGTCGGGAGGGTCGGCTCCGGTCACCGCTCAGGCTACTGTCGCGGCCTGACGCGGTGAGGTGAAGCCGGGGACAGCCCTCCGACCTGCCCCCGGCTTCACCGCAAGATCCAGATCAAATTCTTCATTGCCCATGCTGCGGCCGATAACTGATCGTCGCTCCCGCGGGGACCCTTCCGGGCCTCGCAGGGCGCGGGGCGCCCAAAACACGAGACCCTCCAGGGCGATGTCCGCGGGTGGTTGCGGAAACCCTCAGCCCCGCTCCTGCCATGTACAGAGGCACACTTTGTTGCCCTCCGGGTCGGCGAGCACCCAGAAGCTCGGCGCGTACTCGTCGGTGACCAGCGTCCCGCCGGCCGCCACCGCGGCGTCGATCCGCGGCCGCACCTCAGCCGGATCCACCCACACGTCGGGATGCCACCGCTGCCGCGGCTCCTCCGCACCGGACTCCTGGAACCAGATCAGCGGGAGGACCCCGGCCGAGTCCCGCACGTCGTCCCGCCCCTGGCGCTCCCCGGCGAACACCGCCGCCCAGAACCCGGCGATCCGATCCACCGCCGGCGTGTCCAGGGCCAGCTCCAGCCGCGCGAGCCCGGCCGCCGAGCAGCTCACCCCGGCCGCCGTCGCCAGCTCCGAGATCCGCAGCGCGAGCCGCAGGTCCCGCCCGGTCACCGCGCCCACGTCGTGGCTGCTGGTCCGCACGTCCACGAACCCGTAGCGCAGATCCAGGTCCGGGTGGTGATCCAACTCCTCGGCCACCGCCCCGATCGCGTTCACCAGCGCCAGCCCGGCCGCGAAGTCCCCGGTCCGCACCCGCGTCTGCAATCCACCCAGCAGGTACACCCAGCCCGCGGGCGCCTGCGCCACGATCTCCTGCCCAGTCAGCTTCGTCACCACCCCATGCTGCCGCACCCGGCCCGGCTCGGCCGGCGCGCCGCGCGACCCGACCGAGACGGCCACCGGGCTCACCGCGTACCGAATAGGCATTGCGACAACCGGGACCGGACCGCGGACCCGGACCACCGCGGGTCTCCCGCCAGTCAGCGGGACGGATCTTTACTCCTATCAATCCTATGGGTAATGTCGGCGCGCTGACGACGGATCCGTAGGAGTTGATGTGACGAACCGTGGCGCCACCCGGCGCGGAGTGTTCGGGGCGCTGGCCGGCGCCGCCGCCGTGACCGCGCTGCCCGCCGAGGCCCAGGCCGCCGAGACCGAGTTCCGGGCCGCCCCGGCGCACGGGAAGCCGGCGAAGCGGCCGAACATCCTGTTCATCCTCGCGGACGATCTGGGCTGGGCGGACCTGAGCAGCTACGGCTCGCCGGACATCAGGACGCCGAACCTGGACCGGCTGGCCCGCTCCGGCGTCCGGTTCACCCAGGCCTACTCGGCCGGCGCGGTCTGCTCGCCGACCCGCCTGGCGCTCTACACCGGCCGCTATCCCGGGCGGCTCGCCGGCGGCCTGCCCGAGCCGATCGCCGCGCCGAGCCCGACCGACGGCCTGCCGCCGGAGCACCCGACGCTGGGCTCACTGTTGAAGAAGGCCGGGTACACCACGGCGATGTTCGGCAAGTGGCACAACGGCTTCCTGCCCTGGTTCAGCCCGTTGAAGTCGGGCTGGGACGAGTTCTTCGGCAACTACTCCGGCGCCGTCGACTACTACTCGAAGATCACCGGCGGGGGCGTGGACCTGTTCGAGGGCGAGACCCGGGTCGCGTCCGACGAGTACTACACCGACACGCTCGCCGACCGCGCCGAGCGGTTCCTGCAGCGCGAGCACGACAAGCCGTGGCTGCTGAACCTGAACTTCACCAGCCCGCACTGGCCGTGGGAGGCGCCCGGCGACCGGGCGGTCAGCGCCGAGATCACCGCCCGGGTGCGGGCCGGCGACGCCACGGCGCTGTTCCACACCGACGGGGGCTCGCTCGAGACGTACACGAAGATGGTCGAGAATCTGGACGCGCGGATCGGGCAGGTGCTGACCGCGCTGCGCCGGACCGGCCAGGAGGAGAACACCCTGGTGATCTTCTCCAGCGACAACGGCGGCGAGCGGTTCTCCTACCAGTGGCCGCTCTCCGGGAACAAGGCCAGCCTGAACGAGGGCGGCATCCGGGTGCCGAACATCGTGCGCTGGCCGGCCCGGATCCGCGGCGGCCAGGTCAGCCACGAGCCGCTGATCACGCACGACTGGACGGCGACACTGCTGGAGATCGCCGGCGCCGAGCCGCACCCGGACTACCCGCTCGACGGCGCCAGCCTCGCCGGCTACCTGCTGCGCGGCGCGGACGCCCCGGACCGCGACCTGTTCTGGCGCACCCGGGCGGCCCGCGCCCTGCGTCGCGGCAAGTGGAAGTACCTGCGCTCCGGCGGGGCGGACCTGCTCTTCGACCTGGACGCCGACCCGCGCGAGCAGGCCAACCTGGCCGCCAAGCACCCCGAGCTGGTCACCGAGCTGCGCACCGCCTGGGAGGCGATCGCCGCCCCGCAGGTGCAGTACTAAAGCGCGGCGACCGCCTCGACCTCGATCAGGAACTCCGGGCGGAACAGGCCGGCGACCTTGATCAGGGTGCTGGTCGGCGGGGCGGCGACGTTCACGAACTCGTCCCGCACCGCCCGGACCGTCGGCAGCTCGTCGGTGTCCACCACGTAGAACGTCAGCTTCACCACGTCCGCCCAGGTCGCGCCGGCGGTCTCCAGCGCGGTCCCGAGGTTGCGGAACACCTGACGGGTCTGCTCCGCCCAGCCGGACGGCACCACGCCGTCCGGCCCGGCGGCCACCTGACCCGACGTCCACACCAGACGGCTGCCGGAGTTGATGGTCACGACGTTGCTGTACCCGTTGGGTGACTGCTCGCCGGGGAAGTCGAAGGGGACCATGACCCCACCTTAGAGATCCGCCACGGTACGTGGGGGGACAGCACCCCGCGCACCATCACGACCAGGCACAACGTCCCGTTCAGGAACGACGACAGCACGTCGCTCGGGTGGTGCATGCCCCGGTAGAGCCGGCCGAGCGCGACCGCGACCGGCATCAGCACCAGCAGCCAGCACAGCGCCTTCAGCCAGCCCGGGCGGGCCAGCGACACGAGCAGCACGGCCAGTCCGACGTAGAGGGCGAACGCCGCCGACGTGTGCCCGGACGGGAAGCTCGAGGTGGGCGGCGACGCGTCGAGGCGCTGCACGTCGGGGCGCGGCCGGTCGATGACCAGCGTGGTGAAGAAGAAGACCAGCGCCTGGGCGATCACCACGAGGCACAGGAAGATCGACTCCCGCCAGCGGTGCAGGACGAGCCGCAGCACCACCGCCATCACCGCGGTCACCGTGATGACCGACGACGTGTTCCCGATGAAGCTGAACACCCCGGACACCGAGGTCTCGTCGGGGGTGCGGTGCGTGGCGAAGTACCGGTTGACGCCGTCCTCCACGGTGAACGGCCAACTGTGCTGGAGCACGTGGGTGAAGAGCAGCCCCAGCCCGATCATCAGGACGAGAATCGCGGCGACCGGGAGAACGATCCGGGTGAACGCCTGCTTAACGAATGTGGACACGGCGGCTTTCTACCCGAACGCGCCGTGCTTGGAACACGCCCCCCGCGTTCCCGCCGCGTCGCACGGCGGGAACGCGCCGGGTGACGGCTCAGCGGGAGGCGTGCGCCCGGCCGGCCTCGGCGGCGGCCTGGTGGGCGGCCTCCTTCATCTCGTTCGCGGTCTCGGTGAAGGCGTCCAGCGCCGGGTTCACGCCGACCAGGGTGAACTCACGCTCGACCAGGATCAGGTCGGCGCCCCAGATGTCGCCGACGACACGGCGCAGGTAGTCGGTGTTGTGGTCCCAGCCCTCGCGCGGGGTGCCCGGGCCGTACGCGCCACCGCGGCTGGTGACGACGATGACCGGCTTGCCGTCGAGGTACTTCTCGCCGTTCTCACCGCCGGCCATGGCCAGGTCGAACCAGGCCTTGACGTGCTGGGAGACGCCGTAGTTGTAGAACGGCAGGGCCAGGATCGCGCCGTCCGCGTCGCGCAGCTCGCTGGCCAGCGCGCGGGCCAGGTCGACGGCCCGGTTCTGTTCGTCGCTGCGGTCGGCCTCGGGCACGTAGGCGGCCGAGATGGCCAGCTGCCACGCGTTCGACGGCAGCGGCTCGTTGCCGATGTGGCGGCGCACGATCTTGGTGTCCGGCGCGGTCTCGAGCCAGGCGGTCTCGGCGATGTCGGCGAGCGCGCTGCTCGCGGAGTTCGGGCCGAGGATGCTGGCGTCGATACGAAGAATGCTCATCGGTGCTGCTCCCGTAAGTTTTCGACTTGAACCGTCAACTCAAGGTAGGCCCCGATGACTTGAACCGTCAAGTCGAACGGGTTGAGGATTCACGTCGGATAGCTCACTCGGAAAGTGGACTGTTCCGGTTAAGGTTGTCGCCATGAAGACCGAGGAGCCCCGCTGGCTGAACGCGGACGAGTCAGCCACCTGGCTGGCGCTCTTCCGCATGGCCACCCGGCTCCCGGCCGCGCTCGACGCCGACCTCCAGCGCCACGCCGAGCTCTCGTTCTTCGAGTACCAGGTGCTCGCCGGCCTCTCCATGCAACCCGAGCGGCGGATGCGGATGAGCATCCTCGCCGAGTTCAGCGCGTCCTCGCTGTCCCGGCTCTCGCACACCGCCCGCCGGCTGGAGTCCAAGGGCTGGCTGCAGCGCACCCCCGACCCGACCGACGGCCGCTACACGCTGGCGATCCTCACCGACGCCGGCTGGGAGAAAGTGGTGGCCACCGCCCCCGGGCACGTCGCCGAGGTCCGCCGGGTGCTCTTCGACGCGCTCACCCAGGCGCAGTTCAAGCAGCTCCGGCAGATCAGCGACCGGGTCAACGACGCGATCGGCAACGACGACTGCGTCGGCGGGCACAACGCGCCGAACTGCTAGGAGCTAAGGTTCTCGATCTGGGTGATCGCGTTCTGCACCTGGTTCACCAGATCGCTGATCGAGTGCTGCTGACCGTCCGCGACCGAGCGCACCTGGCCGATCGCCGCCCGCACGCTGTCGATCGTGTCGGTCATGGTGGCCACCGCGCGGGACACCTCGGTCGCCGACGTGGTGAGCGCGCCCAGCGTGGCGGTGATCCGCTCGGTGCTCTCCGCGGTGTTGTCGGCCAGTTTCCGCACCTCGTCGGCGACCACGGCGAAGCCGAGACCCGCCTCGCCGGCCCGGGCCGCCTCGATGGTCGCGTTCAGCGCCAGCATCCGGGTCTCCCCCGCGATCGCGGCGATCAGCTTCACCATCTCGCTGGTCGCCGGCAGGCTGACGCTGAGCGCCTCGGCGGCCCGGTCGGCCTGGGTGGCGTGCTCGGCCATCTGCTCGGTGGCGCCGTGCGCGGCGGCCGCGCCCGCGTTGATGTCGTGCACCGAGCCGCGCACCGCGTCCACCTCGCGGACCGCGCCGCTGAGCTGGTGCCGGACGCTGCCGATGATCTCGTCCGACTCCTCCTGCGCCTGCTTGAGGGTCGCCTCGCGGTCACGTTCCTGGGCGGCGAGCTGCTCGGCCCGGTCCCGCTCCCGCCGGGTCTGGGACTCGGCCAGCTCGTGCTCGCCCCGCTCCAGCGCGGCCAGCATGTCGTTGATCGAGCCGGCCAGCTCGTCGAGGTCCGGGTGCTCCGACCGCGGCACGCGCAGCTGCAGGTCGCGGGACTTCACCACGCGTTCCATGACGCGCTGCAGCGGCCGGACGTGCGCGCCGATCCCGCCCCGGATGATCATCCCGGCGGCGAGCTTGAGCACCACCATGGCGAGCAGCAGGATGATCCCGATCAGCAGCAGGGTCTGCTGGGCGAGCGCCCGGATCGGCCGGTCGGCCAGCACCTCCAGGGTGACCGGGACGCCGTCGACGCCGACGATCGTGCCGTCGACGGCCACCTTGTCGCCGACCGCCGTGGTCGTCACGGCGATGTCGCCGTACCGGCCGGGCAGCGCCGGGTGGCGCTTGCCGTCGCGCGGGCCGGACCGCACGGTCATCCGGTCGCCGGTCAGCGCGGAGAGGTCGGCCAGCCCGGCCGCGTCCAGCGCGCGGAACAGCAGCAGCGCGCCGCCCGGACCGCCGGGGGCGCCCTGGTCCGGGTAGGCGATGAAGCCGCAGAACTCGGTCGGGGTGCCGGTCACGCTGGTCAGGCCGCAGGTCGCGTCCCCCGGGCCGGCGCCGGAGGTGAACAGGCCACGCAGGGTGGCCGGGTCGCGCAGGGCGGCGGGCAGAAGGCCGTACGCCGAATCGGCTATTGATCCTCCGACTTTGATCCGGCCGTTGCTGTCGACGCCGGCGACCGCGGTGATGCCGTAGCGCGGGCCGAGCACCTGCGCCGGCAGGTCGACCTCGAAGCGCTTCTGGTTGCCGTCCCGGATGTCGTCGCGGGAGCTGCTCCAGATCGAGTTGGTCATGCCGAAGTCGCCGAGGCGCTGGAAGTGCGCGCCGAGCGCGACCCGCATCTCCTCGGCCTCGCTGATGTTCTCGCGCTGCTCGAGGTTGTCGAAGGCCCGGATGGTGATCACCCAGAGCGGTGGCAGTGTGACCACCAGAATCAGGATGACCAGGCCGAACATCGGCAGTCGTCCCGGCACCCGCAACCAGCCCAGCACGTCCTTACGTTAGGTGGTTACCGGAGAGTAGGGTGCGGGCGTGACCCACGAGGTGCTCAATCAGCCGCCGCCGCTCGCCGATTTCGACGTCGCCGCCGACGCGGCGCTGACCTCGGCACTGGCCCGGGAGGGCGCCGGCTGGGCCGCCGGTGACCTGCACAAACTGGGCCTGCGGGCGGGCAGCGCGGAAACCCGGCGGTGGGCCGACGAGGCCGACCGGAACGAGCCGCGGCTGCTCACCCACGACCGGTACGGTCACCGGCTCGACGAGGTCGACTTCCACCCGTCCTGGCACGCCCTGATGGACGTCGCGGTCTCCGCGGGCCTGGCCGGCGCCGCGTGGTCCGACCCGCGACCGGGCGCGCACGTGGCCCGGGCGGCCGGCTTCTACGTCTGGACCCAGCCCGAGGCCGGGCACGGATGTCCGATTTCGATGACGTACGCGGTGATCCCGGCGCTGCGCGGCAACCCGTCGCTGGCCGCGGTCTACGAGCCGCTGCTGACCAGCCGCTCCTACGACCCCGGCCTGCGCACGCCGGGCACCAAGCGCGGCCTGCTCGCCGGGATGGGGATGACCGAGAAGCAGGGCGGCTCGGACGTCCGCGCGAATACGACAAGTGCCGTTTTCTCCCCCGAAACCGGGACGTGGCGTTTGACCGGGCACAAGTGGTTCACCAGCGCCCCAATGTGCGACCTGTTCCTGGTGCTCGCGCAGGCCCCGGGCGGGCTCTCCTGCTTCCTGGTCCCGCGCGTGCTGCCGGACGGCACCCGCAACACGTTCCGGATCCAGCGGCTCAAGGACAAGCTCGGCAACCGCAGCAACGCCTCCAGCGAGCCGGAGTTCGAGAACACCGTCGCCTGGCTGGTCGGCGGCGAGGGCCCGGGCGTGCGCACGATCATCGAGATGGTGTCGATGACCCGCCTGGACTGCGTGATCGGCTCCGCCGCCGGGATGCGCGCCGCCCTCGTGCAGGCCATCCACCACGCGAAACACCGGTCCGCGTTCGGCGGCCCGCTGATCGGCAAGCCGGCCATGCGCAACGTGCTCGCCGACCTCGCGGTCGAGTCCGAGGCGGCCACCGTGCTGGCCATGCGGCTGGCCGGATCGGTCGACCGGGCGGTCCGCGGCGACGCCGCCGAGCAGGCGTTCCGGCGGCTGGCGATCCCGATCGGCAAGTTCTGGGTCTGCAAGCGGCAGCCGGCCGTCGTCGGCGAGGCCCTCGAATGCCTGGGCGGCAACGGCTACGTCGAGGACTCCGGGCTGCCCCGGCTCTACCGGGACGCGCCGCTCAACTCGATCTGGGAGGGCTCCGGGAACGTGCAGGCCCTCGACGTGCTGCGCGCCCTGCAGCGGTCGCCGGAGAGCCTGGACGCGTTCTTCACCGAGGTCGGCGGCGCCGACCGGCGCCTGGACCGGGCGGTGCGCGAGCTACGCGCCCAACTCGCGGATCAGACCGAGGTCGAGGTACGGGCCCGGCGCCTCGTCGAGCGGATGGCGCTCGTGCTCCAGGGGTCGCTGCTGGTCCGGCACTCCACGGACGCGGTCGCCGACGCGTTCTGCGCCAGCCGTCTGGACGGCGACTGGGGCCACACGTTCGGGACACTGCCTGCCGGAACGGACACCGCGGCGATTGTCGAGCGCGCGGCGCCCTAAATTCCGGCCCTGTCGGACCGATGTCAGGGCGTGCGGAACAAGCGGATCCAGCTCTGGCTGGGGTGGCTCATCGTGGCGTCCATCGCCGCGCTGTGCTTCCCGCTGGTCCCGGACGACACGCTGCCGGCCAAGATCTACGTCAACACGGTCGGGGTCTCGTCGGTCCTGATGGCGTTCGTCGGGATCCTCCGGAACCGTCCGGAACACCGCGGGCCGTGGCTGCTGTTCGCGTTCGGGATGGCGCTGATGGTGTCCGGGGACATCACGTACGACGTCACCGAACTGCGCCTGGGTGAGTACCCGTACCCGTCCTGGGCCGACGCGATGTACCTCTGCGCGTACCCGTTCCTGCTGGTCCCCGGTATGGTCCGGCTCAGCCGCGGCAACCGGGACCGGGACCGTGGCGGCCTGATCGACGCGGCCGTGATCTCCACCGGGATCGGCCTGATCTACTGGGTGTTCGTGGTCGGCCCGACGCTCGCCGACGCGGGCACACCGATCCTGGAACGGTTCGTCACCATCGGCTACCCGCTCTGCGACGTGCTGCTGACCGCCGCGGCCGCCCGGATGTTCACCCGGCCGGAGAACCGCACCCCGAGCCTGCGGCTGCTCGGCCTCGGCTCCTGCCTGATGCTGAGCTGCGACCTGATCTACACGACCGCCTCCAGCACCGCCCAGTACACCGGCGGGTTCGTGGACTCGGGCTTCCTGATGGCGTACATCTGCTGGGCCGCCTCCGCCCTGCACCCGAGCATGCGGCAGCGCCCGCAGACCGGCATCGAACCGCACCGGGTCGGCGGCCGGCGCCTCGGCGTGCTCGCCGCCTGCACGCTGCTCGCGCCCGGACTGCTGTTCCTGCAGGGCGCCCGGGACGCCGAGTACATCGCGTGGGCCGGCATCGGCACCGGCGCGGTCGTGCTGTTCCTGCTGGTGCTCACGCGTACCTGGGGGTTCGTGAAGCAGGTGCAGCGGCAGGCCGGCAAGCTCGAGGACCTGGCCATGCACGACGAGCTGACCGGGCTGGCCAACCGGCGCGGCTTCGAACGCCGGCTCACCACCGCGCTCGCCGCCGGCGCCCCGCACGTGCTGCTGCTCGACCTGAACGGCTTCAAGGCGGTCAACGACCGGTTCGGCCACGCCGTCGGCGACGAGCTGCTGGTGGTGATCGCGCACCGGGTCGCCGACGCGCTGCCGGCCGGCGCGGTGGTGGCCCGGATGGGTGGCGACGAGTTCGCCGTGCTGCTCCCGGCCCGCTCGGCGGACGACTGCGACCAGCTGGCCGACCGGCTGCACACCACGATCCGGTTCCCGGTCCACGCCGGCGGGCACGACCTGCTGGTCGGCGCGAGCATCGGGATCGCCGACAGCGCCGGGATCATCGACCAGGGCGAGATGCTGCGCCGCGCGGACGTGGCGATGTACGCCGCCAAGGCGGCCGGCGGGCGGCGCCACCGCTGGTACGCCGCGGACCTCGACACCCAGGCCGGCGAGGAGGCCCGGCTCGGCGCCGACCTGCGGATCGCCCTCAACGAGGGCCAGTTCCACCTGGTCTACCAGCCGATCGTGGAGCTGCCGACCGGCGAGGTCCGGGCCGTGGAGAGCCTGATCCGCTGGCAGCACCCGGAGCGCGGCTACGTCAGCCCGATCGACTTCATCCCGGTCGCCGAGCGCAACGGGCTGATCATCGAGCTCGGGCAGTGGATCCTGCGGACCGCCTGCGAGCAGTACCGCACCTGGCAGGCCCGCGGCGCGGCGCCCCCGCACCTCGGGGTGAACGTGTCCGCCCGGCAGCTGGCCGAGCCCGGCTTCGTGGACTCGGTCGCGGCGATCCTGTCCGAGACCGGGATGAGCCCGCACGCCCTGGTCGTGGAGATCACCGAGACCACGGTGTTCGGCGGCGGGGTCGCCGTCCGGGCCGTGCACGAGTTGCACGAGCTGGGGATCGCGATCGCGCTCGACGACTTCGGGACCGGGCACTCGTCGCTCGGCATCCTCCAGGCCGTCCCGGTGAAGATCCTCAAGGTGGACAAGTCCTTCGTCGAGAACGTGACCGTCTCCGACCGGCACGCGGTGATCGCGTCGACGTTGATCCAGTTGACGTCGGGCCTCGGCCTGATCGCGGTGGCCGAGGGCGTCGAGACGGCCGAGCAGGCCGAGGCGCTGCACCGGCTCGGCTACCGGCGCGCCCAGGGCTACCACTTCGGCCGCCCGGTCCCCGACCCGTTCGCGCTGCTTGATCAATTGTCCGTTGTAGAGTGAGCGGCCCCGCTGCCGTCGCCGTCAATGGAGACATCCGTGAGAGTGCATCGCGTCGAGATCCGAAATTTCCGCGGCGCCGAATCGGCGGTTCTCGACAACACGGGCAACCTCAACGTCCTGATCGGCAAGAACAACTCCGGCAAGTCCACGTTCCTGGACGCGCTCGCCCTCTTCTTCGATTTCATGTCGCACGGCTCCCCAACCGCCCCGATCGCCCGTTCCCCTTCGAAGGGGATCCAGTTCGGCAAGGAATCCGATTTCCGTAATGCCGACGGCGCAGGAGAGACCAACATCGAGGTGGAGCTGCTCCTGACCGCGGAGGACGCGGAGCGACTGGCCGCGATCGACGAAAACCTGGTGGGCGTGCCCGCGGCAGCCTTGCTCAAGGTCGGCATGTCCGCGCCCGCCCCGAACTCGGGATTCGCCTACCTCACCCACATATCCATCAAAGACCCGCGCGCCGACGTCCCGTTCGAGTATTCCGTTCTGTCCATGACCGCTCCGGTCGCCGCCGAGATCTACCGGCGAGAGCAGGATCTCGAGAGAACCAACCGATTCGTCACGGAGGTTCGCGAAGCGGCGGAAGACATCAGACCGGACACCTTCAGCGCGCTCAAAAGGCAGACAAGCGGCGCCGCGGACCTCATCAGATCCGCCCTGCGCGACAGAAATCCGGCCGTACGGGGAGCGCTCACGCCTCTCCTCACCGAATTCAGCTCCTATGACCTTTTCCTGGCCGCCGTCGAGGGGCTGATCGAGGCAAGGCTCACCGAGTCGCACGAGGTTTACCAAACACCGCTGAGCAATCCCCTTGTGGTCCTCGGGGAGCGGACCACCGATGATCCCGATCGCGTCAAACCCGTCCTGGGGCTGATCGGCGGACTCCGCGTGCTCCATCTGCGGGACCGGCGCCGGCCGATCGACAAGGACGACGCGCGGCGCCTGCTGGAGTTGAAGACTCGCCGCAATCGCCGCTCCGGAGCGGGCGGCCGTCGGGGGCAGGACGTGCTGCGCACGATTCAGGACACGATTCGCACGATGGCCGGTGTGAACGTGGATGCCTTTGAAGGCGACCAGGGCGACCAGGCCGAGATCGATGCGGATGACGTTCTGGTGGAGATGAACGGGGCCGGTGTCCGGGAGGCGCTTCGGCTGGTGCTCGACGTGGAGCTGAAAGATCCCGACCTGATTCTCGTCGAAGAGCCTGAGGTGCACCTGCACCCGGCCCTCGAGGTGAGCATGTTCCAGTACCTGAAGGCCGTCAGCACCCGCGCGCAGATCTTCGTCAGCACCCACTCCACGAACTTCCTCGACAGTTCGGCGAGCGGCAACGTCTACCTGACCCGCCGCACGCCGTGGGTCACCGCGACCCCACTCGACTATCAGCAGGCCCAGGAGACGCTGCCGGGCGAGCTCGGGATCCGGCTGAGCTCGCTCTTCATGTACGACCGGCTGGTCTTCGTCGAGGGCGCGTCCGACGAAGAGGTGCTGCGGGCGCTCGCCGCCACGGCCGGGTTCAACCTGGGCCAGAGCAACGTCGGGTTCGTGCCGATGGGCAGCGCCCGCAACTTCACCCACTTCGCCAACGCGGGCACCATCGAGCTGCTGACGAAGCGCCAGGTCCGGGTGTCGTTCGTGCTGGACCGGGACGAGAACACGGACACCGAGGTGGACGCGCTCAAGGCCCGGCTCGCCGACCGCGCCGACGTCCACGTGCTGGCCCGGCGCGAGATCGAGAACTACCTGGCCGCGCCCCGGGCACTCGCCGCCTTCATCCGGGCGAAGCAGACCGGCAGGGACGCCGCCGAGGTGACCGTCCACGCCGTGGCCACGGCCCTCGTCGCCTGCGCGGACGAGTTGCACGACCTCGCCGTACGCAAGCGGGTTGCTCGTACCGTGTGCAAACCGGTCTTCCCGGACCGGGAAGCGGCCCTGGCCGAGGCCGGCGACCTGGACCAGTTCGCCCGGCGTCTCGTGGCGGAGCTGCGCGAGCAGGCGGCCGAGCTGCACGTCCGCCAGGCCGAGATCGCGGACCTGGTCGCGAAGGAGACGGACCGGGTGGATCAGGTGTGGGAGCGGGACAAACTCGCGATCGTGCCGGGTGACGAGCTGCTGGACGCGGTCTGCAAGCGGTTCGGGGTGCGCTACCGGAAGGGGCGGGACGCGGCGCGGCTGGCGCGCGAGCTGACGGCCGAGGAGATCCCCGGCGAGCTGCGCGCCCTTCTTCGTGGCCTGGTGAGCTGATCGGGTGTGCTCAGACGTGACCGCGCAGGTCGCGTACCGCGGATAGCAGTTCTTGCTGGGAGATCGGGTCGGCGGTGCCGGTGCGGGCCTCCTGCATCGCCTTGGTCATCTGGACGCGGCGCAGGACCTCCTTGATGTCGGCGCCGGTCATGCCGGTGCTCGCCACGCCGAGCGCGGCCAGGTCCAGGTCCGCGGCGAACATCCGGAAGCCGCCGCGCTCGTGCGCCGCCACCAGGCCCTCGATCATCTTGCGGAAGATCTCCGCGCGGCTCGCCTCGTCCGGCTTCGGGACGCTGATCTTGATGTCGAAGCGACCGGAACGGATCAGGGACTCGTCGACCCGGTGCGGGAAGTTCGTGGTGGCCACCACGATCACGTTCGGGTTCGCCTCGAACAGGTCGTTCATCTCCTGCTTGAAGATCCCGGCGACGGCGTTGAGCGCCTGGCTGGCCGCGTCCCCGCCGGCGCCGGCGTAGCTGACGATCGAGTCGAACTCGTCGAACAGCATCAGCGTCGGCACCCGGTACCGGCGGGCGTCGCGGAAGATCTGCTTGATGTTGCGCTCCGAGCCGCCGAGCCACTTGTCGAGGATCTCCGGGGTGCGGATCTCCCGGAAGTCGGCGCCGATCTCGTTCGCCAGCGCGCGGGACAGCATCGTCTTGCCGGTGCCGGGCGGCCCGTACATCAGGATGCCCTGCGGCCGCCGGGCGCCCCAGCGCGCCATCGCCTCCGGGTGCCGGAACGACACCGCGATCTGCCGCAGCTCGCCGACCAGGTCGGTGAGACCGCCGACCATGTCCAGGGTGACCTGCTGGGTGGTGACCGGGGCCGGCGGCGGGGTGGCCTCGCGGCTGAACACGAAGCGCCGGCCGCGCAGCGCGTCCGCCTCGGCCAGCTCGGCGACCGCCTGCAGGGTGAGCGTGACGAAGGCGCGCAGGTGGTTCGCGGTCACCTCGTCGCGCGGCACCTCGGAGCGCAGCCGGATCACGCCACCGTCCGCCTCGTGGAAGACCTCGGCCTGAAGGCCGACCCCGGCGTCCGCGTAGGCTCCCGGTCCGCGGTTCGCCGCCGGGCCGCTGGGCTTGTCCAGACCCAATTTCCGGTACGCCGCGGCAGCCGCCGAGCCGACCCCGTCGACGATCCGGGTGGCGACCGGATCCCCCTCGGCGATGCGCTTGGACAGGAGCACGCCGATCGGATCGCGCCCGAGCACCACCCGGCGCATCCGCTCGGTCGTCATCGGCTCGGCGCCGGCGTGGATCCGGGCGACGAACACGTGGGCCGGGCCGGTCGCGGAGTCCACGCTCGAGACGGTCACCTCGACCCGCTGGACCGGGGACGGCCAGTCGGCGTGGTGGACCAGATCGACCGGGTTGACCCGCGCGGCGGCCAGGATCGTGGACGCGTCCGCCAGCGTGACGGTGGCCCCGGCGTACTCAAAAATCTCGTCGTACATGGATTTCCTCCGCTTTCCGACTTTCCCCAGAGTGACACGACGACGCTTCCCCGCCACATTCATGTCGGTTAATCTGCGGACGCTGATCACCCTCGATGTCGTGGGCGCGGCCGGCGACACCGGCGGCTCACGGCCGTCGCAGTCGTCGAATGTGGAGGAAGAACGTTGCGGAAACGGACACTTGCCGTCCCACTCGCTGCCGTGCTGATCCTGTCGCTGGCCCCTCAGCCGGCGAACGCGGTGGACGAAATCAGCACGAAGAAATTGCGCGACGCGGTCACCGTGGCCGGGATCCTCGGTCACGAGCGCGTCCTGCAGCGGATCGCCACCCAGAACGGCGGGACCCGGGCGTCCGGCACGCCGGGCTTCGCGGCCAGCGCCGCGTACGTCACGAGCGTGCTGAAGCAGTCCGGTTACAAGGTCACCGAGCAGAAGTTCACCTTCCCGTTCTATCGGGAGCTCACCCCGGCGCAGCTCACCCGGGTCGCCCCGGCCGGGCCCGCCTACGCGACGGTCACCTACGACTACTCGGCCAGCGGTGACGTGACCGGCCAGGTCGTCCCGGCGCTGAACAACGTGCTGCCGCCGACCGCCACGCCCAGCTCGACGGCCGGTTGCGCCGCGGGTGACTTCGCGCCGGCGTCGGCGACCGCGCCGCAGATCGCGCTGATCCAGCGGGGTGGCTGCGACTTCGCGGTGAAGGCCGCGAACGCGGCGGCCGCCGGCTACGACGCGGCGATCATCTTCAACGAGGGGCAGGTCGGCCGGACCGAGCTGTTCCAGGGCACGCTCGGCGGGCCGGGCGCGATCCCGGTGGTCGGGCTGAGCTTCGCCGACGGCAGCGCGCTGGCCGCCGAGGCCGCGGCCGGCCCGGTGACCCTGCGGGTGCAGACCAGCACCGAGGTCAACCTCAACGCCTCCACCAGCAACATCATCGCCGACAGCCCGGGCGGGAACGCCGACAAGGTGCTGGTGGTCGGCGCGCACCTGGACTCGGTGGTCGCCGGGCCGGGCATCAACGACAACGGCAGCGGTACGGCGCAGAACCTGGAGATCGCCGTCCAGCTGGCCAAGCTGAAGATCAAGCCGCGGCAGAAGGTGCGGTTCGCGTTCTGGGGCGCCGAGGAGTCCGGGCTGCTCGGCTCCGAGCACTACGTGGCGACGCTGTCCGACACCGACCTCACGAAGATCTTCGCGAACCTGAACTTCGACATGACCGGCTCGCCGAACTACGTCCGGTTCGTCTACGACGGGGACGGCTCGGCCACCGGCGCGTCCGGCCCGTACGGCTCCGACCAGATCGAGGGGCTGTTCACCAAGTACTTCGCCAACCAGGGGCTGGCGACCGACCCGACCGCGTTCGACGGGCGCAGCGACTACGGCCCGTTCATCGAGGCCGGCATCCCGGCCGGTGGCCTGTTCAGCGGGGCCGAGGGCGAGAAGACCCCGGAACAGGCCGCGGTATACGGCGGGGTGGCCGGCGCGCCGTACGACTCCTGCTACCACCAGGCCTGCGACGACATCAACAACCTGAACCCGAAGGCGCTCTCCGAGCTGGGTGACGGCGCCGCGCACGCGGTGCTGACCCTGGCCCTGACCAAGACCGGCTTCTACCCGGACGGCAGCCTGCGCGCCGCCGCCCGGGCCGCCGCGCCGAAGCTCCCGTACCGGGGCGACCACCTGGTGCGCTGAGCCACGCACGGTCT
This sequence comes from Actinoplanes sp. L3-i22, assembly GCF_019704555.1. Lineage (NCBI taxonomy): Bacteria > Bacillati > Actinomycetota > Actinomycetes > Micromonosporales > Micromonosporaceae > Actinoplanes > Actinoplanes sp. L3-i22. The sequence goes on from NZ_AP024745.1 coordinate 8,185,331, forward strand.
CCGGCCCCCGCCCCACCCGGCGGGGGCCGGTTCACCGCCGTACCGTCGAAAATCGGTCGCCCGGCGGCGTCGCCGCGGCAAGGATTCCGGAATGGACCGGGTGACCGATGAGATCGTGACCTACTACCAGACCAGGTACGAGGAGGCCGGCCGGCTGGACCGGCGGCCGCAGGGCCGGCTGGAACGGATCCGGACCCTCGAGCTGCTGCGGGAGCTGCTGCCGGCCGCGCCCGCCCGGGTCCTCGACGTCGGCGGCGGCCCCGGCGCCTACGCCCGCGAGCTGATCACCGACGGTCACCACGTGCGGCTGGTCGACATCGTGCCGGACCACGTCGAGCAGGCCCGGGCCGGGGTGCCGCCGATCGACGCGGTCGTCGGGGACGCCCGCGAGCTGCCCGAGCCGGACGCGTCACACGACGCGACGCTGCTCCTCGGACCCCTCTACCACCTGCACGAACGCGCCGACCGGGTGCGCGCGATCGAGGAGGCGATCCGGGTGACCCGGCCCGGCGGGGCGATCGCGGTCGCGGCGATCAGCCGGTTCGCCGGCCCGATCGACTTCGTGTCGACCGCGCGGTTCGACGAGCGGATGCTCGCCGAGTCCCGCCGGCTGATCACCGACGGTGTCAACGACCCGTCGATCGGCTTCACCCACGCGTACTTCCACCGGGTCGCCGAGCTGCGCGACGAGTGCCGGGCGGCCGGCCTCGCGGACGTGGTGGTGCACGGCGTCGAGGGGCCCGCCTGGCCGGCGGCCGAGGCGGCGCGCTCCGGCCCGGATGCCGACGCGGTCTTCGACGCCGCGCTGGCGGTCGCCCGGGTCTACAGCTCCGAGCCCGAGCTGGTGGCGGTCAGCGCCCACCTGCTGGCGATCGGCGTCAGGTCCGGCCGCGACGACCGCGCCTGATCCCGCGGGACTCGGGGAGCGGCGCGACCAGGTGGTCCGGCCAGATCACCTTCACGGTGCCCTGGGCCTCCCACTCGACGGCCAGCTCGGTCAGCGTGCGGACGGCCTGGTCGACGTGGTCGTCGGTCCACGGGAACGGGCCGCTGCCGAGGCTCTGCCAGGCGCCGCGGACCAGCACCGTGGTCTGCTCGGGCGTGTCCTCCTCGACCGCGCGGTGCACCACGCCGGCCAGGAGTTCCGCCATGGTGAGCGTGTCGCGGTGCGCGTCGAGCAGGCGTTTGCTGCGGGCGGCCGCGTCGTGGCGGGGCTTGCCGCCGATCACCCGCATGTTCTCGAAGACCCCGCCGGCCGCGATCGCGCCGAAGACACCGCCGGGCATCTCCAGGGCGCGTTCGGTGGCGTAGTGCGCGAGGTCGTGGGGCACCCGGTGCTTACGGTCGTAGCCGGGCAGCAGGAGGGAGACGCCGTCGGCGCGGTGCACGGTGGCGACGGTCGATCCGGTGGGGCCGCGGACGAACACGACGTGCATGGCCGCATCTTCGCATCGAACCCATGAGTAGGAAATGGGTCTTCCGGTTGGCCGGCGGATGAACTCGAGACGGCCGGTGCGCGCCGGCCGTCCGCTGATCACTTCACATAGGTGACGGTGACGTTCGGGTCGGCCGCGTCGCCGGTGGTGTAGACGTACTTCTTCGCGGCCGAGTCGCCCAGCTGAGCCAGCAGCCACTGCGCCGACCAGCGCGCGATCGTCTCGACGCCGGCCGCCTGGCCGAGGGTCTGCGCCGAGGTGTCCGGGATCGCCCCGGCCGGGTTCTGCACGTCGGTGACGCCGTAGTGGTTGGTCCCGGCCACCTCGATGAACGCCTTCGGGGTGCCGGCGGTCAGGTTGTACGTGGTCCGGCCCTCGCCCGGGGCGGCGATCCCGTCCGCGGTGCCCTGGAGGTAGCCGACCGGCACGGTGTTGAGCACCGGCAGGACCAGCGACGTGCCGTACAGCGTGTTGTTGCCGCCGTAGGTGACGACCGCCTCCAGCTCGCTGGGCGCGGTGTTGGCGACGGCACAGAACGGGATCACGCACAGGCCGGTGCTGAGACTGAGCGCGGTGGCCGCCCCGAACGAGTGTCCGGCGAGGACCAGGGTGTGCTCGTCGATCCGCCCGTGCAGCGGGGAGGCCGTGTTGTCGTCCTCGGCCCCGGCCCAGTCGACCGTCCAGCCGGCCTGGGCGCCCTCCGGGTAGAGGCCGGTCACGCCGAACAGCGAGCGGGTGTGGTTGGGGACGGCGACGACGAAGCCGTACGAGGCGAGCGTCGAGGCGTAGGCGGCGTAGTACGACTTGTCGACGTTCGCGCCCTGCAGCAGCAGCGCCACCGGCAGGCGGGTGCCCTTGGCCGGGTAGTAGACGTCGGCGCTGTCGCCGTTGATCGTCGTGGGGTAGCTGGCGACGGCCGTGGTGGCGGCCTGGGCGGTTGCCGGCGCGAGAAGCGCTCCGGCGAGGGCGGTGACCGCGGCCACCGACACCCGTCGTTTCCAAGAACGGAACAGCGTCACATTCATGGATACGGATCATGTCCGTGAAGCCGGACGCCGTCAAGTGGCAGAATCAGGCGATGGCTACCGAATCCCGGCACGTGACCGAGCACATCGAGCGACCCGCCCGGGTGGTGTACGAGTACGCCGCCGACCCCGCCAACCTCGCGCACTGGGCCCACGGCGTGGGTACGTCGGCGCGCGCGGAGGACGGCCGCTGGTTCGTCGACGTGCCCGGTGGCGGCGGGACGGCCGAGGTGGTCTTCGTGCCGCGCAACGACCTGGGCGTGCTCGACCACGAGGTGCACCTGCCGGACGGCGGGATCGTCTACATCCCGATGCGGGTGGTCGCCGACGGGGAGCACGCCGAGGTGGTCTTCACCGTGCGCCGCGCCGCCGGGATGACCGACGACGAGTTCGACCGGGACGCCGCCGCGGTCGCCACCGACCTGGCCACGCTCAAGCGGCTCCTGGAGGCCTGACGGTCAGCCCAGTCGCTGTTCCAGGACCTGGCCGGGCCACTTCGCCCCGCCCTGGGGGACGGTGAACCGCTGGGTCGCGGTGAAACCCTGGCTCTCGTAGTAGCGGACCAGCGCCCGGTCGTCCCCGGCATAGCAGTCGACCCGCAGCAGGCCGGCGCCGGAGACCACGGCGAGGCGGCGCGCGTGCGCCAGCAGCTTGCGGCCGATCCCCCGGCCGGCCTGCGCGCGGTCGGTCACCAGCAGCACGATGTACAGCTCGTGCTCGGTCGCCGGGTCGACGTACGCCGGGGGCTGACCGACCCCGATCGCGCCGACCGCCGTGTCGCCGCGCACCGCCAGGTAGAGCCCGCCGTCCGCGGCGATGTCGTCGACGAGGGTGGTCAGCCGGCGGCTCGCGGAGAGCGGCTCGGTGCCCCACTGGCCGGACCGGCCGCGCGCGGTGAGCCACTCCACCGCGCCGTCGAGCAGCGCCATCACGGCCGGGACGTCGTCAGCGCTGCCCCGCCGGATGTCCGTCCACTCTGTACTGTCATCCATCTTTCCCATTGTGCCGCAGAGCACGGCTCAGGGGCAGTCGTCCGGAATGTCCAGTGAGTGGTCCGGCTTCGCCAGCGATTCCCGATCGATCCCGTCCTGGCGGCCGCCGCCACCCCTGGGGGTCGGCGCGAGCAGGCCCTTGTCCGCCGCGACGCAGTCGATCCAGGCGTGATACCCGTTCGCGGTGTGGACCCACATCCCCTGGTCCGCGGCACGCAGGTTCTTGGTCTTCGGAAAGTCCCAGACGATTTCGTCGTGCGCCACGGCCAGCGGCCGGTAGGCGAAGTCGCCCCGGAACGCGTAGACCCAGACGAAGTTGGTGGTCACCCGCAGGGTACGGATGTCGCCGCTCTCGATCACCGACTTGTAGGTGACCCGGCCGCTCACCCGGGGCCGGTTGTCCGGGTCGAGCTTGACCGCGGGGTCGATCCAGGTCGCGACGCTGCCGAATTCGTCGCTCTTGAACCACTTCGCGATCCCGGTGCGGTTCGTCGGCGCGAGCATGCCGAGGAACTTCTCCGGGTGATGGGCCACGGTCATCTCGGTGTCGAGGCGCGCGGCCGCCATCGCCGCCCGCACCCGGTCGAGCGCGGACCGCACCTCGCCCGCGTCGAACCCGGTCACCGCCTTGGCCTCGGGCAACGTGATGCCCTGCACGCCGATCGGGTACCGCGCGGCGGCGGTCCCCTCGAACGGATCGGTGGGCCGGGCACTGGCCGAGGTGGTCGCGGTGATCCCGTCGACCGCGACCGGAGCCGGGTCGCCCTGTTTGTCCCGCCACATCGACCGGAGCAGCGGGGCCATCGCGGCGATCAGGCCGGCCAGCACGACCGCCATGACGACGTAGCGGAGCTTCGACGCCAGCCCGCCGAGCCGGCGTGATCGCCGGACCTTCCGCTCGGTCTTCCGGGCCCAGTCCTCGAGCCCGGCGAGCGGGTCGTGGTCGTCATGATTGTTCATTTTTCTGTTTCCCCGTGTCACACGTCGATCACCGCGGGCAACAGTATGGACGTTCCTCTCTTGTAATAGAAGACCGCTTTCGATCATCAAATCGACGTGCGATGGTGCAGGGACCACCCCCGACGTGACGGAGGCCACCAAGGAGCGCGGGGCAGCGAAAATGTCGCTCGCCGGTCTCCTGACGTACGCCTGGCCTCCACCAAGCACTTTCATGATCCACCAGCGCGTGCCGGATGACGGCGCCGCAGAAGGAGGAACACAGTGCGCAAGCTCAATCGCTCGGTCGTCGTCGCGATGGCGGCCGTCACCATAACCGCGGTCACCGCCTGCTCGCCGCCGGAGAAGAAGTCCGAGGCCACCACCGACGGCGCGGTCAGCGCCGCCACCGCGGCCAGCGCGCAGGACCTGGGCGGCATGGACGCCCTGGTCGCCGCGGCCAAGAAGGAGGGTGCGCTGAACGTGATCGCGCTGCCCCCGACCTGGGCGAACTACGGCGAGATCATCAAGGCGTTCGGCGACAAGTACGGCATCAAGGTCAACTCCGCGCAGCCGGACGGCTCCAGCCAGGACGAGATCAACGCCGCCGACCAGCTCAAGGGCCAGGACACCGCGCCCGACGTGTTCGACCTCGGCGGCTCGGTGGCCACCGCGAACACCGCGAAGTTCGCCCCGTACAAGGTCGCCACGTGGAGCGACATCGCCGACGGCCAGAAGGAGGCCACCGGCCTCTACGTGAACGACTACGGCGGCTACATGTCGATCGGCTACGACAGCGCCAAGGTCCCGGCCCCGGCCGCCGTCGCCGACCTGCTCAAGCCCGAGTACAAGGGCAAGGTCGCGCTGAACGGCGACCCGACCCAGGCCGGCTCCGCGTTCGGCGCCGTCCAGGCCGTCTCGATCGCGCAGGGTGGCACCGTCGACGACATCACCAAGGCGCTCGACTTCTTCGGCCAGCTGAAGAAGGCCGGCAACTTCCTCCCGGTCGACCCGACCGACGCGACCATCCAGTCCGGCCAGACCCCGGTCGTCTTCGACTGGGACTACCTGAACGCCGCGCAGACCGCCAAGGTGCCGACCTGGAAGGTCGTCGTCCCGGCCAACGCGGTGCTCGGCTCGTACTACAACCAGGCGATCAGCAAGGGCGCCCCGCACCCGGCCGCCGCGCGCCTGTGGGAGGAGTTCCTCTACTCCGACGAGGGCCAGAACCTGTGGCTCAAGGGTGGCGCCCGCCCGGTCCGCGCCGACGCGATGACCAAGGCCGGCACGATCGACAAGACCGCGTTCGCCGCTCTGCCCGCCGTCTCCGGCACCCCGGTCTTCCCGACCGAGGAGCAGACCAAGAAGGCGAAGGACCAGCTGGCCGCGAGCTGGGCCAAGACTGTTGGCTGAGATCGCTGAAGCCGCTCCGCAGCGCGTGGCCGCCCGGCCGCGCCTGCGGGGCGCCGCGTCCCTGCTGGGCACCGTCCCGTTCTTCGCCTACGTGACGATCTTCCTGATCATCCCCACCCTGGTGGTGGCGATCGGGGCGTTCACCGGCGACGGTGGGCACGGCTTCACCCTGGACAACGTGCGCGCGCTGGCCGACGAGTACATCATCGCGGCCTTCGGCCGCAGTGTGCTGCTCTCCGCGCTCAGCGCACTCTTCGGCGCGGTGTTCGGTGGGCTGCTCGCGTACGCGGTGAGCACCGCCAAGCCCGGTGGCCTCCTGCGTCGCGTGGTCACGGCGCTCTCCGGCGTGCTCGCGCAGTTCGGCGGCGTGACCCTGGCCTTCGCGTTCCTGGCGACGATCGGGCTCTCCGGGTTCGTCACCGTCTGGCTCCAGGACCACACCGGGTTCTACATCTTCGAGAACGGCGTGTGGCTGTTCGAGCTGCCCGGTCTGGTGCTGATCTACACGTACTTCCAGATCCCGCTGATGGTGATCGTGTTCCTGCCCGCGCTGGACGGCATCCGTCCGCAGTGGCGCGAGGCGACCGAGAACCTCGGCGGCACCACCTGGCAGTACTGGACCCGGGTGGCCGGCCCGCTGCTCGCCCCGGCGTTCCTCGGTTCCGCGCTGCTGCTGTTCGCCAACGCCTTCTCCGCGTACGCGACGGCCGCCGCCCTGGTCAGCCAGGGCAGCCCGATCATCCCGCTGCAGATCCGCGGCGCGCTGACCAGCGAGGTCGTGCTCGGTCAGGCGAACCTCGGCAAGGCGATGGCGCTCGGCATGGTGGTCGTGGTCGCGATCGTCATGACGCTCTACTCCCTGCTCCAGAAAAGGACGTCGAAGTGGCTGGGGTGATCGCCCGCCGGGCCGGCAAGCAGCGCGCCTTCCGCTGGGTCGTGCTGATCCTGCTCGGGGTGTTCTTCGCGCTGCCGATGGCGGCCATGGTCGAGTTCAGTACGCGCACGCCGGGCACCTGGTCGCTGCTGGCGGACTGGTCGCGGCTGAACGAGACGTACCCGGCGCTGGCCGAGGGCATCATCGCGTCGCTGGAGCAGGCCGCGCTGACCGCGCTGCTGATGCTGGTGCTGCTGGTGCCGACCGCGATCTGGGTGCGGCTGCGGCTGCCCCGGCTCCGCCGGCTGGTCGAGTTCCTGTGCCTGCTGCCGCTGACCATCCCGGCGATCGTGCTGGTGGTCGGGCTGGCCCCGGTCTACGCGTGGGTCAACTACTTCGTCGGCGGGAACTCGCTGACGCTGGTCTTCGCGTACACCATCCTGGTCCTGCCCTACGCCTACCGGGCGATCGACGCCGGCCTGTCCGCGATCGACGTGAACACGCTCGCCGAGGCCGCCCGTGGTCTCGGGGCCGGCTGGTTCACCGTGATGTGGCGGGTGGTGCTGCCGAACATCCGCTCGGCGGTGCTGTCCGCGGCGTTCCTGACCGTGGCGCTGGTGCTCGGCGAGTTCACCATCGCCTCGCTGCTGCACCGCACCAACCTGCAGGTCGCCATCGAGTTCCTGGGCAAGAGCAGCGCCACCATGTCGGTCGCGGTCTCGCTGACCGCGCTGCTGCTCGCGTTCGTGCTGCTCCTGCTGCTGTCTCTGGTCGGCTCCACTCGAAGGGTCAAGAAATGAGCGTCGCCGTCCACCTCAAGGGCCTTCGCCGTACGTTCGGTGCCGTGCACGCCCTCGACGACCTCGACCTGGAGATCGCGCCGGGCGAGCTGATCGCGCTGCTCGGCCCGTCCGGCTGCGGCAAGACCACCGCGCTGCGGGTGCTCGCCGGCCTGGAGGACGCGGACCAGGGACAGGTGCTGGTCGGCGGCAAGGACGTCACCCGGCTGCCGGCCAACAAGCGCGACATGGGCATGGTGTTCCAGGCGTACAGCCTGTTCCCGCACCTGACCGCGCTGCAGAACGTCGAGTTCGGGATGCGCCTGCGTGGGCGGAAGAAGCCGGCCGGGCGCGCGCAGGAGATGCTCGACCTGGTCGGGCTGAGCACGCACGCGAGCCGGTACGCCAGCCAGCTCTCCGGCGGCCAGCAGCAGCGGGTCGCGCTGGCCCGGGCGCTGGCCATCGAGCCGACCGTGCTGCTGCTCGACGAGCCGCTGTCCGCGCTGGACGCCAAGGTCCGGGTGCAGCTGCGCGACGAGATCCGCCGGATCCAGACCGAGGTCGGCACCACCACCCTGTTCGTCACCCACGACCAGGAGGAGGCGCTCGCCGTCGCCGATCGGGTCGGCGTGATGAAATCCGGGAAATTGGAGCAGCTCGCCGCCCCGGCAGAGGTCTATCTGCGCCCCTCGACGGCTTTCGTGGCCGATTTCGTCGGGCTCAGCAACCGGCTGCCCGGCACCGTCGAGGGCGACGTGATCGAGGTGCTCGGCGATCGGCTCCCGCTGGTCGCACCGCACGCCGGGGGCGCCGCGACGGCGTTGGTCCGGCCCGAGTCGGTGGGCGTCGTCCCTGATCCGGACGGGTCCGGCCGGGTGCTGACGGCCAGCTTCCTCGGCCCGACCAGCCGGGTCACGGTGACCGTCGGTGATCATCTCGTGGTCGCCCAGGTCGCCAGTGGTGAGCTGCCCGGACTGGCCCCGGGCACCGCGGTGCGCCTGGAGCTGCGTCCGGTTCCGGTTGCGACCGAATAAATCTACATAGGGCTTGACCCGCGCGTATCCACGTCTACCGTTCTGGTTATGGACGGCGAGGAGTTCATCCACACGGCCCTCGTCGTGGCGTTCACGGCGGACGCGGGTCACCCCCGCGGCCTGCAGCACGCCATTGACGAGATCTACCGGCTGTTGCACGAGGCCCCGGCGGGCCACCCCGATCTCGTCATCGGCTGGGGAGTTCTCTTCGACCTGCTCCAGGACCGGGCCGAGCGGTCCGGCGACCTGGGCGACTGGGACGCGCTGGTGCACGCGGCCGGGTGCATGGTGCTGGTCGCCGAGCCCGGCACCGAGCTGGCCGTGCGGGCCTGGCGGCGGCAGTGGCAGGCGCTGCTGCTGCGCCACCAGGTGACCCGGGAGCCGGCCGACCTGAAGGACGCCACCGTGGCCGCCGCGGCCCTCGCCGCGGCGGCCGCCGCCGTGCCCGCCCCGCCCCCGCAGCCGCGGTTGCGCCGGCTGTGGCGTTGCGATTGATCCGCGGGGCGCTGTTTACACGTATCTGAGGTCGGGTTACAGTCGTCACCCCCGCATGGGAGCGCTCCCATAGCCATCCCCCAAAGGTGACGAAGCGTTGAAGCGTAGCTTGAAACTCATCCTGGCCTCGGCGCTCGCCGTGGCCACCGTCTCCACAGTGGCGTTCTTCGCCCTGCCGGCCAGCGCGGAGGCCGCCTCGTTCACCGTGACGAACTCGTGGAGCTCGGGCTACCAGGGCGAGGTCACGGTCACCAACCCGGCATCCTCCAAGATCGACACCTGGACGGTGGAGCTGACGCTCCCGGCCGGGTCGACGGTCGGCCAGAGCTGGAACGCGACGCTCACCGCGACCGGGCAGACGTTCCGGTTCACCCCGGCCGGGTGGAACGCGACGATCGCCGGCGGCGCGGCGACCAGCTTCGGCTTCCTGGTGAACGGGACCGGGCGGCCGACGTCGTGCACGGTCAACGGGGAGTCCTGCACCGGCCTGACCGGGACGCCGTCAGCGACCGCGACCACCCCCAGCGCCGCACCGGCCACCACGTCGGCCTCCCCCGCGCCGTCGGTCACCAGCACCACCACCAGCGCCTCCCCGACGCCCACCTCGGCGGCGGGCACCACCCCGCTGGCGATCAACGGGCAGCTCAAGGTGTGCGGCACGAACCTCTGCAACGCGGCCGGCAAGAAGATCCAGCTGCGCGGGGTCAGCAGTCACGGCATCCACTGGTTCCCCAGCTGCTACACCGGCGCGGCACTCGACGCCCTCGCCACGGACTGGAACGCCGACCTGTTCCGGATCGCGATGTACGTCCAGGAGGGCGGCTACGAGTCCGACCCGAGCGGGCTCACCACCAAGGTGAACAGCCTGGTCGACATGGCCGACGACCGCGGGATGTACGCGTTGATCGACTTCCACGTCCTGAACCCCGGCGACCCGACGGTCAACCTGGCCCGGGCCAAGGAGTTCTTCGCCAAGGTGGCCGCCCGCAACGCGGCCAAGAAGAACGTGATCTACGAGATCGCCAACGAGCCCAACGGGGTCAGCTGGGCCACCATCAAGAGCTACGCCGAGCAGGTCATCCCGGTGATCCGGGCCAACGACCCGGACGGCGTCGTGATCGTCGGCACCCGCGGATGGTCGTCGCTGGGGGTCTCCGAGGGGTCGTCGTCGGCCGAGATCGTCGGCAACCCGGTGAACGCGTCGAACATCATGTACGCGTTCCACTTCTACGCGGCGTCGCACCAGGACAACTACCGGGCCGAGGTGACGACGGCGGCCGCCTCGCTGCCGCTGTTCGTCACCGAGTTCGGCACGGTCAGCGCCAGCGGGGACGGGGCGGTCGACACCGCGAGCACGAACGCCTGGCTCGACCTGCTCGACCGGTTGAAGATCAGTTACGCGAACTGGAACTTCGCCGACAAGAGTGAGGGCAGCTCGATCCTGAAGCCCGGCGCGTGCGCGGCCGGGACGTTCTCCGGCACGGGCGTGCTCACCGAGTCCGGCCAGCTGATCCGATCCCGGATCCGCACCGCCGACGACTTCTGATCGCCGATGGCCCGCCCTCCCCTGCGCGGGCCGTCGACTGCGGGCCGGGGCCCTACACCCCGGCCCGCTTCGGTTTTCCGGGTTTTCCACCGCAACCACCCGCGGACAGAAAAGGCCTACGCGGCTCGTGGTCCTTGGGTTTTCCGCAACCACCCGCGGACGTCGCCCTTTCGCTCCGAGCGTTCTGGGCGCCCCGCGCCCTGCTCGGATCGGAAGGGTCCCCGCGGGAGCGACGATCAGTTATCGGCCGCAGCGTAGGCAATATTCTTTATGGTTATTGAAGTTGCTCCTTATATAAGCCTCCTCTGATAGGATTCCTCCGTGCATGCGTTCGATGTGCTCGGCGATCCGGTCCGGCGCCGCATCCTGGAGCTGCTCGCCGAGGGTGAGCAGAGTTCCGGCGCCGTGACCGCGGTGATTCGCGCCGAGTTCGGCATCTCCCAGCCGGCGGTGTCGCAGCATCTGCGGGTGCTGCGCGACAACGGCTTCGCCACCGTCCGGCCGGACGGAGCACGGCGGCTCTACGCGGTCGACGACACCGCGCTGCGCCAGGCCGACGAGTGGCTGAGCCGGTTCCGCAGATTCTGGACGCCACACCTCGCCGCGATGGCCACCGAGGTGGCCCGCGGGAAAAGAATGCGGCGCCTGGCCGCATCCGACGATCTCAGGAGCACCGATGATTGACGCGACCGAGCAGGTCAACAGCGTCCGGCGCACCCTCGCCGGCACGACCCTCGAGGCCGGCGAGGCCCGGGTGCTGACCATCAGCCAGGTCTACGACACCGACCTCGACGACATGTGGGACGTGGTCACCGACCCGGCCCGGATCGAGCGCTGGTTCCTGCCGATCTCCGGCGAGCTACGCGAGGGCGGAAAATACCAGTTCGAGGGGAACGCCGGCGGCACGGTCACCGGCTGCGACAAGCCGAACTCGTTCACCGCGACCTGGGAGTTCGGCGGCGGGATCAGCTGGATCGAGGTGCGGCTCACGCCCGAGGGCGACGGGCGCACCCGATTCGCCCTGGCGCACACCGCGCTCGCCGACGACGGCGACGAGCACTGGAAGCAGTTCGGGCCCGGCGCCGTCGGCGTGGGCTGGGACTCCGGGCTGCTCGGCCTGGCCATGCACCTCTCCGCGCCGGACGCGCCGCGCGACAACGACGCGATCATGGCGTGGATGGTGTCCGAGGACGGGAAGCGCTTCATGAAGCTGAGCAGCGAGGCGTGGGCCGCGGCGGACGTCGCCTCCGGCGCCGATCCCGCCACGGCGGAGAAGCAGGCGGCGGCGACCTATGCGGCTTACACCGGGGCCGCTTGATTTCTTTCGGTACGGCGGTGGGCCCGGCCGGGTCGTGAGGTGACCGGGCCGGGCCGCGCCGTTCCGGTCGGCGGTCACGCCGCTGGGTCGGGGTCGGATCGCCGGCTGCACCGCGGGGCCGGGCCGCCGGTTGCGACGTCGGGTCATGTCGGGTCGCTGGGTTGTGCCGGGTCGCCGCTGCGGTGCCGGGCCGTGTCGTGGTTGCTTTCGTGGGCGGGATGCCGTATGCCGGGCGGTATGGACGGGGAGAAGCTGCGGCAACACTGTCTCGCGAAGCCCGGGGCCTGGCAGGACGAGCCCTGGGAGGGCGACGTCGTGGTCAAGGTCGGCCCGAAGATCTTCGCGTTCCTGGGGAGCACGGGCACGACGGTCGGGGTGAAGTGCGGCAAGGGGCGGGACCTGGCCGACGAGTGGGTGACCCGGTTTCCCGAGGACGCTTCGGCCAGCGCCTACATCGGGCGATACGGCTGGAACACGCTGCGCCTGGGAGGCCGGATCCCGGCGGACGAGATCCTGGAGGCGGTCGACGCGTCCTATGACGCGGTCGTGGCCGCCCTCCCGAAGAAGGACCGGCCGCGGGAGTAGTCCCCCGGGGGCAGATCATCCACCACAGACGGTCCAGTGGCGCCACTGCCGGCTTGCCTGGCGTCGCCGCCTGCTTGCCTGGCGCCGCCGCCTGCTTGCCTGGCGCCGCCGCCTGCTTGCCTGGCGCCGCTGCCCGCCGGTCGGTCACGGCTCCGGCCTGCTCGCTGTTTTGCTTGCCAGGCACCGCCCGCTCCTGGTCACGGCTGCGGCCGCCGCTAGCGGGAGTTGCCGCCTGCGGTGACTTCCGGGGGTACGCCGTGGGCCCGCTCCGCCGACGCCGCAAGCTCCCGGCTGGTGCTCAGGGCTGTCCCGGCGCGCTTGAACAGCCCTGAGCACCAGCCGAGCCGAGTGAGCTGGTGACCACGGCTGCCCAAGGCGCCCAGAACAGCCCTCACGACCAGCCGCGCCGAACGAGCTGGTGACCACGGCTGCCCAAGGCGTCCGGAACAGCCCTCACGACCAGCCGCGCGGGAGGAGCTGGTGACCACGGCTGCCGTGAGGATCGCTTGCGGTTCTGGGCGGCTGGAGCCGGGGTGGTGCCATGGGCGCCGGGCCGCGGCTCGTTCCAGGCGAAACGGATCCACCGCGCGCTGTGGACAACCGCCGCGGGGGCGCTCGAGTCCCTAGGCTCGGGTGGACGAGAGCACGAAGTCGACCAAGGCCGTGGCGTAGTGATCAGCGCCCGCGGCCACCTGATCGCGCAGGTGGGGAGGGGTAGCCAGCACATGATTCAGGACGCCGCCGCAGACGCAGTCCAGCAGCAGGGTCACGCTCGTGTCGGGCCGCAGCTCGCCCCGGTCGATGGCCCGGCGGACGATCGCGCGGGCCGCCAGGACCTGGGACTCCTGTAACCGCTGCAGGTGGTCGCGGACCTCGGGCACCCGCTGGGCGTCGACCCGGAGCTGGAGCGCGGCGCGGCCGGCCTCGCCGAGGTAGGAGCGCTGGATCTGCCGGGCCAGGCTGATCAGGTCGTCGCGGACCGCGCCCGTGTCGATGTCCTCGATGCCGTTCAGGCGGGCTGTCAGGGCGGCCGCGAGCAGGGCTTCCTTGTTCGGCCAGCGGAGGTAGACGGAGGCTTTGCCGACCGCGGCCCGGCGGGCGACCGAGTCGACGGTGAAGCGGTGCCAGCCGTTCTCGCCGAACACCTCGGCGGCGGCCCGGGTGATCCGTTCGTCGACGTCGGGGTCGCGGGGACGCCCTTGTGGGGTTGCTGACATCGGGCCGCCTTCCGTTGCCGCGTGGATGTCGATCAGTCTAGGGTCGGTTTCCTAGACAAGAGTCGTCTAGGAAGTGGGGTTCGGATGGCACCGGTGACCCGTGCGGCCGGCGACGCGATCGTCGTGACCGGTGTCGCGCAGCGTGAGGCCTGGAAGGCGCGCGTGCTGCCGCCGGTGGAGCACCTCACCGACGAGGCCGGGCGCCTGGCCGGCGGGATCTGGTCGGTGCCGGCGGAGCAACTCACCGACGGGGGCGGACACCCGGCAGGCGGGGGCGGGCGCCCGGCGGGTGGGATCTGGTCGGTGCCGGTGCCGATTCCGCGGAGTCCGTTGCGGTACACGCTGTCCTACCTGATTCCCGGGGATGACGGGCTGGTCGTCGTGGATCCGGGGTGGGACAGCGACGAGGGCTGGGCCGCGCTGCTCGACGGGCTGGCGGCGGCCGGGGCCGGGCCGGGGGATGTCACCGGCGTGGTCGTCACGCACGTGCACTCGGATCATCACGGGCTCTCCAAGCGGCTCCAGCAGGCCGGCGCCTGGGTGGCCATGCACCCGGCCGAGCGGGACGCGCTGGTCCCGACCGACTCCCCGGCCGACTGGCTGCGGGCGCATCACGTCCCGGAGGACGAGATCGCCGTGCTGGCCGGGACGATCGGGCAGCACCGGCTCGCCGCGCCCGCCCAGCCCGACCTGCTGCTGGAGGACGGCGACCCGGTGCCGCTCAAGGGGCGGAAGCTGCGTGTGGTGTGGACGCCGGGGCACACGCCCGGGCACATCTGCCTGGTCGACGCCGAGGCGGGGGTGCTGCTCACCGGGGATCATCTGCTGCCGCGGATCAGTCCGAACATCGGGCTTCAGCGGCCGGGTTCGTCGCCGCTGGAGTCGTTCCTGGAGTCGCTGGCGAAGGTGGCCGAGCACGACGGGCTGGACGCGCTGCCCGCTCATGAGTACCGGTTCCGTGGCATCGCGGCCCGCGCCCGTCAGCTGCGGGCGCACCACGAGCAGCGCTGCGAGGAGATCGTGGCGGTCGTCGAGAAGCTGGGCGCGCCGACGATCTGGCAGCTGGCCGAGCAACTGACCTGGTCACGGCCGTGGGCGGAGATCGGGACGATGCGGGTCGGCGCGGTGGCCGAGACCATGGCGCACGTCCGCTACCTGGCCGACCGGGGCGCGCTGCACTGGTCCGGTGACGCGGTAACCCGGGTTTTGTGAAGTAACCGTGCCCACCCTCGGACGTCGCCCTGGAGGGTCTCGCGTTCTGGGCGCCCCGCGCCCTGCGAGGCCCGTAAGGGTCCCCGCGGGAGCGACGATCTGTACCCCGGCGGACCGAGGAAATGAAGATTTTGATCATTCGCTCGAAACCGCGACCGCCGCCGGCGAATGGCACCGGCGGCGGTCGGGATGGCGCGGATCAGGCGAGCTTCTTGGACTTCTTGATCGCGGCGGTGAGCGACTCGAGCAGCGGCGCGGCGCCGTTCCAGGAGTAGATCGGGACGGCCTGCCACGGGAAGACCTGGTTGGCCTTGACCGCGGGCAGCGCGTTCCAGGCCGGCTTCGCGGTCAGGTCCTTCGGCTGCAGGGTCCCGGTGCGGGCGTCCAGGAAGATGATGTCGGCCTGGTACTTGTCGGCGTTCTCCCAGCTCAGGGACTCGTAGTAGTCCTGGCCCTTGACCTCGGGGAGGATCAGGTCGACGCCGAGCTCCTTGAAGTACATCAGGTCGGAGCTGACCGCCGCGCTGGAGACGTAGAAGATGTCCGCGGCGCCGGAGCCGAACAGGACCTTGATGCCGCCGGAGGCCTTCGCGGCGTCGGTCAGGTCCTGGGCGGCCTTCTCGAAGCGGGCCTTGGCCTCGGCGACCTTCGGCGCGGTCAGGTCGGCGCCCAGCGACTTGGCCAGCTCGGCGTAGCGCTCGATCGGCTTGTTCAGCGGGACGCGACCGACAGTGATCAGGGCGTTGTTCGGGGCGACGGCGAGGATCTTGTCCTTCGACTCGTCCGGGACGTACCACCACGAGCCCGGGTCGAACTGGTGGGTGACCAGCAGGTCCGGGGTGAGCGCGGCGTACTTCTCGACGGAGAACTCGCCCCACGCGTTGCCGATGATCTGGACCTTGTTGACGTCAAGCGAGCCGGCCTGTGCCTCGGCGGTGCCGTCGGCCTTCTTGGTCTCACCGAAGACGCCGACGATCTGGTCCTGGAGGCCCAGGTCGGCCAGGGCGGCGGCGGTGCCGGTGAAGGCGACGATCTTCGACGGGGCCTTGTCGGCCTTCAGCTCCTTGGGCTGGTCGTCGGTGAAGCTCCACGGGCCGGCGGCAGCGGCGGACGCGGCCGGCGCGGACGTGTCGTCGTCCTTACCGCCACACGCGCTCAGCACCGCGCCGGCAGCGACGGCGCCACCGGCCGCGAGCAGGCCACGACGGGACAGGGGCAGGGCGGAAAAAGACATGCTCACATCTTTCGCAGGACAACAACCCGGTCGTTCGAACGGGTGGATGGTTAGGCTAACCTAACGAGCCGAACGCGCGTCAACAGGATCCGCCGGAAGCGAACGGGAGCCCACCACTGTCCACCATCGACACCCTCGCTGAGCAGCGGGTTCGCACGGGCGCGGTCCGGGCGGCCGGATTGGTCGCCGCGCTGGCGGTGCTCGCCGTCGTGCTCGTGCTCGGCATCGGCTTCGGCGCGCGCTTCCTGTCCCCCGGCGAGGTCTGGGCCGGCCTGGTCGACAGCGGCTCGCCGTACTACCGGATCGTCCACGAGATGCGGCTCCCCCGGACGCTGCTCGGCCTGCTCGTCGGCCTGGCACTGGGCCTGGCCGGCGCGATCATGCAGGCGCTGACCCGCAACCCGCTCGCCGACCCGGGCCTGCTCGGCATCAACGCCGGGGCGTCCGCCGCGGTGGCGACGTCCGCCGCGTTCTTCGGCGTGGCCACCTTCTCCGGGTACGTGTGGTTCGCGCTCGCCGGTTCGGCCGCCGTCACCGCGCTGGTCTACGCGGTCGGCGGCGGGCGCGCGGCGACACCGGCCCGCCTCGCCCTGGCCGGCGCGGCCCTCAACGCGGCGCTCTACTCGTACGTCAGCGCGGTGCTGCTCGCGAACACCGCCTCGATCCAGAAGGTTCGCTTCTGGACGGTCGGCTCACTGGCCAGTGCGGACTTCGACACGCTCGGGAAGCTCACCCCGTTCATCGCGGCCGGCGTCCTGCTCGCGCTGGCGACGGCCCGGCCGCTGAACGCGCTGTCGCTCGGCGACGACGCGGCCCGCGCGCTCGGCGCCCGGCCCGGCGTGATCCGGGCCATGGTGATCGTCGCGGTCACCCTGCTCTGCGGGGCGGCGACCGCGGCGTGCGGCCCGATCGTCTTCGTCGGCCTGCTCATCCCGCACCTGGTCCGCCCGATCACCGGGCCCGACCTGCGCTGGATGCTGCCGTACACGGCGGTGCTCGCCCCGGTCCTGCTGGTCGGCGCGGACGTGCTCGGCCGGGTTGTCGGCAGCCCCGGCGAGCTGCAGGTCGGCGTGGTCACCGCGGTGCTCGGCGGTCCCCTCTTCCTCTACCTGGTGCGAGTCGCGAAATGATGACCGTCCGACCCCGCGCCGTCGTCATCGGCGTCGCCGCGCTGCTCGCCATGGCCGCGACGGCCGTGCTCACCCTGGGCACCGGCGACTTCCCGATCGCCCCCGCCGACGTGATCCGGACCCTGGCCGGCCAGGGCACCGCCGCGCAGGCGTTCATCGTCAACGAGCTGCGCCTGCCCCGGGTGATCACCGCGATCCTGGTCGGGATGGCCCTCGCGGCCGGTGGCGCGGTCTTCCAGTCGATCACCCGCAACCCGCTGGGCAGCCCGGACGTGCTCGGCATCACCAGCGGCGCGGGGGCCGCGGCGCTGGCCGTGGTGGTCCTGGGCGGCAGCAGCACCCAGCTCTCCCTCGCCGCGGTGGCCGGCGGCATCGCCACCGCCCTGCTGATCCAGCTGATCGGCGGCCGGCGGGGGCTGCAGGGCTACCGGTTCATCCTGATCGGCGTCGGGATGACCGCGATCCTCAACGGGATCATGGGCTGGCTGCTGACCAAGGGCGTCCAGATGGAGAACGCCCGGGCGATGCTCTGGCTCACCGGCAGCTTCGACGGGCGGGGCTGGGAGGACGCGTTGCCGCTGCTCGGCGTGCTGATCGTGACCATCCCGATCCTCGCCGTCGGCTGCGGCCCGGGCCTGCGGATGCTGGAGATGGGCGACGACCTCGCGGCCGGGCTGGGCGTCCCGGTCCGGCGGCTGCGCAACGGCACGCTGCTGATCGCCTCGCTGGTGGTGGCGTGCGCGACGGCCGCGGCCGGGCCGGTCAACTTCGTCGCGCTGATCGCCCCGAACATCGCCCGGCGGCTGACCCGCGCGCCCGGCCCGAACCTGCTGCCGTCGATGGCGATCGGCGCGCTGCTCGCGGTCGGCGCCGACTGGCTGGCCATGCACTCCGGGTATCCGCTGCCGGTCGGGGTGGTCACCGGCGCGCTGGGCGGCGGCTATCTCGTGTGGCTGCTGGTCAGCGAGCGCAAGGCGGGTCGAATCTGATGATCAACTTTAGGTGTGGGGTGCGGAGATGAGCCGACTGAGCGGGACCGGGATGACCCTGGCGTACGACAAGCGGGTCATCGCGGAGGAGCTGAGCGTCGAGATCCCGGACGGCTCGTTCACCGTGATCATCGGCCCGAACGCGTGCGGCAAGTCGACCCTGCTGCGCGCGCTGTCCCGGCTGCTCAAGCCGACCGTCGGGACGGTCCTGCTGGACGGGACGGACGTGCACTCGCTGCCGACCCGGACCGTCGCGAAGACCCTCGGCCTGCTCCCCCAGTCGTCCACCGCGCCGGACGGGATCAGCGTCGCCGAGCTGGTCGCCCGCGGCCGCTACCCGCACCAGGGCCTGCTGCGCCGCTGGTCGGCCGAGGACGAGCGGGTGGTCACCGAGTCGATGGCCGCGACCGGGGTCGGCGACCTGGCCGACCGCAACGTCGACGAGCTCTCCGGCGGGCAGCGCCAGCGCGTCTGGATCGCCATGGCGCTGGCCCAGCAGACCCCGTTGCTGCTGCTCGACGAGCCGACCACGTACCTGGACATCGCGCACCAGATCGAGGTCCTCGACCTCTGCGCCGAGCTGCACGAGCGCCAGGGCCGGACGCTTGTCGCGGTGCTGCACGACCTGAACCACGCCGCCCGCTACGCCACCCACCTGATCGCCATGCGGGACGGGAAGGTCGCGAAATCCGGACAGCCGGGCGAGGTGCTCACCGCGGCGCTCGTCGAGGACGTCTTCGGACTTCCGTGCCGAGTCATCGACGACCCGGAGACCGGCACCCCTCTGGTCGTTCCCGCCGCACGCAAGCGCATCCAGGCGGAAACCTCAGCAAACGCAGAAGTCTGACGAAAAGGGGGATGCAGTCCCCTTTTTCCGGGCTTATGGGAGCAACCATGTCCATCGAACCCGTGCCGAACGGCAACGTGCTGGCCCGCTGGTTCAGCGACCTCCGGGTGCGCACCAAGATCCTCGCGTCGGTGCTGCTCATCGCGGTGGTCGTCACCGGCGCCTGCGTGCTCGCGGTGGTGCGGATGGGCGACATGGACGAACGCATGGCCGGCGTCCGCAACCAGAACATGACGAACATCGACCTGCTCGGCAGGATCCGGGGCGCGCAGGCCGAGATCGCCCACTTCGCCGCGATGTCCGGCTCGTCGTCGACGGCGGCCGAGCGGGCGACCGCGGGGCAGGGCACGGCCAAGGCGGTCCAGGCGCTCGACGAGACGCTCAAGCAGTACGACGCGCAGCCGAAGAGCGCCGAGGCGGCCACCGTCACCGAGAAGCTGCTCGACTTCGTCGCCACGTTCGAGCAGGCGCTGACCGACGCCCAGTCCGGCAAACCGGTCCAGCCGTCGGTCTTCAACACCTCGGTCGGCGGCATGTCGGAGACCGTCGGCGAACTGTCCCGGGTCGAGAACACCGGCGCGCTCGCGGCGCTCGACCAGGCGCACGCCAACTACGTCTCGGCCCGCCGGGACGTGATGATCACGCTCGGCCTGGCGCTGCTCGCCGGCATCGGGTTCGCGCTGCTCATCTCCGGTTCGATCACCCGCCGCCTGCACCCGGTGGCCGAGGCGATGGAGGCGATGGCGGCCGGCAACCTGAACCTGAGCGTCCCCGCGTCCGGCCGCGACGAGATCGGCGCGATGGCCCGCGCGGTCAACAAGGCCACCACCTCGGTGCGGGACACGGTCACCGCACTCGCCGAGGGCGCCCAGCTGCTCGCCCACAGCTCCCAGGAGCTGGCCCGGGTCAACGACCAGACGGTGGCCGGCTCCCGGGCGGTCACCGACCAGGCCGAGGCGGCGAACGGCTCGGCCGCCGAGGTCTCGTTCAACCTGCAGACCGTCGCCACCGGCGCGGACGAGATGGCCCAGGCGATCCAGGAGATCTCGCAGAGCGCCACCGCCAGCGCCGGCGTCACCATGGAAGCGGTCGAGGTCGTCGCGCAGACCACCCAGACGGTCAGCAAGCTCGGCGCCAGCTCCCAGGAGATCGGCGCCGTGGTCAAGGTGATCACCTCGATCGCCGAGCAGACGAACCTGCTCGCCCTGAACGCGACGATCGAGGCGGCCCGGGCCGGCGAGTCCGGCAAGGGCTTCGCGGTCGTCGCCGGCGAGGTCAAGGAGCTCGCGCAGGAGACCGCGAAGGCGACCGAGGACATCTCGCAGCGGGTGCAGGCGATCCAGTCCGACACCGAGAGCGCGGTCGCCGCGATCGTCCGGATCGGCGAGGTGATCGAGAAGATCAACCAGTTCCAGACCACGATCGCGTCGGCCGTCGAGGAGCAGACCGCGACGACCGCCGAGATGAACCGCAACGTGGCCACCGCGGCGGCCGGGGCGTCGGAGATCGCCCGCAACATCAACGGCGTCTCCAGCGCGGCCGAGCAGAGCACGATGACGGTGGCGGCGGGCCAGCGGGCCGCCGCCGAGCTGGCCACCCTCGCCTCCGACATGAACCAGCTGGTCAGCCGCTTCACCTACCGCTGAGTGAATTCCCCGACGAACCTTCAAGATCAAATTCTTTATTGCCTCGGCTGCGGCCGATAACTGATCGTCGCTCCCGCGGGGACCCTTCCGGGCCTCGCAGGGCGCGGGGCGCCCAGAACGCGAGACCCTCCAGGGCGACGTCCGCCGTTGGTCACGGTTTCAAAGACCCGGTCGGCTGGGGGACGCCGAGCTTCTCCGCGGCCACCTGGAGTTCTGACCAGACTTTCGCGGCCACCGGGATGCCCTTGGCAGCGCGGGACTCGGCGACCGCCGCACTGTTCTCGCCCGGGTAACGGATCTCCGTGTCCTCGTCGGCCCGGGCAAGACTCTTCAGCGTGTCCAGCGTGGCGCCGACGGCTGGACCGAAGTCCGAGGACGAGCCGAAGGCGGCCGGGTCCAGGGCGAGGATCAGCGCGTTCTGACGGTGCACCCGGCCCTGCGGGTCGTCCGAGTGGAACGAGCTGAGGATCGGCGCGCCGACCAGGACGCTGGTGAGCAGCTCGAAGACCAGCGACATGCCGGCGCCCTTGACGCCGCCGAGCGGGAGCGGGAGCTTCGCCAAGTTCGGGTCGGTGGTCGGCACGCCGTCGGCGGTGGCCGCGGTGCCCGGCGGAAGCTCCTTCCCGGCGTTGCGGAACTGGGCGATCTTGCCGAGGGCGATGCCGGCGGTGGCCATGTCGAGCAGGGCCGGGGCGTGGCCGGGCGCCGGGACGGCGATCGACAGCGGGCTGGTGGCCACCGCCGCGCCCTTGACCCCGGGGTAGGCCATGTTCGGCATCCCGGCGACGAACGCGATCCCGATCAGCCCCCGCGCGGCGATCGTCGAGGTGTAGTAGCCGATCGCTCCGGTGTGGACGGTCTGCCGGACCCCGACGATGCCGGCCCCGCTGGTGCGGGCGCGGGCGACCGCCTCGTCCGCCGCCGCGCTCAGCGCGACCGGCCCCGGCGCACGGTCGGCGTCCAGCACGGCGACCGCCGCGGTGGTCGACGTGAAGCTCAACGAGGGAGCGCGGTTGGCCTCCCCCGAGTCGAGCAGTTCCAGGTAGCGCGGCACCCGGGAGGCGCCGTGCGAGTCGACCCCGCGCAGGCTGGCCCAGGTGAGGACGTCGGCGGTCACCGCGGCGTGCTCCGCGCCGAGGCCGGCCGCGATGAACAGGGCGGTGGTGAAGGAGCGCAGGTCGTCGGCGGGGACGAGCAACTTGGGTGCGGGCATGGGGGAAGGTCCTAACGGGAGACGCGGACGTTGACGATCGCGGTGGTGCCGCCGCGGACGGCCTTGACCGCCCGATCCAGCGCGGGCCGCAGCTCGGCCGGGGCGGCGACGGTCTCGCCGTGCATGCCGAACGGTTCCGCGAACGCGGCCAGGTCGGGCTGGTCGGTCAGGTCGTTGCCGAGGAACTCACCGGTCTCCACGGCCGCGCCCTGCGGGTAGAAGCGCAGGTGGTTCAGCTTCATCGACCGGTACTCGGCGTTGTTGAAGACCACGATCAGCAGCGGCAACCCGTTGGCCCGGGCGGCCTGCAGCGACTGGACGATCGGGTTGTAGAGGAACGCGCCGTCCCCGATGGTCAGCGCGACCGTCCGGTCCGGCAGAGCCAGCTTCACGCCGAGCGCGACGGCGAGCCCCTGGCCGAGGCCACCCTGCACGTAGAAGTACGCGTCGGGCCGGGTCGCCCGCAGGTGCCGCTGGACGACGCGGCTGTGCGTGATCGTCTCGTCGACCACCACCCCCTCGCCGCCCAGAACCGCACGCAACTCGGCGGCCAGCAGAACGGGGTCGATCACCGGGGCGGCGGCGGCCCGGGCCTCGGCAGCGGCGACGGAGGCGACCTCGGCGTCGTGGCGGGACGGGTCCGATGGCCGTACCGGAAAGCCTTGTTCTTTGAATCTGACCGCGAGCTCGCGCAGGGTCGCCGCGACGCCGCCCTCGAGGTAGTGATCGGCGTTGAGGACCTGGTAGGCGATGTGCGGCCGCTGCGGCTGCTCGTCGATCACGACGATCCTGGCGAGGGCCGGCCGGCGCGACGGCGGGTAGAACGGCGCGCGGCAGTTGAGCAGCACGATCACGTCGGCGGTGTCGACGAACGGCTCGATCTCGCCGCCGGCGTGCAGCTCGTGGTCGCGCGGGAAGTTCACGCAGACCGCGGAGTTCGGCTCGACGACCGGGATGCGCAGCGCCTCGGCGAACTCGACCAGCGCTTCCAGGCCGCCGGGCTCGCGACCGGTCGTCTCGGTGATGATCACCGGGTTCGCAGCCGACGCCAGCAGGTCCAGAACCGCCTGGATGTCCTCGGCCGTGCTGACCGTGTTGCCGTGCGGCACGACCGGCTTCGGGTCCGGAGCATCCCACGGGTCGAGCAGCACTTCGAGCGGGATGTTGAGGTAGACCGGGCCGGCCGGCGACTTGGCCGCCAGCTCGGCCCCACGGGTGATCATGGTGGGCAGCGTGTGGACGCTGGCCGCCTGCGAGGACCACTTGGTGAACGGCGCGGCCATCAGGTGCGGACCGCCGACCACCGACAGGTTGCGGTACCACTGGCCGCCCGGGTCCGGCCCCGGACCGTCGCCGTAGGTGATCGACTCGGACGAGGCGACCACCATCGGCGCGCCGGCCAGCAGCGCGCCGTGGATCGCCATCGAGCCCTGCAGCAGGCCCGGCCCGGCGTGCAGGAGCACGCCCTGGGCGCGGCGGGTGACCAGGGCGTACCCGGTCGCCATGCCGACCGCCACGGTCTCATGGAGCAGGTCGAGGTACGACGGGCAGGGCAGTCCGTCCCGGTGGCGGCGGGCCAGCGACTCCCACACCGGGGCCCATTCGGACCCCGGTGAGGAGAAGATGTAGTCCGCCCCGACCGCGTTGAACGCGCTGACGACCGCGTCGCCGCCATCGGAGTGCGAAGCCATGTCAGTTCCCGGTCGAGGTCGGCGTGATCGGCCAGCCGAGGACCTCGCAGATGCCCCGGCCCATGATCCACTCAAGCTCTTCGGCGGTGAAGTCGTAGTGCTTGGTGAACTGCTCGATGGTCTCCACGTAGCTGAGGCCGTGGCCCAGCAGACGGGTGATGTCGGTGCCCCAGAAGCAGCGCTCCGGGCCCATCTTGTCCACCATCTCACGGACGTACTTCTCGATGTTCAGGTTCGGGAACGGCTGCGTCGAGTAGCCGGGCAGCGCCGAGACCTTCACGTAGATGTTCGGGTACTTGTGCAGGTCGGCGGTCTCCGACACCCAGTAGCCGATGGCGTCGTCGACGCACCGGGCCATGATCCCCATGTGGTCGATGATCAGCTTCAGGCCGGGGTGCTTCCCGGCGATCGCGCCCAGCTCGGCCTTCCAGATCGGCGCGTGCACCATGGTCGGGATGTTCAGCTCCTCGGCCAGCGGCCAGTACCAGTCGTTGGTGCCGTCGATCATCCAGTTGCGGTCGATCGGGCGGTGGAACGTCAGCCGGGTGCCCTTGATGTACGGGTTCTGCGCGAAGTCCCGCAGCATCGCCGTCCCCTCGGCCGGCTTGTTCTGCGGGATCCGCGCCATGATCCCGAACCGGTCCGGGTACGCCTCGCACGCTTCGAGGGCGTAGTCGATGCGGTCGCCCTCCCAGGACGGCGGGAGGATCAGCGCGCGGTTGACGCCGGCCTCGTCCATCAGCGCGAGGCACTCCTCGTACGAGAAGGGGTCCTCCCGGTGTCCGTTCAGCCGGATCCGTTCGCGGGCTCCCGGAACCCAGGGGCGGTCCGGGGTCTCTTCCTTCCAGATGTGCACCTGGGAGTCGACGACGAACATATGAGTTTCCTTTCGATCCGGTTGTGAAAGACGCTAGGGAAGAAATCGCGTGGTGCGGAGTCCGTAGCGTGCAATCGGTTCTTGCATGAATGCGTCAGTCGAAAACCGCGCCGACCACGTGCTCGGCGATCGCCAGGGATGACGTCGCCGCTGGTGAGGGCGCATTCCGGACGGCCGTGATCGCACCCAGCCGGTGAATGCGGAAGTCGTCGACGAGGCTGCCGTCGCGGTCGAGGGCCTGGGCCCGCACGCCCGCTCCGGCCCGCACGACATCAGCCGCGCCGATCTCCGGGACGTACTGCATCGCCTCGGCCATGTATCGGCTCTTGGAGAGCGAGCCGCGGACCTCTTTGACCCCGGTGCGCCAGTGCTGTTTCGCCATCCGCCAGGCACCCGGCCACGCGGCGAGCGCGGCGAGGTCCGGAACGGAGAAGTTCGAGCGTTTGTAGCCTTCCTTCGCGGTGGCCAGCACCGCGTTCGGGCCGACCTCCACGATCCCGGTCACGCGGCGGGTGAAATGCACGCCGAGGAATGGGTACCGCGGGTCCGGAACCGGGTAGATCATGCCGCGGACCATGTCCGCTTTATCGGCTTTTACGCGCATGTATTCGCCCCGGAACGGGATGATGATCGGCTCCTGCTGATCGCCGGCCAGCCTGGCCACCCGGTCCGAATGGATCCCGGCACAGATGATCAACCGGTCCACGACCAGCCGGTTCTCCCCCGAGGTGACCTCGGTGCGGCCGGCCTGCGCGCTGATCCCGTCGACCGGCCAGTTGAAGCGGACCTCGCCCCCGGCGGCAACGATGTCGTCGGCGAAGGCCCGCGCGATGCCCGGGAAATCGGTGATCGCGGTTTCCGGGGAATGCAGCGCGGCGAGGCCG
Source organism: Actinoplanes sp. L3-i22 (assembly GCF_019704555.1). Classification (NCBI taxonomy): domain Bacteria; kingdom Bacillati; phylum Actinomycetota; class Actinomycetes; order Micromonosporales; family Micromonosporaceae; genus Actinoplanes; species Actinoplanes sp. L3-i22. Next base: position 8,210,704 of record NZ_AP024745.1, read on the forward strand.
GCGGCGTGCGGTTCGATCTCGCGGATCCCTGCGGGATCAACACGACGCAATCCGGGTACGTCGTTCTCCCGCGCCCGTTTCTCCAGATTGTCGAGCCGCCCCAACTCGTCGGCCCGCACCGCGACGACGAGTTTGCCGCACTCGTCGTAGGCGATCTTCCGCTCCTGGCAGTACTCCTTGAGCAGCGACCGCCCGCGCGTGCACAACCGCGCCTTCAAACTGCCCGGCGGGTAGTAGATGCCGGCGTGCACCACCCCGGAGTTGTGCCCGGTCTGGTGCAGCGCGACGTCGTTCTCCTTCTCCAGCACCACGATCCTGGTCCCGGGCCGCCGGAGGGTGATCTCCCGCCCGATCGCCAGCCCGACGATGCCGGCGCCCACGATCCCGATGGTCTCGTCAGCCATCAATGTCCTGCCTCTTTCGATAGGTCGCGCGTTCAGCCGAAGTGGACGGCGAACGTCTTGACCTTGGTATAGAACCGCAACGCCTCGGCGCCCTGCTCCTTGAAAGCTGAGCCGGAGTCCCGGAAGCCACCGAACGGCTGATGCACGTCCCAGCCACTCGTCGTGGTGTTGACGGCGATCTGTCCACAATCGGCCTCGGCGATGAACCGATTCGCCGCCGCGAGGCTGTCGGTGAAAATCGCCGCGGCGAGCCCGAACCGGGAGTCGTTCACCGCCTCGATCGCCTCTTCCAGACCATCGATCCGGCGTACGACGACGACCGGTCCGAAAACCTCATCCCGCCAGATGTCCATGTCGGGAGTGACGTCGGTGAGCACGGTCGGCTCGACCCAACAGCCCGGTCCGGGCACCTCCGCGCCGCCCAGCTCGACCCGGGCGCCCTGCTTGACCGCGCCCGCGAGATGCGCGAGCACGCTGCCCTGATGTGCCTTGCTGACCAGCGGTCCGGTGGTCAGCTCGGCGACCCTCGCGCGCAGCAGGGGTAGGAACTCGTCGTAGACCGCCCGGTCGACCAGCACCCGGCTGGTCGCCGTGCAGCGCTGCCCGGCCTGCCCGAACGACGCCGCGACGACCCCGGTGGCCGCCTTCGCCAGGTTCGCGTCGGCGAGGACCACCGACGCGTTCTTGCCGCCCATCTCCGACTGGAACCGCACGCCGCGCGCGGCGAACCGCACCCGCAGCGCCTCGCCGACCTCGTTGCCGCCGGTGAACGTGACCGCCGCGATCCGCGGATCATCCAGAAGGGCATCAGAGATTTCCGACGTACGGCCGGTGACCACGTTGACCACGCCGGCCGGCACGCCCGCGTCGTGCAGTGCCCGGGCCAGGTGCAGCGCCGACGTCGGCGTCTCGGTGGCCGGCTTGAGCACGACGGCGTTGCCGGCCGCCAGCGCCGGGGCCAGCTTGCGGGCCGGGGTGATCATCGGGTCGTTCCACGGGGCGATCGCCAGCACCACGCCGAGCGGTTCGCGCTGGTAGCCGGCCCGGGTGTCCGGGCGGGCGTCGTGGATCAGCGAGCCGTACTCCGCCCGGCCGGCCGCCGCGTAGTACTCGAAGAAGTCGGCCACCTTCTCCGCCTCGCCGCGCGCCTCGGCCGGGGTCTTGCCGTTCTCCCGGGTGATCGCCTCGGCGATCTCGGCGGCCCGCACCCGCAGCAGCACCGACGCCTTCGCCAGGATCTTCGAGCGCTCGATCGCCGAGGTGGCCCGCCAGACCTTGAATCCGGCCTGCGCGGCCGCGTAGATCTCGATGACCTGCGCGGCGGTGAGCGCCGGGACCCGGACGAAGGGCGCCCGCACGTCGCTCGGGTCGAACACGTCGACCCAGCTGTCCGAGCCGACCCAGTGGCCGCCGGCCAGCGTCTCCATCGTGCGAACGGACATCTTGCACTCCTCGGATCGGGTCGGTAGGCGAATGTTAGGAACCGTCGAGCGGGCCGGACCATGCGTTGCGGCGGATGCATTGGTTGCGCCCGGCGCACCGATTTCTTTGCTGGAATCGGCGCACCGACAAACTGTGTGGAGGAAGCTCGTGGCATACGCCGTCATCGCGCACTACCGGTGCGAGCCGTCGGACGCGTCGCTGATCCGGAAGGCACTGCTGAAGATGCGCGAGCACACCCGGGCGGAGCCCGGGAATCTCGAGTACGTGGTGCACACCGCCGAGGACGGGTTCGTGCTCTACGAGGTCTACCTGGACCGGGCCGGATTCGACGCGCACGCGGCGAGTGAGCATTTCGCCGAGTACATCGTGGGGACCGTGCGGCCCTTGCTGACCGATCGTCAGGTCACGTTCGCCGAGGTCATCTAGTTCCTCTTCCGGGGCCGGCCGGTCCGGCCCCGGAGCAGAGTCAGAGCTCGTTGCCCCAGCACATCCGGGCGATGGTCTCGACGTGGATCAGCTTGCGCCACTGGTCCTCGACGCCGATCGTGGTGCCGCCGGCGGTCGGGGAGAAGCCGGCGCTCGGGCTGACCGCCACGTCCTCCAGGTCGCGGATGTCGCCGGCGACGTCCATCCGGTCCATGATCGTGTCGATGTCCTCCAGTTCGGCGCTCGTCGGGTCGACGATGCCGAGGCAGACGTCCTTCTCCGCCGGGACGGCCCGGAGCAGGGCGACCTCACCCGGGGTGCCCTTGTCGAACGGGAGACTCCATCGGTCGACGGGGACGCCGGCGAACAGCTTCTCGGCGACAGCAGCGTCGACCTCCGCTTCAGCCGAGAAAATGGGACATATCCCGATTCGTACGTTGAAAGGCTTGTCTTTGAGGGTGACCGCGAGCGAGTCGATCTCGATGGCCTCGTCGAGGTCGAAGGGCTGCCCGGTGAGCGCGGCCGCATACCCCGGGTTGTCGATCTGGAGGTAGCGGACCCCGCGGGCGATGATCGCCTCGATCTCGTCGTTGATGATCTTCGCGAGGGCCAGGCCCAGCTCACGGGTGCTCCCCCAGGCGCCGCCGGGCGTGTAGAGCTTCGCCGCGAGGTAGGCCGGCGACGGCAGCGTGGCCTTGGCCGGGATCTGGGTCAGCGCGGTGAGCGCGGAAGCGTCCTCGGCGACCAGCGACCGGTGCGGCTTCAGCTCACCGCGGTCGAACCCGTCGACCGCGTCGAGGACCGCGCTGCGGAAGTCGGCCCGCCGGAACTCGCCGTCGGTGACCACGGTCAGGCTCAGTCGGCGCTGCCGGCGCACGGCCTCGGCGATCGCCGCGTCCTCGATCGCGCGCAGGCCGGGTGCGTTCACGGCCCGGGCGGCGAGCAGCTCGGGCGGCCGGACCAGGCTGCCGTGGTGGTCGATGCGGAACTTGAAGGTGTCAGCCACGGTTCTCCCCCCGGTTTCTGCCCCACGCTGCGAAGGTCAACTCGTAGCCGAGCTCGGTCAGCACTTCCTCACAGGCCTTCTGGTCCTCGGCGGGCGTGCCGCCGGAGACGCCGAGACCGCCGAGGATCTCGCCGTCCCGCTTGATCGTCACGCCGCCCTCGGTCGCCACGATCGGGTGCGCGGCCATCGTGGACAGCTGCGCGAAGAACCCCGGGTTGCTGTTCGCCCAGTCGTAGAGCATGTTGGTCGGCCGCTCCATGATCGCCGAGCTGTACGCCTTGGCGATCGCGATGCTCGGGGTCAGCGCGCGGGCGCCGTCCGAGCGCTTGACCGAGATCAGGTGGCCACCGGCGTCGACGATCGCGACGCTGAGCGCCTTGCCCAGCTCGGCGCCACGCGCCAGGGTTCCGGTCAGGATCTCTTCCGCTTCCGCGAGAGTCAGTCTGGTCATGCGAGGGCCTCCCGGATCTCGGCGACGGCGGCGTTGTAGAGGTCGGGCGACTCCCAGTACATCGAGTGCGGGGCGCCCGGCACGATCGCCAGGTGCGAGCCCTTGACCAGCTCGTGTGCCCGCTTGACGGTGGCGACGCTGAGCACCGCGTCGGTCTCGCCGGCCAGGAACCAGAGCTGCACGCCCGAGGCGACGATCTCCTCGATGGTCGGCCCGCCGGTCGACAGGTTGCGCAGGTCGGCCATCTTGGCCACGTTGAACGTGCCCATCTGCTGGAACAGGAACGTCTTCGCGGGCTGCTCGGCCTGGAACTTCCTGCTCATCAGCCGGTCGATCACCGGCAGTTTGACCGCTTCGGCCCGGTCGGCGGCGACCAGCTCGGACAACTCCGGGTGGTCGAGCCCGCCGAGCGAGTGGCCGAGCGCGACGCCGGCCACCCGGTCCGGACGCTGGAGCGCGGCGCGCAGCGCGGCCACCGAGCCGATCGACTGGCCGACCAGCAGCACGTCACGCAGGTCCTCGGCGTCGAGGACGGCGATCAGGTCACCGGGGAAGTCCTGCCCGTCGAACTCCGGCATCGAGGAGTCGGACCGGCCGAAGCCGCGCAGGTCGACGGTGACCACGGTGTAGCGGTCGCGCAGCGCGGTGACCTGCTGCCACCAGGCCGCGTGGTGCCCGCCGGAGCCGTGCACGAAGAGGATCGCGGGCCCGGCGCCGTGGCGCTCGTAGTAGATCCTGGCCCCGTCGGGGGCGGCGGCGAACGGCATCAGGCGGGCCGCTTTCCGTGGAAGACGAGCTCGATCATGGTGTGGTCCGGGTCGTGGATGTAGCAGAACTTCGACTGGTTCTCCGGCCGCTCGATCGGCCGGGTGTGCCGGATGCCGAGGTCGGCGAGGTGCTTCAGGAAGCCGTCCCAGTCCTCCACCTCGATGGCGAAGTGGTACGGCGCCATCCGGTCCATCTCCTCGACCGGCGTGAAGTGCAGGTCGAAGTTGCCCCGGGTCATCAGCACCACCTTGGTGTTGCTCTTCGGCGTGATCGCCTTGAGCCCGAAGACCTTGGAATACCACTCCTTGGTGCGCTCGGGATCGGTGGTCGGGAAGTTCACGTGGTGGATGTACTTCGGAGCGTTGCTCATCAGGGGTGCCTCTCTTCCAGGACAGGATTCGACAACGTGCCGATGCCGCTGATCTCGATCTCCACGGTTCGGCCCGGTTCCAGCTGGACGTTGCTGTCGGCGCCCATCCAGAGCACGTCGCCGGGGTGCATGGTGAGGTACTTGGTTGCCTCGACGATGAAGTCGAACGGGTCGAAGAGCATGTCGCCGGTGGCGAACCTGGCCCGCACCCCGCCGTCGACCCGGACCGTGGTGGTCTGCGCCAGCGGGTCGACGTCGGTCTCGATCCACGGGCCCATCGGCTTGAACGTGTCGCTGTTCTTGCTGCGCCAGAACGTGCGGTCGGCGTGCTGCCACTCGCGGGCGGAGACGTCGTTGCCGATGGTCCAGCCGAAGATCGACTCCTGCGCTTCCGACCGGCTCGCGCGGCGCAGGGTCCGGCCGATGACCGCGACGACCTCGCCCTCGGCCTCGAAGCGGCCGGTCACCTCGGCCGGCTTGACGATCGGCTGGTGGTGGCCGGTCAGGGCGTTGTTCGCCCGGTAGCCGACCTCGGGCCGGTCGGGCGCCTTCGCCCCGTAGTGTTCGACGTGCGACCGGTAGTTGAAGCCGACCGCGTAGAAGACGCCGGGGATCACCGGGGGCAGGAAGTCGACGTCGGCCAGCGGCAGCCGCCGGCCAAGGCGTAGCGGCTCTGTTTCAATCGGCGAAATGTCCATAATGTGAGCCAGGCCATCGGCGATCTCGGCCCAGACCGGACGACCGTCGACCCTGATGCGGCTGTATCTCATCCTCAGTCCACCAGCAGGTGTGAGACGCGCTTGGTGACCAGGTAGGCGTCCAGCCCCTCGGGCCCGCCCTCCCGGCCGTACCCGCTGGACTTCACCCCGCCGGACGGCGCCTCGTGGACCGACCCACCACAGTGGTTGATCGACAGGATGCCGGCCTCGAAACCCCGGATCAGCTTCTCCGCGGTCTTCGACGACCGGGTGAAGCCGTAGGCGGCGAGCCCGTAGGGCAGGGAGTTCGCGATCCGGAGCGCGTCGTCGAGATCGTCGAACGCGACGATCGGCGCGATCGGCCCGAACGGCTCCTCGACCATCACCCGCGCGTCGGCCGGCACGTCGGTCAGCACGGTCGGCGCGAAGAAGAAGCCGGGCCGGTCCAGCCGCCCGCCGCCGGTCCGCACCGAGGCCCCGCGACTGACCGCGTCGGCCACCAGCTCCTCCATCGCCTTGAGCCGGCGCGGGTTCGCGAGCGGGCCCATCGTGACGCCCTCGGCGAGCCCGTCGCCGACCACGACCCGGCCCGCGGCCTCGACGAACGCCGCGACGAACGCGTCGTGCAGCGACGAGTGGACCAGGAAGCGACTGGGCGCCGTGCAGACCTGACCGGCGTTGACGAACTTGGCGAACGCGGCCTTGCGCGCGGCCTGGACCGGGTCGGCGTCCGCGGCGACGATCACCGGGGCGTGGCCGCCGAGCTCCATCAGGGACGGTTTCATCGCGGCGCCGGCCTGCGCGGCGAGCAGCTTGCCGACCGGGATCGAGCCGGTGAACGCGACCAGGCGGATCCGCGGGTCGGCGATCAGGTGCTTGGACACCTCGGCCGGCTCGCCGAAGACCAGGTTGAGCACGCCGGCCGGGAGTCCCGCGTCGGCGAAGCAGCGGACCAGCTCGACGGCGGTGCCGGGGGTCTCCTCGGACGCCTTGATCACGATCGAGCAGCCGGCCGCGAGGGCGCCGGCCATCTTGCGCATCGGGGAGCCGGCCGGGAAGTTCCACGGGGTGAACGCGGCGACCGGGCCGATCGGCTCCTGCCGCACGCTCAGCACCGTGTCGTCGGCCGAGGGGATGATCCGGCCGTACGCGCGGCGGGCGTCCTCGGCGTCCCAGCGCAGCGCGCCGGCCACGCGCAGGGCCTCGCCGCGCGCTTCCGCGAAGGGTTTGCCCTGTTCCAGGGTCATCACCCGGCCGACGTGGTCGGCCCTGTCGGTGAGCAGCGCGGCCGCCTTGAGCAGGATCGCGGTGCGCTCGGCGATCGGGGTGGCCGTCCAGACGGCGAAGCCCCGCTCGGCCGCGTCGAGAGCCTGGTCGAGATGTTCCGTCGTGGCCAGCGCGACCCGTCCGATGACCTCCTCGGTCGCGGGGTTGAGCACCGGCGCGGTGTCTTCCGTGGCGACCCAGGCGCCATCGATATAGAGGGACAAATCCGTCATGAGGTCTCCCGGGAGCTGCGCAGGGTCCAGATGTGGTGCGGCGGCGCGGTCTCGTGCACGCGGGTCCCGTACGTGTCGTCGATCCGGTCCATGTCCGCGGCCAACTCCACCCGCCCGCCGCAGGGGGCGTGGACGAAGCGGAAGACGTTCGAGCCGACCGTGTGCCGGCCGAGCTTGCGCGCCTCCTGCCAGCCCTTCTCGATCATGTGGTTGCCGCCCTCGATCACGTCGTCGAAGCCGGCCACCTCGTACGAGACGTGGTTGATCCCGGCTTTGTCCGGCCGGTGGCAGAGCAGGAAGTTGTGCTGGTCGGCGTCGCCCTCGACGCGCATGAACGTGCCCATCGGCTGGACCACGTCGGTCGGGATGAACTCCAGCCCGTCGACGTAGAACGCGACGGCCTCCTCCTGACCGGCCTTGGGAATGTTCAGCGCGACGTGGCACATCCGGATCGGGCGGACCCGGCCGACCGGGCCGAGGGCTTCGTTCACCCTGGTCACCGCGCCGCTGGTGTTCGCCTTGCGCGGCGCGGAAGGGACATAGTCCGAAATATCGGCAAGAGTCAGGCCGACACCGAACCCGGTCCGGTCCACAGCGCGGAAGACGCCGTCCTCGCCTGGCGAAGCGCCGACTCTGGCCGCCAGCCGCGCCAGCTCTTCAACCGTGTCGACGCCCCAGACGATCTCTCGCGCGGTCGGCCCCTTCTCGACCGCCGGCGGCAGATCGGAACGGTCGCCGGCGTGCAGCACCAGCGTCTGGCCGATCCGGGTGCGGAACACCGCGGTCGTCTCGTCCTGCGATTCCAGCGCGAGGCCGAAATCGTCGAAGAATCGAACGTTCGTGGCGAGATCGTCGACGGTGTAAATCACCGACTCGATGCGCTGGACTCCCACCGTCGCCTGCCTTTCCGATCAGTCATTTCCGATCCTAGGAGCGCATTCCGCCGCCCGACCCCGCGAAATTCGCAACCCTTCATTGCGAAGGCTGCTCGAAGACGGGGAGCGGATTCTCGGCGAACCATTTCGTCAGGAAGCCCAGGAACACCTCGACCTTGCGGGGCACCTGCGCGGACGGGCCGTAGATCGCGTACAGCGAACGGCTGGGCACCGGCAGCTCGGGCAGCAGCACCCGGAGCCGCCCGTCCACCAGCTCGTCGTACGCGGAGCGGCTGGGCAGCAGCGCGATGCCGCGCCCGTGCACGGCCGCCTTCAGCAGCGCGATGTACGAGTTCGACTGGAACGCGATGTTCCGGATCTTGTGCAGCGTGCTGGCGTGCCCGTGCCCGATCCGCCAGACCGGATCGTTGACGTGCACCAGGCAGTCGTGATCGCCCAGATCGTTCGGGTCGGTCAGCGATCCGTGCTTCTCCACGTATCCCGGCGACGCGCAGAGCACGAACGGCAGCGACGCGATCCGCTTCAGCCGGACACTGGAGTCCCGCAGGTCACGGGTGTGGAACGCGACGTCGAAGCCGGAGTCGAGGAAGTCGTACGTGCGGTCGGACATGCCGCCGAGCTCGTACCGCACGGCGATCCGCGGATGGCTCACCGCGAACTCGGCGATCGCGTCCCCGAGGTCCATCCCGCCGATCCACTTGGGACAGATGATCGAGAGCGGACCCTCGGGGCGGTCGTGCGCCTCGGCGATCTTCGCGTCCTCGGCGTCGATCTCGTCGAGGATCCGTTGCGCGAACTCGCTGTACCGGACGCCCGGCTCGGTCAGGCTGACCGAGCGCGCGGTCCGGTTCACCAGGTGCACGCCGAGTTGTTTCTCCAGGTCGGCGACGTGCCGGGAGATCAGCGAGCCGGACGTGCCGAGCTGCTTGGCGGCGCCGCTGAAACTGCCGACCTTCGCGACCGTCACGAAACTGCGCATGACCAGAATGCGATCCATGGATCCTCCTGCAGATCCGTGGCGGAGCGGGGCCCCGCTCCACCACGCTCGAAACGAACCGTCAGTCCTTCAGGCAGTACTGCGGCGCCTTGTCCAGGTTGTCCTTGGTGATGAGCTCGATGGGCACGTTCGCGATTTTCTCCGTGCCGCTGCCCGGCTTCAGCAGGGCGAGCGAGTTCTTCACGGCCAGCTGGCCCATCACCGTGGCCGAGTTGGCGACCGTGGCGGCGAACTTGCCGTCCTTGACCGCGGCCAGACCGTCGTCGGTGCCGTTCGCGGTGACGATCTTGACGGTCTTGCCGGCCGCCTGGAACGCCTGGTACGCGCCGAACGCCATGTCCTCGTTCGCGACGAAGGCGTACTTGAGGTTCGGGTGCGCCTGGATCATGTTCTCCGCGACGTCCTGGGCCTTCTGCCGGTTGAACATGCCCGGCTGGTTGGCCACCACGGTCAGGTTCACCGGCAGCGCGTCCTTGAACCCGGCGACCATCTGGTCGGAGGCCGCACCCGGGGCGCCGGCGATGATGCCGACCTCGGCGGCGGTGTTGCCGGCGTCCGTCGAGACCCAGCCGGCGTCCAGCTTGCCGAGGCCCTTCAGGTCGACCACGACCGCGCCCAGGATGTCGGTGGTGTCGTCGGTGAGCACCGAGGTCAGGAAGATCGGGATGTGCGCCGCCTTGGCCTTGGCGACGTCGTTCTTCAGCGCGTCCGAGTTCACCGTCTGGACGATCATCGCGTCGACGTTGCGGGAGATCATGTCCTCGATGTTGCTGAGCTCGGCGGCCGGGTCCTGCTTCGAGTTGGCCGAGACGACCTTGGCGCCGCTCGTCGCGGCCTGACTGTTGATCGCCTTCTCCAGGCAGGTATGGAACTCGGTGGTCGCGCCGTTCACGAAGCCGAGAGTGACCGTGTCGCCGCTCCCACTGGCGGCCTCGCCCTTGTCGCAGGCGGCCACGGAGGTCAGGCAGAGCGCCGCTATCGCCGTACCATAAATCAGTTTTTTCATGTTATATCTCCCTTTCGAAGGATGCGAGGGGTGAGCGAAGCCTGTGCGGAAAGGTCAGTGGCGCCGGCGCTGCAGGAGGTTCGCGATCGCGGCGATCAGCAGCACCGCGCCGACCGAGATCTGCTGGTAGTACGACGAGATCTGGAGCAGGTTCAGCACGTTGGCGACCACGCCGAGCAGCAGCACGCCCAGCACCGTGCCGACCACCGTGCCGCGCCCACCGGCCAGCGACGTGCCGCCGATGACCACCGCGGCGACCGCGGTGAGTTGCAGTTGCAGGCCACCCGTGCCGGGGCTGCTGGCGGCCAGCCGGGAGAGCAGCATGATCCCGGCGAGCCCGGCGAGCGCGCCGGCGAGACCATAGAGAAGAAGCTTGTCGCGTACGACGTTGATCCCGCTCAGCCGAGCCACGTCCTCGTTGCCGCCGATCGCGAACGCGTCCCGCCCGAACGTGGTGTACCGCATCACCAGCGCGGTCAGCACCAGCACCAGCGCCGCCACGAAGACCAGGTTGGGCAGGCCGAACGTGCGGCCGTTGCCGAGCGCGAACAGGTGCCCGCCGATCGAGACGCTCATCCCGTTGATCACCAGCAGCGCCACCCCGTCCAGCAGCGTCGCGGTGGCCAGCGTCGCGACGAACGGCGCCACCCCGGTGAACGTCACCACCGCACCGTTGACCAGGCCGATCACGACGGCCAGGGCGATCGAGACGAGCAGGGTCAGCCCGGTGCCGTAGCCGTGGGCCAGCATCTGCGCGGCGACCGCGGTGGTCACCGCGACGTTGCCGCCCATCGAGAAGTCCATCCCGCCGGCGGTCATCAGCAGGGTCAGGCCGGCCGCGATCACCGCCACGACGCTGACCTGGCGGAGCACGTTGAGCAGGTTGTTCGAGCTGAGGAACGAGTCGGTCTGGACGCTGGCGTAGATCACGATCAGCGCGAGGACGAACAGCAGGCCGAGGTGCTGGGTCCCGCGGATCTTGGAGACTTTCGTCGCTTTCGGGCGGGCGATGGTCGACGCGGTCACAGGGCTCCTCCCAACGTGGCGGCGATCAGGTCGTCCCGGGTGATGGCGTCCACCCGGTACTCGGCGACGCGGCGCCCGCCGCGGACCACCACGACCCGGTCGGCGAGGCGCATCACCTCCTCGGCGGACGAGGACGCGAGCAGGACGGCGACGCCCTCGGCGGCGAGCGCGTCGACCAGGGTGTGGATCTCGGCCATCGCCGCCACGTCGACGCCGTTCGTCGGGTCCTCCAGCAGCACCGCGGCCGGGGCGGTGCCCAGCCACTTGGCGAGCAGCACCTTCTGCTGGTTGCCGCCGGAGAGATGCTCGACCGGCGGGTTGCGGGCCAGCGAGACGACGCGGTAGTTGTCGCGCAGCGGGGCGGCGCGCTTCGCCAGCAGGCCCCAGCGGTGCAGCTTGCGGCGGTCGAGGCGATCCTGGGCGAGCAGGACGTTCTCGTCGATGGTCAGGCCCGGGATCAGCCCCAGTCTGCGGCGGTCTCCGGTGACGCAGCGCAGCCCGCTCGCGAGGCTCCGCCCGATTTTCCCGGATTTAACGGCTTTTCCGGCGACAGCGACCTCGCCGCCGCCTGCCCGCCGCCGCCCGGAGAGCAGATCGAACAACCGCGACTGCGCGTCCCCGGCCGGCCCCAGCACCGCGACGATCTCGCCCCGGCCCACCTCGATGTCGAAGTTGTCCAGAAACCGCCCGTCAGACAACTGCGAAATGCGAAGACCGATTTCCGACGGTACGGCGTTCCGCACCGGCCGAGCCGACACCACGTCCCGCCCGACCATGTCCCGGACCAGGCCCCGCTCGTCGGTCTCCTTGCCCAGCCCGGTCCAGGTGACCTGCCCGTCGCGCAGCACGGTGATCCGGTCGGCGAGCGCGAGCACCTCGGAGATGTGGTGCGAGATGAACACCACCGCCACCCCGCTGTCCCGCAGCCGGATCACCAGGTCGCGGATCTGCTGGGCGGCCTCCGGCCCGAGGCACGCGGTCGGCTCGTCGAGGATCAGCACTCTGCCGCCCCGGCGAACCTCGCGGGCCACCTCCACCATGGTCTGCTCGGCCACGGTCAGGTCGCCGGCGACCGCGTCCCCGTCGATGTCCAGCCCGAGCGCCTGCAGCGCCCGCTGGGCGGTCTCCCGGACCGTCCGCCAGCGGACCACCGAGCCGCCGGCCGGCAGGTCGCCGAGCATGATGTTCTCCGCGACGGTCAGCGTCATGACCAGCTCGCGGCGCTGCGGGACGATCGAGACGCCGAGCCTGCGGGCCTGCCGCGGGTTCCGGGGCGTGCCCCCGCCGATCTCGCAGGTGCCCTCGTCCGGGGTGAGGACCCCGCTGATGATCTGCACCAGCGTGGACTTGCCGGCGCCGTTCATGCCCATCAGGGCGTGCACCTCGCCCGGGAAGAAGTCGGCCGAGACGCGGGTGAGGGCCGCGGCGCCGCCGAAGCTCTTGGTCACCTCCCGGACGGTCAGGACCGGGGTCTCGGCGGTCATGCCTCGACCCGGGCGTATCCGCGGATGTCCGGGAACGGCGGCTCCCGGTCGGCCTGCAGGTCGACCTCGAACGCGTTCAGGCACATCGCCAGCATGCTGAAGTTGCCGAGCGAGCCGACCGTGTCGACCAGCCCCTGATCCCCGAAGTACGTCCGCGCCGCCGCGAACGTCCCGGCCGAGACGAAGTGGTTCTCCAGCAGCTCCACGCAGAACCGGTGGAACACGGCGTCCTCGGGCCGGTCGAACGACGGTTCCGTCCGCTCGGCGATCGCGCGGACCGCCTCGTACGGAATCCCTTCTTGAACGGCTTTTTCGAAGTGCGCGTTCCAGGAGTACTGGGCGTCGAAATGGCGGGCCGCGATCAGCAGCGACAACTCCCGCAGGCGCAGCGGCAGGCTCGAGTCGAAACGGAGGAACGCGCCGAGCGACTCCACCCGGTCACAGAGCTCGGGGCTCTGCAGCCAGACACGGAACGGGCCGCGGACGGCGCCCCGGCGGCCGGCGATCCGATCGGCCACCTCCCGCTGCCGTGGCGACATCTCATCCGGGGAAATAACGGGAAGTCTCATCGACGACTAGCCCCTCTTTTGCTTGTGATCCCGAACACTCGGGCTGGGTGTTTCGCAAGAACGTAACAACGCGGTGTTAGGGCCTCACACGTCGTCGAGTGCAAGGTAAGGCTGCATCTCGCGTGGCCCGCCCGGGCCTACAGTCGGGCGATGACCGTGATCATCAAGTCCGCGCTCGTCCCGGTGCTCGACCGCGGCGGGGCCGTCGCCACCACGCCGCTGATCACCACCGCGTCGGCCGGCGGCGAGAACCGGATCACCAGCGGGATCAGCGTCTACCCGGTCGGGACCGGGGCGCCGATGCACTCGCACAACTGCGACGAGCACGTGACGGTCCTGGACGGCGCCGCGGAGGTGGTGGTCGAGGGCTCGGTGACGCGGCTCGGCCGGTACGACACGACGTACATCCCGGCGCCGATCCCGCACCTGTTCCGCAACGTCGGCGACACGCCCCTGCGGATCCTCTGGGTCTACAGCTCCGGGCACGTCACCAGGACGTTCACCGCGACCGGCGTGACGGTCGAGCACCTCTCGCCGCAGGACCAGATGGTCGAGGACTGACATCCCGGACCTCACCTCCGCCCGGCGGCCCCACGGCGCCGCGTCGACCCAGATGTGGCCCGGCCGAGGTGCCGCCCGCCGGGCGTAACCGGCACGTTACGAATAGTCGCCATTAATGTCAACAAAATTGGCGATAGAAATCAGTCGGTGCTCTGACCTGCGCCTTTCACCCTTTTTGCGGCCCGGCCGACGTCACCCGAACGCCGGGCCCGCCAGCGGCAGCCGGCCCGCGTCATCCGAAGGCGAGGCCCGTCAGCAGGAGGCGGGCCGTGCTGACGATCGCCGACCGCCCCATCCGGATCGCGCCGGCCCGCCCGGTCACCTCGGCCTGCACGTCGAGGAACCCGCCCGGATGCTCAAGCCGCAGCACGTCCCGCGGCACATCGGCCCCCGCCGGACGCCGGGCCCGGGCCGCCACGCTGCCGAGCAGACCCGCCGCGGCCGCCAGGCTCATCGCCGGGAACGCCCCGATCGACGGGTCCACCCGATCCTGGCCGACCACCCGCACGCACAGGCCGCCGCCCGCGACCGGCGGCGCGACCAGGCAGATCGCCGGCACGTCCCGGTCCGTCACGTCGCCGAGCCCGAGCATCGCCCCGGCCTTCAGGCGCAGCGTCCCGAGCCGGGCGCGCAGCCGTTCGTCGTACTCCAGCCGGGCCGGCGTCTCGTACCCGCTGACGCCCAGTGCCGCCGCCGGGATCACCACCACCGGCGCGCCGTTGCCGATCAGGGTGGCCGGCACCCCGCCCAGGTCGTCGACCACCCGGCCGGTCGGCAGCAGGACGGAATCCGCACCATGCGCGAACTCGATCAGCACCCGCGCCCCGGTGCCGGGCACGCCGCTGATCGCGGTGTCCCCCGCGTACTCGGCCCGCCCGCCCCGCACCGGCACGTAAACGGTCGCGGTCCGGGAATCGCCCTCGAGGATCATCCGGACCCGGACCGGCACGACACCGGTCCGCGCCGCCACCAGATCCCGCTCCACCGCGAACGCGCCCACCCCGGCGAGCAGCTCCACCCACCCGTCAGCACCGCGCACCACCAGGCAATCCACGTCCGCGTCAGGGTCCTCGGAGCACCCGGCCACCGCCACCCGCCCGACCCCCAGCCCGTCAAGCAGCTCCCCCGGGTCCGCCGGCAGGTCCCCGGCCAGGAAGTACGCACACTTCGCCGCCCCGCCGCGCATCACCAGCACCGGCACCCCAGATGCGACCAGCATGTCGTCTCCCCTCGACCAGGCAACCCCCGCAGTGTTACCCCTAGAGGTGATTGTTGACAATCTTGTAAGCGCTGGGCAGGCTCCCGGACATCGATCCACCCCGGAGCTGCGCGAATCGGCGGCGTTCGGGCATGATGAGGGGTCCGGCACCGGCATCGACCAGGAAGACGACGACTACAGATGGCGTCTGAGCACGACACCGATCGGCGAGCGGGGCGCGTGGCCGCCCCCACCACGGCGGCCCAGGCCCGCGACACGCTGCGCGACGCCATCCTCCGCGGGGAATATCTGCCCGGCGAGCGCCTGGTCGAGGCGCAGTTGTGCGAGCGTCTGCAGGCGAGCCGCTTCAACGTCCGCGCCGCGCTGCAGGACCTGGCCGCCGAGGGCCTGGTCGAGGTGCAGCGCAACCGCGGGGCCCAGGTCCGCAAGGTGTCGATGGCCGAGGCCGTCGAGATCACCGAGGTCCGCATGGTCGTCGAGGGCCTGATCGCGGCCCGCGCCGCCGAGCGCGTCGCCCCGGAGCAGGCCACCGAGCTCGACGAGATCGGCGTCCTGATGCGCCGCGCCGTCGAGGCGGGTGAGTACCGGCGGTACAGCGACCTCAACGTCCGCCTGCACGCCCTGATCCGCGTCATCGCCGGCCACCAGACCGCCGACCGCATCGTCGAGACCCTCCGCGGCCAGCTGGTCCGGCATCAGTACATGTTGTCCCTGCTCCCGGGCCGCCCGCAGACCTCGCTGCCGCAGCACGAGCGGATCATCGCCGCCATCCGCGACCACGACGGCAAGGCCGCCGAGGCCGCCATGCGCGACCACATCGCCAGCGTCATCGAGGCGTTGCGCTCCATGGACTACTTGGGCCCGGCCTGACCATCTCCGCGTTCTTCAAGATCAAATTCAAGGGCTTTTTGTCCTACGCTGCGGCCAATAACTGATCGTCGCTCCCGCGGGGACCCTTCCGGGCCTCGCAGGGCGCGGGGCGCCCAAAAACGCGAGGCCCTACAGGGCGATGTCCGAGGGTGGTTGCGGTCAACCCGCAAAAACCGGTAGCCGGATCGCCACCACGGTTCCGCCCTCGTCCGCGGGGGCGGCCGTGACCGTCCCCCCGTGCTGCGTCGCGGTCTGCGCGACGATCGCCAGGCCCAGCCCAGAGCCGGGCATCGAGCGCGCCGCGGTGGCCCGGTAGAAGCGGTCGAACACGTGCGGCAGGTCCTCGGAGTCGATCCCCGGACCACTGTCGGTCACCGTGAGCGTGGCCAGGTCCGGCTCCGCGGCGGCGACCAGCCGGACCCGGACCACGGCACCCGGCGGGCTCCACTTCGCCGCGTTGTCCAGCACGTTCACCACCATCCGCTCCAGCTCGCCGGACCGGCCCGACACGGTGACCGGCTCCAGCTCCGCGTCGTACGTCAGCCCCGGCGCCCGGATCCGCACCCGGGCCACCGCCGCACCCACCACCTCGGCGAAGTCGACCGGCTCGATCGCCTCCCGGGTCGCCTCCTCACGGGACAGCTCGACCAGCTCGGTGGTGAGCGTCGCCAGCTCGCGCACCTGCGCGTCCAGGTCGGCGAGCAGCTTGGCACGCTCCTCGGGCGGCAGCCGGTGCGCCAATTCGGGCCGGCGCTCCAGCTCCAGCAGCAGCTCCACATTGGTCCGGATGCTGGTCAACGGCGTCCGCAACTCGTGCCCGGCGTCCTCCACCAGGGTCCGCTGGGCGCGGCGGGACGCGTCGATCGCGGCGAGCATCGCGTTCACCGACCGGCCCAGCCGGGCGATCTCGTCGACCCCCTGCACCTCGATCGGATGGTCCAGGTCCTGGGTGACGGCGACCGCCTCGACCGACGACGTGAGCCGGTCGACCGGGGCCAGCCCGGCCTTGGCGACCGTACGCCCGAGGAACGCCGCACCCGCGATCCCGGCCGCGCAGCCGAGCGCGAGCAGCGCCGCGAACGCCCCGAGCACCCGGGAGCTGGCGTCCTGGTCCACGCCGACCTGCACCGCGCCGCCCCCGGTCAGCGGGAGGGTGAGCATCACGTACGAGTCCGGCCCGAGCGTGATCTTCTCCTGCACCGCCTGCTGGAGGTTCCCGGCGGCGATCTGCTTGGCGGTGTCGGTGACCGGCAGCGTGGTCCGGCTGCCACCGGACGCGGCGCCGCTCGCGTCGAGGATCTGCCAGCACGGCCCGATCTCCCGCCCGTGGTTGCCCGGCCCGCCCTTGCCCCACCCCGGGTGGTCGCCGCCGCCCCGGGTCCGGGAGGACTCGGTGGCCAGCCACTGGGCCGGGTTCGCCGCGATCGACGCGGCGTCGCTGCTCAGCTCGGTGGTGACCTGGTGCCGCTGGATCTCCCGGACGGCGATCCAGGCGCCGGCCGCGACGAGCAGGACGGCCGCCCCGACCGCGCCGGTGACCAGCAGCGACAGGCGGGCGTGCAGGGTGCGGGCCCGCCACCAGCGCCCGGGAAGCAGGTTCACAGCGGCTCCTCACGCAGCACGAATCCGACGCCGCGCACGGTGTGCAGCAGCCGCGGCTCGCCTTCGGACTCCAGCTTGCGCCGCAGGTAGCCCAGGTAGACGTGCAGGCTGTTGGACTGCTCGCCGAAGTCGTAGCCCCAGACCTGCTCGAACAGGGCGGCCCGGGTCAGCACCTGGCGCGGGTGCCGGAGGAACGCCTCGAGGATGTCGAACTCGGTCCGCGTCAGCTTCAACGGCCGCTCGCCGCGCTGCGCCTCCCGGGTGCGGGGATTGAGTCGTACGTCGGAAAAGATCAGCCACTCGGTCTCCACCGGCGTGCCGGCGGCCGGCGCGGTCAGCGCCGACCGGCGCAGCAGCGCCCGCATCCGGGCCAGCAGCTCCTGCAGCGCGAACGGCTTGATCAGGTAGTCGTCGGCGCCGGCGTCGAGCCCGGCGACCCGGTCGCCGACGCTGTCCCGGGCGGTGAGCATCAGCACCGGCAGCAGGACGCCGTCGGCGCGCAGCCGCCGGCAGGCCTCCAGCCCGTCCATCCGCGGCATGCTGACGTCGAGGATCAGCGCGTCCGGCTCGCCGGCCCGGACCGCGTCGAGGGCCTGCAGCCCGTCGCCGGCGATCTCCACCTGGTACCCCTCGAACCGAAGCGTGCGCGCGAGCGAGTCACGCACCGCCGCGTCGTCCTCCACCACCAGGATCCGCATGCCCTCCACCCTGCCAGCACCCCCCGCGGTCAGGAGAGGTGGGCGGCGTCGAGCGCGGACTGCAGCGACTGCAGGTACCCGCCGCTGGTGACGGTCGCGCCGGAGACGGTGTCGATGTCCGCGCTCTGCGCGGCCAGGGTCTCCTGCACCAGGGTCGGCAGCGCGGAGGCGTTGATCTCCTGGTCCCGGCCGTTCTCGCTGGGGTAGACCGGCACCGTGACCGCGGTGATCTTGCCGTCCGCCACGGTGATCGCCACCTGCACGTCGCCCCACCGGGTCGACGCGCTGTCCCCGGTGTAGGTCTTGCCACCGGAGGCGCCGGAAGCGCCGGAAGCGCCGGTGGCGCCGCCGGTGCCCGTGGCGACCGCCGCCGTGCTGGCCGCGGCCGGGCTGTTCGTGCTGGTGCGGTAACTGAAGAGCAGCACCAGCACGGCGACGGTGGAGAGCATCCACAGGGTGATGCGACGCATCAGAGTCCTTTCACCAGGAGAAGAGTTCGGTGTGCAGCCGGTCGGCACGCACCCCGGCGGCCAGCGCCGCGTCGCGGGCCGACCCGGTCCAGGCCTCCGGCCCGCAGAGGTACACGTGGGCGTCCGCGATCCGCGGCTCGATCCGCCGGAGCGGGTCCGGCTGTCCGGCCAGGTCCCCGGGCAGCCAGGACGACCGGTCGCCGCGCGGCCCGAGCAGCGTCACCAGCCGCACCCCGCGGTGGGTGGCGAACCACTCCAGCTCGTCCCGGAAGGCCAGCTCGGCCTCGCTGCGGGCGCGGTAGATCAGCGTCGCCTCGCCAGGCAGGTAGGGCAGCTCGCCGAGCAGCGACAGCAGCGGCGTGACGCCGATCCCGCAGGCCATCAGCACGACCGGCCCGCCGGTGTAGCTCTCCCCGGTCAGCTTCCCGTACGGCCCCTCGACCAGCACCTTCGTACCGGGGCGCAACCGGGCGACCCGCGAGCTGCCGTCCCCCAGGTCCTTCACGGTGATCCGGAGCTGGTCCCCGTACGGCGTGGCCGACAACGAGTACGGATTCGCCCGCGTCCACCCCGCCCCGTCCAGGAACCGCCACTGGAAGAACTGCCCGGCCCGGGCCGGCAGCTCGCCCAGCCGCTCCCCGGTCAGGTAGACCGAGGTCAGCCCCGGCCCCTCCGGAACCACCCGGGTGACGACCAGCCGGTGCCGCCAGTTGCGCCAGGCCGGCACGCCGATCCGGTACGCCAGCACGGCCCCGGCCGAGACCAGGTAGAGCGTCCACCAGTACATCCGGGACCACGCCGAGCCGACGAAGTCCGTCCCGGTCCAGATCTGGTGCGGCAGCGCCAGTCCCACCCCGAGGTACGCGTAGAGGTGCAGCAGGTGCCACGACTCGTACCGCAGTTTCCGCCGCGCCGCCCGGATCGACGTCCCCACCACCAGGACCAGCAGCAGCGTCCCGGCCGTGGCCAGCAACATCCCCGGGTACGTCCAGATCATGTCCCACAGCTCGGCGAACACGTTCGCGTGCGCCGCCGCCGCGTACCCCAGGGTGATCGTCACGATGTGCGCGACCATCAGCCAGAACGAGGTGAACCCGGTCCACCGGTGCCAGCGCGCCAGCCGGTCCTGCCCGAAGGCCCGTTCGACCAGCGGGATCCGGGCCATCAGCAGCACCTGGAGCAGCAGCAGGTCGGACGCGATCAGCCCGGTGAGCCGGCCGGCCGAGGAGAACCCGAACTGCTGCAGGCCACCGTTGCCCACCCAGAGCGCCACGACGATCAGCAGGCTGATCCCGGCCGCGACGCCGCCGGCGTCGGCGTACCAGCGCGGGGTGGCGCGTCTCGGGGTGACGTGAACGGGCACGGCGGTCGTGGTCATGTCCCCAAGAATCGGCATCCCGACTAAGACCCGGAGCAGTGGAAACGTAAGGGTTCGCTAAGAGCCCCGCTCTCCCAGAACCAGGACAGACGACGCACAGGTCGCACTCAGGCTGACCACCCTCAATGGGAAACACCACATGAACACAGCCTGAAGGAAACCTTGTGAACGCACTCCTGGCCGCAGCCGCGGACCTCTTCGCGATCGCCGTCCTCACGTTCGGCGTCTACTTCCCCCGGCACCATCGCCGCGACCTGGTCGCCGCGTTCCTCGGCGTGAACATCGGCGTGCTGGCCGTCGCCACCGTGCTCGGCCAGGAGAACGTCGGCGCCGGCCTGGGTCTCGGCCTGTTCGGCGTGCTGTCGATCATCCGGCTGCGCTCGGACGAGATCGCCCAGCACGAGGTCTCCTACTACTTCGCGGCGCTCGCGCTCGGCCTGCTCACCGGCCTCGGCGGGCTGGACGTGCTGACCGTGTCGCTGATGGCGCTGATCGTTGCCGCGCTCTGGATCGGCGACCACCCGGGCCTGTTCAAGAGCTACCGCGCGCAGACGGTCCGGCTGGACACCGCGCACACCGACGAGACCGCGCTGCGCGCCCATCTGGAGCGGGTCCTCGGCGGCACCGTGGTGAACCTGTCGATCAAGCAGGTCGACCTGGTCAACGACAGCACGCTGGTCGAGGTCCGGTACCGCGCCCCGGCCGCGCGCACCGAGCGGATGCCGGTCGGATGATCGCCGCGATCTCGCTGGACCGGCTGGTCGCCGCGGCCGAGCTGCTCACCCGCGTCGACCGGAAATACCTGCTCCCGGCGGCACTGCTGCCTACGGTGCTGGCGCGGCTGCCGCACGACACCCGGGCGCTGGAGATCGACGGGCGGCGCGACTTCGCGTACCGCTCGCTGTACTTCGACACCGACCGCCTGGACTGCTATCTCGGCGCGGCGCACCGGCGCCGCCGCCGCTTCAAGGTGCGGATCCGCAGCTACCTCGACTCCGGCACGGACTTCCTCGAGGTCAAGACCCGCGGTTCCCGCGGCGAGACGATCAAAAACCGGCTTGTGTACGACGCGAGCCCGGCCCTGTTGAAGCAGGTCCTGGTCACCGCCGGAGTCACCGCCGACGAGCACGCGTTCCGTCCGGTCCTGTCCACCGACTACCGCCGGCAGACGCTGTACCTCCCGTCGACCGGCAGCCGGGTGACCGTCGACCGCGAGCTGACCTGGTCGCTGCCGGACGGCCCCGAGGTGCGCGTCCCGGACCACCTGATCGTCGAGACCAAGTCGGCCGGCGCCGCGTCCGAGATGGATCGCGTCCTCTGGGCGCTGGGCCACCGCCCGTGCTCGCTCTCCAAGTACGCGACCGGGCTGGCCGCGCTGCGCCCCGAGCTCCCGGCGAACCGCTGGCACCCCGTTCTCAAGCGCCATTTTTCCCCGCAAAGGACTGCTCATGAGACTGCGTAAGAGATTCGTCGCCGCCGTCAGCTCGGCCGCGCTGGCCGCCGTTCTCCTCGCCGGCTGTTCGAGCGGCGCCACCGAGACCGCGACCGCGGCCACCACCGTCGCCGCCACCTCGGTCGACGGCACCCAGAGCGCGAAGACCGTGCTCGCCGCCAACAAGCAGGCCACCGCGGCCGGCGACGTCGCCACCGACGGCGCCACGACCATCACGCTCGCCGGCACGTCGGCGAGCAGCTCGTCCGACGCTGTGAAGATCGACGGCTCGACGGTCACCATCACGGCGGCCGGCACCTACCGGATCACCGGCACGCTCAGCGACGGCCAGATCGTCGTGACCGCGCCCGACGCCACCGTCACCCTGATCCTCGACAACGCGTCGATCACCAGCTCGACCACCGCCGCGATCGCCGCGACGGACGTGGACTCGCTGGTCGTGGACCTGGCCGACGGGACCACCAACACGCTCGCCGACGCGGCCACCTACGCCGACGACGCCGACGTGAACGCCGCCCTGTTCAGCGCCGGCGACCTGACCCTGACCGGCTCCGGGTCACTGACCGTGACCGGGAACGGCAACGACGGCATCACCAGCAAGGACGGCCTGGTCATCGCGTCCGGGACGATCACCGTCAAGGCCAAGGACGACGGCATCCGCGGCAAGGACTACGTGGTGGTCGACGGGGGGACAATCACGGTCACCGCGGGCGGCGACGGCCTGAAGGCCGACAACGACGAGGACGCCGATTCCGGGTACGTCGCGATCACCGCCGGCGCCGTGGCGCTGACCACCACCGGGGACGGCGTCGACGCCGCCACCGACCTCGTCGTCACCGGCGGCGACCTGGTCGTCAAGGCCGGCGGCGGGCACACCGTCAAGCCGTCCGGCGACACGTCCGCGAAGGGCCTGAAGTCCGGCGTGATCACCGTCCTGGAGGGCGGCACGGTCACCGTCGACGCCTCCGACGACGCGATCCACAGCGACGGCGCGGTCCACCTGAACGGCGCGACGGTGAGCGTGGCCAGCGGCGACGACGGGGTGCACGCCGAGGGCCAGCAGATCATCGACGGCGGCACGGTCGAGGTGACGTCGTCGAACGAGGGCCTGGAGGGGGCCGACATCGTGCTCAACGACGGCACGGTGCACGTGGTCTCCAGCGACGACGGCGTCAACGGCGCCGGCGGCTCGTCCACCGGCTCCCAGCAGGGCGGCGGCGGTGGCGGCGAGCAGGTCGGCCCGTACAAGATCACGATCAACGGCGGGACGCTGGTCATCGACGCCGGCGGCGACGGGCTGGACTCCAACGGGACCGCGGAGATCACCGGCGGGACGGTGGTGGTCAACGGCCCGGAGGGCAACGGGAACGGCGCGCTCGACGTCAACGGCACGTTCACGATCAGCGGCGGGACGCTGCTCGCGGCGGGCAGTGCCGGCATGGTCGTCTCGCCGGGGACCGACTCGGCGCAGGGCTGGCTCTCGGCGACGCTGGACAGCGCGGTCGCGGCCGGGACCACGATCCAGGTCGTGGACAGCGACGGAACGGTCGTGGCCAGCTATGTGACGAGCAAGTCCATTCAGAACGTGGTGTTCTCCAGCTCGAAGATCACGAGCGGGAAGACCTACACGATCTACACCGGTGGGACGGCGAGCGGGACCAGCACCGGCGGGCTCGCGGCCGCCGGGGCGCTCGGCTCGGCGACCAAGGTCGCCACGGTCACCGCCGACCAGGCCGCCGCGGGCAGCGGCTTCGGCGGCGGAGGCGGGCGCGGGCCGCGCTGACCCCGGCCGCCCCGGGCCTGGTCAGTGCTCGACGCTGACCAGGGCCTCCCCGGGTGTGGTCAGTGATCGACGCTGACCACACCCGGGTGCGCGGTCAGGAACGGGCCGATCCGGTCCTGATCCACCGCGGCGAAGAACGGGCCGACCGTACCGGGAAGCTTCTCGCCCTTGTAGATTCCGCCCTCGAACAGCGCCGATCCGGGCAGGCCCAGGCCGGTCATCTGCCGGATCCGCAGTACCGCGAGCGTCTGCGCCCAGTCGGCGATGCCGTGGTTGTTGCCCACGAACGTCAGCGAGGTCCCGAGCGCACCGGTCAGCCGCACCAGCCGGCCGGGATCGGTGACGACCTTGCGCTTCAGCTTCTTCGCCAGCGCCGTCACGAACTGCCGCTGGTGCCGCTGCCGGTCGTAGTCGGAGTGCGGCAGGCCGTACCGCTGCCGCACATAGTCGAGCGCCTCCCAGCCGGTGAAGTGCACCGGTTTGTCGCTCCGGGGGTACGTCTTCTGCGCTCCGACGTACGGCCGATGGCAGTTGTCGTGTCCCGGGCACTGCGGCAGCCGGTCGCGGGACGAGCCGTCCGGTTTGCGATGCTCGGAGACGACGTTCTGATCGACGGCGACGCTGATCCCGCCGATCGCCTCGACCAGCTCGGTGAACCCGCCGAAGTTGAGCACCGCCCCGGCGTCGAACCGCTTGATCCCGGTCACCCCGCCGATCGTCCGGGAGAGCAGCTCATAGCCCTGCTCGGGGTTGTACTTCCGCTCGCCGATCCGGCTGCCCAGCGCCATCGCGGCGTTGATCTTGGTCCGCTGGGCCGGGCTGCCGGACTTCGGGAACGCCGGGATCGTCACGACCAGGTCGCGCGGGATCGAGATCAGGTAGGCGGCGCTCCGGTCGGCCGGCACGTGCGCCACGATGATCGAGTCGGCCAGCGGCGCGGTGTGGTCGTCCCGCGGGTCGATGCCGACCAGCAGAATGTTCAGCGGCCCGCTGATCGTCGTCAAGTTCAGCGGCCCGCGGATCGTCGTCATGTTCAGCGGCCCGCGGATCGTCGTCATGTTCAGCGGCCCGCGGATCGTCGTCGCCGCGACCGCGACGCCCGGTGCCGCCAGGACACACGCGAGGGCGGCCCCGCACCACGCCCACCGCTTCTTCACCCTCGTCATCAGCGGATCGTGGCACGCGGAACGGACATCCCGCACTTTATCCGCTTATATCTCGATCAAGCGAGGGAGCGCCAACCCAACGCCTGCCGGCCAGGCGCCGCGCTGGCCAGGCGCCGGCGAACCACGCTGTGCCGGTCAGGCGCCGCACTGGCCAGACGCCGGGCGAACCACGCCGTGCCGGTCAGGCGCCCAGAGCGTCGCGCTCCGCGCCGATCGTGGTGTCGTCGCCGTGCCCGGTGTGCACGACGGTCTCGCCGGGCAGCGCGAACAGCCTCGCCCGGATCGACGCCACGATCAGGTCCGAGTCCGAGAACGATCGGCCGGTCGCCCCCGGCCCACCCTGGAACAGCGTATCCCCGGTGAACACCGCACCCAGCTCCGGCGCGTACAACGAGACCGCGCCGGGCGCGTGCCCCGGCGTGTGCAGGACGGTCAGCGCACCCCCGCCCACCTCGATCCGGTCCCCGTCCGCGAGGTCCTCGTCCCAGCTCACGCTGTCACCGTGGGTGAGTTCCCAGAGCGGCCGCTCGGCCGGGTGCAGCAGGATCGGCGCCCCGGTCCGCTCCCGCAGGGCCGGCGCGACCCGCACGTGATCGTCGTGCGCGTGGGTGCAGACGATCGCGGTGACCCGCCGCTCCCCCACGATCGCCAGGATCGCGTCCACGTCGTGCGGCGCGTCGATCACCACGCACTCGGCGTCGTCCCCGACCACCCACACGTTGTTGTCGACGTCGAACGTCTGGCCGTCGAGGCTGAAGGTCCCGCTCACCACACCGTGATCCACGCGCATACCCGCGATTCTGCCCTCCCCGCTCCCCGCCGCCCGAGTCAGGGCCGGGCCGCCACCCACGCGCGCCACCACCCACCGCACGCCACCACCCACCGCACGCCACCACCCACCGCACGCCACCACCCACCGCACGCCACCACCCACCGCACGCCGCCACCCACCGCACGCCGCCACCCACCGCACGCCACCACCCACCGCACGCCACCACCCACCGCACGCCACCACCCACCGCACGCCACCACCCACCGCGCGGCCACCACCCACCGCGCGCCACCACCCACCGCGCGGCCACCACCCACCGCACGCCACCACCCACCGCACGCCACCACCGGCGCTTCGCGGCGTGGTGACGCCGCGGGCCCGGGCCCGGCCGACAGAGGGTGGACGGCCGCAGCACAGATCCGGCACAAGAACCGCGGCTTACATCGTGGTCGTGAGCACTGACAACGCACCGAAACGCAAGCTTTCGCGGCGCGGCTTCCTGGCCGGTGGGCTGGGTGCGCTGGCCGCCGCCGGCGGGGCCGGCGCCTGGGCGCTGGACCGCTACGTCATCGACCACGTCGAGGTGTCCAGCGCCTCGGCCCTGACCGCGGCGAACGTCGTCGCCGCCGAGGCCGCGAGCGACGGGACCGCCACCGCGACCTCCTACACCAGCGACACCGCGACGGTCTCGATCGAGACCGTCGCGACCGGCTCGGGCAGCGACAAGATCACCTACTTCGTCGCGGACGTCACGGTCGGCAACGCGACGATCGTGCGGTCCGCGTTCGCGAACGACCAGTTCGGCGAGAACATCATCGCGAATCCGTCGACGATCGCGAAGAGCCTCGACGCGGTGCTGGCGATCAACGGCGACTACTACGGGTTCCGGGACACCGGGATCGTGATCCGCAACGGGGTGAAGTTCCGGGACTCCGGGGCGCGGCAGGGGCTCGCGTTCTACGCCGACGGGACCGCGAAACTGTACGACGAGACCGCGACGACCGCGGACGCGCTGATCGCCGCGGGCGTCTGGAACACGTTGTCGTTCGGGCCGGGACTCGTCGAGAACGGCAAGGTGCTCACCGGCATCGACCAGGTCGAGGTGGACACCAACTTCGGCAACCATTCCATTCAAGGGCAACAACCGCGTACCGGCGTCGGCCTGATCGCCGCGAACCACCTGCTCTGGATCGTCGCGGACGGGCGCAGCAGCGGATACAGCCGGGGCGTCACGATGACCGAGTTCGCCCAGATCTTCGCGGACCGGGGCGCGCAGCTCGCGTACAACATCGACGGCGGCGGCTCGTCCGCGATGGTGTTCCGGGGGAATCTGGTCAACAACCCGCTCGGCAAGGGCCAGGAGCGCGGGACCAGCGACATCCTCTACGTGGCGGGCTGAGCGATGCTGGTGCTGATCCCCGCCTACCAGCCCGATCACCGGCTCGCCGGGCTGGTCCGCGCCCTCGATCATCATCACGTGCTGGTCGTGGACGACGGGAGCGGCTCGGCGTACGCCGAATTCTTTGAAGAAGCCCGGATCGCCGGCGCCGAAGTCATCCACCTGGACCACAACCGGGGTAAGGGTTTCGCCCTGCGCACCGGATTCGCGCACGCCTCGGCGCGCTACCCGGGGCACGACGTGGTCTGCGCGGACAGCGACGGGCAGCACCGGCCGGCCGACATCGAGGCGGTCGCCGCCCGGGTCGGTGTCACCGACGCGGCGATGGTGCTCGGGGTCCGCGCGTTCACCGGGCCGGTGCCGGCCCGCAGCCGGTTCGGCAACACCGCCACCCGCGTGCTGTTCCGGCTGGTCACCGGGCTGACGGTGACCGACACGCAGACCGGGCTGCGCGGCTATCCGGCGTGGATGCTCGACTTCCTGACCGGCGTGCCCGGGGATCGGTTCGAGTACGAGCTGCGGCTGCTGCTGCGCGCGGCCCGGCAGCGGCTGCGGGTCGAGGAGGTCCGGATCGCGACCGTCTACCTGGACGGGAACCGGTCGTCGCACTTCCGGCCGCTGCGCGACTCGGCGCGGATCTACGGCCCGCTGCTCGCGTTCGCGGCGTCGTCGCTGCTGGCGTTCGCGGTGGACGCCGGCCTGCTGGCGATCCTGGTGACCGTTACCGGTCAGCTGGCGCTGTCCGCGGTGCTGGCCCGGACGGTCAGCGCGACGCTGAACTACTCGGTGAACCGGGCGGTGGTCTTCGACCGGGTGCCGCACCGGCGGGCGGCGCCGCGCTACGCCGGGCTCGCGCTGCTCTCGCTGAGCGCGAACGTGCTGCTCCTGAGTCGGCTCAGCGACGTGCTGGGGTCGCTCGTCGCCGCCAAGCTGGTCACCGAGGTGACCCTGTTCGCGGCCGGCTTCGCGATCCAGCGGGCGTTCGTCTTCGGGCGCCGGAGAGCAGGCGATGCGGCGTTCGTCTTCGGCCACCGCGGAACGGGCGATGCGGCCGGCGCTTGGCCGCCGGCCGCATCAGTTCCCGAAGGGTTCGACCGTACCCGCTCCAGTGGTTCCCCGAAGCGGCCGCCTTACACCGGGGTCACTCCGGGAGAGCGGCGTCGGCCGTCGCCGAGTGCTTCGGGATGACCAGGGCCAGCAGCGCGGCCAGGATCGCGGCGCCCGCGCAGAGCCCGAAGAGCAACTGGTACGCGCCGAGCGTGGGCAGCTCGTGGCCGCCCAGGTCCAGCGTCTTCGCGGCCAGGACCGCGCCGCCGATGGCGCTGGCGAGCGAGCTGCCGACGCTGCGGAACAGCGCGTTCAGGCCGTTCGCGGCGGCCAGCTCGGACAACGGGGTGGCGTGCGAGATCAGGCCCGGCATGGCGGCGTACGCGATGCCCGTGCCGGCGCCGGCGATCGTCGCGCCGAGGATGACCTCCCACAGGCTGTCGGTCAGGAAGATCCGGGAGGCGAACCCGACCGCGATGATCAGCGAGCCGATGATCAGGGCGGTGCGCGGGGCCAGCTTCGCGGAGACCGGGGAGAGTAGCAGCATGATGATGCCGCCGGGCAGCATGCACAGGCCGCCGACCAGGATCGACTTGCCGAAGCCGTACCCGGTGACGGTCGGCATCTGCACGTAGGTCGCGGTGCCGATCAGCGTCGCGAACAGCGCGAAGCCGACGAACAGCGACGCGATGTTGGTCAGCAGCAGCGCCGGGCGGGCCGTCGTGCGCACGTCCACCAGCGGGGACTTGAGCTTCAGCTCGACCACCACGAAGACCACCAGCAGCACCGCCGCGGCGACCAGCAGGCCGATGGTCAGCGGGTCGCTCCAGCCCCACTTCGAGCCCTGGGCCAGCGGGAGCAGCAGCGACAGCATGGCCGCGCCGAGCAGGACCGTGCCGATGTAGTCCATCTTGCCCTTGCCGGCCGTCGCCGGGTTCGGCACCAGCTTGACGATGCCCGGGATGACCAGGATGCCGCCGACCACGCAGATCCAGAACAGGACGTGGTAGTCCGCGTACTCCGCGATCAGGCCGGAGAGCGGCAGGCCGAGCGCGCCGCCGACCCCGAGCATCGCGCTGATCAGGGCGATGCCGGCGCCGGAGTGCTCGCGGGGCAGGGTCACGCCGACCAGGCTGATGCTCAGCGGGACGGTGGCGACCGAGAGGCCGACGATCGCCCGGCCGACGATCATCGGGGTGAGCGAGTCGGACAGCGCGCAGACCAGCGAGCCGATGATCAGGGCGCCGAGCGAGACCAGCACCATCCGCTTGGTGCCGTACAGGTCGCCGAGCCGGCCGAACGCGGGCACCGCGACCGCGCCGACCAGCAGGGTCGAGGTGAGCAGCCAGGCGATGCCGTCGCTGCTGGCGTTGAGGTCCACGCCCAGCTCGGACATCACCGGGACGAGCAGGGACTGGGTGAGCGACACCATCAGCGCGGCGGTGCCGATCACCAGCAGGACGATGATCTGCTTACCGGTCCAGGAGGATTTCGGCTTCGCGCCGGACTCCTGCGACTGCGCCACAGCGGCGGCTTGGGACATGAGGGCTCCTTCAACTTCGTGGCAGACTGTGCCACGAGGCAGAGCGTGCCACGAGATGGTTGCCGGCAGGCAACGCGGGAGAATGTGTGAGATGGGGATCACCAGCCTTCGGGACCGGAAGCGTGAACAGAGCCGGATCGCCACCGTGCGGGCGGCCTGGCAGCTGTTCATCGAGCGCGGCTACGACAACGTCACGGTGGGCGACATCTGCGCCAAGGCGGAGATCGCGCCGCGCACGTTCCACCGGTATTTCGCCAGCAAGGAGGACGTGGTCGCGGAGCCGGTCCGGCAGATGACCACGATCGTCACCGAGTACCTGTCCGCCGGCGCGCCGGACGGGGCGGACGATCGCGCGGTGATGCGCGGGGCGATGATCCGGGTGGCCGAGTTCGTGGTGGAGCGGCGGGAGCTGCTGGTCGCCCTGCGCACGGTGGCCCAGCAGTCGGCGCACCTCCAGGTGTCCGCGGTGGTGGTCCGGACCGACAGCGACCCGAACATCGCGGCGCTGCTCGCGGCGCGGACCCCCGGCGCCGACCCGGGTGACTGGCGGCGCCGGCTGCTGGTCGGGTGCGTCACCCAGGCGTTCCGGATCTGGTACGAGGACTTCCTGCCCGGCGACCTCCCCGACCCGATGTCCCACCTCACCGAGATCATGGACGCCGCGGTCACCGGGTTTTCGGGTCCTTTGAAACCGCAACCACCCACGGACGTCGCCCTGTAGGGCCTCGCGTTCTGGGCGCCCCGCGCCCTGCGAGGACCGGAAGGGTCCCCGCGGGAGCGACGATCAGTTATCGGCCGCAGCCGAGGCAATAAAGAATTTGCTTCTTATCCCCAGATCTCTTCGGCGGTTTCGACGATCAGGCGGAGTTTGGCGATTTCCTCGTCGTAGGTGAGGGCGTTGCCTTCGACGGTCGAGGAGAAGCCGCATTGCGGGGAGAGGCAGAGCTGGTCGAGCGGCACGTATTTCGCGGCCTCGTCGATGCGGCGTTTCAGGGTGTCCTTCGATTCGAGCGCGCCGCGTTTCGTGGTGACCAGCCCGAGCACGACCATCTTGCCGGGCGGGACGAAGCGCAGCGGGGCGAATCCGCCGGACCGCTCGTCGTCGAACTCGAGGAAGAAGCCGTCGACGGCGAGCTCACTGAAAAGCGCCTCGGCGACGAAGTCGTAACCGCCCTCGGCCGCCCAGGAGGATCGGAAGTTTCCGCGGCACATGTGCGTGGTGACGCGCAGCTCCGCCGGGCGATCGACGATCGCGGCATTGATCTGGCGGATGTAGCGCAGATGCTGATGTTCCGCGTCGTCGCCGCGTTCGGTGAGCTGACGGCGCTGGTCCGGGTCGTTGAGGTAGGCCAGGCTGGTGTCGTCCAGCTGCAGATAACGACAGCCCTGCGCGGCGACCCGGCGGACCTGTTCGGCATAGGCGGCGCTGAGATCGGCCCAGAACTGCTCCTCGTCCGGATAGACCGCCGGATCGATGGCCGCCCGGCCGCCCCGATAATGCACCATGCTCGGCGACGGAATGGTCAGCTTGGCGGTGATTCCCTCGCCGACGTTCTCCTGAAGAAAGGCCAGGTCGTCGCCGAAAATGGTCTCGGTGAGACGGATCGGCGCGTCGACGGCGAGGGCCGCCGACTCGAAGTCCAGTTCCCCGTCCGCATTCCGGAAATGGACCTGGATCTTCTCGTCGGTCGGCCGGATCCCGCCGAGGCGGTAGATGAAGTCCATGTGCCAGGCGGTACGGCGGAATTCGCCGTCGGTCGCCGAGCGCAGGCCGACGTCGCGCTGGGCCCGGATCACGTCCCGGATCGCGTCGTCCTCGATCGCGCGCAGCTCGCCGGCGGTGATCTCGCCGGTGGCGCGCCTGGCACGGGCATCGAGCAGGTGGGGCGGGCGGAGCAGACTCCCGACATGATCCGCCCGGAACGGTGGCGTCATCCCCCCACTCAACACCCTCCGGTCAGCTGTTGGAAAGGATCTGATCGATCTGGCCGAGGGCCAGGCGCATGCCCTCCTGCATGCCCATCTTCAGCTGCCGTTCCAGCGTGTCCACGTCCGGGAAGTGGCTGACCACGGTCATCCGGGTCGTCCCGCCGGTCTCGTCGAGGGTGACGACGGCGTGCATCGGCCGGTCGGCGTCGATCGGCTCGCCGTCGGCGTTCGCGAACCCGTCGTCGAACTCCAACCGGTACGGCGCCTCGATCGCGGTGATCGTCCACCAGCCGTGCGCCCTGGTGCCGTCCGGCCCGGTCATGTAATAGCGCGCGGCGCCGGTCGGCACGAACTCGTGGCGGACGAACGTGGCCGGCCAGGTCGGCGGGCCCCACCAGCGCTCCAGCTTGCGCGGGTCGGCCCAGACCGTCCAGACCTTCTCGGCCGGGGCGTCGAACTCGGTGACGAACGTGAGGGTCAGCTCCTCGAGGTTCGTGGTCGTGTCGGTCACGGTCATGACTCCTCCTCCAGAATCGCGGTGATCCGGCCGGCTCGGTCCCGCCAGATCCGTTCGTAGCTGTTCATCAGGCCACCGATCACGCCGCGCAGCGCGTCCGGATCGCCGTGCACGATCTGCTCCCGGCCCCGCCGCTCCTTGGTGACGAGCCCGGCCTGCTCCAGCACCGCGACGTGTTTCTGCACCGCGGCGAAGCTCATCGGATAGAGCCGGGCCAGCGCGGAGACGGACATCCCGGACCGGAACACGCGCGACAGGATGTCGCGCCGGGTGGCGTCGGCGAGCGCGTGGAAGACCCGGTCCTCCCGCTCCTCACCTACAACCATGTGGTTGTACGTTAGTCGGCCAGTCCCTAGATCACAACATCCGATAGCGTGCCGCTCATGACGTTCTCGATCGTGGGCCGGTCCGCGGACGGCAAGGCCCTGGGCGTGGCGGTGGCCAGCAAGTTCCTCGGCGTCGGCGCGGCGGTGCCGGCCGCGCTCGCCGACGTGGGCGCGCTGGCGACGCAGTCGTACGCGAACCTCGCCTACCGTCCGCAGGGCCTCGCCCTGCTCGCCTCCGGGGTGCCGGCCGACTTCACCGTGCGGGCGCTGACCGCCGGCGACGACGGCCCGGTCGGCCACCGGCAGGTCGGCGTGGTCGCCGCGACCGGCGACGGGGCCACGTTCACCGGCGACGACTGCCACCCGTGGGCCGGCGGGACGGCCGGCGACGGATACGCGATCCAGGGCAACATGCTGGCCGGAGCCGCCGTCGTCACCGACATGGCGACCGCGTGGCTGGGCTCCACGACCGAGGCACGGCTGGCCTATCGCCTGGTGGCGGCGCTGCGCGCCGGAGATCAGGCGGGCGGCGATCGCCGTGGGCGGCAGAGCGCGGCGTTGCTGGTGGTCGCCAAGGGCCTGGGGTACGGCGGCACCAGCGACGTCCTCGTCGACCTGCGCGTCGACGACCACTCGGACCCGGTCACCGAGCTGGCCCGGCTGCTCACCATGCACTCGCTGTATTTCGAGCGGCCCGATCCCGCCCTGCTGATGCCCCTGCACGGTCCGCTCGCCGACGAGGTGCGGACGCGGCTCACCGAGCTCGGCGAGCGGGACGCCGACCTCGACGCGGCGCTCGCGTCCTGGGCCGGGATCGAGAACCTGGAGATGCGGATCGTGCCCGGTGCCATCGATCCGCTGGTCCTGGCACATTTACGGGTCGCGAATATTTCCGGCAAACAGCACATCTAAGTCTTTCCGTCCTGGAATGATCATTTACGGGGACGTAAGTGTCAGGGGACGGTGGGACATCAATGGCATTCGAGGAGCGCGCCACCGCGCCGGTGATGAGCCGGCGCAGCATCATCACGCTGGATTTTCCGGGAGCGGTGCCGGCCATCTGCCAGCTCCGTCCGGCGGATCCGGCCACTTCCGGTCCGCCGACCGCTTCCGGTTCTTCCACATCGGAAAACCGGTTCGTCGTACGGCGTGAGCTGGCGCCCGCCGACGCGGGCGTGCCGATGATGCTCCGCGTGCGGGTACTGGACGCGGTCGACCGGCCACTGCCGGGCGCCGTCCTGGAGATCTCGCACCGGGCGCCGGGGCCCGCGGATCCCGTGCTGAGCGGGGCTCAGGTGACCGATCCGCACGGGTACG
The DNA here is from genome assembly GCF_019704555.1 of Actinoplanes sp. L3-i22. Taxonomy (NCBI): domain Bacteria; kingdom Bacillati; phylum Actinomycetota; class Actinomycetes; order Micromonosporales; family Micromonosporaceae; genus Actinoplanes; species Actinoplanes sp. L3-i22. Next base: position 8,243,797 of record NZ_AP024745.1, read on the forward strand.
CCGAGTTCAAGACGGTGTTCCCGGGCTGGTCCGCATCCGAGCCGGCCGGCATCGACCTGACCCTGTACCTGGCCGGCTCGCGGGACTGCGGACGGCTCCACTTCACCGGCCAGGTGATCACGCAGGTGGCGGGCCTGGCTTGGTACCGCGAAAACCCGCGCCCGATCGCACCGCCCGAGGCACCCGCCGGTTTCCCGCAGGTGGTCCCGCGAGACCGCTACGACCTGACCGCCGGCCTGCTCGCCACAATAAGCGCCGTCACCGACCGCTGACCCAAACACCACCACGCCACAGCCACCACCGTCGCACCGCCACCGCACCGCCACCGCCTCGGCCGCCGCACCGCCACCACCGCCGCACCGCCACCGCCGCCGCACCGCCACCGCCACCACGCCTTCGCCGCCACCGCCTCGGCCGCCGCGCCACGGCTTCGCCGCCACCGCCTCGGCCGCCGCGCCACGGCTTCGCCGCCACCGCCTCGGCCGCCGCGCCACGGCTTCGCCGCCACCGCCTCGGCCGCCGCGCCACGCCTTCGCCGCCAAGCCGCCACACCTTGGCCACCAGCGCCACAGTCCTCCTCAGCCACGCAGATAGGCCAGAACCGCCCGGACCCGCCGATGATCATCGGAGTCGGGCGGCAGGTCGAGCTTGGTCAGCAGGCTGTTGATGTGCTTGGCCACCGCCGCCTCGGACACCCTCAGCCCACGGGCGATCCCGGTGTTCGACCGCCCCTCCGCCATCAACCCGAGAACCTCACGCTCCCGCGCAGTCAGCCGATTCAGCGGATCCCGCCGCCGATTCAGCAACTGCCGAACCACCTCCGGATCCACCACCGTCCGCCCGCCGGCCACCGCGACAAGCGCCTCGACGAAATCGGTGACCTCCCCGATCCGTTCCTTCAGCAGATAGCCGACCCCCGCGCCCGGCCCGGAGTCGAGCAGCTCCGACGCATAGGTCTGCTCCACGTACTGACTGAGCACCAGCACCGGAAGCTCCGGATCCTCGGCCCGCAGCGCGATCGCCGCCTGCAGCCCCTCGTCACTGAACCCCGGCGGCATCCGCACATCGGTCACCACCACGTCCGGCTTGTGCTCGGCCACGGCCACCCGCAGCTCATCGGCATCCCCCACCGCGGCCACCACCTCATGCCCGAACTTCCGAAGCATCCCAGCCACGCCTTCCCGAACAATCACCCCATCCTCAGCGATCACCACCCGCAGCCCGCCGCTCACGTCCACACCCCCAACTCCCAGCCCCACCACTCAAACCCACACCGCAGCCCACCGCTCAAACCCACACCGCAGCGCACCGCTCAAACCCACACCGCAGCGCACCGCTCAAACCCACACCCACAGCCCGCCGCTCAAACCCACGCCCCAACCCTCAGCCCCACCACCCAAACCACACCGCAGCCCACCGCTCAGCCCACACCCCAACTTCCAGCCCCACCGCTAAGCCCGCACCCCAACTTGCCCGTGAGCTGCGCACGGACGATGCGGGCGCTCATGCGCGTGTTTCCGCAGGCCGGCCGGTGCGGGCGGCTGGCGGGGAGCGATCGGCTGGTGGGACGGGGATCTCGACACGCAGGACGGTGGGGCCGCCGGCCGGACTGGCGACCGCTACCGTGCCGTCGAGGACCGCAGCGCGGTCGGCCAGGCCGACGAGGCCGGAGCCACCGGCCGGTTTGGCGCCGCCGCGGCCGTCGTCGCGGATCTCGAGGATCAGGCGGCCCTGGTCGACGGTGCCGGAGACGCTGGCGCTGGTGGCGCCGCTGTGTTTCGTCACGTTGGCCAGCGCCTCGACGATCACGAAGTAGGCGGTGATCTCCAGCGCCGCCGGCAATCGGCCGGGCAGCGAGAACTGCAGGTCCACCGGCAGCGGCGTGATCGACGCGACCTCGCCGGCGGCCGCGGCCAGGCCCCGGTCGGTCAGCACCTTGGGATGCACGCCGCGGATCAACTCCCGGATCTCGGTCAGCGCCTGCTTCGCCAGGGTCTGCGCCTCCACCAGGTATTTCTCGGCCGGACTGCCCGCCGGCAGCTCCAGCCGGGCCATGCCGAGCTGGATGTTCATCGCCACCATCCGCTGCTGGGCGCCGTCGTGCAGATCCCGCTCGATCCGCCGGCGCTCCAGCTCGAACGCGTCGACCAGGCGGGCCCGGGACCGGGTCACCTCGATCAGCCGCTCGTCGGCGTCGTGCGCGCGCGGAGCCAGGATCGCGCGGGCCATCGCGGCTCGCGCCCCGGCCCAGGCGGTCACCGGCCAAGCCAGGATCAACGTCAGCGGCACCCCGGCCGCGGCCAGGGCGAGCCGGGCGGACATCGGCTCGTCGACCATGTAGAACGGTGCTCCGAAGGTGGTCAGCACCTCGTAGAAGACCGCGCCGACGACCAGCGAGTCCATCCAACACAGCAAACTGGCCAGGAGCGTCGCGTAACCCAGCTCGCGCCAGGTGGCCTGCTCGCGCAGGCGGACGGCCAGCCAGCCCCGCACACCGGGCCGGGTCACCGGCCGATGCGGGTCGGGCAGCTCGTCCAGGTCGACCAGGCGCATGCGGCGCCGCTCCATCCGGGCGACCACGACGCCGGAGAGGATCGTCGCCACATAGCACGCCAGCCCGATCGCCACGATCGACAGCAGGGCGCCGACCAGGATCAGGGCGACCACGCCGAGGACGGTGGCGAACCCGAGCAGGGCACCGCCACTGAGATAGACAAGGGAACGCCACGGCCAGGCCGAGCGCAGGAACTCGGTCGGCCGGAGGGTGAGCGCTTCGAGCGCGTTGCGGACCGGCATGTGGGGCACGGTACCGCCGCGATTCGCCGCCGTCGGTAGTGCTGGCGTTACCTTCGATCCTCACCCCTGCGTGAATGTGCCGGGCCGCGCGAACCGGTTGGCTGATGCCCATGACGACGACGCGAGCAGACACAGCCGCCGTGGAGATCCGCGGGGTCACCAAACGGTATGGCCAGGCCGAGAACGCGGTCACCGCGCTCGACGAGGTGGACGCGCGGTTCGCTCCGGGCACGTTCACGGCCGTGATGGGCCCGTCCGGCTCGGGGAAGTCCACGCTGCTGCACTGCGCGGCCGGGCTCGACCGGGTGACGAGCGGTGAGGTGCTGATCGACGGCGTGCCCATCGGGGGTCTGGGCGAGCGTGCCCTCACCCGGCTCCGCCGCAGCCGGGTGGGGTTCGTCTTCCAGGCGTTCAACCTGGTGCCGGCCCTGACCGCGGCGCAGAACGTGGTGCTGCCGCTGCGCCTGGCCGGCCGTAAACCACAGCCCGGCGAGGTGGCGGCGATGCTGGCCGAGGTCGGTCTCGCCGAGCGTGCCGGGCATCGGCCCACGGAGCTGTCCGGTGGCCAGCAGCAGCGGGTGGCGATCGCGCGTGCGCTCGTCACCCGGCCCGCGGTGATCTTCGCGGACGAGCCGACCGGCGCGCTGGACGCGCGCTCCGGGGCCGAGGTGCTGCGCCTGCTGCGCAGCGCGGTCGACCGGCACCGCCAGACCATCGTGATGGTCACCCACGATCCGGTGGCCGCCGCGCACGCCGACCGGGTGCTGTTCCTGGCCGACGGCCGGGTGGTGGACGATCTGCCCGGTCCGGTCGGGGCGGAGAAGATCGCGGTGCACACCGCGCGGCTCGAGGAGTCGGCCCGATGATGGCGTGGGCGATGGTCCGGCACCGGTTCGCGAGCTTCGCCGGCACGTTCGTGGCGATCGCGCTGGGCGTGGCCGTGGTGGCCGGCTCGGTGACGCTGTATCTCTCCTCGCAGCCCCGGCCGCCCGAGCGGTACCGAGCCGCCCCGGTGACCGTGCAGGCGCCGTCGGTGGGCACGAACGACTACGGCGAGCCGGAGATCCGCTCGTGGACGCCGGCCGAGCTGACCGACCTGTCCGCACGGCTGCGCCAGGATCCGCGGATCACGAACGCGATTCCTGATCCGTTCTTCTACGTCCAGGAACAGGGCACCGACGCCGACCGGATGGCACAACTGGCCGGGCACTCCTGGTCCTCGGCAGCACTCGGCGCCTACCGGCTGACCAGCGGAAACGCGCCGGCGAAGCGGGGCGAGGTGGTCGTCGGCACGTCACCGGCCGACGCCACCACCGCGCACGTCGGCGCGGGCGACACAGCAGCCGTGCAGGCCGGTCCGAGCAGCACGGCGGCCTCGCACGTCGGCGCGGGCGGCACGACAGCTGAGGACGTCGGGGCGGGCGGCACGACGGCTGAGGACGTTGGGCCGGGCAGCACGATCCAGGTGCTGACCGCGGCTGGGCCGGAGACGTGGCGGGTCACGGGCACTACCGACGGTCCCGGCTACTACGTGACGGAGCGTGACGCGCTGGCGCGGGCTTCCGGCGTACGGGCAATGGGTTTGATCGTGGCCGGCGACCGAGCGCAAGTGGCGGACGCGGCGCAAGCCCTGATCGGCGTGGCCGGGACGGTCCTCGCCGGGGCGGACCGCGCCGCCCTCGAGCCGGCGATGGTGACCCGGACCCGGTGGATCGGCGCGCAGCTGCTGATCGCGATGGTCACGCTGGGCACCTTCGCGACCGTATTCGTGGTCGCCTCGACGTGTGCGCTGACGGCCGCTCAACGGCGGCGCGAGCTGGGCCTGCTGCGGGCGGCCGGCGCGACGCCGGGTCAGGTGCGCCGGATGATGTACGCGGAGACGACGCTCATCGCGCTGCTGGCCGGCCTGGTCGGCGCGCCGCTGGGGACAGCGCTCGCGCCGTTGCTGGCCGGCCCGATGGTCGACCTCGATCTCGAGCCACCCGGTTTCGAGGCGACCTGGCAGCCGATCGCGGTGGGTGGGGCGGTTCTGCTCGGCCTGGTCGTGGCGCTGGCCGGGGTGGCCGTGGCGGCGCGCCGGGCAAGCAAGGTTCCGCCACTGGCGGCGCTGCGCGACGCGGCCGCCGAGACCCGCTCGATGACGCCGTCGCGCTGGGTGTTCGGTCTGCTCAGTGTCGCGCTGGGCGCGGCGCTGCTGGCCGCGATGCCGTCGATGGCGACGGACAGCAAGACGACCGCCGGGATGGGCGCCGCCATGCTGTGGCTGACCGCGGCGGCGCTGCTCACCCCGGTGGTGATCGGGCCGCTGGTGCGGTTGGCGACCGGGCCGTGGCGAGGCTCGGCGACCGGGATGGTGGTGCGGGAGGGCACGCTGACCGGGGTCCGCCGGGTTGCCTCGACGGCCGCTCCGGTGCTGGTGACGGTCGGTATGACGGTGCTGCTCACCGGCATGGTGGCGACGATCGACGAGGCGACCGGGATCGACGAGACGGCGAAGATTCCGGCGGCCACCGTGCTGGCTCCGGACGGTGCGCCTGGGCTCGGTGAGGCCGCCGTCCGCGCTCAGACCGGGAGCTCGCGGCTCGACACCCGGGTGCTGATCGCGCACGGCACGGCGACCACCGGTGAGGATGCGGCCGGCATCGATGGCGCGCCCGTGACGCTCACCCCGGAGGCGGCCAAGGAGTTGGGGGCTTCCGCCGGGTCGGCGATCAGCCTGCGGTGGGCGGACGGCGCGGTCAGCTCACTGGCGGTCCGGAAGATCGACGCGGCGGCCGCAGCGGCCGTGGTGCTCCCCCGTGACCTGGTTCGGCAGCACGATCCGGACGCCCTGACCAGCATGGTCGTGCTGACCGGCGAACCGCGGCCGGTCGCCGGGGCCCGGGTGCTGTCGGCTCGGGAGTACGCACAGGAGGAGGTCGATGAGGAGGGTGATCTGGTGGATCTGTTCCTGTGGGTGCTGATCGGGCTGACCGCCGGGTACACGGCGATCGCGGTGTCGAACACGCTGCTGATGGCCACCGCCGCACGACGGCCGGAGTTCCGGTCGCTGCGTCTGGCCGGGGCCGGGCTCGGGCAGGTCCTGCGCATCACCACGGCCGAGGCGTTGCTCGCTGCGGTCGTCGGCGCGCTGCTGGGCGGTTCGGTGGGCTGGTTCTCGCTGACCGGTGTTCACGCCGCCGTCGAGGACGAGTTGGGTAGCAAGGTGGCCCTGATCGTTCCGTGGGGCGCGGCGCTCGCGGTCGCAGCGCTGTGTGCCCTGCTCGCGGTCGCCTCCACCGCAGTGCCCGTGCTGCGACGAACCGGCCTCGCCCGATAGAGCCGGACTCGCCGGGTCGCGGCCGAGGAGCCGACCTCCGGCGATGCCGGATCCGGGCCCGGCCGCAACCCGAGCAGCGTGGGCAGCGGGCTCGGCCGGCCAGGTGCCACGCAGTGCCGGTGTGCGCGGATGGGCCGGTGCGACGCGCCCGGCGCCCGTGGCACGACACGGGCGCGGCGCGGCCTGGCCGGGCGCGGCGCGGCCTGGCCGGGCGGGGCGTGGCCGCGGCACGGCCTGGCCGGGCCCCAGCGTGGCCGAGCCGCCGGGCCGGGCGTTGCGAGCCGAGGCGGGCCGGGCCGCGTCGGGCTGTGTGCGGGCGCGGCGCGGCCTGGTCTGGTTGGGCGGGACGCGGCCTGACTCGGCGCGGCGGGGCTGGCCGGGCGAGCGGGTCGGTTGGGCGGTTGGGCGGTTGGGCGGTTGGGCGGTTGGTTGGCTAGCGGCGGCGTTTGGGGTTGAAGCGGTGGGCGGCGGTTAGGGTTCGGGTGGACCAGCGCATGGCGTCCAGGGCTGGGACGGCCAGGTCCTCTGAGCCGGGTTCGCCGGATTCGTAGGCTCGGACCGCGTTCAGGACCTGGCCGAGGCGACCGGTGCCGTGGGTCAGGGCGTCGGAGACGTCGGCGGTCAACGGGAGTTGTTCGCCCATGGCGGCCGGGGTGAAGCCCATCAGGCGGGCCATGCCGATGACCAGGCCGGCCACGAAGGCGGCGCCCGGGTCGGCGTGGAAGCGCGGGGCCAGGTTCTCGCACAGGCGGGCCTGGGTCAGCGCGGTGAGCAGTTGCCCCTCCGGGGCCTCGGCCACGTCGTCGACCACCATCAGGGTGGCCCAGCGGCGGATCCGGGTCAGGCCGACCAGCATGACGGCCTGGCGGACCGAGGAGATCCGGCTGACCACGCCGGCCGCGACCGAGTTGCTGACCCGGAGTACGCGCAGGGCCAGGGCCGGGTCGCTGACGATGATCGAGGTGATCTTCTCGAGCTGGACGTCCGGGGACATCAGGGCCGCGACGAGTTCGAGACGGCGCAGACGGGACGGCGACAGGCTGGGCGTGCTCAGCACCTGGGGACGGCTCAGGGCGTACCCCTGGCGCAGTTCCATGCCGTAACGGTCCGCGATGGCGACCTCGACCTCGGTCTCCAGGCGTTCGGCGACCAGTTGGAGACCCGGGAACTTGCGGCAGGCGGCGACGATCTCGTCGAGCCGGCTCAGGTCGCCGTCCAGCAGGTCGAGCTTGACGTAGGAGGCCAGCCCGAGCAGTTGCTCGTGGCCGGAGCCCCAGACGAAGTCGTCCAGGGCGATCTTGTAGCCGGCTTCGGCCAGCGCGGTGATCCCTTCGATCACCTCGTCGTCCACCGCGACCGTCTCCAACACCTCCAGCACCACCTGTTCGGGGCCGAACGGCAACGGCAGCCGTCCGGTCACGAACTCACGGGTGAGGTTGATGAAGCACGGCCGATCACCGGCCACCTCGGCGATTCCGAACTCGGTGAATGCGTTGATCATCACCGTGCTGGTCGCGTAGGTGTCCTGGCGGCCGGACGCCACATCGTTCATCCGGCCACGGAAGAGCAGCTCGAAGGCGACGATCGAGCCTTGAGCGTCGAAGATCGGCTGACGGCCGACGTGTACTGCTTCCATCACCGGAATTCCCACGTCGGGGCCATCGGCACAAAAACCGGCGACCTGACGAATCCGGGCACGGAAACAATGCCGAAACGGATGTTCCCCCTCAGGACCCACTCGTGTTGGGATGAGACCGCGGTCACAAACGACGCCGGCAAAGCACGACCCCGGCAAGCACGACTCAGGCGTAAGCACGACTCAGGCATAAGAGCTACTCAGGCATAAGCACCACCCCGAAGGGATTCCACCGGATGCTCAACCTCTCCGTTCTCCTGGAGGACAGCGCCCGCCGCCACCCCGAGCGCGCCGCCGTGGTGCTCGGCCCGCAACGCCTCAGCTACGCCCAGGTCGAGGCGGCCGCCAACCAGGTGGCGAACATGCTGGTGGCCCGCGGCATCCAGCCCGGCGACAAGGTGGCGCTCTCCTGCCCGAACCTGCCGTACTTCCCGGTGATCTACTACGGGATCCTCAAGGCCGGCGCGGTCGTGGTCCCGCTGAACGTGCTGCTCAAGGGCCGGGAGATCACGTACCACCTGAACGACTCGGAGGCGAAGGCGTACTTCTGCTTCCAGGGCACGCCCGAGCTGCCGATGGGCGCCGAGGGCCACGCCGGCTTCACCGGCGCCCCGGGCTGCGAGCAGTTCTTCCTGGTCACCGCGGACCCGGCAGCCGCCTCGCCGATCGAGGGGGCGGAGACGCTCGGGCAGGCCCTGGCCGGGCACGGGCCGGTCTTCGAGACCGTGCTGCGCGCCGAGACCGACGCCGCGGTGATCCTGTACACCAGCGGCACGACCGGGCAGGCCAAGGGCGCCGAGCTGTCCCACTCCAACCTGGTGCTGAACGCGCTGACCTGCAACCGGCTCTTCAGCTCGCAGCCGGCCACCGACACGCATCTGCTGGTGCTGCCGCTGTTCCACTCGTTCGGCTCGACGGTGAACATGAACGCCGGCTTCTCGGTCGCGGCCACCCTGGTGCTGCTGCCGCGCTTCGAGGCGAACGCCGCCGTGCAGCTGCTGCAGAGCGAGAACGTGACGTTCTTCGCCGGCGTCCCGACGATGTACTGGGGTCTGCTGAACGCGCTCAGCACGAACGAGGACATCGACGTGGAGCGGATCGCCCGCAACATGCGGGTGGCCGTCTCCGGTGGTTCCAGCCTGCCGGTCGAGATCATCAAAGCGGTCAAGGAGCGCTTCGGGGTCACCATTCTCGAGGGGTACGGCCTGTCCGAGACGTCCCCGGTCGCCACGTTCAGCGACCCGGACGGTGAGCCCCGCCCGGGTTCGATCGGCATCCCGATCTGGGGTGTCGAGGTGAAGCTGATCGACCCGGAGTGGAACACGGTCGGCGGCGTCGACGAGGTCGGCGAGGTCGCGGTGCGCGGGCACAACATCATGAACGGCTACTACAACCGGCCGGAGGCGACCGCCGAGGTGATGCGGAACGGCTGGTTCCGCACCGGTGACCTGGCCCGCCGGGACAAGGACGGCTTCTACTACATCGTCGACCGGGCCAAGGACATGATCATCCGGGGCGGCTTCAACGTGTACCCGCGGGAGATCGAAGAGGTGCTGATCACCCATGACGCGGTCTCGCTCGCCGCGGTGATCGGGGTGCCGCACGCCAGTCACGGCGAGGAGGTCAAGGCGTTCGTGATCCTCCACCCGGGCGCCACGGTGACCGAGGACGAGCTGGTGGCGTGGGGCCGGGAGCAGATGGCCTCGTACAAGTACCCGCGGATCGTGAAGATCGTCGAGTCGCTGCCGATGACCGCGACCGGCAAGCTGCTCAAGCGCGAACTGAGCTGACCAGCAGGCAACGTAGCGAAAACGGCGCCCGGCGGGATACCCGCCGGGCGCCGCTGCTCCATACACTCGCGGGCAACACGAGCAGCGAGCAACGAGCAACGAGCAACGAGCAGCGAGCAGCGCGGCGAAAGAGCGAGCAAGGCAAGACCCCCCAGCAACCCGGCAGAGCAATACGCGACGGGGCGCCCCACCACCGAGCCGGACCGATGATCGCTTGCATCGGTGACGCACAGTGGACGGGCAGGCACCCCGGCGTACAGGAGGCAAGCGTGACCACAGCCCTGGCGCAACGGACCCCGCCGACCACGGCCTACCGCCCGCCGTCCAGTGGTGTCGTACGCCGGGTCACCGCCCTGCGCCACACCTCCCCCGGCCGCCTGCAGCTGATCCTCGCCGCCCTGCTGACCCTGGGCCTGCTCACCGGCCTGGTCACCGCCCTGACCGCGCACGCCGCGAGCGCCGGCACCGCCAATCTCGGCGACCGCGCCCAGCCGCTGCTGGTCGAGGCCGAGTCGATCTATTCGGCGCTGGCCGAGGCGGACACCACGGCCGCGCAGGCGTTCCTGGCCGGCGGGCTGGAGCCGACCAAGCTGACCGATCGCTACAACGACGACCTGGCCCGGGCCGGCACGTCGCTGACCAGCGCGGCCCGCCTGGTGCCGGACGGCAGCGAGGCGAGCCGCGCGGTCGAGGCGCTCGCCACCGGCATCGCGAAGTACTCGGCGCTGGTCGCGACCGCCCGGGCGAACAACCGCCAGGGCCTCCCGCTCGGCGCGTCGTACCTGTCGGCCGCCTCCCAGCTGAACCGGGGGACGTTGCAGCCGCAGGCGCAGGCGCTGTTCAAGATCGCCACCGACGAGATCGACTCGGGCTACGACGCGGCCCGCAGCTCGTGGTGGCTGATCCTGCTGCTGGTGCTGGTCGTGTCGCTGGGGGTCGCGCTGCTCTGGAGCCAGGGTTACCTGAGCCGCACCACGCACCGCACGTTCAACGTCCCGCTGGTCGCCGCGACCGGCCTGTTCGCGCTGCTGGCGCTGATGACCGTGACGCTCTTCGCGAACCAGCGCCACCATCTGAGCGACGCCGCCGTGCAGGGTTCCCGGCCGGTCGAGGCGCTGGCCCAGATCCGGATCCTGGTGCTGACCGAGCGGGCCGACGAGGCGCTGACGCTGGCCGCGCACGGCTCGGACGACAAGGAGGCGGACTTCACCCGGGCCAGCCAGTCGGTCGACTTCGAGGATGTCCGGCTGGCCGACGCGCGGGCGTTCGCCGAGCAGGCCGACGACCAGCACCAGGCCTATCTCGCGATCCACGCCCAGGTGCGCAAGCTGGACCAGGACGGGGACTACGACGGCGCGGTCGCGAAGGCGATCAGCGACGACGCGACCACGAAGTTCGCCGCGCTGACGACGACGCTGGACAGCGCGATCGACGACCGTAAGGGCGCGTTCACCCAGGAGATCGGCGACGCCGGCGACTGGCTGGACCTGCTGACCGTGCTGGGCCCGCTGCTCGCGCTGGGCGCCTGCGCCCTCGCCGCCGTCGGCATCCGCGCCCGCCTGGAGGAGTACCGGTGATGATGCGAACCCGTCTGGCCCCGATCGCGGTCGTGGTGGCCCTGCTGTTCGGCGCGGCCGGCTGCGCCGGTGACTCGTCGCCGCGCTACGACGCGGCCAGTCCCACCCCCAAGCCCGGCGCGAGCGCGGGCGGCGCGGATTCGTCCGGCACCTCGAAGCCAGCGGTGCCGAGCTGCAACCCCCGGGCCAGCCTGCGCCCGACCGGCGCACTGCCGGCGCCGGGCCAGATGCCGGCCGGCACCTGGATGGCCGAGATCAAGAAGCGGGGCCGGGTGATCCTCGGCACCAGCCAGGACACGTTGTTGTTCAGCTCCCGCAATCCGTTCAACGGCAAGGTCGAGGGGTTTGACGTGGACATGGGCCGGATGGTGGCCCAGGCGATCTTCGGCGACCCGAACAAACTACAGATCAAGGTCATTGGGTACGACCAACGCGTCAACGCCGTGCTCAAGGGCGACGTGGACCTGGTCGCCGACACGATGACGGTGAACTGCGCCCGCAAGGTGGACGTCGACTTCTCCTCGATCTACTACGACGCCGGGCAGAAGGTGCTGGTCAAGAAGGACTCGACGGCCAAGAGCATCGAGGAGATGGGCGGCAAGCGGATCTGCGCGGCGACCGGCTCGACGTCGTACGACAACATCGGCAAGGTGAACAGCAACCCGCCGCCGATCGCGGTCGCGAAGCCGAGTTTCGGGGACTGCCTGGTCGCGTTCCAGCAGAACGAGGTGGACGCCATCTCCACCGACGACACCATCCTGGCCGGGATGGAGGCCCAGGACCCGTATGCGAAGGTGATCGGCAACCGAATCACCCAGGAGCCGTACGGGATGGCGATCAGCAAGCAGCACCCGGAGTTCACCCGGTTCGTCAACGCGGTGCTGGAGAAGTCCCGGCAGGACGGGACCTGGGCGAAGACCTACGAGCGGTGGCTGGGCGGCAAGGCCCCGCAGCCACCGGCGGCGCAGTACCAATGACGGCTCCTTCGGTAGCCCCCGCCGACGCCGAACTGGCCCGCCTCGAGACCGCGGTGGAGGCCATGTCGCGCAACCTCGTCGAGCTCGACCAGCTCCCGGCCCGGCACGACCTGGACAGCACCACCCTGACCGGCCGCACCGCCACCGAGTGGGCGGACGCGAGCGTCGCGATGGGCACGCTCTGGGACGGCTTCCGGATGCTGTCCGAGTCGATCGCGCGGGCCCAGTCGCTGCGCACGCAGCGGCGGCTCAGCGACAGCGACCGGGCGAAGTTCGTGCACGAGGTGCTCGGCCCGTCGATCCTGCTCTCCACCACCACCGTGCCGCTGGCCCAGCGCGGGCTGCTCGGCGCCGGCCAGATCACCACGACCTGCTCGCCGGCCGAGTTGCTGGCCGCGATGGAGCGCTCGTTCACGGTCGCGATCGACGTCGCGACCCGGGCCGCGGACGCCTGGCAGCGGCTGCTCCCGGCGGCCGGCGACGTGGCGGCGTCGCTGAAGCGGGCGCGGGACGCGGGCGCCCCGGCCGCGCTGCTGAACCAGGCCGACCGGCTGCTCGGTGACCTGACCGGCACGCTGGCCGGCGACCCGCTCGGCGCGGACCCGTCGGTCCTGGCCCGGGTACGGGAGCTGATCGCGCGGGCCGACGCGGAGCGCACCTCGGCGATCGAGCTGCGGGACTCGCTCAACCGGCGGCTGTCCGCGGCCCGCGCCACGGCCGACGAGCTGGACCAGGCGGAACGCGCCGCGCGGGAGGCCCGTGACCGGGTCGACGGCCGGTTCCCGCCGGCGCAGGTCGCCGCGGTCCGCCCGCTGAGCCTGCGTCCCGATCTGGCCGCGGTCGAGGCGCTCGCGGCGGCCGGGCAGTGGGCGCTGATCAGCCCGCGGCTGGCCAAGTGGTCCCGGGAGGCGCGGGAGCGGCTGGCCGCGCTCGCCGTGGTCCGCACCCACAACGAGCGGCTGCTCGCCGATCGGGACGAGTTGCGCGGCCGGCTCAGCGCCTACCAGGCGAAGGCGTTGCGGCACGGGCTGGGCGAGCACGCCCGGCTGTCCCCGCTCGCCGACCGGGCCCGCACTCTGCTGCACACCGCGCCGTGCGAGCTGGAGCAGGCCCGCACGGCCGTCAACGCGTATCAGGAACTGCTCACCGCCACGATCGCGAGGGATGCCCGGTCATGAAATGCCAGCGGAACTGTCCCGGGACCATCGAAGACGGCTACTGCGACACCTGCGGGCTCGCCCCGGCCAAAACCGAGCAACCAGCCAAAACCGAACAATCGGCGCAAATCGCCCAGACGGCCAGCGCGCCGCAAATCGCGCAAAAGCCCACCGGCAAGTGCCGTCGCGACGGCTGCGACGGCACCATCGAGGACGGCTACTGCGACACCTGCGGCCTGGCCCCGGTGGACAAAGCTCCGCAGAACACCCCGAAGAGCCAGCCCCAGGTCCCGAAGCAACGAACCGAGACCCAGAGCTCGTCCCGCACCACCGGCACCGGCGCGCTGTCCACCCGTACCGGGGGAAGTCGCCGCGGCAGCGGCCGCACGGGCTCGAGCCGCCGCTTCGGCAGCGGCCTGGTCGAGATCGCCCCGATCGCCAAGGTCGACCCGGCCAGCACCCTGATGGCGAACCCCGAGGTCCCGGAGTCCAAGCGCTACTGCGCCAAGTGCAACAACCCGGTCGGCCGCTCGCGCGGGGACCGCCCGGGCCGCACCTCCGGCTTCTGCCCGCACTGCGGCGAGAGCTTCAACTTCACCCCGAAGCTGGTCAAGGGCGACGTCGTCGGCGGGCAGTACGAGGTGGCCGGCGCCCTGGCCCACGGCGGTCTGGGCTGGGTCTACCTGGCCGTCGACCTGAACGTGTCGAGGCGCTGGGTGGTGATGAAGGGCCTGCTCAACTCCAGCGACGAGGACGCCCTGGCGGCGGCGCTGGCCGAGCAGCGGTTCCTGGCCGAGGTCGAGCACCCGAACATCGTCAAGATCTACAACTTCGTCGAGCACGACGGCGCCGGCTACATCGTGATGGAGTACGTCGGCGGCAAGTCGCTCAAGGACATGCTCAAGCAGCGCCGGGACGCCAACGGCGGGGACGCCGACCCGCTGCCGCTGGACCAGGCCCTGGAATTCCTGATCGAGATCATGCCGGCCTTCGCCTACCTGCACGAGCGGGGCCTGATCTTCTGCGACTTCAAGCCGGACAACGTGATCCAGTCCGGTGACCAGATGAAGCTGATCGACCTCGGCGGCGTCGTGCACATCGACGACCAGGAGGCGGCGATCTACGGCACGGTCGGCTTCCAGGCCCCGGAGATGGCCACCGACGGCCCGTCGATCGCCTCCGACCTGTACACGATCGGCCGCACCCTGGCCGTGCTGACCACCGACTTCCGCGGCTACCAGAGCACGTTCAAGGAGACCCTGCCGGACCGCGACTCGTTCGAGGTCTACCAGCAGCACGAGGCGTTCTACCGGCTGGTCGACCGGGCCACCCGCCCGCACCCGGACGACCGGTTCGTGGACTCGGCCGAGATGCAGGAGCAGATGCTCGGCGTGCTCCGCCAGGTCGTCGCGGCGCAGGGCGCCCCGAAGCCGGCCGCCTCCAAGGTGTTCACCGGCGAGCTGCGCACCGATCTGAAGTCGGACGCGCCGCGCTGGCAGGACCTGCCGACCCCGCTGATCGACCTGACCGACCCGGCGGCCGGCTTCCTCGCCTCGATCACCGTGACCGATCCGGCCGAGGTGCTGGCCCTGCTCAAGCACGCCCCGCAGGAGACCACCGAGGTGCGGCTGCGGGCGATGCGGGCGGAGATCGACCTGGCCGCGCGGCACGGCTTCTTCGGCGACGCGCAGCAGGCCCGCGAGCGGTTCGCCGCGGTCGACGGCCAGGACTGGCGGCTGGCCTGGTACGACGGCCTGCTCGCGCTGGCGAACCAGGACTGGGCGGCGGCGCTGTCCCGGTTCGACGCGGTCTGGGCGGCGCTGCCGGGCGAGCTCGCGCCGCAGCTGGCGATGGGTTTCGCCGAGGAGCTGGCCGGGCAGCACAAGACCGCGGCCGGCTACTACGACGTGGTCAGCCGCACCGATCCGGCCTACACCACGGCGGCGGCCGGGCTGGCCCGCTGCCGGCTCGCGAACGGCGACCGGGCCGGCGCGGTGGAGGCCTACCAGCGGGTGCCGGGCACCTCCTCGGCCTACGCGATCTCCCAGGTCGGCGCGGTGCGGGCGTTGGTCCGCGCGCATCCGGTGGCCCAGGTCGACGTGAAGTCGCTGGCCGACGCGGCGGCGCTGATCGAACGGCTCGAGGTGGAGCGGGCGCAGCTCGCCGAGCTCCGCGCCGAGCTGCTGGAGCAGGCGCTGACGTCGCTGCGCGGCGGTTTCAAGATTCCGGCGGCGGTGCTCGGGGGTGCCAAGACCGGCGACACCGGGGAGAAGGACGTGCGGTTCGCGCTGGAGGACGCCTATCGCGAGATGGCCCGCGCCGCGCACGGATCGGACAAGATCCGCCTGGTCGACCTGGCGAACGCGGCCCGGCCGCGCACGCGCACCTGAGAAGCACCTGATGGCACCGCCGGAGAGAGAAGGCAAGTTGATTCTGACCGAGTGCGACTCCTGTGCTGAGGGGCGCGCCTCCGGCGCTTCGTTCTGCGAGGCCTGCGGTCGCCTGCTGAACGAGACGGCCGTCGGCGAAGCCGCGAATTCAGCAACCGCCGGCGAAGCCGCCGACAAACCCGCGGGTGACGGTCCGCTGTCCGGTGCCGGTCCGTCCTCCGGCGAGGCCGCTTCGATTGACGGTACGGACGCAGCCCCCGCCCGCCGGACCGGCCGGGACTGCCCGAACTGCGGTGCCACCGGCGCCGTCGACACGGACGGCTACTGCGAGGAGTGCGGCCTGCTCGCCGGGCGCCCGCGCGACCACACCGAGGCGGACGGTGACGTGGTCGCGGCCGCGGTCAGCGACCGGGGCCGGCGTCACCACCGCAACGAGGACGCGATGTGGCTGGCGGTCGGGGCGGACGCGGCCGACATCGTGGTCTGCGACGGCGTCTCGTCGTCGTTCGACCCGGACGTGGCCTCGGAGATCGCCGCGAAGACGGCCGGCGAGCTGCTCGCCCGGGCCCCGCACCCGGCCGACCCGACCCCACGGGACGAGACCGCCGACGCCGGCGGGACGAGCGACGCGACCGGGGTCGACGCGGCCACCGCCGTACCGTCGCAATCGGACGAACCGGAAGCAAAGGACCAGCCGGAAGCGATCGGCGGACCGGAAGCGACGGTGGATCTCGCGGCGGAGCCGCCGGACCCGGCACTGCCGATCGCCGAGGTGGTCGGCATGGCGATCCAGGGCGCCGGCCAGTCGGTGGCCACCCTGGTCGACGGCGGCGACCCGCGCCGCCGGGCCTCGAACCCGGCGTGCACGATCGTCGCCGCCGCGGTCCGCGGGCCGCACGTCGGCTTCGGCTGGGTCGGCGACAGCCGCGCCTACTGGGTGACCGCCGCCGGTCCGGCCGAGCAGCTCACCGAGGACGACTCGTGGGCCCGGCACGTGATCGCGATGGGCGCCGACCCGCGGGTCGCGATGAACGACCCGAAGGCGCACGCGATCACCGCCTGGCTGGGCGCGGACGCCGGGCCGATCCTGCCGCACATCGGCGCGTTCACCGCGCGCACCCCCGGTCACCTGGTGCTCTGCAGCGACGGGCTGTGGAACTACCTGACCGATCCGGCCGACTTCGGCGACGCGGTGCGGTCGGCGCTGAAGCTGGCGACCGGCCCGCGGCCGCTGCTCGAGGCGGCGCGCGCGCTGGTGACGTACGCGAACTCGGCCGGCGGCGCCGACAACATCACGGTGGCCATCGTGCCGGTCCACCCCCTGCCCGAGGCGGACGCCGAAAGCGACGCCGAGACCCAGCCCATCAAGTCCGCGACCAGCGACAACGAGCCCAGCGAAGCATAAGGAGTCTTCTGTGTCCTACAGCGCCGAGGCTTTCCAGAACGAGTATCTCGCCATGGGGGCGAGCGAGGTGAACGCGATCGTCACGGTCACCTCGTCGGGTGGTGAGGGTGGTCGCCGGACCGCCGAGGCCACCGAGATCATCATCGTGGACGCGTCCGGATCGATGCAGGCCGAGGGCCGGATGGCGAACGCCCGCCAGGCCGCCAAGGCCGCGGTGAACGCGATCGACGACGGCGTCCGGTTCGCCATCATCGCCGGCGTGAGCACCGCCCAGCAGCTCTATCCGGACCCGGGTCAGCTCGCCGTCTCGTCGACGCTGTCGCGGGCCGACGCGGTGCGCGCCATCGACCGGCTGCAGGCCAGCGGCGGCACCGCGATGGGCGCCTGGCTGCTGCTCGCCGCCCAGCTGTTCGAGCAGCGCCCGGGCGACATCAAGCACTGCATCCTGCTCACCGACGGCGACAACGGCGAGCGGTTCGGCTACCTGGACAGCGTCCTGCAGCAGATCGCCGGCCGGTTCCGGGTCGACGCCCGCGGGGTCGGCGTCAACTGGAAGGTGGCCGAGGTCCGCAAGATCACCGACACGATGCTGGGCACGGTCGACATCGTGGCCCGCCCGGAGGGGCTGATCTTCGCGTTCGAGCAGATGATCACCGAAGCGATGGGCAAGACCAGCGCCGACGTGCAGCTCAAGGTCTGGACGCCGGTGAACGCCAAGGTCCGCTTCGTCAAGCAGGTCGAGCCGCAGGTGCAGGACCTGACCGGCAAGCGGGTCGAGGACGGGCCACGCGCGGCGCGCTACCCACTGGGCTCGTGGGGCCAGGAGAGCCGCGACTACCACGTCTGCGTCGACGTGCCGGCCGGCAAGTCCGGCGACGAGATGCTGGCCGCCCGGATCTCGGTGGTCGAGGGCGACACGGTGCACGCGCAGAGCCTGGTCCGGGCGGTCTGGACCGAGGACACCGCGCTGTCCACCCGGATCAACCGGCAGGTCGCGCACTACACCGGGCAGGCCGAGCTGGCCGACGCGATCCAGGAGGGCATCGTCGCCCGCGAGGCCGGCGACGAGCGGACCGCGACGATCAAGTTCGGCCGGGCCGCGCAGCTCGCCCACGCCAGCGGCAACAAGGCGACCGAGGAGCTGCTCGCCAAGGTGGTCGAGATCGAGGACGCGGCGACCGGCACGGTCCGGCTGCGGCGCAAGGTCAACGCGGCCGACGAGATGGCCCTGGACACCCAGAGCACCAAGACGGTCCGGGTCGGGCGGTCCCAGTGAGCTCGTTCACCTGCCCGAACGGGCATGCCTCGACCGAGGCGGACTACTGCGACACGTGCGGGGCGCGGATCGGCGGGGCGGCGGACGCCCCGGCTCCCACGCTCGTCGACACGCCGCCGGTCCCCAAGGGCGAGGAGTGCCCGCACTGCGGCACCCCGCGCGCCGGGTCCGCCCGGTTCTGCGAGGACTGCGGGTACGACCACACGACCGGCAAGATGCCGCAGCTCACCGAGGTGCTGCCGGTGGTCGAGGAGCCGGCCGGGGAGTGGACCGCGACGCTGTTCGCGGACGCGGCGTACTTCGCGCTGAACGAGGTCGAGGGCGTGACGTTCCCGGCCGACACCGGCGAGCGGATCGTCACGCTGGTCCCGCCGCAGGTCCGGATCGGGCGCGGGAGCACCACGAAGGGCACCAGCCCGGAGATCGACCTGGCCGACACCGACCCGGGCACCTCGCACAACCACGCGCTGCTCACCCTGAACATCGACGGCGAGTGGCTGGTCACCGACCTGGGGTCGACCAACGGGACGTACATAAACGACGAGGACCAGCCGCTGACCGCGGGGCAGTCCCGTGCCCTCAAGGACGGCGACCAGGTCCACGTCGGGGTCTGGACCACGCTTACGCTGCACGCTCCGTGAACGTGAAGTAGCCGGCCGGCACCGCTACCGAGGTGCCGAACAGCCGGTTGACGGTGGCCGCCTCGGTGCTGCTCGGATTCGCGTTCGTGCAGCTCACCGGGGCGCTGCTGCCGGACATCAGATCGCTGCACAGGCCGGTGCGGCGGTCCGGCAGGCCGAGGATGTGGCCGAACTCGTGCGCGGCGATCCGCGGCTTGTAGTAGCCGTCGTTCACCGCTTCCCGGCCCATGTACCAGTAGCCGTTGCCCAGCGAGGACGTGTAGGTGCGCGGCCAGCCGTTGTCGGCGTACACCCGGATGTTGGGGGTTTTCCCGGCCGGCACGGGTTCCAGGCGGACGTTGGTGACCTTGCTGTTCCAGATCTGCGCGCCCTGGTTGACCACGGCGACGAACTCCTGTGCCTGACTGGCGTCGTAGTAGAGCACCCGGGCCGCGGCGTGCGCCGGAGTGGCCCAGGCCAGCGCGAACACGAACACCAGGACGGCGGCGACTCGTTTCATCAGCATGCCCCGACCCTACGAAAGACAACGATCGATATCGATATATGGAGCCATACCGATCGCCTCCGGTGAGTCGCGTGATGTCCGCCGCTGCGCGGTCGCGTCCGGATGTGTTTGGGTGTGCCGGTGTCGGAGTTCGGTAGCAGGTTGAGGGACTTACGACGGGCCGCGGGACTGACCATGGAACAGCTCGCCGAGGCGTCCGGGGTGAGCGCCCGCGCGATCAGCGACATGGAGCGTGGGCACAGCCGGGCCCCGCAGGCGCGGACCCTGGTCGCGCTCACCGACGTCCTCGGCCCGGGCCTCGAGGACACCGCCCGCCAGCAGCGCGGCCAGTCGGCCGGCCGGCCCCGGCTGTGCGAGCTGCCCCGCGCGATCAACGACTTCGTCGGCCGCGCCGACGAGCTGGACCGGCTGCGCCGGCACGCCCTCGCCGGGCTCGGCCCGGCCCCGGTCGCCGTCGTGCACGGGCAGCCCGGGCTGGGCAAGACCGCGCTCGCCGTACGGCTCGCCGACCAGCTCCGCGACCGCTACACCGACGGCGTCCTCTACCTCGACCTGCGCGGCACCGACGCGGAGCCGATGGCGGTCGGCGACGCGCTGGTCCGGCTGCTGCGCGCCCTCGAGGTCAGCTCCCGGCGGATCAGCGAGACCGACGACGAACGCTCCAGCCAGCTGCGCGCGGTCCTCGGCGAGCGCCGTTGCCTGCTCGTCCTGGACAACGCCGGCAGCGAGGCCCAGGTCCGGCCGCTGCTCCCGGCCGAGGGCGGCAGCCTGGCCGTGGTCACCAGCCGCCGGGTGCTGAGCGGGCTGGACGGGGTGGAGCGGATCGCGCTGGCCCCGCTCGCCCCGCACGAGTCGGCCGCGTTCCTGCGGGCGATCGCGGTGCAGGCCGCCGACCCGCGCGCGGCCGCCGAGGTGGAGGCGGTGGCCCGGTTCTGCGGGCACCTGCCGCTCGCCCTGCGGATCGCCGGCACCCGGCTGGCCACCCGCCCGGCCTGGACGGTCGAGCACCTGGTCACCCGGCTCGCCGACGCCGACCGGCGGCTGGCCAACCTGACCACCGGCGACCTCGGGGTGGCCACCGCGTTCGCGCTCTCGCACGCGCAGCTCACCAAGCCGGCCCGCGAGCTGTTCCGGCGGCTCGCGCACGTGCCCGGCGTGGACTTCGCGGCCACCCTGGGCGCGGTGCTCACCGGCGCCCACCCCGACGACGTCGCGGACGGCCTGGACGAGCTGGTCGACCTGGGGCTGCTGCAGCAGTCCGGGCCGGACCGGTACCGGTTCCACGACCTGATCCGGCTGTTCGCCGAGGAGCGGCTGCGGATCGAGGAGCCGGCCGGCACCCGGGCCGCGACCGCGAAGAAGATGAGCGACTGGCTGCTGGAGACCGCGGTCGTCGCCGGCCGCTGGTTCGAGCCGGGCTACGGCTGCCTCCCGGAGACCTGGGCCGGCTCGATCCCGCTGGCCACCGCCGAGGAGGCGGACGCCTGGCTGCAGGCCGAGCGGCGCAACTGGCTGGGCGCCCTGAACGCGGCGTTCCGCGGCGGGCAGTACCAGCTGGTCGTGGACGTCGCCGAGGCGATGCACTGGTACTCGGACAAGTACGTCCGGGCCGGCTACTGGTACGACGTCTACGCCCTCTCCGCCGCCGCCGCCGCGAAACTGCCGGACCGGCGGCAGGAGGTCACCCACATCAACTACTTCTCCTGGGCGGCCACCCAGTGCGCCCGCCGCCCGGACGAGGGCGCCCGGATCGCGATGGACGCCCACCGGGTCGCCGTCGAGCTGGGCGACGTCAAGGAGCAGGCCTGGGCGCTGCGCTACGCCGGCGACGCGTGGCGGCACGCCGGCGTCCCGGACAAGGCGTACCCGGTGTACCTGCGCGCCGCCGACCTCGCCGACTCGGTCGACGACCACGACGGCTACGTGATGCTGCGCTCCGGGATCGGCCGCGCCCTCAACGAGCTGGGCCGCACCGAGGAGGCGATCGCCGAGTGCACCGAGGCGCTGCGCGAGATCGAGGCGCGGCCGGTCGCGCACCGGCCGGAGCTGGGCGCCCGGATCAACGCGCGTCTCACCCGGGCCGAGGCGCTGACCATGCTGGGCCGCTGGACCGAGGCGCTGCGCGAGGCCGAGCGGGTGCTGCCGGACACCGACGAGTTCGGCTACCCCGGCTACCGGGCCGAGGCGCACCTGATCATCGGCCGGGCCCGGCTCGCGCTGGGCTCCCGGGAGGCGGCCCGCCCGTCCGTCCGGATCGCGAACGAGCTGCTGGAGGACTTCCAGCACAGCCGCCTGCAGGAGCTGGCCCGGGCGGCCCTGGAGGTGCTGGCCTGACACCGCCCGTACGCAGGAATGGTTCTGCGTATTGTTCTGCGTGGTCCGGAGGCGGCGGCTTTGATTGCATGGGAGTACGGCCGCGCCGCCCGGCGCGCGGCTCCCCGAGAGGATCCCCATGAGCTTCGTGACCACCTCCGACGGCACCAACATCTACTTCAAGGACTGGGGCACCGGCCGCCCCGTCGTGCTGAGCCACGGCTGGCCGCTGAACGCGGACAGCTGGGAGGCGCAGCAGCTGTTCCTGGCGCAGAACGGCTACCGGGTGATCGCGCACGACCGTCGTGGGCACGGCCGCTCGGACCAGACCTGGACCGGCAACGAGATGGACACCTACGCCGCCGACCTGGCCGCCGTGATCGAGCACCTCGACCTGCGCGACGTCACCCTGATCGGCTTCTCCACCGGTGGCGGCGAGATCTCCCGCTACATCGGCAACTACGGCACCGCCCGCGTCGCGCAGGCCGTGCTCGTCTCCTCGGTGCCGCCGCTGATGCTCAAGACCGAGGACAACCCGGGCGGCCTGCCGATCGAGGTGTTCGACGGCATCCGCGAGGGCTCGCTCAAGGACCGCGGCCAGCTCTACCAGGACTTCGCGGCCGGCCCGTTCTTCGGCGCCAACCACGGCATCGAGGTCTCGCAGGCCGCCAAGGACGCGTTCTGGCAGCAGGGCCTGACCGGCGGGCACCACAACACGTACGAGAGCATCGCCGCGTTCTCGGCCACCGACTTCCGCGGTGACCTGGCCAAGTTCGACGTCCCGACGCTGGTCATCCACGGCGACGACGACCAGGTCGTGCCGTTCGAGGTGGGTGGCAAGGCGTCCGCCGCGCTGGTCAAGGGCGCCGAGCTGAAGGTGTACGCCGGTGCCCCGCACGGCATCACCGAGACGCACAAGGTGCAGCTGGGCGAGGACCTGCTGGCGTTCCTGAACACCTACGCCGCCTGACCGTTATTCGGGCGCGCGTCTGCCGGGGCGGCGTTAGGCTGCCCCGGCACGTTCGTCTATGCAAAAGGGGTTGAGCATGCGCCTCCACCTGGACACGGTCGCCGCTTCGCCGCGAGGGCGCGCCGTCTGACGTCGTAAGGCGCCTCCTCGCCGCGGGCGGTCCTCGCTGACCGTCGATCCTTGGCTTGAGGAGCCCCTTTGCATGCCCTTTTCACCCCCTTCGCTCGGTTGTGGACCGCTACCGCGATCTCCAATCTCGGCGACGGGGTCACCATGGTGGCCGGCCCGTTGCTGCTCGCCACCGTCAGCGACGATCCCGCGCTGATCGCCGGCGGCGCGTTCGCCGCCCAACTCCCCTGGCTGCTGTTCTCGCTGATCAGCGGCGCGTTCGTGGACCGGCTCGACCGGCGCCGCCTGGTCGTGGTGGTCAACCTGCTGCGCGGCGGCGTCCTCGGCGGGCTCGCCGTGGTGATCGCTTCCGGACACGTGTCGGTGCCGTTGATCTACCTGGCGTCGTTCCTGCTCGGCGTCGGTGAGACGCTCGCCGACACCGCTTACGGGGCGCTGCTGCCGGCCACGGTCGCGCCGGCGGATCTGGAACGGGCCAACGCCCGGCTGGGCGCCACGTTCACGATCGCCAACCAGTTCGTGGCGAAACCGTTCGGCGCCTGGCTCTACGGCGTCGCGGCGGCGGTGCCGTTCGGGCTCGACGCGGTGTCGTTCGTGGTCGCGGCGGTGCTGATCGCCGGAATCGCCGGGCCACCCGGCGAGGCACCCGAAACGTCCGATAAATCCCGGCACAAGGCCGTTCCGCTTCGCATGGAGATCGCCGAGGGGCTGCGCTGGCTGTGGCGGCATCGGCTGCTGCGCGTCCTCGCGGTCGCGATGGGCGTCGCGAACATCGCGTTCTGCGCGGCGTTCGCGGTCTTCATCCTTTATGCCCGGGAACGCCTGGGCCTGACCGATGTCGGCTACGGCTTCCTGCTCACCACGTTCGCCGTGGGCGGTCTGGCCGGCGCCGGGTTCGCGGCCCGCCTGGCCCGCCGCTTCGGCACCGCGACGGTCCTGCGGGCCGGCCTGATCGTCGAGGTCGGCACGCATCTCACCCTCGCGCTCACGACGAACCCGGTGCTCGCCGGCGGGGTCATCGTGATCTTCGGGGTGCACACCATGGTCTGGGGCGTGCTGGTCTCGGCCATCCGGCAGCGGACCGTTCCTGATCAGCTGCGCGGCCGGGTCGGCAGCGTCTTCGGCCTCCTGGAGACCGGCGGCGCCGCGCTCGGCTGGCTGCTCGGCGCGGTGCTCACCCAGCTCTGGGCGGTCACCACGCCGTTCTGGATCGCGGCGTTCGCGATGGTCGCGGTCACTGCCGCGGCCTGGCGTCCGCTCGCCGAGGCAACCCCTGCTTCGGTACGGAGTGAGCCCACGCCCCGCACGTCATAGGAGCGCGGGTCCCAGGAACCACCGAAGCGCTCCTGGGACCCGCACTCCTGGGCGGCGCTCCTGGGACGGACGGTCCTAGGAAGCGTTCCCGAGACGGACGGTCCTAGGAAGCGCTCCTGGGACGGGCGGTCCTAGGCAGCGCTGCTGGTGGCGGGTTGCCGCCTCACCACCAGCAGCGCCCAGGCCCCGGACAGCACCGCGACCAGCACCAGCCCGGTAACCAGCAGCACGGTGTGCCCGCCGATCCGGTCCGCCGTCGCCGCCACCGGGTTCGGCCGGCCCAGCCGATCCGCGAGCCACCCGGCCGACGCGACCGCGGCCACCCCCGCCCCGGTCAGCCGCAGCACCGGCTGCACCGGCAGCCGCGCCGCCACGATCAGCACCGGCAGCGCCAGCCCGACCAGCAGCAGCTGCACCACCTCGATCCCGAGGTTGAACCCGAGCAGGCTGATCGCGAGCTGCCCGGTGGAGAGCCCCATCTCGGCGAGCGTGAACGAGAACGCCAGCCCGTGCCCGAGCCCGAACAGGCACGCGACCAGGGCTTCCCGCTCCGGGAAGAGCGGCCGGACGGCGTGCAGCGCGCCGATCAGGATGCTGGCCGCGATGAACGCCTCGACCGGCCAGGCCGGCAGACTCACCCGGCCCAGCGCGGACGCCGCCAGCGCGATCGAGTGCCCGACGGTGAACGCGCAGGTCACGGCACCGATCCGGCGGGCCGCGCGACCGGCTCCGACGTACCCTCGCCAGCGTTTTCGGTGTGTCCGGAGCGCCACCGGGAGCAGTAGGACGAGCAGGAACAGCAGATGGTCGGTGCCCTCGGCGATGTGCCGTCCGCCGAGCCGGAACATCGCCAGGAAGCCGCGCCACGCGCTGCCGCCACCGAGGTCCACGGTGAGATCAGGAACGGTCATCGTCCGGGTGTCGACGGCGATCACACCGACCTGCCCGGCCGCCGACTCCCCAACCTTTCCGGCGGCCCAGTCCTCGCGGACCGAGACCAGCACGGTGTGCGTGATCACCTGGTGGATGACCGCGTCGTAGCCCAGCCGGAAGTGCCGGACGTCGCCGCCGGGCGGCGGGGTCAGCGTCGCGGTTGCCAGCAGCTCCCGGTACGGCCCGGTCCCGGTCTGCTCGGCGGCCCCGAGCCGGACCGCGCCGAGCGCGACCCGCCACGGCCGCCCGTCCAGCGCGGCCGGGTGCAGGTGCGCGGCCAGATAGTCGCGCACCCGCTCGGTCGAGCCCGGGTCGACGCCGCTGGCCAGCACGAAGTCCGCGGTCGCCGGGATCTGCAGGGACGCCGTGACCGACGACCCGTGCACGTCCAGGGTCACCACGCTGTGCGGCATCGGGTGCGCGGACGCCGGCGACGCCCCGGAGAGGAGCGCCACCAGCCCGGTCACCGCGAGGAGCCCGGCACGGATCATGAGAAGGTGAACTCGCCGCCGTAGTCGCGGGTGTGGTCCCGGTAGACGGTGTGGTAGTGGATCTGGTTCTGGATCACGACGCCGTTCTGGCAGACGAACTCGACCCAGACGCTGGGCCCGTCGACCCGGACGTAGTCGGCGTGGTTCGTCATCGTGGTGTGCCCGGACCAGCCGACGTAGGTCTTGTCGAGCTCCGACTCGTACGTGCTCATCAGCGTCGCCGAGGTCGCGTCGTCGGCGTTGACCACCCACGGCTTGATCGCGTTCAGGATCAGCTGCTTCTGGGCGGCGGTCAGGCCGCTCGCGACCAGGCCCTCCTTCGTCGCCGGGAACTTCCCGTCGGAGCCGGGGCCGAGCACGATGTCGGAGTACGTCGCGGCGATCTTCGCCTTGGTCTGCTCCGCGCTGCTCAGCCCGGCGAGCATGGCGACCATCGCGTTCTTCATGTCCAGCAGCGGCGCGTGCGTGGTGCCGTCGGTGTCGGTCCAGCTGGTCGGCTCGACGCCGACGTGGAACGGGGTCGCGCCCTCGACCTTGCCGTCCTTGAAGGTCAGGTTCACCGCGAGGTGGTGCCCGCCGAAGTGCAGCTGCCAGGTGCCGGTCACGCTGGGCGTGCCGAGGAACGCCAGGTAGTAGTTGCCGGAGTCGTAGCCGCCCAGCCCACCGCCCCCGCTGTCGGTGCCGCCGGAGGCGTCCGGGCCGCCGGACATCCCACCGGGACCGCCGGACATGCCGGCCGGCGGGCCACCCGAGCCGCCCGGCATCCCGCCGTCGGGACCGCCGGACATCCCACCGCCGGGGCCCGCGCTGCTCCCGCCGCTGGCCTGCACCCCGCCGAGGTAGCCGTCCGCCGCGAAGATCTGCAGGATCCGTTCGTAGCCGGTCCCGGTCCCGGTGCCGAGCGCGGTCATCAGCACGCTCTTGCCGGCCGCCACCTGCGCGTCGGTCAGGTCGCCGAACATCACGCCGGGCCGGCACGTCGAGCCGCACGGCAGGTTCGACCAGGCGACCGCCTTCGCCTGGGTGAACTCCAGCTGGGCGACCGTCTTCTCGTCGCTGCTCAGCGTGTCCAGGAACGCGGTGGACGCCTCGACGACCCCGGCGACGCTCTTCTCGTACGACTTGACGGTCGCCGACGCGACCGGCGTGGCCGTCTCGTCGGTCGCGTCGTCACCGCCGCAGGCCGCCGTCCCGCCGAGCAGCAGGACGGCGGCGCCGACGGCACCGAGCCAGCGATGACGCCGGCGGAGGGGCGAGGGGATCACGGATCACTCCATTCAAGGTGGAAGCAAATCCGGATCACGATACGACCGCTTTATCGGCCTAATGAGCGATTTGCGCGTTCTGCCCTCGAAGGATGCCGAGCGCCTCGTCGAGCAGTTCCGGACTGCTCGCGAAGACGAACGGCCCGCGGTCCGGCCCGGTCTGCCCGGCGAGCCCGCGGAACACCCCACCCGCCTCCGGGATGATCACCGAGCTGGCCGCGAAGTCCCAGATCTCCCCGCCGGTCTGCACCGCCACGTCCAGGTCGCCCTGGGCCACCAGCAGCGGCGGATGCACCGGCCACGGCCGCTCGTCGGCCACCGCGATCAGCGACGCGGCCACCTCGCGCCCCCAGTCGATCGGCACCACCCCCAGCCGCGCCTCGCCCATCCCGGCCGGCGCGCCCGCCACCCGGATCCGCTCCGCCTCGACGAGACGATCATTCAAGACCCGTCCCCGGTACGACCCCTGGCCGCGCTGTGCCCACCAGGCGACCCCCTGCGCCGGGACGACCTGCACGCCCGTCGTCACCACCCCGTCCACCTCCAGGGCGATCAGCACCAGCCACCGGTTGTCGCCCCGGACGAACAGCGCGGTCCCGTCGATCGGGTCGATGATCCACCGGCGGCCGTTCCCGGTCGCCGTCTCGCCGTGCTCCTCGCCGAGGATCGCGTCGCCCGGTCGCGCCGCGGTCAGCACCTCCCGGATCACGGTCTCCACCGCGCGGTCGGCGACGGTCACCACCGAGCCGTCCTTCTTCGTCTCCTGCGGCAGGTCGGCGATCACCGCGAAATGGCGGAGCGCCTCGGCGGCGCCGGTCAGTGCGGCCCGCTGGGCCAGTTCCAGATCCGTCTCCACACGACCATCCTGCCGGTTCGCGGCGGAGGACTTGTCGGGTGACGCCGGAACGGCGTGCGAAGGTTCGAGTAACAACGCGTACTCAGATGGGACCCCCGCCCGTGCCGGACCGGATCGCCAGCGGCGTCGTCTTCACGACCCCGGCCGCCCTGCCGCGCGGCCGGCACGAGCTGCCCCGCGAGCGGATCGTCGCCGCCCAGCGGGAGAAGATGCTGATCGCCGCGACCGAGCTGCTCGCCGGCGAGGGCTACCGGGGCTTCGGGGTGCGGGAGATCTGCGCCCGGGCGGCGGTGTCCCGGGCCGCGTTCTACGAGTGCTTCGCCGACAAGGACACCTGCGTCTACGCCGCGTACGACCGGTTCATCGAGGTGTTCCTGGCCCGGCTGACCACCGAGCCCGGGGACGGTGCGGTCGGCGGCTTCGTCACGTCGTACCTCCGCGTCCTGAACAGTGACCGGGTCGCGGCCCGGGCCTTCCAGGTGGAGATGGACGCCCTCGGGCGGCCGGCGCGGCAGCGCCGCCGCGAGGCGATCGAGCGGCTCGCGGTGACCGTTCGTGATCTGCGCGGTGACGCGGCCGGCGCGCCGCTGAGCGCCTACGTCGGCGCGATCTACGCCCTGCGGCAGATCGCGTCGGACGCGCTGGACAGCGGCGGCGAGCCGGACCTGACGGCCCTCGCGCCGGAGCTCTCGACCTGGCTGACCCGGATGGTGGAGGACCGACAATGACGCAGACGTGTACCGCGCCGGCCGCGGAGGAAGCGACCCTGGCGGCGCTCCAGGAGCACGAGCCGGCCTCGTTCGGGGCAATGTTCCTGCAGCGTGCGGCGGAGCAGCCGGACGCCGTCGCCTACCTGCGACCCGGGCCGGACGGCTGGCGGGAGCAGACCTGGGCGCAGACCGCGCGGGCGGTCACCGAGATCGCGGCCGGGCTGCTCGCGCTCGGGCTGCGGCCGGAGGACCGGGTCGCGATCGCCAGCGGCACCCGCGTCGAGTGGATCGAGGCGGACTTCGGCGTGATGTGCGCCGGCGGCGCGACCACCACCGTCTACCCATCCTCCTCGGCGGACGAGGTCGCGCACATCCTGACCGATTCCGGCAGCCGTTTCGCGATCGTCGAGGACCCCACACACCTTTCCAAGATCTTATTTCCCGGTACGCCGGTGGAACGCGCCGTGCTGATCAGCGGCGCCGACCCGCGCGCGATCACCCTCGCCGAACTGCGCGAACTGGGCTCGCCGGAGACCGTGGACGCGGCCGTGGCGGCGGTCCGGCCCGACGACCTCGCCACGCTGATCTACACCTCCGGCACCACCGGGCTGCCCAAGGGCGTGCGGGTCGCCCACCGCGCGTGGATCTACCAGGGCCTGGCGATCCGGGCGATGGGCATCGTGCGCCCCGACGACCTCGGCTACCTGTGGCTGCCGCTGTCGCACGCGTTCGGCAAGGCGCTGCTCAGCTGCCAGCTGTCGGTCGGCTTCGCCTTCGCGGTGGACGGGGACGTCGGCCGGATCGTGCGGCGGCTCGGCGAGGTCCGGCCGACGATCATGCCGGCCGTGCCGCGGATCTTCGAGAAGGTCTACGCGGCGGTGAGCGCGGCTACCGGCGTACAAAAGCTGCTGTTGAATTGGGCAGTTGGGGTGGCCTCGGAGCGCCGGTCCGGGCTGCGGTTCCGGATCGCCGACCGGCTCGTGCTGGCGAAGGTCCGCGCCCGGTTCGGCGGACGGATGCGGTTCTTCATCTCCGGCGCGGCCGCCCTCTCCCCGGACATCGCCCGCTGGTTCGGCGCGATCGGGCTGCCGATCGCGGAGGGCTACGGGCTCACCGAGTCCTGCGCGACGACGATCTTCAACCGGCCGGACCGCCCGGAGTACGGCACGGTCGGCATGCCGCTGCCGGGAACCGCCGTCCGGATCGCCGGCGACGGCGAGATCCTCCTGCGCGGGCCCGGCCTGATGCAGGGCTACCACGGGCTCGACTCGTCCGCGGTCCTGGTCGACGGGTGGCTGCACACCGGCGACATCGGCGAGATCACGCCGGCCGGGTCGCTGCGGATCACCGACCGCAAGAAAGACCTGATCAAGACGTCGAACGGGAAGTACGTGGCGCCGCAGACCTTGGAGTCGCGGTTCAAGGCGATCTGCCCGCTGGCCGGTCAGCTCGTCGTGCACGGCGAGAAGCGCAAGTACATCACCGCGCTGATCGACCTCGATCCGGACGAGGCCGCGAAGTTCGCCGCGGCGCACGGCCTGGACAGCGGCTCGGTCGCCCGGTCGGACGTGCTGCGGGCGGAGTTGCAGGACTGCGTCGACCGGCTCAACGGCACGCTCAACTCGTGGGAGACCGTGAAGAAATTCGCCGTCCTCGATCAGCCGCTGAGCGTCGAGAACGGCGAGCTGACCGCGTCCCTGAAGCTGCGCCGGCGGGTGATCGAGGAGCGTTACCGGGCGGTGCTCGACGGGCTTTACGCCTAAAGTCGGATCATGCATCGAAGCCGGTTGTTCGGAGTGCTGATCGATACCCCGGCCGCGGAGGCCGAGGCGGCCGTGGGGTTCTGGACCGCGGCGCTGGGCGGGCCGACCCGCCGGTCGCCGGACGAGCCGGAGTACACCGGGATCGAGGGGGTCACCGGGCTCGCCATGGTCGTCCAGTCGGTCGACGATCAGCCGCGCTACCACGTGGACATCGAGACCGACGACGTCGCGGCGGAGACCGAGCGGCTGCTGGCGGCGGGCGCGACGCTCGTCACGGACCACGGCGGGCACAAGATCCTGCGGGCGCCGGGCGGGCATCTGCTCTGCGTCGTCCCGGTGCAGAGCCCCGCCCAGCTGTTCGCCACCGACTCCAGAGTCTGGCCGTAGTCCCCGGTTACCGACGGCGGAAGACCAGCAGGGCGTTCGCCGGGATGGTCATGGTCGCGGAATGGTCCAGGCCGTGCAGCGGCGGCCCGTCGGCGACCACGGCCCCGGCGTTCCCGGCCACCTCCGGGTTGGGGAAATTGTCGTAGTAGTCGCTGTTGAAGTCCTCACTCCACCAGCCCGCCCGCGGGAACCCGAGCCGATAGTCCCGCAGCGTCGACTCGCTGAAGCTCGCCACCACCACGACGTCCGCGCCGACCCCCGGCACCCAGCGGTGGACCGCGATCACCCGGTTCTCCTCGTCCACCGAGAAGACGTTCACCCCGGACGAGCGCAGCGCCGGCAGCGCGCGGCGCAGATGGATCAGATCCCGGCTGAACCGCAGGAAGTCGACCATGTGCCGGTCCGCGCCGAGCGCCCCGTCCCACCAGACCAGCCGGTCGGTGCGGCCGGGGCTGTCCGACCAGAGCTTGTCCTCGAGGAACTCCTGGCCCATGAAGATCAGTGGGACGCCGGGGGCCGTCAACAGGATCCCGTTCGCGACCCGGGAGCGGCTGCGGGCGTACCAGGACCGCGGGTTCGATCCGTCGGCCAGCCGGGCGATCCGCGGCGCGCG
The DNA here is from genome assembly GCF_019704555.1 of Actinoplanes sp. L3-i22. NCBI lineage: Bacteria > Bacillati > Actinomycetota > Actinomycetes > Micromonosporales > Micromonosporaceae > Actinoplanes > Actinoplanes sp. L3-i22. The sequence continues at coordinate 8,275,010 of NZ_AP024745.1, forward strand.
ATGGTCGTCCATGTCCAGGACCAGATCGTGGTTCTCCAGGCAGTTGTACGCCCAGCCCGGCGACCGGAGCCCGGCGGCGATCCGGCCCACACCCCAGCCCCGGTCGGCCACCACCGCCCGCACCCCGTCCCGCAGCGTGTCCGAGTAGGCCAGGTCGAAGCCCATCCCGACCGGCGGCGGCTCGACCGCGAGCCGCGGGATCTCGCCCCAGTACTCGGCGACCAGGGCCGCGGCCGGGAAGTCCGCGCGCAGCGTGCCGGTCAGCTCCTGACAGAAGCCCCAGCCGCCCTTCGCGTCGATCACGCTCACCTCGTCGAACCGCAGCCCGTCGGCGTGGTAGTCGCGCAGGAACATCCGGGCGTTCGCGGTCAGGTACTCCCGCACCGGCTGCCGGTCGAACGCGAAGACCCGGCCGCCGGCCCAGCCCTCCGCCGAGAAGTACGGATTGTTGTACGGCCCCGGGTTCGCCGGCAGGTCGACGTAGTCCAGGCTCTGCGGGTCGAGCCCACCGCCGGCGTGGTTGTAGACGACGTCGAAGAGCACCGCGACGCCGTACCGATGGCAGATGTCGACGAACGCCTTCACCTGGTTCGCCTGCCCGGCCAGCTGCTCGAACTTGAGCGGCGACGGGAGCAGCTCGTTCACCGCGTCCAGGTACGGCGGCAGCGCCTCCGGGGCGACGCAGTAGTCCATCTCCGGGGAGAACAGGTCGGTGCCGTTGTAGCCCAGACTCCACTCCCCCTGGAACTCCACCACCGGCAGCGGCTGCACCGCGGTCACCCCGAGCGCGGCCAGGTAGGGCACCCGCTGGACGGCGTCGAGCAGCTTCGCCGTCCGGTGCGGGCGGCGGTCCCGGCCCCGCGCGTCCGCCGCCGAGAAGACGCCGACGTGGAACTGGTAGACGATCAGGTCGGCCCGGTCCGGCGGGGTCCAGTCCTGGTCGTGCCAGGGGTAGGAGGTGTCGTCGACGACCAGGGCGTCGCACTCCGGGTAGCCGTACAGCTCCAGCTCACGGGCCTGCGGGTCGCGCTTGAAGCCCTCGTCGCCGGCGCCGACGACGTAGAAGCGGTACTTCGTGCCGGGCTCGACGCCGGGGAAGAACCCGGTCCAGTCGCCGGTCGCCGGGTCCCGCAGCAGCTCGTCGTCGGGGTCGGGGAGGTAGGTGAAGACACCGTCGAGGGCGACGTACACCCGTTGCGCGGCCGGCGCCCAGAACCGGAACGCCACGCCACCGTCCACCAGGGTCGCACCGCGCGGCAGCCCGGCGGTGACATGTTCCTGCGAAGCCACCATCCCCACACGTTAGGGGCCGCGCCGAAAAACGGCCGTCAGGTCCCCGACTGCCCGGCCACCGCAATGCCAGGAAAAGAGCAAAAAGCCGATTTGGTACGTCGGGAGCCGCCGGTCGCCGACATCATGGCGTTGCCGGGGCGGCCGGCGTCGGGGCGGCCGGCGTCAGTCCAGGCTGAACAGGTCGGCGGCCCGGGTCGCGCTCAGCAGCCAGCGCAGGTGCGGCTGCGGGTTGCGCAGGTGACAGGTCGCGTCCCGGGCCCCGGCCACGCACCGCGCCGCCACCAGCATCCGCAGCCCGGCCGCGTCGCAGAAGTCCACCTCGGCCAGGTCGATGTGGATCTGCCGGACCGGGGCGGCCAGCCCGAGCACGTCGTAGACCCGGGTCAGGTCGTAGAGCTGGGTCTGCAGCGCGGTCACCGACATCGCGTCCAGGCTGCCCTGCAGCCGGATGATCAACCGGTCGCCGGTGCGGGCGCCGGCGATCGCCGTGCCCTCGAAGGTGGGATCAGTGGTCATATGACGGAACCTCCGGCCGGTTGCGCAGGATCGCCCATACCAGTTTCCCGCCCCGCGCGGGAAGTGCACCCCACGCCGATGCCGCCGCCCCCACGATCCGCAGCCCCAGGCCCCGGGTGGTGAGCGACGGCCCGAGTGGGCCCGGCTCCGGGTCACGCACCTGTGGCAGTGCCGGATCGCCGTCGAAGACGGCCAGGTGCAGGCCGGCCGTCGCGCCCTCGCCGCGCGGGGACACCACCATCTCGATGTCGGTGCCGGCGTGCTCGGCCGCGTTCACCACCAGCTCGGAGGCGACCAGCCGGGCGGGTTGCAGCAGGTGTGCCAGGTCCCAGTCCAGGCAGGCGTCGCTGACCAGGGACCGGGCCAGGGCCGCGGCGGCCGGGTCCGGCGGCAGGGCCAGATGCATCCGGTCGACGAGCGGGCGGCGGTGCGCCAGCGCGGACCGGGCCTGGTGGACCGACGCGTACATGACCAGCCAGTCCCGGGCGCCGAGCTGCCGCAGCCGGCGGGCCAGCGGGACCGGCGCCGGCAGGCACACCCCGATCGCGATCGGGGGCTGCATCGCGGCGCCCTGCGCGCACAGGGTGAGCCAGAGCGGCGCGCTGACCGCGCTCGGATCGTCCAGCCGGTGCAGGTCGACGATCATGCCGGCCGGGTGCTCGGCCAGGCATTTGTCCAGCACCGTCCGGGCGCGCCAGGACAGTGGGCGGTCCCAGGGCCCGTACAGGGTCACCTCGATGACCGCGGTGTCCTGATCGATGACGGCCAGCACCGAATCGTCCAGAGCGTCTCCGGTCCACCCGATCAGATGCGGTGAGTCGGAGGCCATGTCCCCTTCCTTCCGGTGGGCGCGATCAGCGACATCTGTCACTGTCGTCCGCTATTCTTGAATCGTCCCAAAGACACCGTCAATGCAGATTCACCATGCGTCGATGATCGCTCCGGGCCACCGCCACCGCCCGAGTCCCCGCCGCGGCCCGACGCGAAGCCGCGACGAGCGCCGCCCCCAGGCCCGGCCGCGGCCCGACGCGAAGCCGCCACCAGGAACCACGCTCAGGAACCTCAGTCGGGCAGGTCGTCCTCGTCCCGCCACTCGGGCAGCCGGGACCGCAGCGCGCGGGCCGCCGGCCCCCGATACCTCGTGTCTAACACCTCGGCGAGGATCTCGAGCACCTCCGGGTCCGGATGCTCGGCGACGAACGCGAAGTCGGCCACCTCACCCCGGCCCTTGAGCTGCCACAATGCCGCGGTCACAGCCCAGACGTCGGCGGACCGCAGCTCCTCGAGCAGTTCCGGGTACGGTGTCCGGCGCCCGTCCTCGTCGAACCGCCGCCGCAGCCGGGCGGCGCCGTACTCCCCCCGGCTCAGGCAGCCCGGACAGGCGCAGGGCCGCTGCCCGTGGGCGGCCGGCAGGTACCGCCACCCGGTCAGCCGCGGCGCCGGCCGGATCGTGCGCACCTCGGCGGAGGTGACCTTGCGCGGGACGACCACCTCGTACCCCGAAGGGTCTTCCATGGTCCGCAGCCTGGCCACCGCCTCGGCCGCGGTGACCGCCTCCCGGGGTTTGCCGTAGTGTCCGACCTCGACCGGCTCGGCGTCCGGCAGCACGAAGGTGACCGCGACGAACTCGCGCACCCCGCGCCGGCGCAGCTCCCGCGCCCACTGATAGGTCAGCGTGTGCGAGGGCAGCACCGGGAAGCAGAAGACCGGGGCGCCGAGCCCGGAGCGGCGGACCTTGGCGGTCAGCCGCGCCGGGGTCAGATGGACGAAGCGGCTCACATGCCGCTGTGGTACGCCAGGACACCGCGGTTCACCGCGGTGATCGCCTTACGGGCGGTCTCCTTGACGCTGGGCGACGCCGCCGACGCCTCCCGGATCTGGCCGAGCAGGTCGAGCACCTGCCGCGCCCACCGGACGAAGTCCCCGGCCGGCATGTCCGCGTCGTAGTTGTGCCCGCTCGCCAGGACCTTGGCCAGCGGCTCGCCGCGCGCCCACCGGACCATCGGCCAGACGAAGCCCGGATCGGGCTCGCGGGTCAGGGTCAGGCCGTGCTCGCTCTCGTCGGCCGCGATCTCGCCCCACAGCTTGGCGCAGGCGTCAACGGCCGCACTGATCGGGCCCTTCGGCACCGAGGCGCGGTCCTCCCCCTCGCGGCGGGACTCGTAGAGCACCATCGAGACCGCGGCGGCCAGCTCGTCCGGTGCCAGCCCGTCCCACACGCCCTGCCGGAGGCACTCGGCGACCAGCAGGTCCGCCTCGGACCAGATCCGGCCGAGCATCCGGCCGGACTCGGTGACCTCGCCGTCCGACGACAGGTAGCCCCGGGCCGCCAGCACCGCGCAGACCTGGTCGAACGTGCGGGCCAGCGAACCGGTGCGCCCGGACACCTTGTCCCGCAGCGCGTCGGTGTCGCGCTGCAGCCGGTGCCGCCGCTCGGCGAAGCGGGCATGATCCTCCCGCTCCGGGCAGGCGTGGCAGGGGTGCTGCCGCATCTGCACCTTGAGCAGGGCGATCTCGGCGTCCTCCCCCGGAGCGGCCTTGCTCCGGCCGCCACGGCGACGGTCCGGATGCCGGTCCAGCCCGGTCGCGCTGACCTCGGCGGCCAGGTCGCGGCGGGCGCCCGGGGAGCGGTGGTTGAAGTTCTTCGGGACGCGGACCCGGGTCAGCACCTCGACCTCGCCGCCGAAGTCGGCCGGGCTGACCCGGCCGGCCCAGCGGTCCTGGGTGAGCACCAGCGGGCGGGGCTCGCCGAACCCGCTGGCGGCCGGCTCGAGGACGACGGCCAGGCCGGCGCGACGGCCCTGCGGGACCCGGATCACGTCGCCGAGGCGGAGCCGGGCCAGCGAGTCGTTGGCGGCCGAGCGGCGCTGGTTGACCCCCTGCCGGGCCATCGACTTCTCCCGGTCGGCGATCGCGATGCGAATCCCGAAATACTCGTCGAAGTCGCCGTGGTGGCAGGCGCCGTCGTCACCGTACGTCTGCATGGTCTCGACGTTGCGCTGGACCTGGCGGGCCAGCCCGACCACCGACCGGTCCGCCTGGAACTGGGCGAAGGACGACTCCAGCAGCGCGCGGGACTTCTCCGCGCCGACCGAGCCGACCAGGTTGACCGCCATGTTGTACGACGGCCGGAACGACGACCGCAACGGATAGGTCCGCGTGGAGGCCAGGCCGGCCACGTGCCGCGGGTCCACCTCGGGGCTCCAGAGCACCACGGCGTGGCCCTCGACGTCGATGCCGCGGCGGCCGGCGCGGCCGGTCAGCTGCGTGTACTCCCCCGGGGTCAGGTCGACGTGGGCCTCGCCGTTGAACTTGACCAGGCGCTCCAGCACCACGCAGCGGGCCGGCATGTTGATCCCCAGCGCCAGCGTCTCGGTCGCGAAGACCGCCTTGACCAGGCCGTTGACGAAGCACTCCTCGACCGCCTCCTTGAAGGCGGGGAGCATGCCGGCGTGGTGCGCGGCGACGCCCCGCTCCAGGCCGTCGAGCCACTCCCAGTAACCCAGCACCGACAGGTCCTCGGCGGGAATGTTCGCCACCTTGGCCTGGGCGATCCGGCGGATCTCGGCGCGCTCCTCCGGGTCGGTGAGCCGCAGGCCGGCGCCGAGGCACTGCTGGACGGCGGCGTCACAGCCGGCGCGACTGAAGATGAACAGGATCGCCGGCAGCAGCCCGGTCCGCTCCAGCCGGTCGACCACCTCGGCGCGCGGCGGCGGCTGCCAGCGCTTGCTCCGGCCGCCGCGCCCGTTGTTCCACCCGCCGGTGCTGGCGCCCATCTCCAGGCGGCGCTCCATCTCCCGGGAGTAGCGCAGCAGCTCGGGGTGGACGTCGTGCTTCTTCGCCGCGTCGGCGTCGTGGAACAGGTCGAACATCCGCCGGCCGACCAGCATGTGCTGCCAGAGCGGGACCGGCCGGTGCTCGCTGACCACCACCTCGGTCTCGCCGCGGACAGTGACCAGCCAGTCGGCGAACTCCTCGTAGTTGCTCACCGTGGCGGAGAGCGAGACCAGCGTCACCGAGGACGGGAGGTGGATGATCACCTCTTCCCAGACCGCGCCGCGGAACCGGTCGGCCAGGTAGTGCACCTCGTCCATCACCACATAGGCGAGGTTCTTCAGCTGGGTGGAGCCCGAGTAGAGCATGTTGCGGAGCACCTCGGTGGTCATCACGACCACGGGCGCGTCCGCGTTGATCACGTTGTCACCGGTGAGCAGGCCGACCTTGTCGGCACCGTACCGAGCGACGAGATCGTGGAACTTCTGGTTGGAGAGCGCCTTGATCGGCGTCGTGTAGAAGCACTTGCGCTCCCCCGAGCGCAACGCCAGGTGCACCGCGAACTCGCCGACCACGGTCTTGCCGGCGCCGGTCGGGGCGCAGACGAGGACGCCGTTGCCGCGCTCCAGCACCTCGCAGGCCGAACGCTGGAAATCGTCCAGGTCGAAGCCCACGTCGAGCATGAAGTCGTCGAGCGCCGGGAACTCGGCGACCCGCGCCGCCCGCCGCTGTGATTCCGCATACCGTTCGGCGGGACTAGTCATGAACACCAGGCTAGTGCGCGGGTATGACAATTTGCGACACGGTAGTGGCCGTCAGGAAGCAAACCGGGCATCGGTAAGGTGCACGAGTGCCGCAGACCACCGAACCTCCCCAGTCCGCGCGGCCCGTGGAAGCCGTGTTGTTCGACTTCCACGGCACTCTGGCCCAGGTGGAGGACCCGCTGACCTGGGTTCTGGCCGCCGCCGCGGCCTGCGGCGCCGAGCTCGACCGGGGGAAGGCCACGATCCTGGCCGACCGCCTGGTCACCGCCGGCCGGGCCGGGGGCCCGCTGCCGCACCGGGTGCCGCCGCAGTTGGCCGAGCACTGGGCCGACCGGGATCTCTACGAGCACAGTCACCGGGCCGCGTACACCGGGCTGGCGTCGACGGTGCACACCGACGTCGAGGGGCTGGCCGACGCGCTCTACGAGCGGTTGCTGGGGCCCGACGGCTGGGTGCCGTATTCGGACACCGAGCCCACGCTGCGCAAACTGCACGACGCCGGGATCAAGGTCGCCGTGGTCAGCAACATCGGGTTCGACATCCGGCCGCACTTCGCCCACTGGGGGCTGGACGGGCTGGTCGACGCGTTCGCGCTGAGCTACGAGGTGGGCCGGACGAAACCGGACCCGGCGATCTTCCTGCGCGCCTGCGGCATGATCGGTGCTGATCCGGAACGGACGCTGATGGTGGGTGACTCGGCCGCGGACGCGGGTGCGGTCAAGGCCGGCTGCGCCGCCCTCGTCCTGCCGGCCGCCGAGCCGGGCCGCCACAACGGGCTGGGCGCCACGCTCGCCCTCACCGGCAGCGTCTAGTCACATGTAGCGGTCGAGGACCGTGCCCCGGCGGACGCTCTTGCCGGCCGCGGTCGGCGCGGTGCCCGACTTCTCGGCGCCGTCCGGGTTGCTGGTGGCCGCGTCCGCGATCGCCTTGAACGCCTGGCGGGCGTTGCCGAAGACCGAGGTCGCCAGGGAGGACATCGAGGACGTGTTCGCTGAGACCGTGTTCATCGCCATGCCCTCAGATTCGGACCGTTCCCGCGGGAACTGACCCCGGAGTCAGAGGAGCAACCGGATCGCACCCGGCACAACTTTCAAGTCGAGCGGCAGCGGGCCGAGCCGCTCCCCGTCCGCGTAGCCGATGATCCCCTCGGCATGGACCCGCACCCGCCGGGCGCGCAGCACGTGGACCCGCGGATCGGTGACGTGCGTGCCCAGGCGCAGGCGCGGTTTGAGCCGGGCCAGCCCGCCACGCCCGAGCCCACCGGCCCAGATCACGTCGAGCAGCCCGTCGGCCGGGTCGGCGTCGGGCAGGATCCGCATCCCGCCGCCGTAGCTGGCCGCGTTCCCGACGGCGACGATCTCGGCCGCGACGGTCCGCGTCTCGCCGTCGATCTCCAGCGTGTAGACCCGCTCCCGGAGCCGGGCCAGCTCCAGCGCGATCGCGAGATCGTACCGGCGCGGGCCGCGGGGCCGGACCATCCGGTTGGCGCGCTCGTTGACCAGGGCGTCGAACCCGGCGGCGAGCACGGCACAGAACCAGCGCTCCCGCCCGGCGGCGTCCGCCGCCAGCACGGCGTCGAACCGGTGGTCCCGGTCCGCGGCCAGGGCCGCGGTGATCCCGGCTGCGGCTTCGAGCGGATCCGGGGGTACGCCCACCGCGCTCGCGAAGTCGTTCCCGGTGCCCGCCGCGACCACCCCGAACCCGACCGGCCGCCCCGCCGCGGCCTGGAGCGCCCGGTGCACGGTCCCGTCCCCGCCGACCGCGACCAGCGCCACCGCCCCGTCCGCGACGGCCCGGTGACAGGCCTGCTCGGCGGCCACGCCGGTGTCGGCCGCCAGCAGCCGCACCGGATGCCCGGCCGCGCCGAGCGCCTGCAACACCCCGGGAAGCAAACCGCGGTGCCGGCCGCGCCCCGCGAGGGGGTTGGCCAGCACCGCGATGAAGTCGCTCGTCACAGCCGCAGACTGTAACCGGAGTCACAGCGGCGGCGTCAGCGGGCTGTCTATCAGGTCATGTCGTCGAATCGGCGCTCGATGGGTCGGGGACCGTCGACCGGGGTGGGGCCGTCGACCGGAACAGGGGCGGAGATCGGGTCGGAAGCGCCGACCGGGACCCGCTCCTCCTCGAGCGTGGAGATCTCGTCGTCGTCGAGACCCGCGTAGATCTCCTTGCCGACGCCCTTGCGCTTGTCGTTCAGGTACGCGACGCCGACCGCCACGAAGTACAGGAACGCCATGCAGGAGGCCAGCAGGGCCATGCCGAACGGACCCGGGTCCGGAGTGGCGACCGCGGCGAACGCGAAGCACAGGAACACCACGGCACGCCACCAGCTGAGCAGGCGCTTGGCCGTGACCACGCCGGTGAAGTTCAGCATCAGCAGGATCAGCGGGAACTCGAACGCCACCCCGAACAGCAGGATCATCGTGGTGACGAACCCGATGTACGCGGTGACCTCGAGCTGCTGGGAGCCCTGCAGGACGCCCGCGTCCATGATGAACTGCAGGCTGTGCTGGACCACGAAGTAGGCCAGGATCGCGCCGCCGGCGAACAGCGGGGCCGCGATGCCGACGAACACGTACGCCCACTTGCGCTCGTGGCGGTGCAGACCGGGCGCGATGAAGGCCCAGAGCTGGTACAGCCAGACCGGCGCGCCCAGGATCAGGCCCACCCACAGCGCGATCTTCAGCTTGATGATCAGGCCGTCGGTCGCGGCGAGCGTCAGGTACTTGCATTCCCGAACGCCGTGGACGTTCAGCACCCAGGACGTCTCGAGGTTGCAGTACGGCCCGCTGAGCAGGTCGAACACCCAGTCGGAGACGATGAACCCGACGATCAGGCCGACCACGACACCGATCGACGCGATGAAGAGCCGGTTCCGCAGCTCCCGGACGTGCTCGATGAGCGTCATCGAGCCGTCCGAGGCCTGCTCGAACTTGCTGGGCCCCTTGTTACGGCGCAGGCTCAGGGCTGCCATCGGCCCGGGTCAGCGGTCGTTGGTGCGCTGCACCGGGTCCACGTACGGCTGGGCCGGGGGCTGCTGCGGCTGCTGGTAGCCCGGCTGCGGCTGCTGCTGGTAACCCTGCGGCGGCTGCTGCTGGTAACCGGGCTGCTGGTAACCGGGCTGCGGCACGTCACCCTGCAGCGGCTGGCGCGAGTACTGCGCGTCGGCCTTCTCCGCCAGGTTTTCGTTGTTGTTGTCGTCGACGAGACCCTTGGTCTCGGCCTTGATGATCCGCAACGAGCGCCCGAGGGAACGCGCCGCGTCCGGCAGCCGCTTCGCGCCGAAGAGCAGCACGAGGACAACGACGAGCAAGATGATGTGCCATGGCTTGAGGGCGCCCATGGGGAGACTCCAGTCGGTCGGATCAGGTTGCGGGGTCCATCGTACGTGTCAATTCCGGCGATGTTGCACCCAGGAAGCTGCGAGATTCTGATGGATCCCGATTACATCCCGGACAACGGGCTATGAACGACGCAGTTCACTTGCCGAGGCCGGCTTTGATCTGTTCCACCTGCTCCTGAGCCTGCTCCGCACGCTGTTGCAGGCCCAGCACGGTCTGTTCCAGCTTGGCGGCGCCGGCCTGCAGGCGCATCGCCTCCTCCTGCCGGCGCTGCAGCCTTCCGGCCGCCCGGCGCAGGACGGACAACCGGCCGAGCAGCCGAACGGCGGCCGTGACCAGGACGATCAGCGCGATCGCCACGACGGCGATCCAGACCCACATCAGCACGGGCGCAACCCTATCGGCCGGTCGCCGGGTCCGCAGCGAGCGGCTGCGGCGCGGCGTACTGGTCGAGGGCCGCGTGGGCCGCGTCGCGGATCTGCTCGACCAGGTCCTGCGGGCCGACGACGGTCACGTCCGGGCGGCCGACCAGGAAGCGCCGCGCCCACACCAGGTCGGTGACCCGCATCGTGACCAGCCACTCCCCCGGCTCCTTGACCACCTGCTCGACCGGGTAGTACTCGGTGATCCAGCGGCCGCCACGGCCCACCCGCAGGGTGATCAGGGGCAGCTCCGGGCCGGGCCGGAAGACGCCGTCGCTGACGTCGTGCGGGACCGCCTCGGCCGGCGGCCGGGACGGCTCGTCGAGCTGGGTGAACGCGTCGATCCGGTCGATCCGGAACAGCCGGGTCCCCTCGGCGCGGCGGCACCACGCCTCCAGGTAGGCGAACGTGCCGACGGTCAGCATCCGCATCGGGTCGACGACCCGCTCGGTGGTCTCGTCCCGGGCGGCGGTGTAGTACGTCAGCCGCAGCGCGTTGCCGGAGTCCACCGCGGCCCGGACCTTGGTGAGTTTCTCCTGGTTGGCCGGGAGCTTCACGGCGACCGGGGCGTCGGCCAGGTCACCGGCCGCGCTCTCGATCTTCACCAGGGCCCGCTCGATCGAGTCCCGCGAGCCGATGCCGGGCGTCTCGGCGAGCATCCGCAGCGCCACCACCAGGGCGAGCGCCTCGTCCGGGTTGAGCCGCAGCGGCTTGTCGATGCCGGCGTCGTGGCTGATCGTCACCCGGTCGCCGTCGAACGCCATGTCGATCAGGTCGCCCGGCCCGTAGCCGGGCAGCCCGCACACCCAGAGCAGCTCCAGGTCCTCGCGCAGCTGCTTCTCGGTGACGTCCAGGTCGGCGGCGGCCTCGGCGATCAGGATGCCGGGGCGGGCCAGCAGGTACGGCACCAGGTTCAGCAGCCGTCCGAGCCGGTCGGCGGAGGTGCGCGGCGAGGTCACGACGCCACCGCCGGGGCGGCCGCGTCGTACCGGGCGGTGAGCTCCTTGAGGTGCTGGATGACCGCGTCCCGGAGCTCCGGGGGACCGTCCGCGCGGGCGTCCGGGCCGTACCCGGCGATCCGCGCGGCGAGCCAGTCCGGATCGCCGTACGAAATAATCAGTTTGTCGGTTTCCTCGCCGATGATCACCTCGCCGGCCAGGCGGCGCAGACCGGCGGCGCGCCCGTGCCGGACGGTGACCGTCGCGCGGCCGTTGCGGGCGATCGGCCCGGAGCTGTGCGCCACGTGCTTGATCAGGTCGACGTCGGCGGGCGGGGTGAACGCCTCCGGGCGGCCGACCGCGCGGACGTCGCCGACGATCCGGGAGAGCCGGAAGCAGCGCGCGGCGATGCGGTCCTTGTCGTGGCCGACCACGTACCACCGGCCGCGCCAGCAGACCACGCCCCACGGCTCCAGGCGGCGGGCGCTGGGCTCGTCGACCTCGGGCACCCGGTACTTGAAGCTGACCGCGCGGCGGTCGCGGGCGGCCGAGGTCAGCGGGCCGAACGCCGGGTCGACCGTGACCACCGGCTCCACCCCGAGGGTGGCCTGCGGATCCACCTCGACGCCGGCGGCGCGCAGCTTGGCCAGCCCGGACGACGCGGCGGCGGCCAGGCCGGCGTGCTGCCAGAGCCGGGCGGCGATGCCGACCGCGGCCGCCTCGTCCGGCTCGAGCAGGATGTCGGGCAGCGCGTACTCCCGCTGGGCGATGCGGTAGCCCGGTTCCTGGTCGAAGATGCTGGCGGTCCCGGTCTCCAGCGGAACGCCCAGCTCACGGAGCTCGGCCTTGTCCCGCTCGAACTTGCGCTGGAAGGCTTCGTGGTCCCGGGGATCCTCGGGGTCGTGCTCGTAACCGGGCACGGTCGCGGCGATCTGCGCGGCGGTCAGGAACCGTCGCGTGGACAGCAGGCAGATCACCAGGTTCACCAGGCGCTCGGTACGAGTGCGCGACACGACAGGAAACCTAGCAGCCCGGGTGTCCCGACCGTTATTCGTGACCGCCGGTGGGGAACGATGGCCGTCGTGACCATCGCGCCAGAACCCGAGACCGCACCCACCGGACTGCCCGACACCGGACCCCGCGCCGAGACCGACAGCGTCGGCACCGTCCTCCTGGCGCTGCTCGCGAACCTGGTCATCGCGGTGGCGAAGCTCTTCGCCGGCCTGCTCTCCGGCTCCGCGGCGATGCTCTCCGAGGCCGCCCACTCGTTCGCCGACACGATCACCGAGATCTTCCTCTACGTCGCGTTGCGCCGAGGAGGAAAACCGGCGGACGAGGAACACCCGTTCGGGTACGGCAAGGAGAGCTACGTCTGGGCGTTCATCGCCGCCCTGTTCACGTTCGTCGGCGGCGCCGGGTTCTCGATCTACCACGGCGTGGCGACGATCATCAGCGGCGCGGGGGCCGGGGAGTACCTGTGGTCGTACATCGTCCTCGCGGTCTCCTTCGTCGCCGAGGGCACCTCGTTCATGCGGGCCCGCCGCCAGGTCCACGACCAGTCCCGGCGCTGGAACATCACCGCCTCCCGGTTCCTCCGGCTCACCCCGGACACCACCGTCAAGGCGGTCTTCTTCGAGGACGCGGCCGCCCTGATCGGCCTGGTCGTCGCGGCCGCCGGGCTCGGCCTGACCCAGCTCACCGGCCAGGAGATCTGGGACGGCGCGGCCTCGATCGTGATCGGCCTGCTCCTGCTGGTGGTCGCGTTCGTGCTGGCCCGGGCGAACGTGACGCTGCTGGTCGGCCGGGCGGTGCCGCGCCGGATCCACAACCAGATCGCCGCCGACCTGCGGTCCATCCCGGTGGTCACCGGGGTGCCGACGCTGCTGACCATGCAGATCGGGCCGGGCGACATCCTGGTCGCGGCGAAGGTCGACTTCGACGACGAGGCGAACGGCAAGGAGATCGAGTCCGCCTCCGACGACGCCGAGCGGCGGCTGAAGGAGCGGTTCCCGGAGATCCGGTACGTGTTCCTCGACCCCACCCGCGGCGAGCCGGGACGCGATCACATCGACGGCGGCGTGGACCGATAGTGTCCGGTTCATGGTGCGGTGGCGGTCCGGGACGGTTCTGTCGGTGCGACGTGGCTGGCGCGGCGCCGTCGAGCTGGACGTCGAGACCGGCGACGGGCTGACCCGCGCGCTCGCCTACCCGGAGCTGGTCGGCTCCCCGGAGCCCGGCGACCGCGTGCTGCTGAACGTCGGCGCGCTCGTGATGGGCCTGGGCACGGGTGGGTACGCGCTGGTCGTGGCCCTGCCCGACCGGCTCCCCGCGGACCCGGCCGACGACGGCACCGACCGCGACTCCGGTCACCTGGTCAAGGCCCGCTACACGCCGCTGCAGGCGATCCTGCTCGGCGTCGACGAGGAGGCCTCGCCGCATCGAGAGGTGATGGCCGCCGCCGAGTCGCTGGACGGGATGCCGGTGGTCACCGCCGACCTGCACTCGGCGCTGCCGGCGATCCTGGCCGGGGTGCACGCCGACCGGCCGGCCGCCCGGGTGGCGTACGTGATGACCGACGGCGGGGCGCTGCCGGCCTGGTTCTCCCGCACCCTGGACGGGCTGGCCGGCTCGCTCGCCGGGACGGTCACCACCGGGCAGGCGTTCGGCGGCGACCTGGAGGCGAGCACGGTGCACACCGGGCTGCTCGCCGCCCGGCACGTGCTGCACGCCGACGTGACGATCGTGGCGCAGGGCCCGGGCAACCTGGGGACCGGCACCACCTGGGGGTTCTCCGGGGTGGCGCTGGGCGAGGCGATCAACGCGATCGGGGTGCTCGGCGGGCGGCCGATCGGGTCGCTGCGGATCTCCGACGGGGACGGGCGGGCGCGCCATCGCGGGGTGTCCCATCACAGTCTCACGGCGTACGGGAAAGTCGCTCTGACCAGGGCGGACCTGCCGGTGCCGCAGGGCCTCGAGGCGGGCCTGGCCGCGGATCTGGATTTTCTGAGCGACCGGCACCGGGTGGTCAGCGTCGCGGTCGACGGGCTCGACGAGGCGCTGCGGGCGAGCCCGGTGCCGCTGTCGACGATGGGCCGCAAGCTCGATCAGGACTACCAGTACTTCCTGGCGGCGGCCGCGGCCGGCCGGCACGCGGCGTCGCTCCTCTAGACGACAGCCGGCATCTCGATGCGGTTGCGGCCGCGCGCCTTCGCCGAGTAGAGCGCCTCGTCGGCCCGCTGCAGCAGCTCGTCCGAGGTCTCCTCGCCGTCCCAGACGGCCAGGCCGGCCGAGAACGTCTGGTCCTGCGGGGTCGCCGCGAGCATCCGGGTCAGCGCCGCGTAGCCGTGCGCCGCGTCCGCACCCGGCAGCAGCACCACGAACTCCTCGCCGCCGTAGCGGGCGATCAGGTCCACCTTCCGCAGCGTCCCGTGCCAGGCCGCGCTCGCCGCCTTCAGCAACCGGTCGCCGGCCGGGTGCCCGAAGCTGTCGTTGAAGCGCTTGAAGTGGTCCAGGTCGACGATCGCGACCGCGACCGGCTCGTGGTCGCGGCGGGCCCGTTCCAGGGCGCGGGGCAGCTCGTCGTTCCAGGCGCGCCGGTTCGGCAGACCGGTCAGCTCGTCCGAGCGGGCCAGCGCGCGGACCTGCCGGGCCTGCCGCTCCACCTCCCGGACCAGGCCCGCCATCCGGCCCACCACCAGCAGGAACAGGACGGTGGAGCAGAGCACGATGCTCCAGCCGTTGGTCACGTTCCCGCGGTGCACCTGGGCGGCGAGCAGGCCGGGCGCGATCAGCGAGGCGCCGGTCAGCAGCGCCAGCAGGCCGGGGCCGAGCCGGGCGACCCGCTGTTCGGCCGCCTGCGTCATCCGGGCCGCGCCCGGGTCCAGCGCGGCCATCCCGAACAACGAGAACGCCACCAGGAAGATCGACTCCAGGACGTGACCGAGCCACGGCAGCCGCTCCAGCCACACCGTGGCGCCACCCAGGTTGTCCAGCACCACCCAGGAGCTGTCGCCGATCAGCAGGCTGATCAGGGCGGCGGCGATGATCCAGAGCCCCGGTCCCCGGCTTCCGCCGCCGCGCAGCAGCCGGGTCATCATGGCGAGCAGGAGCAGGTCGCCAATCGGATAGGCCACCTGTGTGGCGTACGCCAGCCGGTCCATGCTGGTGCCGCGATGCGCCGGCTCGATCACGAAGACCCAGGCCAGCAGCCCGAACCCGATGGTGATCGTGGCCGCGTCGATCAGCGCCGTCCAGTTCCGCCACTCGTCCCGGCGCCGGATCAGCAGGGCGAGGGCGACCGCGCAGGCCGGGTAGAGCAGCAGCCAGAACCCGTCGGCCGGGCTCGGCAGCGCGACCCGGCCGCCCAGCACCTCGGTGATCTTGGCGACCAGGATGCCGGTGGCGTTGCTGAACACCCCGACGCCGAGGAACCACCAGGGCGCGCGGTCCCGGCGAGGCCGGCGGCTCGCGCCGACCAGTACCGCCGCCACGGCCGCCCAGCCGATCCCGACCTGCCAGCCGACCATCAGCCAGCCGGAGTCCGGCAGGAACTGGTACCCCACCAGCGCGATGGCCACCAGCGCGGCGAAGCGTCCCGTTGTCACCGATCCAGCAGACGCCCCTTCGGTTGCAGAAAAGGATCAATCCCGCTTGCGTACGAGAGTGACCCCGTCCCGCACCGGCAGCATCACCGACTCGACCCGGGCGTCGCGGACGATCCGGTCGTTGAGCTCCGCGATCGCCCGGTCGGCCGGATCGCTCGGGCTCAGCACCCGGCCCCCGCGCAGCACGTTGTCCAGCGCGAGCAGCCCACCCGGCCGCAACCGGGTGACCAGCTCCTCGTAGTACTGCGGGTAGCCGATCTTGTCGGCGTCGACGAACGCGAAGTCGATCACCGGGTCGGGGGCGAGCGCGCGCAGCGTCTCGATCGCCGGCGCGAGCCGCAGCTCGATCCGGTCCGCCAGGCCGGCCCGCGCCCAGTACTCCCGGGCGACCTTGGTCCACTCCGGAGACACGTCGCAGGCCAGCAGCCGGCCGCCGGGCTGCAGGCCGCGGGCGATACAGATCGACGAATAGCCGGTGAAGACGCCGAGCTCGACCGCGTACCGCACCCCGGTCAGCTTGACCAGCATGGTGAGCAGGGTGCCCTCGTCCGCGCCGACCTGCATGCCGGCGTACTCCGGCGGCAGCGAGGCCCGGGTCTCCGCGGCCAGCTCGCGCAGCAGATCGTCGACCGGCTCGCTGTGGGCCAGCAGGTATTCACCGATGCCCGGCCCCAGAATCTGCGTCATACCACGCAGCCTGCCCCAAACCCGGCGCGCACGCCAGGATTACGCTGCGCATCATGCTGCGCAGTCGCCTCGCCCGGATCCGCTCGCTCCAGGCAAACCTCTCCCTCTGGGCGGAGGACGATCCGCGCACGCAGGAGACCCGGCTGCGGCTGGCCCGGGTCTACCAGGACCATCAGGACGGGGACACGGATCGGGAGCGCTGGGACGAGCTCGCGGCCATCGAGATCGAGCGGGTCATCGAGAGCCGCACGCGCACACTCGGCCCGGACCACCCGGCGACGCTCGAGGCCCGGCGCCTGGCACCGCACGACCTCAACCGGAAGCCGGCGGAGGAGAACCCCCAGCCGTGACCGACCCGCGCGGCCCCGACCCCGCGCCCCGCGCCGGTCCGACCCACGCCGCGCTGCTCCGACCCATGCCGCGCCGGTCCGACCCACGCCGCGCTGCTCCGATCCGGCGCCGGCCGCACGGCCTCGGTCGGCCGTGAAGGCTCTCTCCGGGTCGGCGAGACAGCCCAGCACCAGCTGAGCGGGAGGCGCGGCTGAGCCGGGAGGCGCGGACCGGCTTGCGGGGTCCTTTGAAACCGCAACCACCCACGGACGTCGCCCTGGAGGGCCTCGCGTTCTGGGCGCCCCGGCGCCCTTGCGAGGCCCGGAAGGGTCCCCGCGGGAGCGGCGATCAGTTATTGGCCGCAGCCGAGGCAATGAAGATCTTGAAGTTGATCTCACGAATTTCCGGCGACCGGGCCCGTTCCGCGGTGATCCGCCGGCGGCTACTTCGTGATGATCAGATAGACCCAGCCGGCCAGGAACAGGGCGAGCAGCAGGGCCATTGCCCAGGTCGGCACGAGGTGGCGACCGTGGCGCGACTGCTGGATCTGGTTGCGGATCCGCTCGCGGCGGCGGTCATAGCGGCTCTTGCGGAAGCGCGCGTCGGGATCGGGCTGGCCGGGGTGGGACGATGTCATAGCCCGGCCAGCCTATCTCCCGGCGTCACATGCTCGCGATGAGCCTCTCCACACGCTCGTCGTAGGCGCGGAACGGGTCCTTGCAGAGGACGGTCCGCTGCGCCTGGTCGTTGAGCTTGAGGTGGACCCAGTCGACCGTGAAGTCGCGGCGCTTCTCCTGGGCGTGCTTGATGAACTCGCCGCGCAGGCGGGCCCGGGTGGTCTGCGGCGGGGTTTCCTTGGCCTCGTAGATCTGCAGGTCGTTGGCGATCCGGTCGACCTGCTTGCGCTTCTCCATCAGCGCGTAGAGGCCGCGGCCGCGGCGGACGTCGTGGTACGCCAGGTCCAGCTGGGCGATCCGCGGGTGCGACATCGGGATGTCGTGCTTGGCCTGGTACCGCTCGATCAGCTTGTACTTCGACACCCAGTCGATCTCGCGGGCGACCGGGTCCAGGTTCTCGCTCTCGATCGCGTCGAGGACCCGGCCCCAGAGCTCGACGACCCGCTTGGCGACCGGGTCGCCGCCGCGGCGCTCGACGAACTCGATGGCCTTCGACAGGTACTCCCGCTGGATGTCCAGCGCGGAGACCTCCTTGTTGTTCGCCAGGCGGATCTTGCGGCGGCCGGTGATGTCGTGGCTGACCTCGCGGATCGCCCGGATCGGGTTCTCCAGCGAGAGGTCGCGCATCACCACGCCGGCCTCGATCATGCGCAGCACGATGTCCGCGCTGCCGACCTTCAGCAGCGTGGTGACCTCGTTCATGTTCGAGTCGCCGACGATCACGTGCAGGCGCCGGTACCGCTCGGCGTCGGCGTGCGGCTCGTCGCGGGTGTTGATGATCGGGCGGCTGCGGGTGGTGGCGCTGGAGACGCCCTCCCAGATGTGCTCGGCACGCTGGGAGAGGCAGAAGACCGCGCCGCGCGGGGTCTGCAGCACCTTGCCGGCGCCGCAGATCAGTTGCCGGGTGACCAGGAACGGAATGAGCACATCGGCCAGGCGGCCGAACTCACCGTGGCGGCTGACCAGATAGTTCTCGTGGCAGCCGTAGGAGTTGCCGGCGGAGTCGGTGTTGTTCTTGAAGAGGTAGATCTCCCCCGCGATGCCCTCGTCGTGCAGACGCTTCTCCGCGTCGACGAGCAGGCCCTCGAGAATCCGCTCGCCGGCCCGGTCGTGGGCGACCAGGTCGGTGACGGAGTCACATTCGGGAGTCGCGTACTCCGGGTGGGAACCGACATCGAGGTAGAGCCGGGCGCCGTTACGAAGAAAGACGTTGCTGCTGCGTCCCCACGACACCACTCGGCGGAACAGGTAGCGGGCCACCTCGTCCGGCGACAGCCGCCGCTGTCCCCGATAGGTGCACGTGACTCCGTACTCGGTCTCGAGGCCGAAAATTCGCCGTTCCATGACAAGACACTAGCCGCATCCGGGGCGCATTGGCAGCCACCACGGGGCTCTAAGAATCAGGCTCGCCGTCGCTTGTGGTGCTCGCGGGAGCACTACCAGCAACGGAAACGGGCACGGCTCCAGGAGCCGTGCCCGTTTCCTTCGCACTTCGCCGCGGGGTGCGGCCCTACTCGGTGTCCTCCGAGGCGGCCGACTCGGTCGGCTTGGCGTCGGCCGGCGCCGGCGGGGCGGCGTCGGTCTCGCCGAGGTCGGCGTCCGCCACCTCTTCGTGGCCGAGCAGCGTCGTCAGCGTCGTGTCGGCGAGCCGGCGGAACGTGCGGCCGACCCGGCGGCGGTCCAGCACCGCGACCTCGAGCTGCTTCGCCCCGAGGGTGCGGGTCTGGCCGTTCTCCCCACCGACGCTGCCCAGCGCCTCGGCGGCCAGGCCGAGCGCGGTGTTCAGGTCGGCGTTGACGTCGTGCCGCTCGCGCAGCACGCCGGCGATCGCCTCGGCCTGGCCGCCCATGGCCATGAAGCCCGGCTCGTCCAGGGCCGAGCCGTCGTACATGATCCGGTAGAGCTCGTCCTGCTCCGGGGTGGCGCCGACCTGCGCGATGCAGATCTCCACCTCGTACGGCTTCTGCGTCTCCGAGAAGATCGCGCCGAGCGTCTGCGTGTACGCGTTCGCCAGCGCCCGCCCGGTCACGTCGCGCCGGTCGTAGGTCAGGCCGATCGTGTCGGCCATCCGCACGCCGGCCCGCCGCAGGCTCTCGAACTCGTTGTACCGCCCGACGGCGGCGAACGCGATCCGGTCGTAGATCTCGCTGATCTTGCGCAGGGTGGTGATGTTCTCGGCGACGAGCAGGATGCCGCCCTCGTACGACAGGACCACGGCCGAGCGGCCGCGGGCGATGCCCTTGCGGGCGTACTCCGAGCGGTCGCGCTGGACCTGCTCGGGCGATGCGTAGAACTGCATGGCCACGGGTGGCTACTCCTTCTCTCGGTAGGCGCGGATCAACCGCCCGGGTTCTCCATGCGTCCGGAGATGACCTGCTCGGCCACCATGGCGATGTCCGCGTCGCTGAGCCGATGAGTGCCGTTCACCGTCGCGGACATCACCACCGGGAAGATCTTGCGGGTGAGGTCGGGGCCGCCGGTCGCGGTGTCGTCGTCGGCCGCGTCGTAGAGCGCCTCGACGGCGAGCCGGACGGCGTCCTCGGTGCTCACGCCGATGCGGTACTTCTTCTTCAGCGCGGACTTGGCGAACAGCGAGCCGGAGCCGATCGCCTCGTAGCCGGTCTCCTCGTAGAGGCCGCCGGCCACGTCGAAGCTGAAGATCCGCCCGGCGTGCACGCCCTCGGCCGGGGCCAGGTCGAAGCCGGCGAAGAGCGGGACCACGGCCAGGCCCTGCATCGCCGCGCCCAGGTTGCCCCGGACCATCGCGGCCAGCCGGTTCGCCTTGCCGTCGAGCGAGAGCATGGCGCCCTCGGTCTTCTCGTAGTGCTCGAGCTCCACCTGGAACAGGCGGATCAGCTCGATGCCGATGCCGGCGGTGCCGGCGATGCCGATCAGGGAGTAGGCATCCGCGGGGTGGACCTTCTTGATGTCCCGGCTGGCGATCAGGTTCCCCATGGTCGCCCGGCGGTCACCGGCCATCACGACACCCTCGGCCGTCGCGATCGCGACGATCGTGGTGCCGTGCGGGGCGACGTCACCCGCGTGGAGGCCCGGAGGCAGCGGCCGCCGGCCCGGCAGCAGTTCGGGGTGCGCCGCGCTCAGGAACTGCGTGAAGGAGGACGTCCCCGTGTTGAGAAAGAAATCCGGAAGTCGCCCGGATGGATCAAAGCCCGTCGCCACGTGGTTCCTTTCAGATACGTGATCGCACCGGCGCGGAAGGGCCGCCGCTGCGGTTGATGCACCATATCCCGCACACCCATCCAGTGCGATGATCTTAGATTCTCGTGTTGCCGATTCTCCGGTGTCCCGATCCGCTATGAGAGCCGGGCGCCCGCGATGGGCGCCCGGAACACCGATTTAGAATCGGACAATTAGGTCTACTCGCCGCCTTTTTGCACGTACCCGCGAACGAACTCTTCCGCGTTCTCTTCCAGAACGGAGTCGATCTCGTCCAGCAGATCGTCGACGTCCTCGGTGATCTCCGCGTGCCGCTCGGCGACCTCCGGGTTGGCCTCGACGGTGACGTCCTCGACCTCCTGGTTGCTGGAGCTCCGGTCGCTCTGCGACTGACCACCTGTGTCTCGGGTTGCCATGGATGTCCCCCTTCTCAGCCCCCGAAGCTCTGCAACATCGGGTATGGAAAACCTACCTCGCCCCTGTGACGAAACACCCCGCCGCAACGGGTGTTTTATTACCGACTCGTGATCACCTCGAGCAGGTCCTTGGCGCTCTCACAGGTGTCGAACAGGGCGCCGACGTGCTTCTTCGTGCCGCGCTCCGGCTCCATCATCGGCACCCGCACGAGGGACTCCCGCCCGATATCGAAGATCACCGAATCCCAGCTGGCGGCGACCACTTCGGAGGCGTACTGCGCGAGGCAGCGGCCGCGGAAGTAGGCCCGGGTGTCCTCCGGCGGGTCGTACATCGCCCGCTGCACGTCGTCCGGCGCCAGCAGGGTCTTCATCGACCCCCGGGCGACCAGGCGGTGGTAGAGGCCCTTCTCCGGGCGGACGTCCGAGTACTGCAGGTCGACCAGCTGCAGCTTCGGCGAGGACCAGGTCAGGTTCTCCCGCTCGCGGTAGCCCTCGAGCAGCCGCAGCTTGGCCACCCAGTCCAGGGTGTCCGAGCAGAGCATCGGGTCGCGGCCGAGCTTGTCGAGCGCGTCCTCCCACCGGTCGAGCACGTCGGTGGTCTGCTCGTCGACGTCGGTGCCGTAGCGCTCCTCGACGAACGCCTTGGCCCGCTCGAAGTAGGCCCACTGCAGGTCGAGCGCGGTGAGCCGGCGGCCGTCGCGCAGCCGCATCAGGTGCTTCAGCGTCGGGTCGTGGCTGACCGACTTGAGCTCGCTGACCGGGTCGGCGATGCCGAGCTCGCCGGTGAACACCTTCTCCTCGATCATGTTGAGCACCAGCGAGGTGGTGCCCATCTTGAGGTAGGAGGCGATCTCGGACAGGTTCGCGTCCCCGATGATCACGTGCAGCCGGCGGTACTTGTCGGCGTCGGCGTGCGGCTCGTCGCGGGTGTTGATGATCGGCCGCTTGAGCGTGGTCTCCAGGCCGACCTCGACCTCGAAGAAGTCGGCGCGCGAGGAGAGCTGGAAGCCCGAGCCGCTGCCGTCCTGCCCCAGGCCGACCCGGCCGACGCCGGTGAAGATCTGCCGGGTGACGAAGAACGGCGTGAGGTGGGCGACGATGTCGGCGAACGGGGTCTGCCGGCGCATCAGGTAGTTCTCGTGCGACCCGTACGACGCGCCCTTGTTGTCGGTGTTGTTCTTGTACAGCTGGATGCGGTGCGCGCCGGGGATGGTGGCGGCCCGCCGGGACGCCTCGGCCATCACCCGTTCGCCCGCCTTGTCCCACTTCACCACGTCCAGCGGGTTGGTGCACTCGGGCGTGCTGTACTCCGGGTGGGCGTGGTCGACGTAGAGCCGTGCTCCGTTGGTCAGTATCACGTTGGCCAGGCCCAGGTCCTCGTCGGCCAGGGCCTCGGCCGGGTCGTACGCCGCGCCGGAGTAGGTGAACCCCCGGGCGTCGCGCAGCGGTGACTCCTCCTCGTAGTCCCAGCGGGCACGCTGTCCCCGGTTCAGCTCCGGGCGGGCACCGTAGGCGTTCACCACCTGGGAGGAGGTCACCATCGGGTTGGCTCCGGGCTGACCGGGCACCGAAATGCCGTACTCGACCTCGGTCCCCATAATCCGTCGAACGCTCATGCGACCACCCTGTCCGCCACGAAGCCAAGCCTGCTCATGCATCGAGCCTAGACGCTCTCACGTTGCTTTCCGAAGCTGCCCGTGCTCGGTGTGCCACCTTCCGTGGTGGAGTCGATCACCGGAGTGTCCGGCCCGAACCGCTCGTCGAGCCACTCCCGGACCCGCCGGCCGAGCCGCTGCCCGGGACGTTCCACGAGGTGGAAGCTCGCCCAGGCGGCCAGCAGCGTGCCCGCGACGAACGCCACGCCGATCGCCGCCGGGTGCCCGCGCAGCAGATGCGACGCCACCACGAGCACCGGCATGTGCAAGAGGTACACCGAGTAGC
This sequence comes from Actinoplanes sp. L3-i22, assembly GCF_019704555.1. Classification (NCBI taxonomy): domain Bacteria; kingdom Bacillati; phylum Actinomycetota; class Actinomycetes; order Micromonosporales; family Micromonosporaceae; genus Actinoplanes; species Actinoplanes sp. L3-i22. The sequence goes on from NZ_AP024745.1 coordinate 8,297,890, forward strand.
TGATCACGCCGAGCCAGGTCAGGAAGCCCGGAACGGCCCGGTGGCGGACCAGGAAGGCGGCGCCGAACGTGCCGGCGACGGCGGCCGCGGTCGTGCAGTCGCGCACCAGCTGGGTGCCGTTCAGCAGCCACTGGTTCCCGCCCACCACGGCCATGACCAGGGCCAGCACCGCTACCGCGGGCCGGGCGCCGAGCTGCCGGTGCTGGGCGCGGTAGACGACCGTGCCGGCGAACATCACCGCGATCAGCAGGATCGCGCCGCTGGACGAGCCGGCGGTGGCGTACCGGGTCGGCTGCCCGTTCAGCATCGGAAGAAAAACCATGCCGAGGCCGGCCAGGGCGGCAATTCGCACGGCCGTCCGATTTCCCCCGAGGTACGCCGTAAGGCTCCCGACAACCACAACGGCCAGCGCCACCGCGGTCGGGCGCGGCCCGGGGAACAGCCCGTTCGGCAGCTCCCGCCCGGCGATCAGCGCGATCAGCGCCAGCCCGGCCGCCCACCACGCGCTGTCCCGGTGCCGCCGCCACCCGAACAGCCCCGCCACGATCAGGTAGAACGTCATCTCGTAGGAGAGCGTCCAGAACGGACGTACCACGCCGCGCAGCCCGAGCAGGTCCGCGAGCATGGTGGCGTGCCCGAGCACCGACGCGGTCGTCTCGGTGTGGACGGTCCCGGGCAGCCGGTGCCAGCCGGCCGCGGCGAGCAGCAGCCCGGCCGCCGTGGCCAGCAGGAACGCCGGGTAGATGCGGAAGATCCGGCCGGCCCAGAACCGGCGCAGCGAGCCGTGCCGTTCCAGGGACATCGGGATGACGTAGCCGCTGACCAGGAAGAAGAGCAGGACGCCGTACCGGCCCAGGTCGAAGTGCCGGTAGACGGCCAGGTGCCGGTCGAGGCCGATCACGGTCGGGCTGAGGTGGAAGAGGGCGACCACCGCGGCGGCGAACCCGCGGAGCGCGTCGAGCCAGGTCAGGCGGGATCGGATCACACGGGGTAGAACGAGCACGAGGGTGACGGGGAAACCCCGCCACCCTCGCTCTACATCGCGTTACAGGTACTGACCGGTGTTCGACGCGGTCTCGATGGACCGGCCGGCCTCGGCGCCCTTGCCGCCGGAGACGAGCGTGCGGATGTAGACGATCCGCTCGCCCTTCTTGCCGGAGATCCGGGCCCAGTCATCCGGGTTGGTGGTGTTCGGCAGGTCCTCGTTCTCCCGGAACTCGTCGACGCAGCTGTCCAGCAGGTGCTGCAGTCGGAGCCCCTTCTTGCCCGAGGTGAGGAACTCCTTGATCGCCATCTTCTTGCCGCGGTCGACGATGTTCTGGATCATCGCGCCGGAGTTGAAGTCCTTGAAGTACAGGACCTCCTTGTCACCGTTGGCGTAGGTGACCTCGAGGAAGCGGTTCTCCTCGGTCTCCGTGTACATCCGCAGCACGACCGCCTCGATCATCGCGGCGACCGTCGCGTCCCGGTTGCCGCCGTGCTCGGTGAGGTCGTCCCCACTGAGCGGCAGCTCCGACAGGATGTACTTGGCGAAGATGTCCTTCGCGGCCTCGGCGTCCGGACGCTCGATCTTGATCTTCACATCGAGACGGCCGGGGCGCAGGATCGCCGGGTCGATCATGTCTTCCCGGTTCGACGCGCCGATGACGATCACGTTCTCCAGGCCCTCGACGCCGTCGATCTCGCTGAGGAGCTGGGGAACGATCGTGTTCTCCACGTCGGAGGAGACACCGGAGCCACGGGTCCGGAAGATCGAGTCCATCTCGTCGAAGAACACGATCACCGGAGTGCCCTCGCCGGCCTTCTCCCGGGCCCGCTGGAAGACCAGGCGGATGTGCCGCTCGGTCTCACCCACGTACTTGTTCAGCAGCTCCGGGCCCTTGATGTTGAGGAAGTAGCTGGTGTGCTTCTCCTCGCCACGTCGCTCGGCGATCTTCTTGGCCAGCGAGTTGGCCACCGCCTTGGCGATCAGGGTCTTGCCGCAGCCGGGCGGGCCGTAGAGCAGGATGCCCTTCGGCGGGCGCAACTGGTGCTCCCGGAACAGGTCGGCGTGCAGGAACGGCAGCTCCACCGCGTCGCGGATCTGCTCGATCTGGGAGTGCAGGCCACCGATGTCGGAGTAGTCGACGTCGGGCACCTCCTCCAGCACGAGCTCCTCGACCTCGCTCTTCGGGATCCGCTCGTAGGCGTAAGCCGAGCGGGGCTCGATCATGAGCGAGTCGCCGGCGCGCAACTTGGTGATCTCGAGCGAGTCGGCGAGGAACACGATGCGCTCCTCGTCGGCGTGCGACACCACCAGCGCCCTGTCGCGGGGGCCGCCGGACGGGTTGTCCAGCACCTCCTTGAGCAGGACGACCTCGCCGGTGCGCTCGAACCCGAACGCGTCGACGACGTTGAGCGCGTCGTTCAGCAGGACCTCCTGGCCCCGCTGGAGCTCTTCCACCGCGAGCGACGGCGAGACCGCCACCCGCAGCTTGCGGCCGCCGGTGAACACGTCCACCGTGCCGTCCTCGTGAGCGGACAGGAAAACGCCGTAGCCGCTGGGCGGCTGGGCGAGCCGGTCAATCTCTTCCTTGAGAGTGACGATCTGGGCGCGGGCTTCCTTGAGGGTCGCCACGAGCCGCTCGTTGTTCTCGGTCACTCGGGCCAGCTGCGCCTGCGTTGCCGCAAGCCGTTCCTCGAGCTGCCGGACGTGTCGGGGGCTCTCGGTCAACTTCCTCCGCACCAGAGCGAGTTCCTCTTGCAGGAACGCGACCTGGCTGGAGAGATCGTTGGCCTCTTTCTCCCATCGTGCGGCGCGGGAGTCCGCTTCGTCGCTACGTGCCACGTCCCACCTCCCCGGGGGGCTTGAACGTCCTGGCTCAACATTAGCTGCTGCGGGGCGGATTTCATCCCATGCAACACCCTCGTCACCGACTCTTGATCGATTGGTGCGACCGCCCATGAGCCGGTCGGACAGGGTTCGGGTACCGTCGGCGCCAACCAGTTGTGGGAGGTAGGGGTGTCGTCAGACACTGATGAGCTGCAGGTCTGGGTCGATCAGGACTTGTGCACCGGGGACGGACTCTGCGTGCAATACGCGCCGGATGTCTTCGAGTTGGACATCGACGGCCTGGCGTATGTGAAGGATAAATCGGGCGAGTTGCTCCAAAATCCGGGCGTACGCACCTACGTACCGAAAAATTTGGTCCTGGAAGTCATCGATTCCGCCAAGGAATGCCCGGGTGACTGTATCCACGTCGTGCGAACCGAGGATGACGTGGAAGTGGCCGGCCCGGACGCCGACGCTTAGCCAGGCCTCACAGGGTGGGGCGTCCCACCAGGGACGCCACCACCCGGGAGAATTCCTCCAGCCGGGCGATCTGACCCGGGCCGCCGTCGTCCAGCGTCTTGCCGAACCGCAGGGCGTCGTGGCGCAGCGGCGCGCGGCCCTCCTCCTCGGCCAGCCCGGGCGGCGGCACCGCGTCGTCCACCGAGCTGAGCAGCAGGTAGACGTCGATGCTGTCGACCCGGGCCTGCCCGGTGGTGGTCCGGGTGAGCCGCCGCCGGCAGCCCACCTCGGTGATCGTGGAGAGCGGCACCACCCGCAGCGACGAGGTCATCGACCCGACCGGGCCGTCCCCGGGCGCCACGTCCTCGCCGTGCCAGAGCACCAGCCGGCTGCCGTCGCAGACGACGACCTCCTGCCAGACCCCGTTCACCTCGTTGACGAAGCGTTCCAGGGTGAAGCAGAGCACCGAGGCCCCGCGCAGCACGCCGAACAGGGCCTCCAGGGCCACGTCGGGGTCGCGCAGGTACGCCCTGGCGGCGGAGTCCAGGTCCGGATAGGGCGACCAGTCCGGGAACACCGCCGGCATCTCGTTGCTACCGCCGAACGGTGGAGAACTCATCGCGCCCACTCCCCTTGCCCCCCATCGATGCCTGAAGGAAAACTACCGGACCGCACGGGTCCGGTCACTCCCCGGAGGTGTCCTCCCGATCCTCACGTTCGATCGCGGCGGCGAGCGCGGCCTGAGCGGCGCGCTTCAACTGGTACGCCTCGGCGCCCTTGCTGGGCTTGCGCCGGCGCACCGGCGCGGTGACCCCGGGCGCGAGCTTGCGCGAGGACACCAGGAACGCGGTGTGCGCGATCATCCGGTGGTCCGGGCGGACCGCCAGGCCGTCGGCGTGCCAGTCCCGGATCAGCGACTCCCAGGCCCGCGGCTCGGTCCAGCCGCCGCGCTCGCGCAGCGCCTCGACCAGCTCGGACAGCTGCGGGGTGGTCGCCACGTAGCCGATGAAGACGCCGCCCGGGATCAGCGACTTCTCCACCATGTCGAGGGCTTCCCACGGGGTCAGCATGTCCAGCACGATGCGGTCGAAACCATCGATCCCGTTGCCGGCCACGTCGCCCTCGTGCAGGTGCCAGGCCGGGTGCGGGCCGCCGAAGAACGCCTCGACGTTCTTCCGGGCGATCGCCGCGAAGTCCGGCCGCAGCTCGTAGCTGTGCACCTCGCCGGTCTCGCCGACCGCGCGCAGCAGCGAGCAGGTCAGCGCGCCCGAGCCGGCGCCCGCCTCGAGCACCTTGGCACCCGGGAAGACGTCGCCCATCGCGACGATCTGCGCCGCGTCCTTCGGGTAGATCACCTGCGCGCCGCGCGGCATGGACAGCACGTAGTCGCTGAGCAGCGGCCGCAGCGCCAGGTACTGGGTGCCGCTGGCCGCGGTGATCACGCTGCCGTCCGGCAGGCCGATGAGGGCGTCGTGCTCCAGCGCGCCGCGGTGGGTGTGGAACGCCTTGCCGGGCTCCAGCACGATCGTGTGCATCCGCCCCTTGGGGTCGGTGAGCTGGACACGGTCACCCACCCGGAACGGGCCGCCATGGGCCGGGACGTGCTCTTCGACAGCGGTGGCCGGAGTCGTGGTCACTAACTCTTCTCTCAGTTCTCGTCAGGTGCGTTGCGGCCGCCGCGGCTCGAGGACCGCGGCGACGTCGGCGACCCGCAGGACGCCGACAACATCCTCGCCTGCCGTCACCAGGTACTGCGCACCCGGGTGGGCCTGCAGCGCACGCACCACCTGCTCGCCGGTGAGGCTCACCGGCAGACTGGTCAGCCCGTCCCGGGAGCGGGACACGCTCTCCACGCTCACCCAGGGCCGCCGGTCGACCGGCACCCGCTCGGCGGCGACCGGATCGACCAGAGCGGTGAGGCTACCCCCCGAGTCGGCGACCGCCAGCACCACGTCCGGCCGGGGGTCCTCGGCCCGGCGCCGCTGCGCCTCGCCGAGCGGCGTGCCGGCCGGCACCTTCAGCAGCGGACGCGCCAGCTGACCGAGATCGATCAGCGGGAACCGGCCCGTCATCCGGCCCAGCCGGATCGACTGCCCGGCGCCGTGCCACAGCGTCAGCGTGACCAGCAGCACAAAAACCATGCCAAACAAGGTCAAAAGCCCGATTTGGTACGCCGCCAGCACCGCGACCGCCGTGCCGAACGCCAGCACCCGCCCCGCCCAGCCGGCCACCACGGTCGCCCGGTTCCGGTCCTTGAGCAGCGCCCACATCCCGGCGCGCAACGCCCGGCCACCGTCCAGCGGCAGCCCCGGGAGCACGTTGAAGACCGCCACCAGCACGTTGCTGACCGCCAGCTGGAACGCGATCTGCCCGGGCACGGTGTCCTCCGGCAGGACCAGCGCGGCGCCGGTGGCCACCCCGCCGAGCAGCAACGACACCAGCGGCCCGGCCAGCGACACCAGCGCGTCCACCCGCGGGGTCGGCGCGTCCCGCTCCATCTCGGTCCAGCCGCTCAGCAGCTCGAGAGTGATCCGGCGCACGCCGATCCCGTTGCGGCGGGCGATCACCGCGTGACCGAGTTCGTGCAGCAGCACCGAGCCGAGCAGACAGGCCACGAAACCCAGCCCGATCAGGTACGCCCAGGGCTGCTCCAGCCCGAGCTCAGCGCGCGCATAGTTGCCGTAAACGACCGTGACCAGCACCGCGAGCAGTAACATCGAGCCGTTCGCATGCACCGGGATGCCCAGCACATGCCCCACCGGCCGCCCACCACCCGGCGCCGGGGCGCTCCGCGTCGCGCTGTCCTCCATCCGCCTGATGCTACGGACCCGCCGCATTCCGCGTGGATCTTGATCGACGGGTGCGGGTGTCCCGGCGTTTTCGTCGTACCCCTGGCCTAGCCTGGCTGGCATGACGGCGTTCTCTCCCCCGCAGCCCCGCCCCGGTGCTCCGACCCCCGCGTCCCCCGCCACCTCCGCCGGGCGCCCCGGTCTGGGCGACCGGCCGGCCGGGCCGTCGCTGTCCCCCTCACGCGCCGCCGACTTCAAGACCTGTCCGCTGCTGTTCCGCTTCCGCACCATCGACAAGCTGCCCGAACAGGCCTCCGCCGACCAGGTCCGGGGCACGCTGGTGCACGCGGTGCTGGAGCGGCTGTTCGACCTGCCCGCCGGCGACCGGACCCCGGAGGCGGCGGCCGCCCTGGTCACCCCCGAGTGGGAACGCCTGGTCGGCAACGAGCCGGACCTTTCCGCCCTGTTCGCCGCGCCTCTCGCCGCCGGCGCGCCGCGGCCTTCCAAACCCCTTTCGGGTACGTCGTCGGCCCCCGCTGTGGGACACGCCACTGAACCCGTTCGTGACCCCTCGGCGGAGACCGCCGCCCCCGCCCCGGTGGTCACCCTCGCCGGTGACCTCGCGGCTTCGAGTGCGCTCGTTCCCGACCTCGCGGCTTCGGCTGCGCTCGTTCGTGATCCTGCGGCGGTGGCTGCCGAGATGGACGCCGCCGGGCAGATCGCGCTCGTCGACGCGCCGGCCGGGGCTGCCGAGGCGGCCCGGCTGGCCGCGTTCCTCACCAGCGCGCGGGACCTGCTCACCGGCTACTTCGCGGTCGAGGACCCGCAGCGCCTCGAGCCGGCCGAGCGCGAGACGCTGATCTCCACGATGATCGACGACGAGCTGCTGATCCGCGGCTACATCGACCGCCTCGACATCTCCCCCGCCGGCGACCTGCGCGTCGTCGACTACAAGACCGGCGGCGCCCCGCGCGAGGCGTTCGAGGGCCGCGCCCTGTTCCAGCTGAAGTTCTACGCCCTGGTCCTGTGGCGCACCCGGGGCGTGGTCCCGAGGGTCCTGCGCCTGCTCTATCTGAAGGACGCCGAGGTCCTCGACTACAGCCCGGACGCCGGCGAGCTGGAACGCTTCGAGCGCACCCTGATCGCCCTGTCCAACGCGGTCGAGCGAGCCAAGCGCGACCAGGACTTCCGCCCCAAGCCGAGCCGCCTCTGCGGTTGGTGCAACCACCAGGCCCTCTGCCCGGAGTTCGGCGGCACCCCACCCCCGTTCCCCACGTCCCCCACCGCCGGCACCCCCACCGACTCGGAACCCGACCGCCTCTCCACCCCGTCCCGGGACGGCGCCGTTGCCTGACCACCCGCCGCCGCCCACCGCAGCCCGGGCCGCACCGTCTCGCACCCCCGCGCCCTCGGGCCGGGCCGCGGCACTCCGCGAGCCGGCGCCCCCTGTCCGGGCCGCGCCTCCTCACGATCTCGCGCCCCCGGGCCGGGCCGCAGCACTCCGCACGCTCGCGCCCTTTGCCGGCCGGGCCGCGCCTCTTCACAGACCCGCACCCTCGGGCCAAGCGCTCGCGACCCTTGTCCGGGCCGGAGCGTGCCGCAGACCCGCGGCCGTTGTCCGGGCTGCGCCGTCGTCGGCAGGGCTGGGCGGGGAGCGGCTCGTTGGCCGGAGCGGGGTGTGGTGAGACCGATCCGGTTGTTGCTGGCGGATGCCTCGGCGTTGCAGCGGGCCGGGCTACGGTCAGTGCTGGGCGACTCGGCCGGCAGCGGAACGGAGCTGACCGTCGCTGGCGAGACCGGAGACGGCGGGGAAGCCGTCGAACTGGCCCGCCGCCTGCTCCCGGACGTCCTGATCGTGGACGCCGCGCTGCCCAGAATGGATGGCGCCGCGGTGGCCCGCGCGATCACCGCCGCCCGGCTGCCGGTCCGGGTACTCGTGATGACCGCCCGGGACAGCGACGACGAGCTCATCGAGATGATCGCCGCGGGCGCCGGCGGCTACCTGTGCAAGGACGCCCCGCAAGAGGAGCTGATCACCGCAATCCGCGCGGTAGCGGCCGGCGGCGCGGTGATCACCCCGCAGGTCCTGGCCCGAGCCCTCCCCCGCTTCATCGCAGCCGCCGCCAAACCGGACACCGGAGTCCCCGTCGACCTGACCACCCTCACCGGCCGGGAACGCGAAGTCCTGATCCACGTAGCCCGCGGCCACACCAACGCCGAGATCGCCGAGGCGCTGCAGGTCAGCGACACCACGGTGAAGACCCACGTCGGCCACATGCTGGCCAAGCTGCGCCTGCGCGACCGCACGCAGGCCGTAGTCCTGGCCTACGAAACCGGCCTGGTCAAACCCGGCAGCTGACCCCGCCGGCACACCCGCCACAGGCCCCCACCTCGCGGCACGAGCCTCCCCGTCACGGGGCCCCTCCTCACGGCAGAGCCCTCCCCACCGCAGAGCCCCGCCTCGCGACAGAGCCCACCCCGCGTAAAGGCCCCACCCACCAGGGGGCTGACCTCCACCGCCCATTGTCCCGGGAATCCGGAGATCGCGGGACGGGGCCTGTGGACAACTCCACGCTGTGGAAAACCCCTGCGGAGCCACATCAGAGGGATCCCCAGGTCAACCCTGGCGTCAATTTGGCCTTGCGTGACGTCACCCATGACGTCATAGTGGAGGCATGGACATGACGCCGTACCTCGAAGGGTTGCGTGCGGACCTTGCGGCCGCAGCCGCGCCCGGCGGCCCGGAGATCAGCCGGGCCGCGGAGCTCTTGAGCAATTCACTGGAGCCGTCCGCGCGGCTGGCGCTGCTCGAGGCGCTTTCCGACGCCGCCGCCGAGATCACCACCCGGCTTCACGACGCCACCGTCGAGGTGCGTCTGCGCGGGCGGGACGCGGATCTGGTCGTGACGCAGATCGCCGTGCCGGAGCCGGCCGTCGCGGCGCCGTCGCCTCCGCCGGCCGACGGCGGCGGCGATCTGGCCCGGCTCACCTTGCGCATGCCGGAGGCGCTGAAGACGCACGTCGAGCAGACGGCGGCGGCCGAGGGGGTCTCGGTCAACGCCTGGCTGGTGCGGGCGGTCATGTCCGCGGTCAGTCCGCGGCCGACTCCGCCCCCGCCGCCTCCGCCGCCGCCCGGCGGGACGTGGTCCGCGAAGCGGGTCACCGGCTACTTCCAGGCCTGACCCACAGCACCCGACCAGCGGCACCGCGCAGACCCAGCCCACTGCACCCAACCAGCGGCACCGCGCAGGCCCAGCCCACTGCACCCAACCAGCGGCACCGCGCAGGCCCAATCCACAGCACCCGACCAACCCGCACCACGCAGGCCCGATCCACAGCACCTGATCGGCCCGCGCCGCAGCCGGCCTCGCAACACGACCGGGCCGCGACCCGACCAAGCCGCTCACAGCAGCTGAGCTCAGTGGCTCACCCCATGGACCGATGTCCGACTTATCCGGAATTTGGGCCTGACTATTTCAGGAGGAATCATGATGTTCGAGTTTGATCGGGCCGAGCCGGTCACCGTCTCACTGCGGGCCGTCTCCGGCACCGTCGAGATCGAGGCCGGGGCCCACGAGACCATCCGCGTCGAGGTCATGCCGCTCGACGACAACCCCGCCGCGCAGCAGGCCGCCGAGAACACCCGGGTCGTCCTCGACGGCGACACCCTGGTCGTGGCGGTGCCGACACCCGAGCGCTGGCGGATGCGCCGCAGCCCGGCCCTGCGCATCACCGTCCAGGTCCCCGAGGGCAGCAGCCTGACCGGGGAGAGCGCGGCCGCCGAGGTCCGGGCCGCCGGCCGCTACCGGGACGTGCACCTCAAGCTCGCCTCGGCCGCCGGGCACATCGCGGACGTGCGCGGCGACCTGCACCTCGGCGCGGCCAGCGGCGACCTGTCGGCCGACCGGGTCGGCGGCTCCGCGTCCGTGAAGAGCGCCTCCGGCAAGATCAGCCTGGGTGACGTCGCCGGTGACGTCACGGCCGCGACCGCGAGTGGCGACATCCGGATCGCCTCCGGCGGCGGGTCGCTGGATGCCGGCACCGCGAGCGGTTCGGTCACCGTCGGTTCGCTTTCCCAAGGCAAAGCCCGCGTCCGTACGGCATCAGGCAACGTCACCCTCGGTGTAGCCCCCGGCACCGGCCTCTGGCTGGATCTGAACACCGTGGGCGGCCAGAGCGTCACCGACCTGACGTCGCACGGCGACACCGCACCGGCCGCCACCACCCTGGAGATCCGGGTCCGCACGGCCAGCGGCGACATCCGGATCCACCGGGCGGTCGACCCGGGCACCGGCCCGCGGCCGCACAGCTCCTGGTCCCCGGGCTCGAACATCGTGGTGACCGGTACGCGGAACCCGGAGGAGCCGCCCGTGGACGGCACCGGCTCGGGGGACGTCACGCACGGGAGCGGCGGGTCAGGCCCGCTGGCCGCCTGATGTCCGGGATGGCGGTGGCCCGCCGTCTCCTGCCGGCCCTGGGCCGCCCGTTCCTCTCACTCCGCGCCCCGCACGATCCGGCAACGCGGGCCCACCCCGAGCCGAGCCCCGCCACCGAACCACCCACCACCGGCGGGGCCACGCACCGGGCCGCAGGCGCACCGGCCGGCTGAACCGAGCCGAGCACCCAGAGGACAAAGAGCGCAAGCCGACGAATTCACCGCTTCCAGCCACTAACAGACCCCGTGGCGGGCCGACGCACTGCGAACGCCCCGGAACCGACCGCGATGGGGAACGACGTACCGGAGAGCGACCGCAACCAGCCGCTCACCCGCCGTACCAAAGCAAAAATCGCCTAGCGCAACGCGCCCAGAAAGCCCAGGTCGACGCCGACCAGCGAAGATCGCAAACAGATGCCTTCGTACGGGGGCAACGCCACGTCGGACGGCACCGCGAGCACCCGGGCCCCGGCGGCGACCGCGCTGGCCACGCCGCTGGGCGAGTCCTCGATCGCCACGCAGTCGACGATCGGCACGCCGAGCAGGCCGGCGGCGGTCAGGTACGGCTCCGGGTCGGGCTTGGGCGCGCCGACCTCGTCACCGCAGACCACGACGTCGAAGTTCTCCGTGCCGAGGGTCTTCAGCGCGATGTCGGCGAGGCGCCGCCCGGTCGAGGTGACCAGCGCGGTCGGCACCCCGGCGGCCCGGACCTCGAGGAGCAGCTCCCGCGCGCCGGGCCGCCACTCCAGGCCGTCGGCGAAGAGCTCGGCGACGCGCTCGCTGAGCCAGGCGACGTCGGGCGCGGAGTCCCGGTCGGGCTGGCCCAGGTCCTCGCGGAAGATCGCCATGCTCACCGGCATGCTGGTGCCGACCATGGCGAGCCGGGCGTCGGCGGAGAGGACGCCGCCGGCGCGGACGGCGAGGTCCTCCAGCGCGACGCCCCACAACTTCTCGCTGTCGACGAGGGTGCCGTCCATGTCGAAGAGCACCGCGGCCGGTCGTGTCGCGCTCAGCAGAATCTCCCCAGGTCAGTACGGTCGGAACACGATCCTCCCGCGCCACCGGGGCGCCGGCCGAGCCAATGTCTCAGAGGTCACAGGCCTTGAGCGAGTCCTGGTACCCGTTGGCGAACGCGTTGATCCGCTGGTCGGCCGTGCCGTGCGAGCCCTCGGCGAACCACGGCTGGCCGGGGTCGTCGCCGACCGACTCGAGGCCGCGGGCCAGTTCGTCGGTGTCGCCCTTGTCCAGGGTGAGCTGCCGGGCGCGCGCCGAGTCGCCGATGAACGCGCCGGCCATGCAGTCGGCCTGCAGCTCCTGCTGGATGGTGAACTCCTTCTGGATGCCGAGCCGGGCCTGGATGCCGTGCGCGTACTCGTGGCCGAGCAGGTAGTAGATGAACGCGTCGCCGATCTGCCCGAAGACCCCGAAGGCCCAGTTCACGTCGTACGCGATGAAGTCCCCCGCCGAGCAGTAGGCGGCGTTGTTGCGCGGCAGCGGGTCCCGCCCGCAGTCCACTTCACCTTCCCGCTCGTACGGGATGACCTCGCGCACCGGCTGGAACCGCTGGCCCTGCCGCTTGAACACCTGTCCCCAGTACTGCTCGGCGACGGTCTGCGCGGACTTGATGTCGGAGGCGAACTCCTCCGGGGTGTCGGTGCCGTCCGGCCCGTCGGAGCCGGTGGCGGTGGCGGCCGGCGTCGGGTCGGTCGGCTCGTCCGGTCCGGGCAGCTGCCCGCACCCCGCGAGCAGCAGTACTGTCAGGAAAGCGGCGAGTCGGGCACGCATGACGGTCCTCCTGAGGGGCCGGGAGTTCCACCGTAGACGGCATCGGCGACCGACTCATTGCCCTCTATCACTCAGGGGCAACCCTGACGATGCCTAAGTGGCCTCCCCCAGCGAAATCTCAGCGTTCAGCTACTCCACAGGACGGACGCCGGGCGCCGTTCGCGCCGACACACTGGGCTGGCCTGCCGGAGCACCGGCAGACCATCTTCAGGGGGAGACGAACGGTGACTGCGACGAATGCCGGCGGGTCGGTGGCGGCACGCGCGGACGAGATCTGGAAGGTCTACGGCACCGGCGAGGCCCGGGTGACCGCGCTGGCCGGGGTGACCGCCGAGTTCGGGCGGGGCCGTTTCACGGCGATCATGGGCCCGTCCGGCAGCGGCAAGTCGACGCTGATGCACTGCCTCGCCGGGCTGGACACGGTCGACAAGGGCACCGCGCACATCGGCGGCACCGAGATCAGCAACCTCGGCGACAAGGCGCTGACCCGGCTGCGGCGGGACCGGATCGGCTTCATCTTCCAGCAGTTCAACCTGCTGCCCACGCTGAGCGCCGCGGAGAACATCCGGCTGCCGCTGGACATCGCCGGCCGCAAGGCGGATCCGCAGTGGTGGGACGTCGTGATCGACACGGTCGGCCTGCGGGACCGCCTCTCGCACCGGCCCAGCCAGCTCTCCGGCGGCCAGCAGCAGCGGGTGGCGTGTGCCCGCGCGCTGATCGGCCGGCCCGACGTGATCTTCGCGGACGAGCCGACCGGCAACCTGGACTCGCGGGCCGGCGCCGAGGTGCTCGGCTTCCTGCGGTCCTCGGTGCGCGAGCACGACCAGACCATCGTCATGGTCACCCACGACCCGGTCGCGGCGAGCTACGCCGACCGGGTGATCTTCCTGGCCGACGGCCGGGTCGTCGACGAGTTGCCGAACCCGACCGCGGAGACCGTGCTCGACACCATGAAGCGCCTGGACAAGCACGGCGATCCGGTGATGCTCTGATGCTGCGCGCGACACTCAAGAGCCTGCTCGCCCGTAAGCTCCGGCTGATCCTTTCCGGTCTGGCGGTGGTGCTGGGCGTGATGTTCGTGTCCGGCTCGTTCGTGGTCACCGACACGCTCAACCGCACCTTCGACTCGATCTTCGCCGACGCCTTCGGCGCCACCGACGTCTCGGTCAGCGCCAAACCCAAGATCGAAGTGTCCGAGATGGAGGGCGAGGAGGTCGCCACGCCGCTTCCGGCCGCGGCGGTCGACAAGATCAAAACAATTTCCGGCGTACGGGCGGCAACCGGCCGCGTCGACGTCGACGGCGCCCGGGTGATCGGCTCCGACGGCAAGGTGCTCACCTCGCAGGGGCCGCCCCGCCTCGGCGAGAACTGGACCGGCACGGACAGCCTGATGGAGCTCCGCTCCGGCCGCGGCCCGACGGCGGCCGGCGAGATCGCCGTCAACGCGAACACCGCGCAGCTGGCCGGGCTGAAGCTCGGCGACACCGTCAGCGTGCTCACCCTGCAGCCGAAGCAGCAGTTCACGCTGGTCGGCATCTGGGGCTACACCGGCGGGCGGGACAGCATCGGCGGCGTGCAGGAGGTCGCCTTCACCACGCCGGTCGCGCAGCAGCTGATGCTCGGCCAGGCCGGCACGTTCTCGTCGGTGACCGTCGAGGCCGCCGACGGCGTGACCCCGGCGCAGCTGCGGGACCGGGTGGCCGCCGCGCTCGGCGCGGACTACCAGGTCAAGACCGGTGAGCAGCTGGCGAAGGAGAGTGCCGACAGCATCCAGGAGGGCCTGGCGTTCTTCAACCAGATCCTGCTCGGCTTCGCCGGGGTGGCGCTGTTCGTCGGCATCTTCCTGATCCTCAACACCTTCTCGATCATCGTGGCCCAGCGGACCCGGGAACTGGCCCTGCTGCGCGCGATGGGCGCCAGCCGCCGCCAGGTGATCGGCTCGGTGCTGGTCGAGGCCGTGGCGATCGGCCTGGTCGCGGCGGTGCTCGGGCTGGCCGCCGGGGTCGGCGCGGGCGCCGGGCTGGCCGCGCTGTTCGGCTCGTTCGCCGACCTGACGCTCGCCTCGATCGGAGTCCCGCTCTCCGCGGTGATCAGCGCGTTCGTGGTCGGCCTGGTGGTCACCGTGGTCGCCGCGGTGCTGCCCGCGCTGCGCGCCTCCCGGATCGCCCCGATCGCCGCGATGCAGGAGGTCAGCATCCCGGACCGGCCGCTCACCAAACTCAGCGTCTTCGGCGGGGTGGTCCTCGCGGCCGGCGGCGCGGCGCTGGGCACCGGGCTGTTCGCCAGCCTGAGCGGCAAGACCACACTGTGGCTGATCCTCGGCGGCGTGCTCGTCTCGTTCGTCGGCGTCGCGCTGCTCACCCCGCTGATCAGCAAGCCGGTGATCAGCCTGCTCGGGCGGCTCTTCTCGTGGTCGCTGCCGGGCCGGCTGGGCCGGCTCAACTCGGGCCGCAACCCGCGCCGGACGGCGATCACCGCGGCCGCGCTGATGGTCGGCATCGCGCTGGTCACCGGCGTGACCGTGATCATGGACTCGGCCAAGAGCAGCCTCAAGACCCAGGTCGCGGAGACGATCAAGGCGCAGATCCTGATCAGCGGGGATCAGACCGGGCCGCGGCCGCCGACGTACGACCCGGCGGTGATCGACAAGACCGCCGCGCTGCCGGGCGTGCGGGCCGCGGCCGGGCTGTGGAACGACATGGTGACGATCGACGGCAAGACGCAGTACGTCACCGCGTCCGCGGACCTGAGCGTGCTGGCCCAGGCCTACGGGACGACCGCGGCGCCGCTGACCGACAGCCAGATCGCGGTCGACCAGGCCGCGGCCGACGAGCAGCACTGGCAGGTGGGCCGGTCGGTGACGATCCAGGGGGCGCGGGGCGACCCGCACACGTACACCGTCAGCCAGATCTTCGCGAAGAACGCGCTGCCCGGGAACGTGATCCTGCCGAACGCGGCGATCAAGGACTTCGGGGTCACCCAGCCGAGCTTCGGTTTCGTCCGGCTCGACGACGGGGTCGCCGTCTCCTCGGTGCTGCCGCAGGTCAAGCAGCTGCTCGCGGACAGTCCCGAGGTGACGGCGACCGACTCGGCGACGTTCGCGAACGATCAGGCGGCGCAGTTCGACCAGGTGATCACGATGATCCAGATCCTGCTCGGGCTGGCCATCCTGATCGCGGTCCTCGGCGTGGTCAACACGCTCGCCCTCTCCGTGCTGGAGCGGACCCGGGAGCTGGGGCTGCTGCGGGCGGTCGGGCTCGGCCGGGCGCAGACCATGCGGATGATCACCGTGGAGGCGGTGGTGATCTCGGTCTTCGGGGCGCTGCTCGGCGTGGTGGTCGGGGCCGGCATGGGTACGGCGGTGACCCGCGCCCTGAAGAGCGACGGCATCACCGAGCTGGTCCTGCCGTGGGGCCGGATGGGCACCTACCTGGCCCTGGCCGCGGTGGTCGGCGTGGTGGCCGCGGTGGTCCCGGCGATCCGGGCGGCGCGGCTGAACGTGCTCGGCGCGATCGCCCACGACTGACCCGGGGTCGCCCGCCGCCGTGAGCGCCGGCTGTCCGGCTGGCGCTCACGGCTGTTCTTCGCGCGGAACACGACCGTGAGTGCCAGCCGGGTTTGCGGGAGCCGCGGGCGGGCCCGGAGTGGCCGCGGCCTGGCGGGCCCGCGCCGGGATTTCAGCCGGCGGCGCCGGAGCGGCCCGGTGACCGGCGGCGTCGCGACCCGGGATCGGGGGCCGGGCTGTGCTTCTGGGGGTTTGGCATGCCGTACCGCGAAATGGTGGAAGCGAAAGAGAACCGCCGGGGCGCGGCAGCGTCTTGCCTTATGCGCCGAGAAGTTTGTCGAGCTTGGTGAAGCTGGAACCCCAGCCTTCGCGAGCGCCGGTCTCCATCTCGGCCGGGAAGGGGCTCTGTGTCAGGACCAGGCGGGTGCGGCCGCCCTCTTCGTCGAAGAGTTCGATGCGCATGACGAGCTTGTCCGCGCCGAAGTCCGGGATGTGGCTGACGTCCTCCTCGCCGACCAGCAACTCGTTCTCGATCACCTCGGTGAACGTGGCGTTGACCGGCGACGACATCGACGGATCGGCATCGTTGACCATGGTGAAGACCTGCTTGCCACCGGGGCGCGCGTCGATCTCGACGCTGTCGCGCGGCACCGACCAGCCGACCGGGCCGAACCACTGCGCGATCTGGTCCGGGTCGGTGAACGCGCGGTAGACCAGGGCGCGGGGCGCGTCGAAGACGCGGGTGATGACGAGGTCGGTCATGGTTTCTCCTCCTGCAGGCGCTTGAGATGGGCGTCCAGGCGTGCGAAATTCTCGTCCCAGAACCGGCGGTAACGCTCCATCCACGCGGTGGCCTCGCGCAGCGGCCCGGCCTCGAGACGGCTGGAGCGCCACTGCGCGGATCGGCTGCGCGAGATGAGGCCGGCGTTCTCCAGGACCTTGAGGTGACGGGAGATCGCCGGGAGGCTGATGTCGAACGGCTCGGCGAGCTCGGTCACGGTCGCCTCGCCCTCGGCGAGCCGGGCCAGGATGGCACGTCGCGTCGGGTCGGCGAGCGCCGCGAAGATGACGCTGAGCCGGTCAGCCATTTAACCCTCCCGTTAATTAACGGAGCGGTTAAGACCGTAGCCTTCCGGCGCGCGGACGTCAAACCTTCGACGGAATCCGGCGGTGAAGTTCAGCCAGCAGGACATCCGGGCCGGGCGACATCAAACCCACATCGACGACGTACGACCGCTCCTCGCCCCGCCGGCGCGTCCGCGGCGCGAAGCCCGGGCCGTCGAGGACCTGCGCGTAATCGTCCCCGATCGGCGTCACCACCAGCTCGGTGAACGGCCCCCGGCCGTGCAGCCCCACCGACGCGATGCCGGACCAGGGCAGATGCACCGGCTTGCGCCCGGTCGCGGCGAAGTCGATGCCGTGCACCGAGGTGTGCAGCCAGCCCAGCCGCCGGTAGAGCACGAGCAGCACCACGGCGGACGCGATCATCGGCACGATCATCGCGATCTCCGCGTAGACCACGATGTCCTCCGGCCCCGGGCGGGCCCCGAACACCACCGCGAGGACCAGGTAGAACCCGAGGATCAGCACCCACGCGGCGGCCACCACCCAGAGCACGGTGACGAAGAACATCGCGCGCGGCTGGATGAAGCTCACGGTGTCGTCGGACGGGCCGAGCACCTGATCCACGTGACTGGTCACGCCGGAAATTATGCTCGGTTATGCACGGTTTCATGGCGAAAACCGCTCACGACCTGCGGAGGGCCACGGCGCGGCCACCCGGTACAGTTCCGGCCCCGCACGTAGGCTGTCAGACATGACTGAGTTCGACGGCCTACCGCTGCTCCGCTCGCCCGTGGCCATCGTCGCCTTCGAGGGCTGGAACGATGCTGCGGACGCTTCCACCGCGGCCGTGGAACACCTTGAGCAGGTCTGGGAAGCCCGCGAGGTGACCAGCATCGACCCCGAGGACTTCTACGACTTCCAGGTGAGCCGCCCCACCGTCACGATGGCCGAGGGCGAGACTCGCAAGATCGAATGGCCGACCACCCGGTTCATGGTGGCCAGCCCGCCCGGCAGCGACCGGGACGTGGTGCTGATCCGCGGCATCGAGCCGAGCATGCGGTGGCGCACCTTCTGCGAATCGGTGCTGGAGATCTGCCACAGCCTCGAGGTGACCAAGGTCGTGCTCCTCGGCGCGCTGCTGGCCGACGTGCCGTACACGCGGCCCCTGCCGATCAGCGGCAGCGCCTCGGACAGCTCCATCGCCGAGAAGTACAACGTCGTCCCGACCCGCTACGACGGGCCGACCGGCATCGTCGGGGTCCTGCAGGAAGCGGCCAGCCGCGCCGAGCTGGACGCGCTGTCGTTCTGGGTGCACGTGCCCCACTACGCGAACAACCCGCCCTGCCCCAAGGCCACCCTCGCGCTGCTCAGCCGCATCGAGGACGTGCTCGACCTGCCGGTGCCGATGGCCGACCTGGCCGAACAGGCCGACGAGTGGGAGAAGCGCGTCCGGGCAGCCGCCGAGCAGGACGCCGAGCTCGGCGAATACGTCCGCGAACTGGAGGAACGCGTCGGCGACGCGGGAATCCAGCCGCTCACCGGCGACGAGATCGCCAGCGAGTTCGAGAAGTACCTGCGCCGCCGTGGCGGCTCCGCCGGCCCGACCGCCGGCTCCTGGTAATCCCTACCGGGCGGAGTCGCCGGCATCACGGATGCCGGCGACCAGCCCGCGCCACTCGCCACGAGTGGCGACGATGACCTCATCGGGACGCTCGGTGTTGCGGATCAGCACGTCATCGCCGTCGAACGCGATCTCCAGGCAGGCGGAGGCCTCGCAGTAACTGCTCCGCCGCCAGACCAGGTCGCGTTCAGCGAACTCGTTCATCTCCGGGTACCTCCCCCAAAGCACGTGGCTACCCAGCGTACGATGCCGAACCCGCACTGTCACTTGAGCGGCCGGCGTCAGAGGTTACTGAAACGCCCTTCGGCAATGTCGTCCAGGAAAACATTCCAGCCGTCACGATCGAACTCCAGATGACGCTCGCCAGGATGCGCGTTGTTGCGCACCGCGATGGCGCTCTCCCCGACCGGCGCGGCCTCGAGGCACGCCGCCGTCTCGCAGAAACTGCTCTTGTACCACTCCATTGTGGCTTTCACCATGATCGGCTTCTCCTCCGAAGTGAGACGCCGCGCCACGACGAGCACCACACGCCACCGTCGTGACGCGAGCGCTAAGGTTCGCCGCGATCCACGCTGGACCGCAGCACCGCCGCTCGGGCGGTGATCAGTGACAGGCTGACCTCTTCGTCGAGGCTCCGCGTCCAGAGATCCTCGAAGTATTCGCGGAACTGTCGCACCGGTTTGGGATCGTCCTGGAGCTCGTCCTCGATCCAGCCTTCGCGATAGAGAACGGCATCGTCGTCGTCATCGCCCGCCGGGGCGTGATCCGCGTGTTCGCCATCGCCCGCCTCGCGTTCGCCCGCCTCGCGTTCGCCCGCCTCGCGTTCGCCCGCCTCGCGCTCGTTGAGGTCCACGAGGATGAAAGCGCCGACCATGGCGAGCACCGCACCCGCGGGAAGCGGAAGCACGCGGACCCGGACACCCGGCCGCTTCGCATCCTCCACCAGTGCCGCCATCTGCTCAGCGGCGATCTCCACCCCACCGAAGTCCCGGAGCAGCACCGATTCGTCGATGATCAGGTAGTACCGGGGACCGCCGGCGCGCTCGATGAGCTCCCGGCGACGCTGCGAGCGCACCTCCTGGCGCACTTTCCGCTGCTCGTCGGAGACGTTCCGCATGAAGGAGTCGAGGATGAACCCGGCCGTCCGGGGCGTCTGCAGAACCCCGGGAACCACGCCCGGCTGGAACACCCGGACCTCGGCCGCCTCGGCCTCGAACGCCATCAGTTTCAGCACCGCGGGAGTGACGTGCTCCCGGTACGCCGGCTTGGTCCACCAGCGCTGCCGGCGGGAGATCCGGGCGTCGTCGACCAGATCCTCGATCTCGTGCTGGGTGAACGAGCCGTAGAAGTCGAGCAGGGCTCGCAGGTCGGTGCCGGAGACCGTGACCTCGCCGGCCTCGATCCGCTGCATCTTGGAGAGACTCCAGTCCAGGTGCGCGGCCACATCGCTCTGACTCAGCGGCGGGTCGGCCGCCAGGCGGGCCTTGCGCAGCGCCACCCGCACCCGTCGGCGTGCGACGGCGGGTGACTCTCCCGGCCCGCTGGGCATGGCCTCCCCAAGCTGCTACGTGGCTGATAGCTGTGCGGCTGACAGACCTATTGCCGTCAGCCGCACGGACTCTACACCCCGAACCGGATCATCGTGTACGCAACACCCCGAAGTCGATCCCGCAAGATCACTTGCTGTCACCCCGGTAGTCCAGGGCACGGATCAGACCTCGCACTATCTGATCGAACTCCTGACGGTCGTCGGTTTCCACCAGAATCACCAACTCCCCTTCGTTCAACGCCAGCAACCGGTACTCGGAACGGGGCCGGACCCGCAGACACGCGCCGGCGCACACCACCAGGGCGAGCGTGACCACCCCGGCCAGCAGCATCGACGTGCGGCCCAGCATCGGGACCGCCCAGACCATGGTGAAGACGGCGGTGACACCCACCGCCCGGAAACGGTTGGCGCTGAGGTCCGGCCCCTCCTGGACGGCCTGGATCCGGCTCAGCTCCCGCAGCGTGAAGGCCTGCCGCTCGCGGCTCGGCACCTCGATCACCCGATGGGTGATCAGCGCACGCGGCCCTCGATAGAAGACCGGCATGACTCT
Source organism: Actinoplanes sp. L3-i22 (assembly GCF_019704555.1). Taxonomy (NCBI): domain Bacteria; kingdom Bacillati; phylum Actinomycetota; class Actinomycetes; order Micromonosporales; family Micromonosporaceae; genus Actinoplanes; species Actinoplanes sp. L3-i22. The sequence goes on from NZ_AP024745.1 coordinate 8,318,460, forward strand.
CCCCTCCTCCCGGGGGTTGCAGGAGGGCGGGGAAGTGGCGAAAGATGGCTGTTGGCAAGGTCCTCCCCTCCCTGTGGGACGGAGGCCTCGGGCGGCACTCAGCGGGAACTGGGTGCCGCCTTTTTCGTTGGTGATCAGCCCCCATGACTCGCGGTTTCTGAGGTCAGTATGGGCCGAAAGGGACGTACACGCTAGACATCTATCTGCGGTGTAGCTGATAGCCCTATTCACTCATCTGGTCGGGTACCGCGCGGACCAGCGGATCCGTGCGCGGAACGGTCGTTCACGCCACTTGTTCGCAGGTCAACCGCCACACGACGGCAAGCCGGCCGACATGAGCCCGTCGACGCCCGAGGTCATCGCCCGGCTCCAGGCCGCCCGCGCCCCCGACCCCGCACGCATCGCGGCCCCCGGCCCTGCACGCATCGCGGCCCCCGGCCCTGCACGCATCGCGGCCCCCGGCCCTGCATGCACCCAGCGCCCCGGAATTACACCCATGAGCACGCCCGCACCAGGCGCCGCACGCGTGCAGCCCTCAGCAGCTCACTTCCCGACGCTTCTCACCTCGCCGACGCGGCTCGCCATGCCGAAACGCTCGCCGTCGCCACCGCTCCGCTCGCCGCCGGCGCTCCGCTCACCGCCATTCCGCTGGCCGCCCGCCCGCTCGGCGCCCGCCCCGCCCGCCTCCGTTCCGCTCGCCGCCCGCTCCTGCGCTGCGCCGCTCCGCTCACCGCCATTCCGCCCGCTCCCGCTCGTCACCGGCTGGCTCGGCGCGGCGGTTCGCTTCGGCGTGTCAGCGTGGCCGGGCGCGTTGCCTGGGGCATCCTAGGAACCTATCCATCTTGGGCCGAGCCCGCTGGAGGAACCGTGACGATCAATCCGGGCGCTGCCGAGTTTCCGCATCGGCAGATCGCGGGGCAGCTGCGGGAGCGCGTGCGTCGTGGGGAATGGCAACCGGGTGAGCGACTGCCGTCCATCCCGGCCATCGCCGAGATGTTCGGCGTCGCCAAGCAGACGGTGCAGCGGGCCGTCGATCAGCTGCGGGTCGAGGGCATCCTGATCACCAAGCCCGGCTCCGGTACCTACGTCCGTGGCACCCGCCGCCGCCTGAACCGCCTCTCGCGGGGCCGCTACGGCGCCCACCGCGGCTATCACGCCGACCTCGCCGCGCGTTACCGCCAGCAGCTCGTCGGCGTCGGCCGGGAGGCGGCGCCCCCCGAGGTGACCGACGCCTTCGGGGTGCGGGACGGCACCGAGATGCTGGTGCGGCGGCACATCGTGCGCACCGACGACGCGACCGTGGAGCTCGGCGCCTCCTGGTTCCGGGTGACCGACGCGAACGGGACGAGCCTGGAGCGGGCCGAGGCGTTCGGGCGGCCGCTCTACCAGGAGGCCGAAGAGGTGCTCGGACGCCGCTACACCAGCGCGACCGACACGATCACCGCCCGTCAGCCGAGCCGGGAGGAGGCGGAGATCCTGCAGATCCGCCCGGACACACCGGTGCTGCACCTGCTGCACGTCGCCTTCGACGAGACCCGGAAACCGATCGAGGTGGCTCAGGCAACCTGGCCCGGCCCGATGACGACGCTGACCGAGGAGTACCGGATCCCCGGCCCGACCCCGGAACCCGACCCGGATCCGGGCCTCACGCTGGCCTGACCGGCCCCAGACCGGCCCGGCCTGGGGTCCCGACCCAGCCGGCCCGGCCTGGGGTCCCGGCCCAGATCGAGGCTCGCGCTTGCGCCCCACCGGCCCCGAACGAACGGCTGGGGCTCGTGTTCGCCGACCTGATCGCCCGGCTGACGCCGGTGTCCGGCGCTCGCTCCCGGCCGGCCGGCCGGGAGCGGCCTCGGCAGCGCTCATCTGGAGCCGACCAGGCTGGTCAGGGTGGTGATGAAGAGGTCGGGCTCCTCGAACATCGCCCGGTGCCCGCCGCCCGGGATCGTCACGAGTTGCTTGACCGGCGCGCGCAGCCCGGCATACCACTCCTCGAAGAGCACGCTCAGGCCCCGCATCTCGTTGCCGCCCTGGACGAAGTAGGCCGGAATCGCCAGTTCCGGCACGTCGCGCCGCAGGTCGATGTCCTGCTCACGCGGGTACAGCGCGTCCCACGTGTCCATGATCGCGTTCAGGGTGTGCGCCTTCTGCAGCAGCGTGTACTCCGGGCCGTTGATCTCCAGGGGCGCGCTCCGCTGGGCATACGCCTCGGCCTCGTGCAGCGTGAACGTCTCGTACGGCCAGAAGTCCGGGTACGGCGGCCGGCCCTGTCTCTCCAGCGCCCGCACGACGTCGGGCTTCCCGTTCGTCCGCGCCCAGGCCAGGATGTCGTCGTAGAAGATCTGGTCGCTGGCCTCGACGTCGACGGCTTGGCCGGTACCGACATAGGCCGAGTATTTCTCCGGGTGCTGATGTGCCGCGAGCACGCCGAGCAGCGAGCCACCGGAGTGCGCCAGCAGGATGATCCTGTCGCGGTGGAAGCGGGACCGCAGGTAGTCGGTGACCGCCAGGATGTCCGCCACGGAGTCCTCCGGCGTCACCGTGGACGTCGGGTCCAGAGCCGCATACGACGCGCCGCCGCCCCGGCGGTCCAGGGTGGCCACCACGAAGTGCGACTCCAGGCCGGACAGGTGGGCGCGCATCGCGCCGGTCTCCGAGCCGCCGGGCGCGCCCGGGACGAACAGCAGCACCGGACCGGCCGGATCCCGGCCCCTGATCATCAGGCCGAGACGGTGACCATGGACGTCGACGTGGGTCAGCTCGGCGACGCCGCCGGGAATGCCGTCGGTGCGGGCCGGCACCGCGACCGCGGCGGCGACCAGCACCAACGCGAACGTCCAGGCTCCGGCCAGGATCCGGCCGCGGCGGCGCCGGAACCCGCACGCATATGCCGCGGCCAGTGCCATCGGGAACAGCGACAGCAGGCCGTGCACACCTCGCCCCGTGACCAGGGCGACCGCACCGAACAGGCTGGCGTGCGGCGGGTCGACCGATGGACCGGAGACGTGGGCGCGGACGAGCTCGAGGCTCACCCCGTACACAAGCGGGGTTGTGAAAATCGCCCAGCGGGAGCGCAGCAGCAAGCCCGCGCCGAAGCCCACGCCGGCGCTGATGGCGATCGACAGGAGCGCCTGTGTGTTCGTCAGGGGGCCGCGCGGTGTCCAGAGTGCGGCGGCGATGCCCCAGGTGGCGGCGATGAGGACGGCGGCGGTCAGGCGGGCCTTGGCCCGTGGCGGTGCGGCCGGGGTGATTTCGCGAATCGACATGCCGTCGAGGTTCGTCCATGAGGGAGGGTTCCCGCACCGGTCTTGAGAACTGTTTCTGACCCCTACTTTGGAAGGGTGCGGAGGCGTCCGGCCGCGACCTAGGCTCGGCCGCATGCTTCTCCATCTGCTGGTGCCCGAGCCCGGCAGCCCCCGGGCCGCGGTCCGGGACCGGCTGGCCGATGCCGTCGCGATTCTTCTCGCCCTCCTCTACGGGTCGGCGATGATGCTGGTCGGCGACGCGACGCGACCTGGCGCGGCGATCCCCTGGCCGGTCGATCTCGCGCTGGGTGTCGCCGGTGCCACCGCCCTTCTGGTCCGCCGGCGACATCCGCTTGCGGTCCTGGTGGCGCTGCTGCCGTTCGGGGCGATCTCGGTGACGGTGACCGGGCCGATCCTGGTGGCGCTGTTCACCGCCGCGATCCGGCTGCGGTTCCCGGTCGTGCTGCTGCTGGGCGCGGTCAACGTGGCGACCGGAGGCGTTTATTACCTGTTGCAGGAGCGGCCGGTCTACGACGTGTGGGTGGACTTCCTGGTCCGCGGCGTGATCACCGTGGCGGCGCTGGGCTGGGGCTCGTTCGTGCGGGCGTATCGGCGGCTCACCACCTCGCTGCGGGAGCACGCGGCACGGCTCGAGGCGGAGCAGGAGCTGCGGGAGGAGCAGGCCAGACTCGCCGAGCGGGCGCGGATCTCCCGGGAGATGCACGACGTGCTGGCGCATCGGATGTCGCTGATCAGCCTGCACGCGGGGGCACTGGAGGTGCGCGGCTCGCTGCCGCCGGTCGAGTTGTCGCTCGCCGCCGGCGCGATCCGGACCAGTGCGCATGAGGCGCTGGAGGAGCTGCGCGCGGTGGTCGGGGCGCCACGGGGGCGCCCCGAGCCGCCACAGCCCGGGCTCGCCGACGTGGACGACCTGGTGGCGAGCGTGCGGGCGGCCGGGATGACGGTCGGGTTCGACAGCGCGGTGCCGGTCGACGGGCCACCCGTGCCGCTGGGGCGGACGGCGTATCGGATCGTGCAGGAGGGCCTGACCAACGCGCGGAAGCACGGTTCGGAGGCGGCGGCGACGGTGCGCATGGAGGGCGCCGCCGGCCAGGGCCTGCGCATCACGATCATCAACCCCTTCCTGGGTACGAGGGAAAGCGCCCCGCCGGGCAGCGGGTTGGGCCTGGTCGGCATCGGGGAGCGGGTGGGCCTGGCCGGTGGCAGTTTCCGCTGTCGTGCGGAGCGTGGCGTCTTCCGGCTGGAGGCGGAGCTGCCATGGCCGGGTTGACGCTGAACGACGTCGAGCGCCCGGTTCGGCTGGCGATCGTGGACGATGACGCGCTGGTGCGGGCCGGGTTGCGGATCCTGGTGGGCGGTTCGCCGGATATCGAGGTGGTGGCCGAGGCGGGGGACGGTGACGAGGCGCTGCGGGTGGCCGAGGCGCACTGGCCGGACGTGATGCTGATGGACGTGCGGATGCCGCGGGTGGACGGGCTGGCCGCCACCCGGCGGATCCGGGAGCGGGCGAACGCGCCGCAGGTGATCGTGCTGACCACGTTCGACGCGGACGAGTACGTGCTGGAGGCGCTGCGCGGCGGGGCCAGTGGGTTCCTGCTCAAGGACACTCCGCCGCTGGAGATCCTGGCGGCCGTGCGGACGGTCGCCGCGGGGAAGGCGATCCTCTCCCCCACCGCGATCCGGCGCCTGATCGATCATGTCGCCGACCCGGCCACGGGCACCCGACGGGCTCGGGCGCAGGGCCGGCTGGCCGCTCTAACCGAGCGGGAGACCGAGGTCGCGGTGCTGGTCGGGCGGGGGTATTCGAACGCGGAGATCGCCACCGAACTGGGGATGAGCCTGCCGACGGCGAAGGGTCACGTGTCCCGGCTGCTGACCAAGTTGGACCTGAACAACCGGGTCCAGATCGCGCTGCTCGTCCATGACGCCGAGTTGCTGTGACCACCTAGGATTCTGATGATCATCTACGGGACGGGGAACGGGCATGCGGATTCTGGTCCGGGCCGGATTGGTCCTGCTGATCGCGCTGCATCTGCTCGTGACGATCGGGGGGCTGCTCGTCTTCGCGGCCGGGGGCGACCGCGCGTCGCTGCTGACCTGGACGCCGCTGGTGCTGAACCTGGCGGCCTGGGGTCTGCTGGCGTTCCGTCGTACCCGCGGGACCTGGGCGGCGTTCGCCGGGCATGCTCTGGCCGTGCTTCCGATGATCTGGATCTTCGCCGTCGCGGACAGCGGGCCGGACGCGAACATCGGCAAGGGGTTGATCGGGCTGTACCTGCTGGCCTGGGGGCTTCCGGGCTCGTTGCTGGGCCTTGCCTGGAACGCGACGACCTGGTTCTCCGCCCTGGCGGTCGTCACCCCGGTCCTCAACCTGGCGCTGCACGCCGGGTGGCTGATCCGGCGCCGCCGCCACGTCGGGTTGCAGCCCGTGGCGGCCTGACCGGCGGTCGCCCGCACCGGCCGGTAGTACAGCTCGGGGTCACCGCCCGAGGATTGCTGTTTGAGGTGGCGAGCTGCGGCGATCCGGCTGCTGGCTGCTGGTTTTGGCCGCGACTGCCGCGTGAGGTTGCGACCCGCCGAAGACTGAGCGGTCATTGCTTGCTTCGGCGGGGATTGCCGCGTGGGGTTGCGGGCTACGGCACTGTCTGCGGCGGTCGGCTTCGGCGGGGGCCGGCTGGGTCAAGCGTGCAGGTGCTGGTGCACGGCGGCGGTGGTGCGGGGGCGGTCGCCGGTGGCCAGGAGGTCGATCAGGGCGCCGCGGAGGACTGCGAGGGCGGCCGTGCGGCGGGCTACGCCGCCCGGGGTGTCGCGCTCGGACTCGGGCTGCGCGTCGGCGAGGACGTCGAGCCAGTCGGTGACCGTGGTGGCGGCGAACTCCGACCAGGGGCCGGTCGGGTCGACGAGGGAATGGGCGTACGCCTCGAGCCAGAGGACGAGGAGCGTGCGGTGAGCCGGGTCGCTCAGCCAGGACCAGATGCGCTCGCCGGCGGCCGACAGGCCGGAAGGCCGCGGGGTCTCCTCCCGGAGCCGGCGCATCAGGGCGAGTTCCTCCTCCCGGGCGCGGGCCAGCAAGGCTCGGACCAGGCCGTCCTTGCTGCCGAAGAGGAACAGCAGGACGCGCGGGCTGGACCCGATCTCCGCGGCGAGCGGGCGCAGCGACAGGTCGGTGAGGCCGTTGCGGCGCACGTAGGAGTACGCGAGCTCGAGCAGTTCGGTCCGGCGTGCCGAGGGTGCTGTCGTGGTGTCCGCCATCGGGTTAGTATCCGACTGAAACGAGTGTTTCAGTGATGGAGGTGGCGTGATGGAGGTGGCGTGATGGAGGTAACGATCCGGCGGCTCGGGCAGCCCGGGGACCTGGGGTGGGTGGTGCAGGCGCACGGCGAGATCTACGCCGAGGAGTACGGGTGGGACACCAGCTTCGAGACGATGGTCGTCCGGATCGTCGCCGACTACGCGGTCGCGCATGATCCGGGGCGTGAGGCGGCGTGGATCGCGGAGCGGGACGGGCAGCGGGTCGGGTGCGTGATGTGCGTGACCGGGGACGAGCCGGGAACCGCCGTGTTGCGGGTGTTGCTGGTGCATCCGTCGGCGCGCGGGATCGGGCTGGGTGGGCGGCTGGTCGACACCTGCATGGAGTTCGCGGTTGATGCCGGGTATGAGCGGATGCGGCTGTGGACGTCGGATCCGCTGATCACGGCGCGGCAGGTGTACCTGCGGCGTGGGTTCGAGTTGATCAAGGAGGAGCCGCAGCACACGTTCGGGGTGGATCTGGTCGGGCTGACATACCTGCGAGCTCGTCTCCGTCGGATGACGCGTGACGGCTGGCTGCGGACGGGCCAGACGCCGCGGGCCAGTCAGCGCGGTCTGCCGGCGTGGGCCGCGCGGGCCGGTCAGAGCGGGCTGGTCAGAGCGGGCTGGTCAGAGCGGGCTGGTCAGAGCGGGCTGGTCAGAGCGGGCTGGTCAGAGCGGGCTGGTCAGAGCGGGCTGGTCAGAGCGCGGTGGCCGGCGCGGGCCAGTCAGCACGACCCGGTAGCACGGCGCGGTCAACACGCGCCGGTAGCGCGGGATGGCCAGCGCGGGAGCGGCTAGCGCGGGCCCGTGGCATGGAGCGGTCAGCGCGGGGCGGCCAATGCGGGCCGGTGGCGTGGGCCGGTCAATGCGGGCCGGTGGCGTGGGTGGTCAAAGCGGGGTGGTGAACTCGATGGCGATTGCGGTCAGGCCGGACGCGGAGCGGGTGGTGTGGGATTCGCCGGCTGACCATTGGACGGTGTCGCCGACGGTGACTTCCTGCCAGAGGTCGGTGCCGGAGCGGACCTGGCCGCTTCCTGCGGTGATCAGTAGCAACTGCGGGACCGGGGCGGGATGGGTGCCGATCTCGCCGCCGGGTGCGACGCGGAGTGTGGTCACCGCGACCGAGTCCGAGCGGAACGTGGGGCGGGCGGTGACGCCGATGCTGTCGTGGGCGGTTACCGGGCGCAGGGTCTCCGGCAACGGCCTGATGATCTCCACACTGGACATTATCGCCGCGAGGAGGGCACGGGGCGATCGCTGGACCCGGCTCAGGCTGACATGCGCGGGGGCTTTGGAGCCGGACGCCGATGATCGCAAGTGAGCGTTAGGCCGCAGGGTGTGGGGCGCGGCGCGGATGCGGGCGCGAAAACGTGGAGCGCGGCGCGGGCAATAGCGCAGGGCGGCGCCCGCGGATCGTGCGGCGCGGACGCGAGTAAGGGCGCGGAGCTGGGGCCGGGTGATCGTGCGGCCGAGGGCCCGGGTGATGGTGACGGGGCGGGGCATGGCGCGGGGCGCGGGGCGCGGGGCGCGGGTGGAAAAAGCTCAGACCCGAGGAGCCGGATGGCGCCTCGGGCCTGTGGCTTGCTACCGCTCAGGCCCGTGGGGCTGGTGAGCGGTCACCGCAGATACAGCTGTTCAGCAACCGCCGAAGCCGAAGAGGCCGCCGCCGTTGCCGCCGCTGGCGATACCGTTCAGGTTGATCAGGCCGATCTGGGTGTTGCGCTGGGCGATCGACGTGTTGCAGTCGCCGCCGAAGCCGTTGCTGTAGCCGCCCGGGTAGCCGTAGCCGACCGGGTAGCCGTAGCCGACCGGCACCGGGTACCAGGTGTCACCGGCGACCGCGGCACTGTGGCCGTAGCCGGCGGAGTGACCCGACGCGTGGACGGAAGCGGCACTGGCGTTCTTCTTGCAGTGGCTGGCCGCGGCGGCGGCGGGGGCGGCCGCAAGGGCGACGCTCGCGCCGGTAGCCAGGAACAGACCGGCGAAGTACATAGCCGGACGACGCATGATGGTTCCTTTCGGACGTTGGTTTGACCTCCGAAAGCATGTCGCGGCGACGCCCATAATGCACGCATTTCCACCGAATAACACCGGTAGGCGCGTTCTTTCGGCGTATTGCCCACAGGCCGACTGACCAGGGTCTACGCTTCCGACCGGGGACCTGTATGCCCTTCCTGGATTGGGCGTGACGACCGCTGGGCGGCGCGAGGGGACCGGGCGGAAAGACCGCTGGGCAGCCCGAGGGAACAGGGCGGAAAGACCGCTGGGCGGCCCCGATGGGACCGCCCAGCAAAGAACAGAGCAAAAGAACAGAGCAACGAACAACGATCAAAAACAGCCAGACCTCAGAGACGTACGCCGAGCAGAGCGTCCACCGCCCGCGCCATCAGAGCCGGCGCCTCCGCGTCGTCCCCGGCCCCGGACAGGGTCGCCTCGACCCAGGCGTCCACGACCGCCAGCGCGGCCGGCGCGTCCAGGTCGTTGGTCAGCGCCTCCCGCACCGCGGCGACCAGCCCGGCTCCGGATGGGCCGGACGGGGCCGCCGCCGCCTCGCGCCAGCGGGACACCCGCTGCTCGCCGGCCTTGCGGACCTCGTCGGTCCACTCCCGGTCGGCCCGGTACTGCCCGGAGAGCAGGCCGAGCCGGACCGCCATCGGGTCGACGCCGTCGGCCCGCAGGCGGGAGACGAAGACCAGGTTGCCCTTGGACTTCGACATCTTCTCGCCGTCCAGCCCGATCATGCCGGCGTGCACGTAGTGGGCCGCGAACGGCGCCGCGCCGGTCAGCACCTCGGCGTGCGCCGCCGAGCACTCGTGGTGCGGGTAGAGCAGGTCGCTGCCGCCGCCCTGGACGTCGATCGTGTCACCGAGCAGGTTCAGCGCGATCGTGGCGCACTCGATGTGCCAGCCGGGCCGGCCCGGGCCGAGGTCGCCACCGTCCCACGTCGGCTCGCCCTCGCGGGCGCCGCGCCACAGCAGCGGGTCGAGCGGGTCGCGCTTGCCCTCGCGGGTGGGGTCGCCGCCGCGCTCGGCGGAGAGGGTGGTCATCTCCGCGCGGGACAGGTTCGACTCGTAGCCCCAGTTCGGCGCGGCGGTGATGTCGAAGTAGACGTCGCCGGTGCCGTCCTCCAGCCGGTACGCCGCACCACGGGCGACCAGCGAGGACACGTGCTCGGCGATCGACGGGATCGACTCGACGGCGCCGACGTAGTGCGCCGGCGGGATGATCCGCAGCGCCTCCATGTCCTCCCGGAACAGGGCCGTCTCGCGCATCGCGAGGACCACCCAGTCCTCCCCGTCCCGCGCCGCGCGCTCCAGCAGCGGGTCGTCGATGTCGGTCACGTTCTGCACGTAGTTCACCCCGTGACCGGCGTCCCGCCAGAGGCGGTTGACCAGGTCGAAGGCGATCATCGTGGCGGCGTGGCCGAGGTGGGTCGCGTCGTACGGCGTGATGCCGCACACGTACATCGTCGCGGTCTCCCCCGGCGTGACCGGATGCACCGACCGTCGCGCCGAGTCGTAGAGCTGCAGCGCAGGGGCGTCCCCCGGCAGGGTCGGCACGTCATGCCCGGTCCAAGCGTCCATGCTCGGAGCCTATCCAGCCCCCCGGAGTGTTCGCGCGGAGCGTGACCTAAACCTCTGGCCGGAGCGTGACCTGCGCCTCAGGCCGGAGCCTCTAGATCGGTGGCCAGGGAATGGCCGGCCAGTCCGCCGGCGGCTTGGGGAAACGCCCCGACCGCAACAGCCGTTTCACCCGCAGCCCGACATGCTGCACCTCGGTGATCGTCAGGTGCTCGTCGAGCGCCTCACCGAGCGCCCCGTCCAGCTCCGCCCGCAGCGACGTGAGCACGTCGACGGCCTCGCCGGGCAGCGGTTTCCCGGTCCAGCCCCACAGCACGGTGCGCAGCTTGTTCTCCACGTGGAAGCTGACGCCGTGGTCGACCCCGTGGATCGAGCCGGTCGCCGGGTAGAGCACGTGGCCGCCCTTGCGGTCGGCGTTGTTGATCACCGAGTCGAAGACCGCGAGCCGGGCCAGCCGGGGGTCGTCGGCGTGGGCCAGGGCGTACGCGTCCCCGTCGTCGTCGCGCGCCGCGGCGACCGGGAACCAGCCGGCCGGCACGTCGTAGGCCGGGACGAACCCGATCAGCCCCTCGGCCGCCGCCGGCTCGTCGATCCAGAGCTGCAGCGCGCCCGGGCCCATCGGACCGTCCCGCAGGATCGTCGGCGGGACCAGGCCCCAGCCGGTGGCCCGGGAGACCAGGTAGGCCGACACCTCGCGGCCGGCGAGCGTCCCGTCCGGGAAGTCCCACAGCGGGCGCTCGCCGCGGACCGGTTTGTACACACAGCGGCGGGTCACCCCGTTGTGGGTGATCTCGGCGCGCAGCGTGGTGTTGGACGCGTCGACCAGACGACCCTCGATCTCGATCCGGCCGCACGACAGCAGCTCGAGGGCGTCAGCCTCGGCGAGCACCTCGGTCGGCTCCGCCGTCACCGGTGGTAGCCGTTGTGCCGGGGACAGAGATGACCACCCGGGTCCAGCGGCTGGCCGCAGAGCGGGCACGGCGGCCGGCCGGCGGCCACCACGCGGCGGGCCCGGTCGATGAACGCGCGGGTCGCCTCGGGGGTCAGCCGGACCCGGAGCCGGTCGAGGTCGTCGTCGGGCTCGTCGTCCTCGTCGTCGTCATCGGTGTCGTCGTCGTCGGCGAGCGGGTCGCCGGAGAGCTCGACCTCGGCCTCACCGGCCTCGATCGCCTCGATCACCACGGTGGCGGTGTCGACGTCGAAGGCCAGGCCCAGGGTGCCGACCCGGAACTCCTCGTCGACCGGGGTGTCCAGCGGCTCGTTGTCGTGCACGGGCAGCAGCGGGACCTCCGGCAGGGTGACGCCGAACCGCTTGTTCGCCTCCTGCAGCAGCTCTTCCAGTTTCTCGGCGAGCAGAGACACCTGGACCTTCTCCAGGGCGACGCTGACCACCCGGCCGCCACCGCGTGCCTGGAGGAAGAACGTCCGGTCCCCGGGCTCGCCCACCGTCCCGGCGACGAACCGCTCAGGCGGCTCGAAGGCATGCACTTGGTGGGTCATGGAACCAACCCTATCCACCCCCGGCTGCCATCGCGCGGGTCGGAGAGCCGGGTTCGCCGAGGGCGCAATAGGGTGCACGCAGCGACTACGGCCCGATCACGGAGGGTCGTCAGACGCCGCCTCCGGCGCCGCCGCCGACGGCCGCATCGCTGCTCTCGGCCGCCTTGTCCCCATCAATTTTCTTCGGTACGAGGGAAGCCAGCTCCCCGGTGTCGTTGACCCGCACCAGGAACGGCCGGGTCGGGGTGTACCGGATCACGGTGATCGATGCCGGATCGGCGACGATCCGCTGGAACTGATCGAGGTGCAGCCCCATCGCGTCGGCCACGATGGCCTTGATCACATCGCCGTGGCTGCAGGCCAGCCAGATCGCCTCGGGCCCGTGCTCGGCGGTGACCTTCTCGTCCCAGGCACGGATCGCGGCGATCCCGCGCGCCGACATGGCCGCCATCGACTCACCGCCGGGGAACGTGACCGCGCTCGGGTGCTGCTGGACGACCGGCCAGAGCGGCTCCTTGGCCAGCTCCTTGAGCGGGCGGCCCTCCCACTCGCCGTACCCGCACTCGGTCAGCCCGTCGTCGAGCGTCGGGCCGACCCCGGGCAGGGCCAGCTCGACGGTCTGCCGGCAGCGGATCAGCGGGCTGGAGACGACCGCGGCGAGCGGGATCCCGCCCAGCCGGTCGGCGACCCGGGCGGCCTGGCCGCGGCCGGTCTCGTCGAGCTCCACCGGACGGCGGCCGGCCAGCTCGCCGGACGCGTTCGCGGTGGTCCGGCCGTGCCGCAGGAGGAGGACGGTGGCCACTAGCGGGCCACGCCGGACTCGTCGTACGCCTGGGCGACCAGGCGGAGCGTCGCCAGGCCGGACTCCAGGTCACCGACGTACGGGCTGATCGACAGGGTGCCGACGCCGGCCGCCGCGTACTCCTTGATCCGCTTGATGATCCGGGGCTTGTCGCCGACCATCGAGGTGCGCTCGATGAACTCCTGTGGCACCGCCTCGGCCGCCTCGGCGACCTGCTTGTCGAGGTACAGATCCTGGACCTTCTTGGCGGCGTCGGCGTATCCCATCCGTACGGCCAATTGGTTGTAGAAATTCTGCTCGCGGCTGCCCATGCCACCGATGTAGAGCGCGGCATACCACCGCACCACGTCGGCGCAGGCCGCGACGTCGTCACCGACCACCACCGGCACCACCGGGGCCACGTCGAAGCCGGTCAGCCCCTGGCCGTGCTTGGCCCGGCCGGCCGCGATGTGCCGCAGCTGGTCGTCGGCGGCGTCCGGCGCGAAGAAGACCGCCAGCCAGCCGTCCGCGATCTCACCGGCCAGCTCCAGGTTCTTCGGGCCGACCGCGGCCAGGTAGATCGGGAGGTCGGCGCGCGGTGGGTGGAAGCCCAGCTTGATCGCCTTGCCGGCGCCGCCGGCCAGCGGCAACTGGTAGTGCTCGCCGTCGTACTGCACCCGGTCGCGGCGCAGCGCCATCTTGACGATGTCCACATACTCCCTGGTCCGGGCGAGCGGCTTGGCGAACTTGACGCCGTGCCAGCCCTCCGAGACCTGCGGGCCGGAGACGCCCAGGCCGAGCCGGAACCGGCTGCCGGAGAGGGTGTCCAGGGTGGCCGCGGTCATCGCGGTCATCGCCGGGGTGCGCGCCGGGATCTGCAGCACCGCCGCGCCGATGTCGATCTTCTCCGTCTGGCCGGCGATCCAGGCCAGCATGCTGACCGTGTCCGACCCGTAGGCCTCGGCGGCCCAGACCACCGAGTAGCCGAGGCGATCCGCCTCCTGGGCCATGGCGAGGTGATCGGCGGGCGTGCTCCACGCCGTCTGGTAGCCGAGGCTGAGTCCGAGCCGCACTGCCCTGCCCTCCCGAGATCTTGAGACGTCCGGCACAAGCCTACTGATGGGAACCCGTCACGTTTCCGTCCGGTAACCGACGCACCCTGTCGAGCCGGAGGATTTCTTTGTTGACCAGGTCTGAATAAGGTTCACTCATGCACCAGCGACCGCTCGGCCGAAGCGGGCTAGCGGTCTCGCGGCTCGCGCTCGGCACCATGACCTGGGGACGGGACACCGACCCCGACGACGCGGCCGAGCAGATGAAGCTGTTCCTCGAAGCCGGCGGCACGCTGATCGACACCGCCGACGTGTACGGCAGCGGCGACGCCGAGGCGGTGATCGGCTCGCTGCTCGACCACCTGGTCCCGCGCGACGAGGTGGTGATCGCCACCAAGGCCGGGCTGACCCCGCACGGCTGGCGGGCCCGCGACGGCTCCCGCGGCAACCTGCTGCGCTCGCTGGACGCGTCGCTGCGCCGGCTCGGCACCGACTACGTCGACCTGTGGCAGGTGCACGGCTACGACGGGCAGACCCCGTTCGAGGAGACGCTGTCCGCTCTCGATCACGCGGTGAACAGCGGCAAGGTGCGCTACGTCGGGGTGTCCAACCTCGCCGCCTGGCAGACCGCGCGCGCCGCGACCTGGCAGTCGGCGTACCCGAACCGCGCCCCGATCGTCGCCGCCCAGATGGAGTACTCGCTGCTGGAACGCGGCATCGAGCGGGAGATGCTGCCGGCCGCGGCGGCGCTCGGCTTCGGCGTGCTGGCCTGGTCGCCGCTGGGCCGCGGGGTGCTGACCGGGAAGTACCGCAACGGCCGCCCGCTGGACTCGCGCGCCGCGTCCGAGCACTACGCGCCGTTCGTGCAGACCTATCTGGAGCCGCGCAGCTCCAGCATCGTCGAGGCGGTGGTGATCGCCGCCGGCGGGCTCGGCGTGTCGCCGCTGGAGGTGGCGCTCTCCTGGGTCCGCGACCGACCCGGCCTGGCCGCGGTGATCCTCGGCGCCCGCACCGCCGGCCAGTTGCAGGGCGCGCTGCGCAGCGAGGAGCTGACCCTGCCCGCCGAGATAGCGTTCGCGCTGGAGGACGTCTCGGCGATCGACGTCGGCTACCCGGAGCGCGAGGGCACCGGCGACCCGCACGGGGTGCTCTGAGCCGATGCTGCGCCTGCTGGTCGCCGCCGTCACCTACCGGCGCGCGGTGTTCCTGCTGCTCGGGGCGGTGCTGGCGCTGCCGTACACGCTCGGCCTGGGCCTGCTCGTCCGGGCGATCGCCGAGCACCCGGAGAACTGGGCGGGCAGCCTGCCGTTCGCCGGCCTCGTCACCGGGATCGCGCTGGTCCCGCCGTTCCTGGGCGGCACCCGGGAGCTGGAGATCGCGGCGGCCCGCTCGCTGCTCGGCGTCGAACTCCCCGGGCCGGTCCGCGGGCACCGCCTGGAGCGCGAGACCCGGCTGCGGGCGGCGCTCTGGTTCGGGTTGCACCTGCTCAGCGGCGTGGCGGTGGGGGCGGTGCTGTTCGCCGTCGTGCCGGTCGGCTTGGTCGCGCTGACCGGCGGGGAGCTGCTGATCCCGGGCACCGGCGGCGGGTGGTGGCTGCTCGCCGCGCCGGTGATCCTGGCCGGCGCGATCTACGCGGTCGCCGGGCTCGGCTCGCTCGCCGCGACGATGGCGCCGGTGCTGCTCGGCCCGTCGGCGCAGGAACGGGACCGGCGGCTGGCCGAGCGGGAGAGGCGGCTGGCCGAGCGCAACCGGCTGGCCCGGGAGTTGCACGACTCGGTCGGGCACGCGCTGACCGCGATGACGCTGCAGGCCGGGGCGGCCCGGGCGGTCTTCGAGGCCGATCCGGGGTTCGCGCTCACCGCGCTCGCCGCGATCGAGGAGACCGGGCGGGCGGCGGCCGGTGAGCTCGACACGGTCCTCGGCATCCTGCGGGACGAGGTGGCCGGGCCGACGCTCGACGCACTGGATCGGCTGCTGTCCGACCAGATAAACACCGAAATATCGCCCATAGACGTGCCGCCGCACGTCTCCCGGGAGGCGTACCGGATCGTGCAGGAGTCGCTGACCAACGCCGCGCGGCACGGCACCGGGCCGGTCACGCTGCGGATCCGGCAGGAGGGGGACCTGGTGATCGAGGTGATCAACCGGCGGAACGGGACGACCCGCCGGCGACCGACCGGCGGCGGGCACGGGATCGAGGGCATGCGGGAACGTGTGCGGCTGCTCGGCGGCACCCTCGAAGCCGGGCCGGACGGCGAGAACTGGCAGGTCACCGCGAGGCTCCCGGGGGCCGCCGGATGACCGGCGTGCTGATCGCGGACGACGACGCGCTGGTCCGCGCCGGGCTGCGGGCGATCCTCGGCGCCCAGCCCGACCTCACGGTCACCGGCGAGGTCGGGGACGGCAGCGAGGTGGTCCCGGCGGCGGTCCGGCGGCGGCCCGACGTCGTTCTGATGGACGTACGGATGCCCCGCCTCGACGGCATCCAGGCCACCCGTCTCCTGCTCGCCAGGTTCCCGGTGGACGCCCCGAAGGTGCTGGTCGTGACCACGTTCGCGAACGACGAGTACGTGTACGAGGCGCTCCGGGCCGGGGCCAGCGGCTTCCTGCTCAAGCGGTCCCGCCCGGAACAGATCGTGGAGGCGGTCCGGGTCGTCGCGCGCGGCGACTCGCTGCTGTTCCCGGCCGCGATCAAGAACCTGGTGGCGGCCTACGCCCGGCCGGACGGCGGGCTGGAACGCGCCGGGCTGACCGCGCGGGAGGCCGAGGTGCTGGCGCTGATGGCGGACGGGCTGTCCAACGCGGAGATCGCCGGGGAGCTGGTGCTCGGCGTCGAGACGATCAAGACGTACGTCGGGAACGTGCTGGCGAAGCTCGGGGTGCGCGATCGTACGCAGGCGGTGGTGGCCGCGTACCGATCAGGGTTCATCGCCCCCTGAGGAAAGGCTGTGACAAGGGTTTCGAACCGCGTGGAGGACTGGTGTCGGCCTCGCGCGCGGGAGCATATTAGATCGCATGGATTACGAATACGCGCCGCTCCGGTTGCCCTCGCACGTCGATCGTCTGACCGCGGCGGCGCAGCTCGCCATTGCGGCCGAGTTCTCCGGTTGGGAGCTCGCCCGGGTCCAGCTCTTCGCGGACGGCACGCGGAAGGTGATGCTCCGCCGCCGCGTCCAGCCCACGCCGCAACCCGGCCTGAGCTACTGAAAAGCCCGCACGGCCCAAGGCCGAGCGGGCTTTCTGCTTCACCGCTTCGACCGCGCCCACCACGCATGGCGCCCGTCGTTGTCGAGGGTGCCGAAATCGGCTAGCGAAGCGTGGTCGATTTCGGTGCCCTCGACAACGGCCCCAAGGGGCGCCATGCCGCCGAGCGGAGCGAGGCCATCAGGCTCAGTGGTTGTGGCCGGCGTGGTCGTCTTCCTCGTCCGGCAGGAAGGGGTGCTCGTCCAGGCGGCCGACCAGCTGGTCGGACTCGATCGGGGCGAACGGGCCGGAGCCGTCGGCGTCGTCGAACGCCTCCAGGTCCAGCGGCTCCGCGACCTCGGTCACCGTGAGCAGGCCGTCGAGCGGCTCCAGCTCCGGGACGTCGAGCGACGCGAGCGAGCCGTCGCCGGCCTGGAGCAGCTCCAGCACGGCCTCGCCGACCGACTCGACCGGGCCGACCTCCTCGTCCTCCGGCACCGAGCTGCGGCGCGCGTTCTCCGCGACCTTCAGCAGGGCGGAGACGCTGGGCACCCGGTAGTCGCGGCGCTGCCGGACCGAGATGACCTGCGGGTACGGGTCACCGGCGCCGGTGTCGCCCGCCTCGCCGGCGAGGAAGCGCTGGTCCGCCTCGTCCGGGTCGATCGACTCGACGTCCCACGGCGTGACCTCGCCGAAAGCGTCGAGCAGCTTCTCGTCGTACGCGAAGGAGGCGTTGTTGAGGTCGACATACGCCTGCCAGACGTCGTCGTCATCAATCCGGCCCGCGGCCGCCTTCACGGCCGTGAGGTGCGCCCGCGCTGCCTCTACCACCCGCTCGAGGGCGGCGTCGAGCTCCGCGTTCTGGTCACTCATCTGTCTGGGGGTCCTTCCGGATCTAACTGTTCCGAAGCAATCGGTCGAGAACACGCACGCCGAACTTTAGACCCTCGACGGGCACTCGCTCGTCGATGCCGTGGAACAGGGCGGCGAAGTTCAGGTCGGGGGGAAGTTGCAACGGGGCGAACCCGAAGCATCGGATGCCGAGAGTGCTGAACGCCTTCGCGTCGGTTCCCCCGGACATCAGGTACGGCACGGTACGCGCCCCGGGGTCCTCGGCTCGCAGCGCCGCGCCCATCGCCTCCACCAGCGGCCCGCCGAACTCGGTCTCCACGGCCGGCTGCTGGTGCACGTGCTCGATCTCCACGTCCGGTCCGATGATGTCACGCAGCTCGGCGAGGAACGACTCGGCCTGCCCGGGCAAGGTCCGGCAGTCGATGGTCGCGGACGCCCGGCCGGGGATCACGTTGTCCTTGTACCCGGCCTCGAGGCGGGTCGGGTTGGCGGTGTTGCGGATGGTCGCGCCGATCAGGTTGGCGATCGGGCCGAGCTTGGCGATCGCCAGCTCCGGGTCGTCCGGGTTCAGGTCGATCCGGAGGGCCTCGCTGATCTGCTCCAGGAAGGCCCGCACGGTCGGCGTGACGACGACCGGGAACCGGTGCCGGCCGACCGCCGAGACCGCCTCGGCGAGCGCGGTGACCGCGTTGTCGTCGTGGATGAACGAGCCGTGCCCGGGCCGGCCGGAGGCGTGCAGGCGCAGCCAGTCGAGGCCCTTCTCGGCGGTCTGCACCAGGTAGAGCCGCAGGTTGTCGTTGACCGTGTACGAGTACCCGCCGACCTCGCCGATCGCCTCGGTGGCGCCCTCGAACAGGTCCGCGTGGTTGTTCACCAGCCACTGCGAGCCGTACTCCATCCCGGCCTCCTCGTCGGCGGTGTACGCCAGCACGATGTCCCGGGGCGGGGTGTAGCCGGTGCGCTGCCAGTCGCGGACGACCGCGAGCACCATCGCGTCGAAATCCTTCATGTCGACCGCGCCGCGGCCCCACAGGTACCCGTCCTTGATCTCGCCGGAGAACGGGTCGACCGACCACTCGCGCTTGTCGGCCGGCACCACGTCCAGGTGGCCGTGCACCAGCAGGGCGCCGCGCGAGCGGTCCGCGCCGGGGATCCGGGCGACCAGGTTGGTGCGCTTGGGGGCCGACTCCAGGATGCGGGACTCGATGCCGGCGTCGGCGAGCTTCTCGGCGACGTACTCGGCGGCGAGCCGCTCCCCCACGGTGGTCCGCGGGTCTCCGGTGTTGGTCGTGTCGATGCGCAACAGGTCCTGGCAGAGGCCGACGACCTCGTCCGTGGCGGCGGTGTTCATCCGCCCTTCTTACCAGCTGGTTGTCAACGGTGTTTGGGGGGAACGGTTTAGCGGGTATCGCCGCGGTCATGTCTGATGTGAATCTTCCCCCGCTCCCCCCGGTCGGAGGCACCACTTCCGGGCGCAACGTCGTCGATGTCCTGAACGAGCAGCATCGGGAGATCATCGGCCTGCTCTCCACCGATATGTCGGATAAACAGTACTCAGTCCTTATTGCCACTTTGTCCCGTCATCTGTCGGCCGAGGAGCAGTACCTCTACCCGGCCGTCCGCACCGCCGTCCCGGACGGGGACCGGATCGCCGACCGGGAGCTGGCCGAGGACCGTGAGCTGCTCAAACTCATGCAGGACCGGTCCCGCGTGGAGGAGTTGACCACGGCCGTCCGCCGGCACGTCGAGGCCGACTCCGGCGAGCTGTTCCCGCTGCTCAACCAGATGGTGCCGATCGAGGACATGATCCGGCTGGGCAACCGCGTGGAGACCGCGCAGGAGGCCGCGCCGACCCGTCCGCACCTGTCCACGCCGGTCACGCCGCCGTGGAACAAGGTGGTGGATCCGCTCGTCGGGATGGTGGACAAGGTCCGTGATCTGGCGACGGCACGTACGACGTACGCGAAAGATCTGTGATTTTGCCCTTGATTGTGCCGTTACTTAACAACTTTGTCACGTGTGACAGGGCTAGCCTTCGATACGTTCCTAGTCCTAACGTCACGCTATGAACCTGGAGCTGCGGCATCTGAAGGTGGTCTGCGCCATCGCGGAGACCGGCAGCGTCACCAAGGCCGCGTCACAACTCGGCCTGGCCCAACCCGCGCTCACCGCCCAACTGCAGCGGATCGAGCGCACGCTCGGCGGCCCCCTGTTCGACCGGGACCGGCGCGGCGCCCGTCCCACGGCGCTCGGCGAGCTGGTGCTGTCCCGGGCCCGGGTGCTGCTGCCGGCGATGAAAGGCTTGCAGGACGAGGCGGCCCGGCTGGCGGCGGGCGGTTCCTCCACGATGAGCCGGTACCGGATGGGGGCGATCGGCGGGCCGGTCTTCGCCCACCTCCTGCACCGGCTCTCCGCCACCCAGCCGGAGTCGGCGATCTCCACCTACGCGTCCTACTCCGTCGACGAGCTGGCCGGCATGGCGCTCAACGGCAAGCTGGACTACGTCCAGGTCGGGGTCTGCGGCGACGCCCTGCCCTCGGCCGACTTCGGCCTGTTCTGGGACACCATCGCGGTCGACGCGGTCTGCGTGCTGATGCCCGAGGACCACCCGCAGGCCAAGGGCGCCGAGGTAGACCTGGCCGAGCTCGCCACCGAGCAGTGGGCGGCCGCGCCCGGCGACGGCTGCTTCGAGACCTGCTTCGCGGCGGCCTGCGCCCGGGCCGGCTTCGCGCCGCGCCGGGTGCTCGAGACGGACGCGCGCGCCTGCATCGACATGGTCGAGCTCGGCGTGGCCATCGGCCTCTGCCAGCCGACGTTCCGCCCACCGGCCGGGCTGACCACCCGACCACTCAAGGGGGCGCCGCTGCGCTGGCGCCTGATCCTCGGCTGGCATCCGGAGTCGGCCGCCGCCCGCTCCGCGCCCAAGCTGCTGGAGCTGGCCCGGGAGGCGTATGTGGACGTCATCGCCCGCAATGAGGATTATGTCGCTTGGACGAAGGAGTATCCGACGCTCGGCGGCCAGACCCTCGCGGCGGCCTAGCTGCGGTTTTCCCGCCAAGATCACGATCAAGTGCTTTTTGCCTCGGTCCGCCGGGGTACAGATCGCCGCTCCCGCGGGGACCCTTCCGGGCCTCGCAGGGCGCGGGGCGCCCAAAAACGCGAGGCCCTCCAGGGCGACGTCCGAGGGTGGTTGCGGTTCAAAAGGACCCAAGATCAAAACCCGGCAGCCAAACGACGAAGGGCGCCAGGCTTTTCGCCTGACGCCCTTCATGTCCGATATTTCAGGGCATCGGCGCGCTCACGCCGTACCCAAGCCGGATTTTGATCTTAAAGCGAACTCAGCGACGCCGACTCGATCTCGAACGTCAACTCGTCGTCCCGGGCGTCCACCTTGACCGTCTGACCCGGCGCCAGATCCGCCGCGAGCAGCATCTTCGACAGCCGGTTGTCCAGCTCCCGCTGGATCGTCCGGCGCAGCGGCCGCGCCCCGAACTCGGGCTGGAAGCCCCGGTCCGCGAGCCAGTCCACCCCGGCCGTGGTGATCTCCAACCGCACGTCCTGGGCGTGCAGCCGGCGCCGCGTCGACTCCAGCAGCATCTCGGTGATCTTGCGGAGCTGATCCGTCTCCAGCTGCCGGAAGATGATGATCTCGTCGATCCGGTTGATGAACTCCGGCCGCAGCTGCTCCTTGAGCCGCCGCTCGATCCGGTCCTGCAGCTCGTCCCCGGCCTCGCCGCCGCCGAACCCGACGCTCCGGGTGGTCCCGTTGATCAGGTCCGACCCGAGGTTGCTCGTCATGATCAGCACGGTGTTCTTGAAGCTCACCGTGCGGCCCTGGCTGTCGGTCAGCCGGCCGTCGTCCAGCACCTGGAGCAGCATGTTGAACACGTCCGGGTGCGCCTTCTCGATCTCGTCCAGCAGCACCACGCTGTACGGCCGCCGCCGCACCGCCTCGGTCAACTGCCCGGCCTCGTCGTAGCCGACGTACCCGGGCGGCGCCCCGACCAGCCGCGACACCGTGTGCCGCTCCTGGAACTCGCTCATGTCCAGCCGGATCATCCGGTCCGAGTCCCCGAACAGCGCCTCCGCGAGGGACCGCGCCAGCTCGGTCTTGCCGACCCCGGTCGGCCCGAGGAACAGGAAGCTGCCCACCGGCCGCTCCGGGTCACCCAGCCCGGCCCGCGAGCGGCGCACCGCCTCGGCGACCGCGCTGACCGCGTCCTCCTGGCCGATCACGTGCTCGTGCAGGTGCTGCTCGAGCCGGAGCAGGCGGTCCCGCTCGGCCTCGGTCAGCTGCGCCACCGGGATGCCGGTGGCCCGGGAGACCACCTCGGCGATGTCCGCCCCGGTGACCCGCGGGACGCTGTCCCCGCTCGCGCCGGAGCCGGCGATCTGCTCCTTCAGCTGGTTGATCCGGTCCCGCAGCTGCGACGCGACCTCGTAGTTCTCCGCGTGCACGGCCTGGTCCCGGTCCCGGCTGAGCTGCTCCAGCTGCCGCTCCCGCTCGCGCAGGTTCGCGTCCGGCGTCTTGACCCGTAGCCGGACCCGGGCGCCGGCCTGGTCGATCAGGTCGATCGCCTTGTCCGGCAGGAACCGGTCGGTGATGTACCGGTCGGAGAGCACCGCCGCGGCGTCCAGCGCCTCGTCGGTGATCCGCACCTGGTGGTGCGCCTCGTAGTTGTCCCGCAGCCCGCGCAGGATCGCGACCGCGTCCTCCACGCTCGGCTCGCCGACCAGCACCGGCTGGAACCGCCGGGCCAGCGCCGCGTCCTTCTCGATGTGCTTGCGGTACTCGTCCAGCGTCGTCGCGCCGATCACCCGCAGCCGCCCGCGGGCCAGCGCCGGCTTGAGCATGTTGCCGGCGTCCATCCCGCCGCCCTCGCCGCCGCCACCGGCGCCGACCAGGGTGTGGATCTCGTCCATGAAGACGATCAGGCCGTCCCCGGACGCCTGGATCTCGTCGATGATCTTGCGCAGGCGCTCCTCGAAGTCGCCGCGGTACCGCGTACCGGCGACGAGGCCGGCCAGGTCCAGCTGGACCACGCGCTTGTCCTGCAGGGTGAGCGGCACGTCGCCGTCCACGATCCGCTGGGCCAGGCCCTCGACGATCGCGGTCTTGCCGACGCCGGCCTCACCGATCAGGACCGGATTGTTCTTGGTCCGCCGGGACAGGATCTCCACGGCCTGCTCGATCTCGTCGGCCCGGCCGATCACCGGGTCGATCTCGCCGCGCCGCGCCACCTCGGTCAGGTCCGTCCCGAACTGCTCCAGCGTCGGCGTCGGGGACGCGCTCCGCCCGCCGCCCCGGGAACCGCCCTGGCCGCCGCCGGTCGGCCCGGCCGGCACCTCCGGATGCGGGATCGCCCGCGGGTCGAGCCGCCCGGCCAGCAGCCGCCCGGCCGCCGAGTCGGTGTTCAGGCCGAGCGCCATCAGGATGTGCTCCGGCCCGATGTAGGAGGCGCCGACCGCCCGGGAGATCTGCAGGCTGTCCAGCAGCGCGCGCTTGGCGGCCGGGGTCAGCGCGACCTGCTCGGTCCGGTCCGCACCCATGTCGGCGCGCCGGTTGGCGGCGGCGATCCGGGACGGCTCGTCGCCCAGCGCCGCCTCGATCTCACCGAGCAGCGCCTGCGGGTCGGTGCCCGCGCGCCGCACGGTCTGCTTCATCGGCTCCTGCTGCAGGACGGCCCAGAGCAGATGGTCGGTGTCGAGGTCGGCGAGGCCGCCGTCGTTCTGCCCGAGATCCGCGGCGCGCCTCGCGGCGTCGGCCAGCACCTGCCGGGCGTCGTTGCTCATGTAGCGCGCGATATCGATCCGCTGCGCCGCCCGGCGCGGCTCGGCCGCACCGAAGAAGCGCGCGAACAGGTCGTCCCACTGACCGGGGCCACCCGGCCCCAACGGTCCGATGCTCATCAGTCTCTCTTCCCCTGGTACTCCACCGGCGACCCGAACGCCGGCCGCCGACTGTTAGAAGCGCGTGAGGCGGTCCGGTGATTCCCGGATATCGCAAAAAGTTGACAGGAGTACGCTCAACTCTATGTCCGACCCCACCGAGCCGGTTTTCCGGGAACCCGCCTTCCCCGGACCCGCGCCCGCGTCTCCGGAGTCCCCGTTTCAGGGAGCCACACCACAGGCGGCCGTGTCCGGCGAACCGGAGTCTCCGGCCGCGGTTTCGCCGCTTCCCCTGATCATCGTCGACGGGGCCAACGTGGTGGGCTCGGTTCCGGACGGCTGGTGGCGGGACCGGGCCGGGGCCGCGGTCCGGCTCCGGGACAGCTTGGCGCCGGTGGCCGCGGCCGGGCTGGCCGGCGTGCCGGGGCCGGTCGAGGTGGTGCTGGTGGTCGAAGGGAAGGCGCGGGACATTCCGCAAGGTCCGCCGGGGGTGCGGGTGGAGCGCGCGCCCGGCTCCGGCGACGACAAAATCATCGATTTGGTACGGGGGGAGCGTCGTCCCCGGCAGATCGTGGTCGTGACCGCGGATCGGGGGTTGCGGGATCGGGCGCTTGCTCTGGACGCCGAGGTGCGTGGCCCCTCCGCGGTCCCCCGCTGACGCCTGTCGCCACCCCCTGACGGCCGCTGCTCCCTGACGCCTGCCGCTGCCCGCGGACACCTGCCGCCGCTGCACGCGGACACCTGCCGCCGCTCCCTGACGCCCGCCGCTCTCCCCCGCTGACGCCCGCCGTCGATTCGCGCCGGCCCAACCCTTGCTGCCCCGGCGCTCGCCGCCCCAGCGCTCGCCGCTCCGGCGTTCACGGGCCCGGCTCTCGCGGCCCGGAAATGTCAGACCTCTTCGGTAGGCTGCGGGGTGTCGACAGATCGGGGGATCACGATGGGTGCGAAGACTTCGTTGGTGCTGATCGGGGACGGTTCGCTGGCCGGGGCGGGCAGTCCCGACCCCGCGGCCGCCCGTGCGCTGGCCGCCGCCTCGGTTCCGGGCTACGAGCTGACCCCGCTGGGTGAGACCGAGCTCATCGAGGAGGTCCGGCCCGCCCACGAGTTGATCTACGTGGCGATCGCCGGGGACACCGCCGCGCTCAGCGACCGCCGGGTCGCCGACTGGGCCGCCCCGCCGGCGCCCCTGCTGGAGCTGGCCGCCGGGCGGCGCATCGTCCGGCACGCGATGCACTCGGTCTCCGACGCGTTCCAGCTGACCGTGTGGGAGGCCGGCGAGATCGTCCGTGACCTGGCCATGTCCGCGGGCTCCGGCGTGACGGCGGACGCCGGGCCGCGATACCCGTTCGAGGAGCCGTTCTGGGCCGGCGCCCACCCGGTGCCCGCCCCCGGCTACCGCATCCCGTTCCACCCGCTCGACCTGGGCGAGCAGGCGCTCCGGGCTTTCTTCGGCTTCATCATCGAAGGCCGGGCCGCCCCCACGGACATCGACCCGTTCACCATCCGGGCCCTCGGCTTCCGCGCCGTCGACCCGTCCGGAGCCGAAGCCCGCGCCGAGGAACGAATGCGAGCCACCGTCGCCCGCATGGTCGCCAAGGGCCCCCGCCGCCTCACCCTCGACGACGTCCTACCCCCACAACCCCGCTGACCACCCGACCCCGCTAGCCACTACGACCCCACTGACCAGCAGCCGAGACCGGGTCCCGCCCCCGCGCTCCGGCCCGGGCCCGCGCGGCACTCGCAGGCCCGGCTGGTCTGCAGGGCTGCTTCCCAGGCCTGGAGGCAGCCCTGCAGACCAGCCGGGACGGGAGGCGCGGCCCGGCGCGGGGTGGGGCGGCCCGGCGCAGGGCGGGGCGGCCCGGCGCGGGGCGGGGCGGCCCGGGGCGGCCCGGCTCGGCTCGGCCCGGCTCGGCCCGGCGCGGCCCGACGCGGCCCGACGCGGGGCGGGGCGGCGCGGCCCGGGGCGGCTCGGCGCAGCGCGGGGCGGCCCGGGGCGGCGCAGCGCGGGGCGGGGCTGGGCGGCGGGGCGCGGCTGGGCGGCGGGGCGCGGCTGGGCGCGGCTGGGCGGGAGGGTGTGGATTGGGTTGCGTGGGTTTTGGGACCGTGCCCAGCCTCGGACGTCGCCCTGGAGGGCTTTGCGTTTTGGGCGCCCCGCGCCCTTGCGAAGCCCGGAAGGGTCCCCGCGGGAGCGACGATCTGGACCACGGCGGACCGGGGCAAAGGAGAATTTGAACCTGGTCTTTGGTGTTGATCTTCAACCCTTCCGGGGTATCACCGAGGGGGGCGGCGGCGTGCTGCTGAGCGGCATGATCCACAATGGACGCGGTGGAAAATCGGGTCTCACCTGGGCGATCATTCATGTCGATCGGCGGACTGCTGGTGCGTCTTTTTGCTCCGTAAGGTGCGAAAAGGCACGGCCGGAGCGAGCGCGGGGCGGGCTGGGCGTTAGGCTGGGGCAGCAGGTGGGTTGAGTTACAGGAGGCCGAACGAGTGGCCAGTGTCGCCGAGCTCAGAGCGGCCGTGGATGCCGCTGTCCAGCAGGTGAACGAAGGGCAGGCGGCGATACAGGCGGCTCGGGAGAAGCTCGGGGAGGCTCAGCAGAGCCTCGCCGCCGCGCTCGACGGCGGCGCGCACGAGGCGGTCGGCACCGCGCATGCCTCTCTCTCGCAGGCCGACCAGCAGCTCGAGGAGTGTTTCGGGGCGACCCAGGTCGCGATCGAGGCCGCTCAGACCTACACGGCGATGCTCTGACGCGATGTCAGTTCTGGAAGAACTCGGCGCCCGCCTCCGGGCCGCCTCCGACGAGCTACCCGACGGGCTGGTCGTCAAGGCGATGGAGAAGCTCCGCACCGCCACCGAGCTGCTGAACTGGGTGCGTGAGGCGTCCGAGCAGAAGATGGGTGTGCCCGAGCTGGCCGGCGCCACCGAGCACGCCGAGCGGGCCGCGGCCGCGCTGCGTGTCGCCGAGGACGCCATCGAGGCGTACCTCGCCGCGCTCGGTCTCGGCGGTGTGCCCGGCGCGCCGCGGAACCAGGAGTGGCGGACCGCGCTCAAGCCGGAGGAACACCGGCCGGCGCCCGAGCCCGGGGCGAAGCCGGACCAGCCGGAGAAGCTCGGCCCCTGGTGGCAGGCGCGCGTCGCGCAGCTGACCGGGGAGCCGGCGCCGCCGCCGGAGAAGGGCCGGAAGCCGCAGACGACCGACACCGCGGAGCTGCTGCGCCGGGTGGCGTCCGGGGTCCGCTCCGGGGACCGGGCGCGGCTCGGCCGCGAGCTGCACGGCGTGAACGCCTCGACCGGTCTCGGGCTGTCCGCGGTCACGCCCGCGGTGCTGCACCGGCTCGCCACCGACCTGCTCGGTCACGAGCCCAGGGCGGAGGACGTGCCCCGGTTGCGGACGGCCGCCGAGGGCCGGGTCCGGGCGCTGCTGCCGGGCACCTCGCCGGGGGTGCTGGACACCCTGATCGCCCGGATCTGCCGGGTGCCGGCGAAGGAGCGGGAGAACGGTCCGGCCGGCCATCCGGCGGACAACGCGGTGACCGCGAGCGTGCTGACCGGGGTGCTGCTGGCCCGGCTGGGCCGCGACGCCGGCGCGCTCGATCCGGAGGCCCCGGAGCCGGCCCGGCCGCCCCGCGCCGAGACCGGCGAGCCGCGCTCATGAACCGCCCGGGCTGGGGACCGACGACGATTCCGGCAGGTCATGGCTGAATCCACGAAACAGCAGGTCATGGAGGTCCGGGCCGCGCTGTCACACGCGCTCGGGGCCGCCGGGGACGCGCTCGAGCGGGCCGAGCGGGAACATGCCGCGGCGACCGCGCGCCAGGAGCGGGTCCGGGCGGCGGCCGAGAGCCGGCACCGCAAGCTCGCCGCGGCCCGGGACGAACGGCTGCGCTCGGTCGACGAGTGGCACGCGACCGAGCTGGGCGCGCTCTCCGGCGCGGCGGCCGGGGCGGCGGACCGGGCCGCGCCCGGGGCGGCCGGCGAGCCCTGGCACGCCTGGGACGCGGTCCCGCTGCCGCTCGCCGCCGACCTGCGGATCGGTCAGCTCCTGCTGCCGTCGACGCCGGCGCCGGCCGCGACCCCCGCCGAACCGGCCCGGCCGTGGCAGTGGGACGAGGACGCGGCCGTCCCGCCGGCCGAGTCGCCGGAGGTGGCCGCCCTGGTGCCGCTGCTCGACCACGGGCACGTGGTGGTGCAGGGCGACCGGAAGATCGGCGACGACGTGGTGGCCGGGCTGCTGCTGCGCGCGCTCGGCAGCAGCGCGCCCGGGGCGGTGCAGGTCGTCGGCTACGACCCGGAGCACCTCGGTGGCGGGCTGGCCGGGTTCGCCGCGCTGGCCCCGGCCCGGGTGCTGACGTTCGTCGCCCCGAACGGGCTCGCCACGCTCCTCGACGACCTGGTCGGGCACGTACGGCGGATCAACGAGACGGTGCTGGCCGGGGAGTACTCGTCGCTGCGCGAGCTGCACGCGGCGACCAAGCGGCGGCCCGAGCCGTGGCGGGTCGCGGTGCTGCTCGGCGCCGGCGAGCTGAACCGGCACGAGCGCACCCAGCTGGAGCGGCTGCTGCGGACCGGCGCGGCCTGCGGGGTGCACCTGATCGTGCACGGGCTGCGGGTGGATCCGGGGCCCGGCATCGAGTGCGTCACCGCGGCCCCCGGCGACGACGCCCGGATGAGCAGCGGCGGCGACCTGCCGGTCCGGCTCGACCCCGGCCCGCCGCCGGGCGTGCTCTCCGCGACGTGCCGGCAGATCGCCGAGGCGGTCGCGGCCGGGCCCGCCCCGATCGCGCTGGACAGCCTGCTGCCCGATCCGAACGAGGAGTGGCGGGAGAGCGCGGCGACCGGGCTGACCGCACCGCTCGGCGACAGCCCGCAGGGCACCCGGGTGAAGGTGACGCTCAGCGACTATCCGCCGCACGCGCTGATCGCCGGGCCGTCCGGCACCGGCAAGACCAACCTGATCTACGCCTGGATGGGCGCGCTCGCGGCCCGCTACTCCCCCGCCGAGCTGGCGTTCTACCTGCTCGACTTCAAGGAGGGGGTGTCCTTCGCCCGGTTCGCGCCGGGCCGGCGGGACCAGAGCTGGCTGCCGCACGTGCGCCTGGTCGGGGTGAACGTCAACACCGACCGGGAGTTCGGCCTGGCCCTGCTCCGGTTCCTCGGCACCGAGCTGCGGCGGCGGGCCGACGCGGCGAAACAGCACGAGGTCACCAACCTGGCCGAGCTGCGCGCCGAGGACCCGGACGGGGTCTGGCCGCGGATCGTCGCGGTGGTCGACGAGTTCCAGGTGCTGCTCGCCGGGCGGGACGCGGTCACCAACGAGGCCGTCGACCTGCTCGAGGACCTCGCCCGCCGGGGCCGCTCGCAGGGCATCCACCTGATCCTGGCCAGCCAGGACATCTCCGGCATCGAGGCGCTGTGGGGCCGGCCGGCGCTGGTCGCGCAGTTCACCCTGCGGATCGCGCTGCCCCGGGCCCGCCGGGTGCTGGCCGAGCAGAACAACGCGGCCGACACGCTGCCCCGCTACCACGCCGTGGTCAACTCGGACTCCGGCGCGACCGAGGCGAACCAGGTGGTCCGGGTGCCGTCGGCCGGGAACCGGGAGCAGTGGAGCGCGCTGCAGCACCGGCTGTGGCGCCGGCTGCCGGCCGGTTCGCCGCCGCCCCGGCTCTTCGACGGCGACACCCAGCCGCGGCTCGCCGACAGCCCGGACTTCCGCGGGCTGGTCGCCGAGGACTCGCCGGCCCCGGTGGCGCTGCTCGGCGAGACGATCGACGTGATGTCCCGGTCGGCGCGGACCGTGCTGCGCCGCGCGCCCGGGCGCAACCTGGCCGTGATCGGCACCCGGGTCGAGGAGGCCTGCGCGGTGCTGGCCACCGCCGGACGGTCGCTCGCCGCCCAGTTCGGCCGGGACGGGGCGCGCTTCTCGATCGCCTGCTTCGACCCGGACGCCCGGGCCGCGGCCGAGGCGCTGCACGCCCGGATCCCGGACTGCGGGTGGTACGACACGTCGAACGTCGACTGGCTCCTCGAGGACGCGGCCGCCGAGTCGACCGCGGCCTGGCCGGCCGACCGTCCGCACTTCATCATGCTGTACGCCGCCGACGCGCTCCCCGGCGGCAAGGCGGCCGGCGACCACCTGCGGACCGTGCTGCGGCAGGGCCCGGAGCGCCGGCTGCACGTGCTCGGCTGGTGGCGCGGGGCGGGACTGCTGCGGGACACGCTCGGCGGGCCCGGCTCGCGGACCGACCCGATCGGGGCGTGGGTGGCGCTCGACGTGCACGGGAGTGAGCTGGCGCCGTACTACCCGGGGACCGGGGCGCCGAACTGGTATCCGCGGCCCTGGCGGGCGCTGCACTTCGACCGCTCGGTGCATCGCGGCGCCGAGGTGATCATCCCCTACGGTGTCTCATGAGCGATCTCGAACCGGCCGACTTCGAGCGGGCCGACTACCGAACCGTCCTGCGCCGGCTCACCACGCTGGACCAGCGGGCCGCGCGGCTGCGGGCCGAGGCGGCCGAGTGGCACGCGGCGGAGAGCGCCGCCGCCGACGAGGCGGTGCAGGCCGCCGACGAGCGGGTGCGGGCCGCCCGGAACGCGGTCCGGGACGCCCGCCGGGACCTGGAGCAGGTCGACGCGCGGGCGGCCGGGCTCTGGGCCGACTACGTGCACCGGGCCGGGCCGATCGCGGAACGGTTCGGCAAGCTGCCGCCGGCCGGCATCCCCCGGCAGCGCGCCGACGACCGGCCGCCCGAGGAGTACCTGGCCGAGGTCGAGAAGCGGATCAAGTGGACGGCGCCGGCCCGGCCGATCACGTTCGGCACCAAGATCCTGTTCTGGATCTTCGGGCTGGCCGGCGGGATCCTGGGCGCGATCGGGAACCAGGTGCTCCGCGGGACCGGCGCGGCGTCGACCGGCGACTGGCACGAGGCCGCCCCGGTCGTCGCGCTGCTCGTGCTGCTGGCCTGCCCGGTGCTCGGGGTGGTCGCCGCGAAGCTGGTCGCCGATCAGCGCAAGGTCGGGCTGGACACCGCGACCGTGGTGACCGTGCTGGTCACCGGGCTGGTCACGGCGATGCTGCTGTTCACGGCGGTCCAGTACGCCGGGAAGTGATCAACTCTGTTCAGCGGGGCGCGGCCATCGCGCGGCGGCGCTCCGCCTCCTCGACCAGGGCGGCGGGCACGTCCAGGTGGCCGCCCGCGCCGTGGGCCTCGTCGTATTCCAGATCGCCGGCGGGATCGAACTCGGGGCCGGTGGTGTCGCCCGGGTGCGGCAGGCGGGCGTCCGGCTCGTCGTGCGCATCGGTCATGCCTCTCGTTCTACCCCTCGCCGGGCCGCGGAACCACCGTTCACCGCGGATTCATCCCGGGCGCCGAGACCGGCCGGATGGATCCGACGGGGTGGGCGAAGCGGCTGCTCGATCCGATTCCGGCGCACCGGACGGCCGGGCTGGACGTGGTGCGGGCCGGTGCCGGGGCGGGCGTGGTGGTGATCTGCCGTGGGCGGTTCGACTGGAGCATCCGCCGGGCGGCCTGAGCGGGTGGGGCGGGGCTGCTCCCCCGGGTGGCAGCCCCGCCCCGGTCCCGGGTCAGCCGGCCGGCTGCGGGTCCGGCTTCAGCTCGGTGTGCGGGTCCGGCTTCAGCCCGGTCGGCGGGTCCGGCTTCAGCTCGGTGTGGCGGACGGTGAAGTCGCCCCTGGTCACCGGGGCGAACGGGGCGATGGTCAGGCAGGTGCCGATCTTCGGCTGGCCCCAGGTGCCGTTCTCGTCCTGGACGCCGCTCATCGACCAGGTGTAGCCGAGCCGGTCACCCTGACCGCCGCGGCCGCCGTCCTGGATGCTGAACCCGACCCGGGTGCCGACCCAGTCCGCGACCGGACCGTCGGCCCGGGTGACGATCGCGGTGAGGCCGGCATACCCCGGGCTGGTGATCATGCAGTCGACCGCGGCCTCGAAGGTCACCGTGAGGTTCGCCGCCGCGACGTAGTGCGAGACCCGGACGGTCCCGGTGGCGTCCATCGGATTGCCCTGCGGCCGGTCGGGCACCGGGCGGGTGAACGGGGCGCTGCGGGCGTCGAAGGTGAACCTGCGGACGTCCTGGTCCGGGAAGAACGGCAGGGTGACCTCGGCCGAGCCGGTCACCCGGGCCACCCGGTCGGTTGCCGACGCGGGGGCCGTCGCGGCCCCGATGGCCGACGCCGTCGCCGCTACGGCGAGCCATCCAACAGCTTTCCTCATGGTCGTCCTCTCCGTCTGATCATGTGCTGACGGATTCAGACTCGCCGATGCCGGGCGGCCGGTGATCCCCTCCGCGAGGGGACCGTCTCCCCCGGCAGAGGGATCGGCGCCGGCTGGTCGTGAGGGCTGTCCCGGGGTGCCGGACGCGGCCCTCAGCGCCGGCCGGACCGGGAGCGCGGCTGGGGCTCGGCCGGGCAACCGGGTCGCGTGGGTCCTTTTGAACCGCAACCACCCGCGGACGTCGCCCTTGCGGGTCTCGTGTTCTGGGCGCCCCGCGCCCTTGCGAGGCCCGGAAGGGTCCCCGCGGGAGCGACGATCAGTTATCGGCCGCAGCCGAGGCAACGAAGAATTTGATCTTGAGGGGTTCAGGCCTGCGGGGATTGCGCCGCGTCGCCGAGCAGATCGAGGAGAGTCGTCGCGTTCCGCTGGGCATAATCGCCGAGACAATTGTTCATCAGAACATGTGTGCGCTTCGTCGCAGCGGCGAGCGCGCGCAGTTTCGGCGCCCGGTCGGCCAGTTCCTCGTCAGAATAGCGATAGCCGAACTTCTCTTGGATGTTCTTGCTCGTCCACTTGTCGCGGTCCCCGTGGAATCGCACGACCGCGAGTTCGACGGTCGGTTCGAGGATCGGCGGCCCGCACCGGGCCGTAACCTCCAGCGGGTATTCCTTGTTGGACCGGGTGATGCCGGACCACGGCGGGAACTGGAACAGCAGCGCACCCAGCCGGCCGAGGCCAGCGGGTCGAGCGCGCTCAGAGGCCCTGGTGGATCGCGGACACCCCGGCAAGCCGGCGGAACGCCTTACCACCCGGAGTCGATCAGTGTCGATCCTGATCCGACCCGTTGCACACCGGTGCCCGTCCCCGCCCCCACGGAAACGGGCACCCTTCGACTCAGCTGGCCCGGCGCTCGCGGACCTGCTTGCAGTTCACACACGTGGTCGCCGACGGGAACACCTCGAGCCGTTCCACCGGGATCGGGTTGGAACACCCCTCACAGTTCCCGTACGTCCCGTCCTCGAGCCGCTGCATCGCGTACTCCGCCTGGGTCCGCCGGTCGAGCAGCGTCCGCAGCAGCGAACCCGCCGCGTCCCGCTCGGCTGTCTTGGATCCGCTGTCGGCCTGGTCGTCCCCGGCCGAGTCGCCGATCTCCACGAGGCGCAGCCGATGGCTCGCCGCGACCGCGTCCGAGTACTCCGCGTCGAGCTCCTCGAACCGGCTCCGCAGGAGCACCCGGATCTGCTCGACCTCCTCGGTCGAACGTCGATTCACCGCGCTAGCGCCCTTACCGGCCACAACCGCTCCGTTGACGAGCATGCAGTCCCCCTGCCCTTCCCTCAGCCCCAGCCGGTGGTTCCCGGATCGGCTCGTGGAGCCGCCTGATACCCACCGCCGGAAGTCCCAAACGAGACCCCCGCGAAAAAGTAACCGGAGCATAACTGTCAGTGGTGGGTTGCGCCACGGACTCGGCAGACGGGTCTTGTGCCGACGATCACCTCATCGGTCAGCCCCCGGCCGTGACCAGGGCTGGATGCCGTGGATCGTCGAGACGGACGACCACGTCCGCGAAAGTTTCCGGGGCCACCTCGTCCACATATCGGGCGAAGGCGGGCAACGTCCACCGGTCTGCGGCGGCGGTGCGCCGGCCCAGGGCGGCAGCCGACACCGCAAGGTGGACGGTGAAGTCGAACGGCAGCCCGGCGCCGAGCAGCAACGGGCCGCTGACCAGGACGACCGTACCCGGTGGGAGCTCGCGGTAGGGCTCCCGGGCGGCCCGATCGGTGTCCGCGTTCCACAGCCGGGTGACGATCCGCCCGGAGCCGCCGGGGCCGGCCGGGTCGAGCACCTCGCGGATCAGGCCGGCCTCGTCGAACCAGCCGGCGTAGAACGAGTCCGGATTCGCCCGCCCGAACTCCAGCCGGACCGACGCCGGGCGCAGGAAATCCCTGGTCACGATGCGAACGGCCGGTCGCCCGCGGACCCGCAGCGGGTCGACCAGGGCGTCCGCCAGAGCCGCCGGGTCGGCCGCGTCCGCCCCGTCCACGGCCACCCGGATCATAGTGTCGGATTCCCGACTTGCCAGCCGTTCGGCGAGATCATCGACGAGGACGGCGAACGAGACGGGACGCACACGCATGGCTCAATCGTGCGGCATGATCGTGACCCGGGCGTCGTCGGCCAGCCGGTAGCCCACCCCGTAGACGGTGGTGACGGCGGGCACGTGCGCGCCCAGCTTGAGCCGCAGCCGGCGGACGTGCACGTCGACCGTGCGCTCCCCGGCCCGCTCGTAGCCCCACACGCCGGCCAGCAGCTGGGCCCGGCTGAACACCCGGCGCGGCCGCTCGGCCAGGTAGAGCATGAGGTCGAACTCGAGGCGGGTCAGCGCGACCGCCTCACCCTCCAGCAGGACCTGGCGGGACCCGGTGAGCAGGCGCACCTCCGGCCCGCTGGGGGCCGGCTCCGGCTCCGGCTCGACCGGCACGGTGGCCGACTCCACGGTGACCGTGCCCCGGCTCAGCTCGACCAGCTCGCGCACCGCGGCGAGCAGCCGGTGCGCCTGTGGCGAGACCGCGTCGCCGGTGAGCGGAATGGCGAGCGTCACGGTCAATGCCGGTTCGGAGCGGCGATTGGCGGGGCCCCGCCCCGGTCCGGCAGATCGACGATCGGCTCGCGGCGACAATGCGCTGACCGGCATTGATTGATCCCCCAGAAATTTGTTGCGGCAAGCGAATATGAGCGATCACTGTGCGTTAAGCGGGCCTGATATTTCCCCTCGGCCACTTTGCGGGTCAAGTCACCATCCACAGTGTGAGAAAGACGTTCCATATTGTTCCCGGTAACACGAATGCATTCCGGTAACGCTTTCTGTCAGCCTCATTAAGCATTGCCGAACCCCATGCGTCTGACCTGGGCCGGAACATGACGAAGGGGGCGCCACGCTCACGCGTGGCGCCCCCTTCGTAAACGAACGTGAAATCAGCCACCCGAGGTGAGTCGGCGGCCGACCGCCGCGATCAACCGGTCCAGCTCCGAGCCGAACGGGTTGTCGTGCACCAGGTACGTCCACGTGGCCGACGGCCGGACGATCTCCGCCCGGTCCGGCTGCCAGCCGTCGGTCAGGTCGACCTCGTCGAACGTCTCGATGGTCCGCTCCTCGACCTTGGTCAGCAGGTCCTGGAACGCCGGCACCGCGGACCGGTGGAACTCGTCCAGCGGGTCCAGCTTGCCCAGCGCCCGCAGATGCACGCCCTCGCGGACCTCGGACAGGTACGCCAGATGGTCGGCCCACAGCCGGTCCAGGTGGTAGAGCGCGATCGCCCGGGCCGAGTCGGACAGCACGTCCTCGTCGGTCTCCTTGGCCTTCTCCGGCGACCGCTCCAGCAGCATGATCGCCGCGACCTCGGAGGTGAGCAGGCGCTCGCGCCGCTCGGCCATCAGCAGCCGCTGCTGCTCGATCACCACGCTGTAGCGCCAGGTGTTGCGGTGGATCTCGTGGTTGACGCCCTCGGCGACCCGCTGGGCGTGCTCGACCGCGTAGTCGACCTGCTGGTCGTGCACGACGCCGTCCATGTCCATCCGCGGCGAGGCCGGCAGGATGTCCCCGGCGTGCCGGCTGACCAGCTCGTCCTCGAGGCTGACGAAGAACACCGAGGCGCCCGGGTCACCCTGCCGGCCGGCCCGGCCACGCAGCTGGTCGTCGACCCGGCGGCTGTCGTGGCGGCCGGCACCGATCACGTACAGCCCGCCCAGCTCGACGACCTTGTCCCGGTCCTTCTCGTCGCTGCCGCCCAGCCGGATGTCGACACCACGACCGGCCATCTGGGTGGAGACGGTGACCGCGCCGACCGCGCCGGCCTCCGCGATGATCGTCGCCTCCTCGGCGTCGTTCTTCGCGTTCAGCACGTTCGACGGCACACCGGCCTCGGCCAGCTGCTCGGCCAGCCGCTCGGACGCCTTCACGTCCAGCGTGCCGACCAGCACCGGGCGACCCTTGTCGTGCGCGATCTTGATCTCTTCGACCAGCGCCTCGTCCCGGGTGTCGTGCGCCGAGTAGATCCGGTCCGGGTCGTCCTCGCGGATGTTCGGGGTGTTCGACGGGACGACCGCGACCTCGAGGTTGAAGTACTCCCGGAGCTGCTCGCCGACGTGCACCGCGGTCGCCGTCATGCCGCAGACCGTCTTGTAGAGCGCGATGTACGCCTGCACCGTGATGGTGTTCAGCACCTCGCCCTCGGCGGTCGCGGACAGGCCCTCCTTGGCCTCCACGGCCGCCTGCAGCCCGTCCGGCCAGCGGCGGCGCTGGGCCACCCGGCCGCGCATCTCGTCGATCAGCTCGACCCCGCCGTTGCGGACGATGTAGTCCACGTCGCGGCGCAGCAGGGCGTGCGCGTGCAGCGCCACGTTCACCGCGGACAGGTGCTCGACCTGGTCGTCGGCGTACAGGTCGATGCCGCCGAGCAGCTCCTCGATGTTCTTCAGGCCGGTCTCGGTGAAGGCGACGCTGCGCCCGTCCTCGGCGACCTCGTAGTCCTTGCCGTTGCGCAGGCCCTTGACCAGCTCGGCGGCCTCGTGCACCGGGTCGCTCTCGGTGGCGGTCGAACCGGCCAGCACCATCGGCACCCGGGCCTCGTCGATCAGGATCGAGTCGGCCTCGTCGACGATCGCGGTGGCCAGGTCGCGCTGCACCCGGTCGGCGACGTCGGTGACCAGCTGGTCCCGCAGGTAGTCGAAGCCGGCCTCGGACACCGACACGTAGGTGACGTCCGCGGCGTACGCCTCCCGGCGCTCCTCCGGGGTCATCGCCTCGGTCACCGAGCCGACGGTCAGGCCGAGCAGCGTGTAGATCGGCTCCATCCACTCGGCGTCGCGCTTGGCCAGATAGTCGTTGACGGTCAGCACGTGCACCGGGCCGTTGCCGAGCCGGGTGTGCCCGTAGGCGGCGATCGCCGCGGTGAGCGTCTTGCCCTCACCGGTGGCCATCTCGGCGACCCGGCCGGAGAGCAGCGCCATCGCGCCGAGCAGCTGGACGTCGTACGGCCGCTGGCCGATCGCCCGGCGGGACGCCTCCCGGCCGACCGCGCAGATCTCGGTGAAATCGGATGCCTCGCGCGCGGCGTCGGTGAGCGCCGCGTCGTCCAGCTCCTTGAGGGCCTCTTCACGGGCCTCGATCGGGTCCAGGCGCTTCGACAGCGGGCCGAGGTCCACAGTCGTGCCGGGACGCTGCAAAAACTTGCGGAATCGGTTCTTGAATCGCTGCGACACACCCATGGCGCGCAACGGTACTTTATTTCGCTGGTGCCCATCCGCCGGACTCCCGCGCGCCGCCCGCACGAGATTCGCCGCGCACGGTGGTTTGCCTCCCGGTATCGCCGGGCACCAGCTCTCACGAAACGCACAGGAAGGGGGGTCCGGATGCCCAGCCAGCTCGTCTGCCGGCCGGAACGGGACCTCCCGGTGGCGGTGCTCCGCGTCAGCGGCACCCTGGACCGGCTCACCGGCGACGCGCTCGGCCTCGCGGTCCGCCGCAGCCTCGCCGTCCAGCCGGTGAAACTGCTGCTCGACGTGACCCGATTAAAGGTGGCCGACCCGATCGCCCTCGGCACGTTCGGCTCGGTGGTCTGCCAGACCGCGGAGTTCCCGAACGTGCCGATCGTCGTCTGCGGGGCCGATCAGGGCACGTCCGCCGCGCTGGCGGCGACCCCCGCCTGCGCCGGGGTGGAGATGGCCGGTGACTGTGCCGCCGCCCTGGCCGAGGCCGGCCGCCAGCCCGCGCCGGACCGGGTCCGGGTCCGGCTGCGCCCGGTTCCGGAGGCCTGCCGGCAGGTGCGCCATCTGGTCGATCAGGCCTGCACCGGGTGGCAGCGCTCGGAGTTCACCGCTACCGCGGCGCTGATCGCGACGGAACTGGTGGCCAACGTGGTCCGGCACGCCCGCACGACGATGGAGTTCACCATCGCCCATCGCGACGGGCGCATCACGATGGCGGTCCGGGACGGCAGCCGGCACCTGCCCAAGACCCTCGATCCGGGGATCACCGACGCCGGGGGCCGGGGATTGCGCCTGGTCCGGGAGTTGTCGGCGGCGTGGGGCGTGCTCCCGGTCAGCGACGGCAAGGTCGTCTGGACCCACCTCACCCCGGCTCTCCCCTGACCCTCACCTGACCCTCACCTGACCCTCACCCCGGCCTCGGCCTCGGCCTCGGCCCCGGCCCCGGCCCCGGCCCAGCTTCGGCCCCGGCCCAGCTTCGGGTCCGCTCCGGGTCCGGGCTCGCCTGAGTTCCGCGATCCGGGCCAACATCAAGATCAAATTCTTCTTTGCCTCGGTCCGCCGGGGTACAGATCGTCGCTCCCGCGGGGACCCTTCCGGGCCTCGCAGGGCGCTGGCGCGCCCAGAACGCGAGACCCTCCAGGGCGACGTCCGAGGGTGGTTGCGGTTCACCCCGAAGATCAACCCCAACCGCCACCGGCTGTGGCCATCGGTTCCCGGTGGCGCCGGCCTCCTACCGAACGAAACCGCAGGTCACGGGCGTCCCGGCAGTCCACTCGGCGCGCTGGACGGATCCTCCGGAGCGCCCGTGTCGACCGCAACCACCGGCCGGGCGACCTGAGGCGCGGCCCGTCCCGGCAGACCGGACGGCACACTCGACTCATCGATCGGAGCCCCAGAACCCTGCTCCTGACCAGCCACCTGACCAGCCGACTGGCCAACCATCTGACCAGCCACCTGACCAACCGCCTGGCCAGGCATCTGACCAACCGCCTGGCCGGCCACTTGACCAGCCGCGTGACCAGCCGCCTGGCCAGTCACCTGACCGGCCACCTGGCCGGCCACCTGGCCGGCCACCTGGCCGGCCACCTGGCCGGACTGCCCCATGTCCGGCGGTTGCAGCCCGGGCCGCGCCACCACCGGATTGTTGTGCTGCCCCATGTCCGGCGCCTGCAGCCCCGGCCGCCCGAAAGTCCCACCCGGAGCTCCCGCAGGCGGATTGTGCTGCCCCATATCGGGCGCCTGCAGCCCCGGCCGCCCAAAGGTCCCACCCGGAGCACCGGCAGGCGGATTGTGCTGCCCCAGGTCCGGCGGCTGCAGACCCGGCCGGTTCTGCCCCGTCCCAGGAGCCTGCCCAACCGAAACCTGCCCAACCGAAACCTGCCCAGCCGGAGC
Organism: Actinoplanes sp. L3-i22; assembly: GCF_019704555.1. Classification (NCBI taxonomy): domain Bacteria; kingdom Bacillati; phylum Actinomycetota; class Actinomycetes; order Micromonosporales; family Micromonosporaceae; genus Actinoplanes; species Actinoplanes sp. L3-i22. The sequence continues at coordinate 8,357,246 of NZ_AP024745.1, forward strand.
CTGCCCAACCGTCCCCTGACCCTGACCCACAGCCCCCTGACCCACAGCCCCCTGAGCCATCGCAGGCTGCCCGGCCGGAACCGTAGGCTGCCCGATCCCAGGACCAGCCGACATCCCAGGCTGCTCCATCCCAGGAGCGCCGCCGCCCTGCCCCATCCCGGGCTGGCCGATCCCAGGCTGCTCCATCCCAGGAGCGCCGCCGCCCTGCCCCATCCCGGGCTGGCCGATCCCAGGCTGACCCATCCCAGGAGCGCCGGCGGGGCCTGCCCCTGGCTGGGCCACTCCGGGCTGACCGATCCCAGGTTGGCCGATCCCGGGAGCGGGTTGCTGTGCAGTCCCAGGAGAGGCCATCCCAGGAGCCGTGGGCATGCCGGAGTGGGCAGCCTGGTCCTGTCCCGGGAAGCCGGGCTGGGCCGTTCCTGGGACCGGTACCGGGAACGTCGCCGGCGCCGGCGGAGGAAGCATTCCGCCGAGGCCGCCGTTACCCGGCCCGCCGGCCGGCCGGGCGGAGCGGGTGAAGCGCGGCGCGTCCAACGGGCTGTTCTGCTGGCTGTAGCTGGGCCCGGCAACCTGCCCGGCCATCGGCTCACCGAGCGGCGCACCGAGCGGCGGGAGTACATCGGCCTGCGGCGCCGCGGCGACCGGCGGCGCGGCCCACGGCGGCGGAGCTCCCTCACTGAGATCCGTAGGCGCGGCCGTCGTCGGCGCTACCGCCGCGATCGGCCCCATCCCACCAGGAGCCTGCTCCATCCCATGCTGAATCCCGCCGAACCCACCCTGCCCCGGACCGAATCCCCCCGGACCCTGGGCAGCCCCATCCTGGGACTGACCGAAGCCACCTTGGACCTGGGTAGCCCCATCCTGGGACTGACCGAAGCCACCCTGGACCTGGGTAGCCCCATCCTGGGACTGGCCAAAGCCGCCTTGAAGCTGGGTGGCCGCAACCTGGGTTGCCCCATCCTGGGTCTGACCTAGGCCGCCCAGAGCCTGACCGAAGCCGCCCTGAGCGTGCTCGATCCCGCCCGCTGCCGGGCCGGCCGCGCCTGGAGTCATCGCCTCGGTACCCGGAGCGGCCCACGACGGACTTGTCGGTACCTCAGCCGTCGCGGAAGTCGCCCACGGCGGAGCACCCGGCGCCGAGCCGGCCGGCTGGGCCAACCCGGCGAGCTGGGCCGAACCGGCAGGCTGACTCATTCCCGGAGGCTGAGTCATTCCCGCAGGCGAAGCCATCCCCCCAAGTGGGGACAGTCCGGCGGACTGGGCAGGCCCGCCCTCGGTCGCCTGCCATTGCTGGGTAGCTCCGGTCTCAGCCGGCGGCCACGGCTGGGCGGCACCGCCTTCGGTCGGTGGCCACTCCTGGGTGGCACCGCCTTCGGTCGGCGGCCGCTGCTGAGTGGCTGCGCCGTCGGCTGGCGGCCACTGCTGAGTGGCTGCGCCGTCGGCCGGGGGCCATTGTTTGGCGGGGCCGCCTTCGGGTGGTGGCCACTGCTTGGTGGAGGGTTCTCCGGCTACGCCGAAGTTGCTCTGGCCGACGGATCCTTGTGGCGCGCCGGAGCCAGGGGACGGAAAGTCTGATCCGGGCTGCCCGGCAAGGCCTGCCATACCGACCGTCTCGGCGTGGCCGGAGAACGCTTTCGGGCCCGGCTCCCCCGGTGTGCCGTCGGCCGGTGGCCAAGCCTTCAGTCCGCTCAACGCAGGCGCGTCGCTGCTGGCCGGTTCCGTGACAGCCCAAGGCGTCGAGCCGCCAGCCGGCACATCGCCACCTGCGGCATCGGCTGCGGGCCACGACTTCAAGCCGCTGGTGGGAGCACCTTCGGGCTCGGCTGCGGGCCACGATTTCAAGCCGCTGGTGGGAGCACCTTCGGGCTCGGCTGCGGGCCACGGCTTCAGGCCGCCGGAAAGGCCCGGGACTTCGGGGACAGGGCCGAGGGAAAGGCCGGAGACTGCCGGGCCGGTGCCGCCGGAAAAGGTTGAGCGGGCCGGGCCGGCGCTGGGGAGGCCTGAGTCGGAGCCGCCGGGGCCTGAGGTGGGGATACCGGGGGCTGAGATGGAGAGGCCGGGAGCGATGGGGTCCGAGGAGGGCCATGGGCGTGGGGTGCTGTCCGTCTCGGACGCGGGCCAGGCGGCCGGCGAACCCGGAGCGGCCGCAGACGCGGGCCACGCTACCGGCGAACCCGGAGCGGCCGCAGACCCGGGCCACGCTACCGGCGAACCCGGAGCGGCCGCGGACCCGGGCCACGCTACCGGCGAACCCGGGGCGGCCGGGGACGCGGGCCAGGCTGCTGACGGACCCGGGGCGGCCGCGGACGCGGGCCAGGCGGCCGGGGAACCCGGGGCGGCCTCGGACGCCGACCACGGGGCGGGCGACGACGGTGCCGCGTGTGCGCCGCGGGTCGGGTTCGGTGGGCTGGGCTCCCATGGGTGCGGTTCTGCCGTGCCGTTGAGGCCGGGTTCGGTGTCGGGGGCGGGGCCGGAGTGGCGGCCCGGCCCCGGCGCGACGGGCGTCAGACCACCGGCGGCCGGTGCCCCGTTCGTACCGTTGCTCAGTTTTTGCGAAAGAAAAGCGGGACCGGCGTTGCCGGCCGGGCCCCCAGCGGCCAGGGCCGGCCCGGTGTTGCCGGCCAACAGGCCGCCGAGGCGGGACTCGGTCCAGGATTCTGTGACCGAGGGACCGGCCTCCGCCGGCGAGGATCCGGCTTCCGTGAACGAGGAAAGCGAGGAAGACAAGGAAGACGGGGAGAATGACGCAGCGGACTCCGCGAATGAGGAGGACGGGCTGGCGAACGGGGCGGGCGAGCCGGCCACCGGCGTCCCCCGGTCCGCGGAGAGATCCGCGCCGGGAGTCCAGGAGGGCAGGAAGGCGGGCTCCCCGGCCTGCGGCGCGAAGGCCACCCGGGTCGCCGCGATCAGCCCGGACGCCTCCATCAGCCCCGCCGCCGCGAGCACCTCGGCCGCGGCCTGGGACGCCCGGCACGGTGGTGTCTCGCCGCAGGCGGGGCAGCGGGTGACGCCCTGGCCGACGGTGTGCGCGTCCATCATCTCGCGCGCGGTCCGCGCGAGGACGCTGTCCGGATTGACGTAATTCGTCGGTGCCACTGGTCCCCGCCCCCCGTGCGCATTTTTCGCGCGACCCGTCGTCCAGTTCACCCTGTCGGGTCGCTCGAATGGGCGAGTTTCCGCAGATCGGTGGGTTGCCGCGGGGAATTGGGCGGGAACCGGCGCGACGAGGGCCGCCGGTTGGTAGGGAGAGGAAGATCAGGTTTTCACCATTCACTCACGGTGCGCATCCGAGCCCACTCCGTAACATTGAGGAACATCCAGGAGGTGACCCCCCATGGACGACACCGAGCTGCAGCGCGAGCGGATCCTCCGGCACGTCAGCCCGATCATCACCGGCCGGTTCATCGGCTACCAGGCCTCGTACACGCGGGAGGTGCGGGTCGGGCGGCCGCTGGCGATCGCGGTGTTCCTGACCGCCGGCATCGCCCAGCTGCTGGCCTCGCTGTTCCGGATGAAACCGGCCCGGCGAAGTCTCAAGGACCTGCGCAAGGGGCCGGAGTTCCTGGTCACCCCGGTGCGGCTGCGGGA